>NZ_JAQITA010000009.1 GCF_028618575.1 Bartonella sp. ML70XJBT.G | reverse complement strand
AGATTGATAAAAATGAGGAACTTCTTTCCAGGGCATAGCCGGAATATTTTGAACATTTTGAATAAATTTTCCCAATAAAGCTTTTGCTTTTGGTACCAATTGCATATCTACATCTATACCGCGTGCCACTGCATGTTTTATAGCAATATTTAAACGCGATAAAGCCTTGCTCGCTGTTTCATTTTTTGTTTTCCAAATAGGTGATAAACACTCTTTTATATCAATCTGCGTCAATTCAGTAATTGCTATATCTCCAAGCTTTGGGAAAACATGCAATGTAAGAGGTGTTAACCACCTTGCGGCTGTTCCTTCATTTTTCAATTCGCTTTTTTTGGCTTCAAAGGCGCTTAAAACAATTTCTCGTAAAGAAATACTATCAACAACCTGTCGTAACTTTTCATTTTGCCTTTTACGAATCGGGTCAATCCCTTGGTTTAAAAGATCACGGCAAGAGGTAGCCTTAAGTCTTGCTTCTTTCAAAGATACAACACTACAAGAGCCTAACCCCATTTCACGACGTTTTTTATTGAAATCGAATCGAAAAACCCAACGTCCTTGATTCTGTGCTGTTTTAATAAGCCATAATCCAGCTCCATCTGCATATTTGCCTTTAGGCAAATTTTTTACAGATAAAGCAGATAATCTATCACGTGTTCTTGTTTTCCTAGTCACTTTTCAAACCACCTTTTGAACCACCTTTTGAATTGCGCTTTCGGTGGTTTCATCAGATATCAAAATCGTATGTAAAAAACAATTAAGGAAATAAAAACAATCACTTATAAATGAAATGAGACAAACAGCGACATCAAGTGATATTGTAGAGAATCTATAAGTGGTGCGGTCGAGAAGACTCGAACTTCCACGGGTTGCCCCACAGCGACCTCAACGCTGCGCGTCTACCAATTCCGCCACGACCGCACATGGTGAAGAAAAATATTTCAGTTTTCTGGCTTTAACAAATCACAAAGCAAGGTACAAGCCTATTTTCACTTTCCCATAATTTATTTTACTCAAACAGTTTATAGTAGAAGATAAATCACGAAAATAGAGGCTTTACTGTGATCTTTGAATCATCATGATGAAGTGAGCCTGTATAGCTTGATCATCTTCATAACAACCACGAAAACATGTGGTAATCGTTGTTGCCCCTTGCTTTTGAATTCCTCGCATGGCCATGCACATGTGCTCAGCCTCAATCAATACCGCAACACCATGTGGTTGCAGATGCAGCGCTAAAGCATCCGCTATTTGAGCTGTCATAGATTCTTGGGTCTGTAAACGACGAGAAAAAATATCTACAACACGCGCAATTTTTGAAAGTCCAACAACCTTTTTATCAGGAAGATAGCCGATATGAGCTTTTCCAACAATTGGGATCATATGGTGCTCACAATGCGAATAAAAAGGGATGTTCTTTACGATTATTGCCTCATTGTATCCTGAAACTTCTTCAAAAACTGTATCTAAAATTTCTTCAACCGATTTGCTATAACCCATAAAAAGTTCGCGATACGCTTTAGCGACACGTCTTGGAGTATCTAAAAGTCCTTCTCGATTTGGATTTTCTCCTATCCACAAGAGCAATGTACGAATCGCTTCTTCCACCTCTTCAAAGCTTGGACGCTTCTCTTCAGATAAAAATAGCTCTCTCGTACCTCCTTTAACAACATTATGCATTTAAAAACTCCAAGCTTACCTTACACAAAGCATTTGCTATCTATCTATTTCATTTTGTATAATCTCTATATAAGCGAATGAAAAGCTTAAACAATCACGACCCCTCAAACATTTTGGTAATAGCGCATGATTGACAATATCTATAGTGATGAAATACTTAAACATGCTGCACATATAAGTAGAATTGGTCGTCTTTACAATCCGGATGCAACGTCAAGAAAGTGCGCGCGCCTTTGCGGTTCAACAATCACTGTAGATTTAAAAGTAGCAAATGATATCGTTATCGATTTTGCTCATGAAGTGCATGCATGTGTGTTAGGCCAAGCTTCAGCTTCGCTCTTAGCATCTCATGTCATAGGACAAACAACACAAAATCTGAAAATGTTACATCAAATTATCGATTATATGCTAACCCAAGATGGTCCCCCTCCTCCAGCACCCTTTGAAGCCTTTTCTTGTTTGCAGCCTCTTAAAGACTATAAAGTACGTCATGCCTCAACAATGCTTCCCTTTGATGCTATTGTGGATTGTCTTAAACAAATTGAAGAAAAATAAATGCTCAAATTACAGCCTCAACAAAAAAGGAAACAAAAGCGAAATTATACGGGCCCTTGGAAGAAAACACCGGGGCGATTGTTGGGTATTTTCTTGATACGTTTCTATCAAATAACACTTTCCAGTCTCATAGGAAATCAGTGCCGTCACGCACCAACCTGTTCAGAATACACGTATGAAGCAATCGCACGCCATGGGCTATGGGTTGGTGCGTGGATGGGGCTTTTTCGTCTTATACGTTGTGGTCCATTTGGAACCTATGGATTTGATCCAGTTCCTAGCTCTCTTGAAGGACCTTATTGTTTTTATAAACCTTGGCGTTACTGGAAAATTTATAAAAAACACAATAAATAATTCTTTTCTTTTTTTATACGTATTGATAAAAAATAGGCTATAGATTTTAATAAATGATGACTCATTTTTTACAAAACCATCCGCAATCGTTGGCGGAATTGGCTTAAAGGGGTATTTTATGTCTTGCTCTGTTTCTCTTTCTTTTCCTGATGGTTCAAAACGTAATTATCCCACCGAAATGACAGGCCTAGAATTAGCAGAATCCATTTCTAAATCACTTGCAAAAAAAGCAGTCGCCTATAGCCTTAATGGAATCACTCGAGATTTATCGGATCCACTGGAACAAACAGGTCAAATAGAAATTATTACTCGAGAAGATCCCCGTGCTCTTGAACTCATACGTCATGATTGTGCACATGTTTTAGCTGAAGCAGTACAAGAGCTTTTTCCTGAAACACAAGTGACTATTGGTCCTGTTATTGAAAATGGTTTTTATTATGATTTTGCACGCGAGCAGCCTTTTACATTGGAGGATCTCACCGTCATTGAAAAGAAAATGCGTGAAATTATCCAACGGAATAAACCTTTTAGAAAAGAAATTTGGTCTCGTGAGAAGGCGCGCGAGATTTTTTCTGAGAAAGGCGAACTCTATAAAGTTGAGCTTATCGATGGCATTCCTGCAAATCAAGATTTAAAAATCTACTATCAAGGTGATTGGTTTGATCTTTGCCGTGGACCACACATGCAATCTACTGGACAAATTGGCAATGCCTTTAAATTGATGAAAGTTGCAGGTGCTTATTGGCGTGGGGATGCCAATAATCCAATGCTAACGAGAATTTATGGCACGGCATTTGCCAACGAAAATGACTTAAAAGCCTACCTCCACATGCTAGAAGAAGCTGAAAAACGTGATCATCGCCGCTTGGGACGTGAAATGGACTTATTTCATTTTCAAGAAGAAGGACCGGGCATGATTTTTTGGCACAAAAAAGGCTGGAAAATGTTCCAGAATTTGATCAACTATATGCGAAGACGTCTTGATGATCATCAATATGCTGAAGTGAATGCACCACAGGTTCTCGATAGATCACTTTGGGAAATATCTGGTCATTGGGGATGGTATAAAGAAAATATGTTCAAAGTGATTCCAGCCGCTGAGGATTGGGATAATGAGTCTATTTATGCTCTCAAACCAATGAATTGTCCTGGTCACGTACAAATTTTTAAACATGGTTTAAAGTCTTACCGCGATTTGCCTATCAGACTTGCTGAATTTGGTGTTGTTCATCGTTATGAACCTTCAGGCTCTCTCCATGGACTTATGCGTGTGCGCTGCTTTACACAAGATGATGCGCATATTTTTTGTACAAATGAGCAACTTGCTGATGAGTGCCTCAGTATTAATGATTTAATCTTATCAACTTATGCTGATTTTGGTTTTAAAGAAATTAGCCTTAAGCTTTCTACACGCCCTGAAAAACGGGTTGGTTCTGACGCATTGTGGGATCATGCGGAGAGTATCATGAAATCCGTTCTTCAAACAATTGAAACAAAATTTGCAGGACAAATCAAAACAAGCATCTTACCAGGCGAAGGTGCATTTTACGGTCCCAAATTTGAATATACATTAAAGGACGCTATCGGTCGTGAATGGCAATGTGGCACCACACAAATAGACTTTAATCTTCCTGAACGTTTTGGAGCATTTTATATTGATAAAGATTCAGAAAAGCATCAACCTGTTATGATTCATCGAGCTATTTTTGGCTCAATGGAACGTTTTCTTGGTATATTGATCGAAAATTTTGCTGGACATATACCTCTGTGGCTTGCACCTGAACAAATCGTTGTGGCAACAATCACATCAGAAGCAAATGAATATGCACAAAAAATCACAGCAAGACTTAAAGCTATTGGACTTTCTGCAACATCAGACCTTCGTAATGAAAAAATTAACTATAAAATACGTGAACATTCTTTACAAAAAGTTCCTGTGATTTTGGTTTGTGGAAAACGCGAATCTGAAACGAATAGCGTCAACATGCGTCGCTTAGGAAGCACAGAACAAACTCTTTTATCTATAGAAGAAGCAATGAAGCGCCTCACAGATGAAGCAACACCACCAGATTTGCGTCGTTTAATAAATGCCTAAATAACACTAAAAGATAGCAGAAAGCATAAAGAGAAAGAAGTGCCGTTATCGTGCTCTATCAAGTACACGTTTGCATTCAATCAATTCAAACAGTATTTCTTGCAATAATGCTTTGTCAGTTTTATCTTTGTACGCATTAACAGAACCTATCGATGCTTCGCCTTCATTCTTCATAAAACCTAAAAGCCCAAAAGAAGACTTTTTAGACTTATTGTTGCTAGTTTCAGAAGTTTGTCCCGCATGTTTTTTTTCTATTACAACACTCATAGCATCAAGATTTCCATTTACTAATGCAGTAACAAAAGCAACACCATTTTCCTTTAAAAGGCGCTGTACACCTTTTATCGTATAACCCTGATCATAGAGTAACTGTTTAATACCATTGAGCAAGTCAACATCAGCAGGACGATAATAGCGCCGTCCCCCTCCACGTTTCATTGGTTTAATCTGCCTAAAACGTGTTTCCCAGAATCTTAACACATGCTGAGGAAGCTCCAACAACTCAGCCACTTCGCTAATTGTGCGAAAAGCATCGGAGCTCTTATCCATTTTGCAACACCTTATCTAAAACATTACGAATGATTTCATGAAAGACTCAATCAATTCTTAATCTCTCAACAAGATTAGTCAAAAATAGGACTACACTTGATGACATTTAAACTAAAAAGCCTTTTTTAACAAAAACGCAGAACTCGATTTTATACAGTTTTTTTAACAAATATTAAATATTGTAATAGCATTTAGTTATGCGATATTATTTTTGCTTGGTTGTCTTGCACGATGCGAATCAAGGATTCTTTGTTTAAGTACATTTGCAGCCTTAAATGTCACCACACGTCGCGGAGAGATAGGAGCTTCAATACCAGTTTTCGGATTGCGTCCAACGCGTTCATTTTTACTGCGAACTTGAAAGGTTGCAAAAGAAGATAATTTAACTGCCTCACCTCTTACCAATGAATTGCAAATTTCATCTAGAACCAATTCAACCAAAGCTGCTGATTCAGTGTGTGACAAGCCCACCCTTCTACACACTACGCTCGCTAAATCTGCACGCGTTACTGTCTTACTTGTCATTATAACCACCTATTTCAAATATTAAAAATTACAAAGTGACTTATACGTTTTATTCAAATATGGTCAAGCGACTATAATTTACCAACGAATAAGAATTGCTCCCCATGTAAACCCACCCCCCATAGCTTCTAACATGATGAGATCTCCTTTTTTAATTCTTCCATCATCAATTGCCGTTGTTAAAGCCAGTGGCACCGATGCTGCGGATGTATTACCGTGTTGATCAACGGTAATCACCACTTTATCTATGGTCATTCCCAATTTTTTAGCTGATGCTTCAATAATACGCTTATTGGCTTGATGAGGTACAAACCAATCTAATTGTGAAGATTCCACACCTGCCGCCGCAAAACAATCATCCACCACATCCGTTATCATACCCACTGCATATTTAAAAACTTCTCGCCCTTCCATGCGCAAATGACCTGTTGTTTGTGTTGTTGAAGGACCACCATCAACATACAGCTTATCCATATACGCACCATCAGAGCGTAATCTCGTAGACAATATGCCACGATCAAAAGCACTCCCCTCCTCACATTTATATGCTTCCAAAATAGCAGCACCTGCACCATCACCAAATAAAACACATGTCGTGCGATCTTTCCAATCTAAAATTCGAGAAAATGTATCAGATCCGATAACTAAAATTCTTTTGGCAGCTCCGCAGCGTAAATAAGCATCTCCTGTTGTTAAAGCAAAAATAAAACCGGAGCAAACAGCTTGAATATCAAAAGCAAATCCATGACGCATTCCCAAGGCATGCTGAATTTCAACAGCCGAAGCAGGAAAGGTACGATTCGGGGTTGAAGTTGCTAAAATAATACAATCAATGTCTTTTATTGTTAAACCAGCATTGATAAGTGCTGCTCGCGCAGCTTCAACGCCTAAAGAAACAGTTGTTTCATTTTCATTGGCAAGATAACGTTGACGTATTCCCGTACGCTGAACAATCCATGCATTTGATGTTTCAACAAATTGCGCAATCTCATCATTTGATAAACTCTTTTGAGGTAAGGCACTTCCTACACCACACACAATGGATCGAATCATTCGTCCCTAACCTTTTCTTGATACTTTTTCATTGTATTATAAAAGCTTATCATAATCTCCCCCGTTCATTATCACTTCATTTTCTTGATCAAAAAGTGTTTCTTTATTCTCATGAAACCATCGTAAATCAGCAGTTATTTTTTTCAACAGTTCGTTATGGACCATCTCATAACCAACACGGATAGCAGAGGCAAAACCTTTAGCATTAGCGCTACCATGACTTTTTATGACAACACCATTCAAACCTAAAAGCACACCACCATTCACCCTATCAGGATCCATTTTATTCTTCAGTGTACGAAAAGCGCCCCGCGATAAAAAGTAACCAAGAGATGCTAAAAAAGAACTCCGCAATGCACAGCTTAAGATCTCTGCTATTTGTCGCGCAGTTCCCTCTGCTGTTTTCAAGGCAATATTACCAGAAAACCCTTCTGTTACAACAACATCTACTGTTCCCTTTCCAATATCATTGCCTTCAACAAATCCTTTATACTCTAACCCCTCTAATTGCACATCACGCAATATCATTCCAGCTTTTTTAATTTCATGAAGGCCTTTTACCTCTTCAACCCCCACATTTAAAAGCCCAACGGTTGGTTTCTCGGTATGATATAGAGCACGAAACATACCAGCTCCCATAACCGCCAAATCAACCAATTGGCTAGCAGATGCACCAATTGTGGCTCCAATATCCAAGACAATACTCTCACTACGCAGTGTTGGCCAAATACCTGCAATTCCTGGACGCTCAGCTTCCGCCATCATTTTTAAACAAAAATAAGACATTGCCATAAGCGCACCAGTATTGCCGGCAGAAATACAAGCATCAGCTTTGCCATTTTTCACCGCTTCGATTGCATGCCACATGGATGATTTACCACGTCCATTGCGAAGTGCCTGACTTGGTTTCTCATCCATACGCGTATAACTTTCTGTAGGATAGAACTGTGACACAGAGGCCAAACAAGGGTATTTTTTTAAAACTGGCTCAACAATTTCTTCTATCCCATAAAACAGAAAATAAACATCTGGCAAATGTTTTTGTGCAATTGCTGCTCCTGCAATAGTTGCTTCTGGACCATAATCACCGCCCATGACATCCACAGAAATTCTAATCACGCTTGTCTATCCCACATCTCATTTACGCATCTCAAATGCCTATCACAATTTTTGACTATTGGAACAACAAAAAAATAGCCGGCAAAAATAGCTCCGCAAAAAATAACGTTTTTATACTAATATACAACAGATAACTTTTTTATGTTTTTAGTTTTTACAATCATTTCCAATCTTTCAAAACAGCAAATGGCGATGATTTTTGTTCAGATTTTTCTTCATTTTCAACCACACACATCTTGACCCCCTCTTTGCGTGGATAATGATTAATGGACAACTCAAAAAATTCTTCCATGATAGCTCCGATATCAATTTTATCGCCATAAAACACTTCTGGCATATCTTGCCCCTCCGCATCTAGAAACAATTCCCCTGTATCCTCCAATATGTTAGGTTTCAATAAATTTGAATCTTCAGGAACAAAAACGACCTCAATCTTTTCGTGGATAATATTCTCTAGTGGCTCTAAAGTGACAACACATAATTGCATTATACGTGCCTGCAATAGTCCTTTTATACGTACCCCATGTTTTTTCCACGGAAAAATATGAAATTTTCCCTCACAAGATTTTACTTCAACGAGAGCATGATTTTTAGCTAAATGCGCACATTCTCGCTGGTTTGCACAAATATGAACCCTTATGCCTTTTGCAGGAAGAGAGCGTACTAATACTGGATAAGCCAAGGCAAATGTCATTTGAGGAATATTTTGAACATTCATTGGCAACTCCCGAATAGGAAAAAATATATTGCGCTTCTATTGAGCCAAAACACATTTCATTCATTTTTTTCTTTTCTAAAGAAACTCTGTATGGCATAATTCGCCTTATAACAGGGAAACTCAATGTAAGCTACGGTAGATGAAGCTAAAATGAGAAAAAACTTGAGGTTACTTTCTTGTAATATGTCTAAATGTACTTGTAATATATCTAAATATAAAAGGGAGATACCATTGTTTCAAATACCCCAGAGAGTGGACGTGATCAAACGTAAATTATGGATTGGTCTGTCAATAGCAAGCATGATAGCAATTGCGGGTTGTAGTATTCTTGATTCCTCAGGGACAAGCCAAATTTATCAAGAAGGTTACGTTCTTGATAAAAATGCTCTTAACTCCATTACCATTGGATCAAGCCAAGAGCAAGTTTTGCTCACGCTAGGAACGCCCTCGCTTAAAACAAAATATGACAATGAGGTCTTTTATTATATCTCACAAACGCGCTACCGTGGGATGCAATTTATGAAAACAAAAATTATTGATCGTAAAGTTTTGGCTATTTACTTCAACAAAAATGATCAGGTTACTAAGGTAGCCAATTATGGTCTAAAAGACGGTCAAATTTTTGATTTTATTACACAAACCACACCAACAGCGACAAAAGAGCAGCCTTTTTTAATTCAAATTATAAAAGGCCCAGCCGATTTACCTATCCATAATTAAGTTATGACAATCTGTATACAACCCTGATAACATCAGGGTTGTATACATCTTTTAAGTGCGAACTTTTTTTGCCATGCCATCAAGAACTGCGTTGACAAGTTTTGGCTCATCGCCTTCAAAAAATGCCTTTGCTATATCTACATATTCATCCATAACAACAGCAACAGGTACGTCTTGGCGATTAATCAACTCCCACAAACCCGCACGCAAAATTGCGCGTAATATAGAATCAAGACGTGAAAGTGACCACTCTGCAGAAAGCTGCTGATGAAGCATGGGATCAAGTTGCTTTTGATTCTTTACAACACCAGTTATAATAGCCAAAAACCACTGATAATCAGCATCAAGATACTGATCTCCATCAATATCTTTTCCTAGACGATAAGCCTCATATTCAGCAGCAGTTTCCATAACACCAGAACCGACTATATCCATTTGATAAAGTGCTTGAACTGCAGCAAGTCTTGCTGCTCCACGTTTATTCGCTAAACGGGGAGAATCTCTTCTTTTCTTATCAGGCATATTTACTGATTATCTCCAAATCTCTTTTTTAGAGCGACCATACATAAAGCAGCTTGAGCGGCAAAACCACCTTTATTTTTTTCATCCTGCCTCGCACGCGTCCATGCTTGTTTTTCATTTTCAACAGTCAAAATACCATTTCCAATAGCCAACTGTTTATGAACAGTTAAATCCATCAAAGCGCGGCAAGAATCATTGGCAACAATTTCAAAATGATATGTTTCACCCCGAATAATACAACCAAGTGCTACATAACCATCGTAAAATACCTTATTACTTTTTTCGGCAAAAGCTATTGCGCTTGGTATTTCTAATGCTCCTGGAACCGTTACAACATCATAGCTTGCTTCAGCTCTTTGCAAAGCATTCACTGCACCTTTCAAAAGTGCATCAGAAATCCCCTCATAAAAACGCGCTTCAACAATCAAGAGGTGCGATTTTTTATGCAGTTCTTTTATCATAACCAAATTCTACCAGAAAATGAATCAATACGTATAAGATTATAAAGTCTAAAATTCTAAAAACTATGAGTAACTTTTAGCTTATTTATCTTTCATTTTAAAATCAGAAAATTTTGCAGCATAACGAGCAAACTGATCAATTTCTAAGTTGACCTGATCTCCAACTTTAGCTTTTCCCCACGTCGTCATTTCAAGTGTATGACGAATAATGAGAACATCAAAAAGACAATCCTCAATACAATTAACAGTCAAAGAGGTTCCATTAAGAGCAATAGATCCCTTATTTACAATAAAGGGCGTAAACCGTGTTGGAACTTTTAAGAAAAAACGAACTGCATCACCTTCATTTTTCTGATCAATAATGAGAGCGAGGCCATCAATATGCCCAAAAACCAAATGTCCACCCATTTCATCACCCAGTTTGAGCGAACGTTCTAAATTAATACAAGTTCCTTTTGACCATCTAGCAAGATTCGTCAAACGCAACGCTTCTTCCCATGCCTCCACAACAAACCAATTGATATGAGCGTGTTTTGATCCTCTCTCAACAATTGTTAGACAAATTCCAGAACAAGCAATTGATGCACCAATTTTTAAACTTTCTAGATCATAGTGTGTCGAAATCTTTAAACGCACACCTTGCTTTAAAGATTGAACATCTTCAACACAACCAATGTCCGTTATAATCCCTGTGAACATAATGTTTTACGTCTCCATTTATAAAAACGGTCATTTCCAAACATTCTTGTCTCAACTTCATAAAACTGCGAGAGATAATTTGCAAAATGAGGTGCTTCAATACGGTTTTGTCCTAAAATAATGGGGGCATAAAAGCATACCAAATGATCCACACAACCAGCATTTAAAAATCTTTCCCCTGTTTTTACACCTCCCTCAAGTAAAACACTCTGAATTCCACGTTGATAAAGGAGCTGTAAAATTGCAAGAGGTTGCATGCAACCATTTTTCATTTCTACCGAATACACTGATACACCTGATTTCTCGAGTGCCGTTTTTTTGCTTCCCTTGGCAAGATTCATATCACAAATAATCCATGTAGGAATTTTTTTTGCCGTTTGCACAACTTTTGCATCAAGGGGGACAGATAAGTCTGTATCCAAAATAATACGTATGGGCGAACGCATTTCCATTCCTGGCAAACGACAATTCAATTGTGGATCATCTGCTAATATAGTACCAATACCAACAAGAATAGCATTATTTTGAGCACGCAGAATATGCGTATGCGTGTGAGAAATCATTCCACTAATTTTGATTCCCCCCTGCCCTCTTTTTCCCACACCATTATCGGCAGAAATAGCCATTTTCAGAGTAACAGCACAACGTTGCATCTTCCTTATACACCAATGTGTGCACAATGCTTCAAAAGCTTCTTCAGCCAAAACACCTTCAACAACCTCAATACCAGCCGTACGTAAAAGAGCAATACCACGACCATCAACACGCTTATCTAAGTCAGTAAGAGCAATAACAACGCGAGAAACACCTGAATCAATAAGCGCATTTACACAGGGCGAGGTTTTTCCATAATGTGAACAAGGCTCTAACGTAGCATAAACAGTAGCTCCACGTGCTAAAGAACCGGCCATGCGCAAAGCCTGTACTTCAGCATGCGGTCTCCCGTCTATAGCTGTTACACCATAACCAACAATGTATGGTCCCGAAGCGTTATCGTTTTGCACAATCAATGTACCAACAGAAGGATTCTCACCGGTCAAACCAACATGACGCTCTGCCAAACGGATAGCTGCTGCCATAAACCGTTCATCTTGCACTCTTTTATTCATCAAAACAAAATTCTGTATCCGTTACACTCTTCGACAACTCGTCTATAACATCGTGAAAATCACTTGCATTACGAAAATCTCTATAGACAGAAGCAAAACGGATATAGGCAATATCATCAATTCTTTTCAATGCTTCCATCACAAGATGTCCAATTTTTTCTGAAGCGATCTCTGGTTCCCCCAAACTTTCAAGTTGACGGACAATACCAGAAATCGCTCGCTCAATATGGTCAGGATCAATATTCCGCTTACGTACAGCGATATCAATTGATCGCATTAATTTATCACGATCAAATGGCTCACATCGTCCACTTTTTTTAGAAACTAAAAGCTCACGCAACTGAACACGTTCAAAAGTTGTAAAACGACCGCCACAAACCGAACACACACGCCGACGACGAATAACGGATCCCTCTTCGGCTGGACGCGAGTCTTTGACTTGTGTATCCTCATATTGGCAGTAAGGACAGCGCATCTCTTGGGTATCCTTAACAAGTGCTAAGATAAGAGTAAAGAGGAAATTGATTCGTTATATCTTTCACCTTTTCCTTAACAGTCATTTCAACAGCACTATTATCCGCATCGCTTTTTGCTGTTCCCAGACCATCAAGAACTTCTGAAATCAGGTTCCCCACTTGAATAAATTCTTTTTCTGCAAAACCACGTGTTGTTGCAGCAGGTGATCCCAAACGAATTCCTGAGGTGATAGATGGTATTTCAGGATCAAAGGGAATACCATTTTTATTACAAGTAATATTTGCTCGTCCCAAAGCCAATTCGGCACGTTTTCCTGTCACATTTTTGGAACGCAAATCAACCAATAATAAATGATTATCTGTACCACCAGAAACAATATTAAAACCATTATTCTGTAATGTTTTTGCTAAGGTTTTAGCATTGGCAACAACATCAGCACTGTAAGTCTTGAAAGAAGGCTGCAAAGCTTCCGCAAATGCAACAGCTTTAGCTGCAATCACATGCATTAAAGGCCCCCCTTGAAGACCGGGAAAAATCGCTGAATTAATTTTTCTGGCTAAAACTTCATCATTTGTTAAAATCAAACCTCCCCGAGGACCACGCAATGACTTATGCGTTGTTGTTGTTACAATGTGTGCATAGGGAACAGGTGAAGGATGAACACCGCCAGCAACCAAACCCGCAATATGCGACATATCAACGAGAAAATAAGCACCAATTTCATCTGCTATTTCGCGGAAGCGTTTCCAATCCCATAGACGAGGATAAGCAGAACCACCTGCTATAATAAGCTTAGGCTTACGTTCTTTTGCAAGGCGTTCAACTTCCTCCATATCAAGAATTTGATCTTCCTGACGCACGCCATAGGAAACAACATCAAACCATTTTCCAGACATATTGACCGATGAACCGTGTGTCAGATGACCACCAGCATTTAAATCCAATCCCATAAATGTGTCACCAGGCTGGAGTAAAGCTAAAAAAACCGCTTGATTCATTTGGCTACCAGAATTAGGCTGGACATTTGCGAAAGCAGCACCAAAAAGCTGTTTTGCTCGTTCGATTGCTAAATCTTCAACGATATCAACAAACTGACATCCCCCATAATAGCGTTTTCTTGGATAACCTTCTGCATATTTATTTGTTAAAACTGACCCTTGTGCTTCAAGAACAGCTCTTGAAACAATATTTTCTGAAGCAATCAGCTCAATTTCATGTTGTTGACGCTCAAACTCCCCCTTAATTGCATCAAAAATTGCAGAATCGGCAGTTTGTAAACTATCATTAAAAAAGCGCTTTTGTATGTCATTTCCTTGCTGAATCATAAAACACATTCCTAAATTAAAAAATAAATTTATTAGACGATAACACAGCAAATTACGCAAACCAAATATTTAAAACCACTTTCACTTAAAAAGTGGCAAACTTTATTTAATTTCTTTACTAGATAAACAAAAAACGTTTCCCTCACAAAAATAGTAAAAAATGAATATTAAAATTTTTCTCATGGGTTCTTAATGGTCCCATTTTTTACAAGCAAAACGATCTATAAGTTCAAGAAACACAATAATTTAAGTTAGTAATTATTTATAATATGATAAGCAAAATATGGCAAAAAATCATTTCAGGCAAAGAGAATGGCAACAAAAGTTTTTATTGATGGTGAACATGGAACTACCGGATTACAAATACAAAAACGGCTAGCAGAGCGTTCGGATTTTAAATTACTCTCTCTAGCGCATACAGATCGACATAATATTGATATTCGTCGAGACTGTCTTAATCAAACTGACATTGCTATTTTGTGTCTTCCAGATGATATCGCACGCGAAACCGTTAATTGGCTTAAAAATAATAAAAAAATTAGAATCATTGATAGCTCGACAGCCCACCGTATTGCGCCAAATTGGGTCTACGGTTTTCCTGAAATGACCGCGGGACAAAAAAAACGCATTCAAGCGGCACATTACGTGAGCAATCCTGGATGTTATCCTACTGGCGCAATTAGCTTGATTCGACCACTACGTGAAGCTGGCCTGCTGGATTCTTCTTATCCGATATCAATTCACGCGATATCCGGTTATACTGGTGGCGGCAAGCAATTAATTGCACAAATGGAAAACCACTCTCAACACAATGATGTTCGAGAAAATTATTTTATCTATGGTCTTAATCTTGAACACAAACATGTCCCTGAAATTAAACTCTATGGACAAATGAGCCAAACACCTATTTTTACACCAAGTGTTGGTCGTTTTCCGCAAGGAATGATTGTAAATATTCCACTCTACCGCCATTTATTTACAAAATCAGCTAATTGTTCTGATCTACGAGAAATTTTTGAAAACCATTACAATGGACAAAACATTATAACAATTGCATCACAAGAAGAAACAGATACTCTCACTCGTCTCAATCCAGAATGCTTAGCACATACAGACAAGATGAAACTGTTTGTGTTTGGCAATGAACGCGAAGGAATTTTCAATCTCTGTGCTCTCTTCGATAATTTAGGAAAGGGCGCAGCCGCAGCAGCTGTTCAAAATCTCGACTTAATGCTATCAAGAAGCTAGACTTTTCTCGATAGATAGCTTTATTCAACAGCGCGATACGCTCCTTTTGTTGCGCGCCAATGGGCAACTGAAAAACACAAAACTGCTAACGCAACACTTTGGTGGATAAGCCCTAAGCTTATGGGCACTTCATGGAGCAAGGTCAAAATACCCAAAAATGCTTGAATAACAATCATAATACATACAAAAAATGCACGACGAGAATGTGTTGAATTTGGCACACTTTTTCGCAGATAGAGAGCATGAATAACCGCTGCAACAAATAAGAAATAAGCAAAAAAACGATGGACAAATTGAACTGTTAAGGGATTTTCGAAAAAATTGCGCCAAACAGGAGTATGTTGCAACAATCCATCAGGAATAATCTGAGCATCCATAAGGGGCCACGTATTATAAACTTTTCCAGCATGGAGTCCTGCAACCAAAGCCCCCAAATAAATTTCGATCAAAATAAAAACAACAAGCCACCCTGCAAAATATTGTATCTTTTGACCAGCTGGTTTTTCTGAATATTCTGCGAGCCCTCGTGATAAATAAGTAACAAAAATAATAACAAAACAAGCTGTTATAAGATGAAATGCCAAACGATATTGGCTCACGCTGGTCAAATTACTTTGGCCAATACCTGAAGCAACCATCCACCAACCAATGAATCCTTGAAATGCAATAAGAATGGGAACAATGGTAAGTTGAAGTAAGATATTTTTTTCAATACGCTTGGTCGCCCAAAACCAAATTAAACCGAATAAAGCAACAAGTCCAACAAGACGCCCTAAAACGCGATGTGCCCATTCCCACCAGAAAATCACCTTAAATGCATTTAACGTCATATCACGATTAAGCAGCTTATATTGCGCTATCTGTTGATATTTTAAAAACTCTTCTTGCCATTGCTCCTCACCAATAGGTGGAATGACTCCATGAATTGGCTTCCACTCAGTTATCGACAACCCTGATCCCGTTAAGCGGGTAGCCCCCCCCACTAAAACAATTGCCAAACAAAGTAATAAAATAGAATAAAGCCACAGGCGAATTTGTGTTCTATTTTTTTTCTGCAATGGTGTCAAAACGCTGTCATTAAAACTCTTTATGGTCATCTCTGATTGCCCCACGCCTCTCTCCAATCCCAATTCATTTTACAACTTAAACATGACAAATCTTAACTCTTTTAAATTATGTACTACAACTTTAGTATAAAACAAGGGTAGCACAATAACATGCAATTCATATTATTCTATGAGAGATATGAGTCCACCACACGATAAAGAGTCTTTGGAAACTGACGCACCATTTTTCGTATCCAATCTTGTTCATGAAGAGCAATACTACAGATATAATAGTCTGATAGCCTCGCAAATTGTTCAACTCCATATTGAGGTTCACTCTCCATCTCTAAAATAATAAAATCATAATTCTTTTTAAATTCTTGTAAGAGATTCGGAATACCATCTAAAAAATCTTGTGCAGACACAGCACTCGTTAACCCTTGTGGAAGAATATCAATGCCCGTGTCATAATCACGATAAATAACATCCTGCAACTGAGCATTTCCTGTTAAAATATCGGTCAATCCTCTATGTGGACCAATGACTTTCTCTATTTGTTGACCAGAAACATCAACCAACAGAATGGTTTTGCCCTCTTTGATGAGATGAAGAGAGAGCTTTGCTGCTGTTCGTGCAGCTTCTGGCCCAATAATTGAAATGATCACCGAAGTGCAACGCTTCAAAAAATCGGATAATCCTTCTATTGTAACAAAAGATTCAAGATTTTCTATTTTTTCAGATACAAAAGCGCTCTCACCACTTTTAAAATCATTTTCTCTTAGTTTATCTTTCCTTGTTGCAGAACATTGACGAAACAACAATGCTCCTCCCAAAAGAGTGATCAAACTCGTAAAGACACTGATAATAACATTCTTTCCATAAACATCCATAAAAGGAATTGCTGTTAACGTTGTTGGTACAACGACATGAATCTTTGTGTTGTGCAAAAGAGAAGAATCCTTATTCATCTCTTTGTTTTGCGCATCTACCACAGCTCTTATTTTATTTTCGAGCTCGTTAAACATTTGATTCAAAGACTGGGATTGATCTTTTACAAAAAAACTCATCCTTTTTTTAAGTTGTTTTTCGAATTCTGTTGCCAGAATCTCATCGGAGTGAAACTGGTGAACAATTTGCAAAATTTTATTTTCTAATTGCTGAGAAACCGCCTCTAATTCAGCAGTCATTGCTTTTATTTGAGGATGTGTCCAGCCTAATTGTACAACCATATGCGCTCTTTGCGTTTCCAAAAGATCACGCTTAGTTTCCAATGCAGAAATCATTGAATTGCCTGCAATAAACGATAAAGACAATAAAGATTGTCCTTTCTCGCGCGCCATATTAATAGTAGAATTCACACTCGTTAAATGAATACGCTTTAAAGTCGCTTCCGTTAATTGTACAGAAAGATCATGAAGCTCTGTTTGTTTTATATTGTGATAAATGAAAGAATCAACAGAAGAACGAAATCCATGCATTATGTCGAAAATCTTAGTCTTATCATAGTGTTGAGCAGTTTGCTGTTCTCTTAACAATATTTTTTTTTGCTGTTGTATAATTGCTTTTGAAAATGCCGAAAACCAAATCTCTAATCCGTGTTGAGCAGCTTCAAGAGTTTCTGCTTCAAAAATAAGATCAAAGCAATTACCATTGCGCAACAAACGGATATTTTCACGAAAATCTTTCTTCTGAGAACTCCCTAAAGAAAGACTCTGTAAGCGTGAATCGTTTAAAACTATGGGCTGTGAAAGAAGAAAAGCGATAACATTATTTTGTTTATCAATTGGCAAAGGCTTCCCAATAGAATCCGATACTGAAAATGTTAAGGTTGCCCGATAAATCCGTGGCTGAATAAAATAATACATCCAAATCAAAAATGTACAGAGCACTGCTAACAACAAAACAACCAAAATGTTTTGCAATACTGTGCGGACCAACAGTTTTCTATCGCACTTAAGAATCATCTTTCTTTCAACCAGCAAAATACTTCATGACTTTTATTTAAGAGAAAGTAGTAACTATCCTCTTAACTTGAAGTCATATTATTTTGCTATGAGACAACTGTAAAATTTAAGAAAAAATATTCAAGAATATCTTACAAAAACTTCAGTTTAGATTTTGTTTGATATAATCCAAGCGTTTTTTTGCTTCACAGGTAAGTACGGCTCTAATGGTAACAGAACCATCATCATGTCCTTCTTGCATAATCTCACCAGAGTTTTCATAAAACCAATCAATAAGCGACATTTGATGAGGTCTTAAAAGACATTCAACCTTTTGCATTTCTCCAAAAATCCGCTTTTCAATTGCTATCAATAATTGATCCAATCCATCGTTCATGAGCGCTGATACCATTACCGCAGGATTTAATCGTGTTTTTGCATTTGTTTGCAAGACATTTAATGCTTGCTCATCCAATAGATCAATTTTGTTCCAAACCTCTATGATACGTTCGGTATCATCAATATCAATACCAAGACTTGAAAGTACCCCCAAAACATCCTGAGCATGCACACGATGATCAAAATCAGACATATCTCTCACATGAAGAATGAGATCAGCTTCAACCACTTCTTCAAGGGTTGCTTTAAAAGCTGCAATCAAATGCGTTGGTAAGTGAGAAATAAAGCCTACCGTATCAGACAAAAGAATAGTTTGTCCATGGGGAAGAATAACTTTGCGCAAAGTAGGATCCAACGTTGCAAACAACATATTCTTTGCCAAGACGTCTGCACCACTTAAATGATTAAAAAGTGTTGATTTTCCTGTATTGGTATATCCCACTAAAGCAACAACAGGATGGGGTGTTTTTTTTCTTTTAGCTCTATGAAGAGCACGTGTTTTCATAACTGTTTCTAACTCGCGACGGATCCGAACAATTTTCTCTTGCAAAAGACGCCTGTCTTCTTCAATTTGCGTCTCACCAGGCCCCCCTAAAAAACCACGGCCACCACGTTGCCTTTCCAAGTGTGTCCAACTACGTACAAGTCTGCTTTTTTGATAAGATAAATGCGCTAATTCAACTTGTAGAACCCCTTCTTTTGTCCGCGCACGCTCTCCAAAAATTTCAAGAATGAGAGCTGTTCTATCAATAACTTTACAATGCCATAATTTTTCCAAATTACGCTGCTGCACCGGCGTTAAAGGATAATCTACAATCGCAAGTTCAATAGAATATTCACTTATATATTGGGCAAGTGCCTCTACTTTACCCTTTCCAAACAAAGTTGCTGGACGAAGTGTAACAATATTAACCGTCTCATGATAAACAACGTCCAACCTTATAGCACGCGCGAGCCCTAAGGCCTCCTTAAGCCGAGAAGATACTGAACATCCCCTTGCGATATTTTCACTTTTATTGTCTTGGCAAATTGGTACCAAAACAACAGCGCGCACTTGTTTTTCAATTCGCGAAGGAAATCCCCCAAATCTCTTATTTTCATTTATCATGGCAATTCAAGCATTTTAAACATGGTATAAGAGATTTTTAAGTGACATGACTTGTTTATTCAGAATTTTCTCCTTCAAACATCTGCACAGATTGTCCGGGCATAATCGTAGAAATAGCATGCTTATAGACCAATTGCGCATGCCCATCACGACGTAGAAGAACACAAAAACTATCAAACGAAGTTACAATACCCGTTAATTTAACGCCATTGACAAGAAAAATTGTAAGCGAAATTTTTTGCTTGCGCACCGTATTTAAAAATACATCTTGCAGGTGTTGTGATCGTTCTGCCATTATTCTTACACCTTTATCACCAATTGCATAGAATATCCGTGCACGCATATCGACTGAAAAATACACAATTGTCAACGTAGGAGCTTCAAAAATCAGCAAAAGACAACTTAATAACGAAAAAAAACCACTTTTTCACCGAAAAAATAACACTCTTAAAGATGAAGAGTGGCATAATCTAGAAAACCTGTCATCAAGAAAATTTCTTCATGTTTACCTTTTACGAATTTCAGTCAAAAACAACTTTCCATTTTGCGCGCTCAAACACCCATGCATACCATATTAGAACACTCTATGCATTTTAAACAAAGAGAAGAATTCCTTAGAATAGTAAAAACAAGTGTAATAGTAACATGATTCGTTAATTTATCACGAGAAAAAATAGGCTGCACACCGCAAACCTGTTCCTACATCGCAATTTAAAAAAAACATTGTGTATCACTTGTCATCAGATTGCCCTTAAACTAAATGTAATAGGCTTATAGTTTTACTTATAAATTAAAAGTTGTAAACAATGTTTTGATTTTTTAAAAATCAAATAATATGTTGTTTTTATTGAGATTTGTAATATTTTTGAACAAGTTAATGCACTGCATTAACTTTAATCTTGATAAGTTTTCAAAAATTTTCTTGGAGCGTATTCCTTTCTAAATAATTAACAGTTAGTATGTCGGAATATCTGAAGAAGGAGGTATCCTTTTCCAGTCTGTAAGAGTACGAGGCGAGTATGGCACGCAGAACCAAGTTACAAACATTTGAAATTGAAGTTGAAGAAGCTCTCTCAAAAGCTATGAATTTTGATTTTGTTAATGCAGAGATTGAAACAATATCACCCAATAATTCTGATAATGTTATTAGTGTAGATGAGCTCATTCAAAAGATTGCGATGGCAGAAGAAGAAGTTTTCGCTGAAAATGGTACTTCGACTCTTATCTCCAATATTCATGATAGTGCTGTTATTGATGAATCCGTTGTTGAACAGCTTTTTGCTTCCAAAGCTGGATCTGAACTTTCAGGTGGGACTGTTCATAACAGATTATTATCCACACAACTTTTTCCTGCTAATGATGATATTACAACGCCTTTAAATTATGGATTATTAAAGCAGCGTTCTACCTCTCGAATCTATTGGTCTACAACAGCACTCAGTGCTTTATGGGCAACAGGAGGTGCTATTATTGCTCATAAGCTAGCTCCTGCTGGACTCAATTCTTTATCGAATATTACTACTTTTGTTACATCCTCGACGGGACTAGCTGTAGCCGCTGGAACAGTGATTCCTATTCTTATCTCTTGGGGATTTGCTCAATTAACAAAACGCTCGAATGAATTGCATAATATTGCTCTTCTCATGACCAATGCTGCACAACGTCTTAGTGAACCACAGCATATTTCTGAAAAACAAGCTCTTGCTATAGGGCAGACCATTCGTGAAGAAGTTGCGGCTATGAACGAAGGGATTGAACGTACCCTTGGGCGTGCTGTTGAGCTTGAAGCGATTATACAAGGAGAAGTTCATAATCTAGAACAAGCTTATGCTGAAAATGAGTCCCGCATTCATACTCTTATAAGAGAATTGAGCAATGAACGTATAGCCATCTTGAATCATGCTGATCGAGTTCAGTCAACAATTAAAGGAACACAAGAGCAACTGAATGATGAATTTGGCTTGGTTACTTCTAAGATTGTAACCAATGTTGAAAAGCTTGTGCAAACTCTTTCCCAGACTTTACAAAAACAAGGAGAAGATCTTGTTGAAAAACTTTCCCATGCCGGTGATGGCGTAACAAATCAACTCGTTGAAAAATTTAATAAAACTACAACACAAATCCAGCAAAAAAACACGGAATTTTTTCACGAATTAGGGAAAAATTTTGAGAGCTTCTCAAAACGTTTTGATAATAATGAAAAACAGATAGAGAAAACTTTCCATGAAACTTCTGCTAAAGCTGAAATGCATATTGCTAAAATGGCAACGCATATACAAGCAGCAACAGAGCAAACTCTCCACAGTGTTGATGAAAAATTTAAAGCACTAGATGAATCGATTATTAATCGCAATAATCAGTTTCTACAAAATTTTGATGACAAAGTTATACAGCTCGATGAGAAAGCATACAAACTCTCTGCTAAATTTGATAACGTAACTTCAGAAGCGATTGAAGCTTTTGAAAACCGTTTAGCAAATGTTGATCTTTCTCTTAAAGAGCACAGCAATTCCATCATTGAATCCTTCATAGCGCGCAGTCAAGATCTAGAAGAGAATGCTGAAAAACTTGGTCATTTCTTGGAATCACATGTCTTGCAAATTAATGCAAATCTTCAAGAAAGAACAGCTGATATCACCGACGCCTTTACAAATGGCCAAGAAACTATTCTTTCTGCAATCGACAAAAGCAAAGAGAAACTAAAAGAAGAAGTTCAACATATCGATAATGCTATTATTGATATCATACAAGAATGTTCGCAAGACTTCAAATTGCAACTTTCTGATCAAAGATCCCTCATGGCAAACATGCTCGACAATGAAAAGAATAAAATTGCCGATACATTAAGAATTCAAATTGATGCCTTAGCACAAAATACTTCAAGTCTTGAAAAGATTTTGATTGATAATGTTCAAATTGTTGATCATCAAGCAGAAAATCATGTTGCAAATATCGTTCAATGTACAGAAAAACTACAAAAAGTTATTGCACAAAGCTGCAATACAACGAAAGATGCTTTAGAAGCACAAGCTAGAAATATTGATATACGCGCCGATGCGCTTCGTGATTCTTTGGCGATTAATAGTTTTTCTCTTAACGAAGTTCTTGCAGATCAAACACGTATACTTGAACAACGGATGGAAACGATTCATAATCTCATTGCTAAAAGTGACATACATGTTGATGCCGCGTTAAAACAGCAAATAGGCCTCGTTGAAGATGCAATTGCAGCGAATAATCGAAACATTACCGAAACGGTTCAAGGGCATATCAGAAATCTCGAAGGACATGCTGAAATTCTAAAGAATACTCTCTCTCAATCTAACGGAACATTCTTTGAAGCCCTTGAAACACGTATAGAAACCTTGGACGAGAGTTTGGAAAATCATACTCGCCAAATCTTTGAGCGTGCAACCAACCTAGAAGAAGCTTTTTCAGAAAAGCTTGGACAGATATGTGAAACTATAGAGATGCAAACATCTGTCCTTGAAAAGCGCTCTGATTCATTGCAAACATCTATGATTCTTAATAATGAACAAAGTCAAGCAATTCAACAAGCTCTCGAAACAAGTGTTGATAATATACGGAGTACATTGGAAGATTCCGTTAACACGGTTGCAAATAGCTTGCGTGATAAAGTGGTAGAAGCCTCCGATATTCTTTCTTCTACAAGTGAACAGATACTTTCATCGGTAGAGAATGTTACCACAAAAGCAGAAAATATTCTCTCAGAGTCTGGCAACCGCATTGTATCAAACGTTAAACAAACAGTTTATGATACCAGTGAAAAAGTTTTATCCGTTCTCTCTGAGCAAACAGCTCATACAATTGAAGCCTTTACAACGGCCAGTCATAATGCACAGGCATTGTTGAATGAAACCATTCACACTTCAACAACAGAAATTGAACAAGTCCTCAATGAGCGCTGCAATGTTCTGCATCACTCCATGCAGAATCTAAAAAATAATTTAGGATATCAACTTTCTGATGTAAGTGATCGTTTGGAAGAAGCAAAGAATCAAACAGCGACTCAAATTTCAGAACACGTTGGAAAAATTACAGAACTGACAAGCCATTTAAATCAAGCAGCGCAGAATACAACGGAATCAATTGGTTGTTTAACACAGCATCTTAGTGAACAGCTCTCCCTTTCAACACAAGATGCTGAACAAAGGATTTATGCATACAATGAGTCTTTAGTGAATAGCTTGGCACAAACCAACTCTGAAACACTTCAAACAGTAACTGCTCTGAAGGATGATCTTGTCACGAATGTCTCATCGATCGTTGCACAATTAAATCAATCAATTGATAGCTTCCACGAAAATAATAATGTTTTATTATCAACAGTTCAAAATATTGATGGTCAATTCAATGAGGCTGCCAATCATTTTTTCCGCAATACGAACCAAGTGGCAGAACAATTATCAGCCTCAAATCAAGCGCTCCATAACAATGTTGAGATTCTGCAAGGACTTTCACAAAATACATTTGAGCAGATTAATCATATAACAAATCGTTTTGGAGAACATGCTAAAACACTTTCTGAAACTATTCATGTTCTCGAGCAGTCTGAAAATTCACTTGGTGCAACCCTTGAAGAAAAACACAACATGCTCTCTGCGTTAAGCAATGCACTTGTTGCAAAATCAAATGAAATTAATCAATTGATTGTACATTATGAAAACGTTCTCAACTTAGCATTAGAACGCACGGATAAAAATGCGCGTCACTCCACCCATTCACTCCAACAATCACTGAATCAACTTATTAATGAAGCTTCAGTACGTTTTTCAGGAGCAGCAAAAGATATACGTCGCTCCGCTGATGACGTTCGTTTAGAACTTTCAAAAATTAATAATGATCTTAATGAAAATGTTCAAAGGCTTCCAGAAAAAACAAAAGAAACAACACAAACAATTCGCACAGCTCTGAATGAACAAATTACAGCATTAAAAGACCTTGTAAACGTTATACAAAAGAATAATCAAAAGAATGCCAATGAACCGATAATGTCAGCGCTTCCTTCATCATCAACACTTAAGAGGAGTGAGAGTATTTCTTCTGAAGTGGTTAAAAAGATAGTGCCGCCTAAACCTGATTTGCAACAAAATCACAATAAAAAGCGGCAAAATAAATGGGTATCGAATCTCTTAGAAAGAGCTTCACGTGAAGAAACTTGGTATGATGAGGTGCCCGATGATACCGTTTTTGCACCGGTACAAACCAAAACGCGCTCTGCAAATGAGTCTCTTAGTTCTTTAGCAGGGGGTATAGTACAAGCCATGAACCATAATGCTGTTGTTGAGCTATGGGATCACTATCGCCGTGGACAAAAAAATATCGTTACAGAACGTCTTTATACTTCAAATGGAAAAAAGATATTTGAAATGATCAAGAAAAAACATATGAGTGATGTTAATTTTAAACATTCCGTGAATCAATATATTGTAGATTTTGAAAAACTATTACGTGATATCTCGCAGGGTTCTGGTTCTTCCGATGCGATTCGTAAATACCTGATATCAGATACTGGAAAAGTCTATACTATGCTTGCTCATGCGAGTGGTCGCATTCAATAACTCATAATAAAAGTGGAAAAGTGTTTTTTCACTTTTTTTCGTTGTCGTGACTGTTCTTCGTCGTGTAACGCATTTGTAACATTCTGCATCAAAGGTTGAGTGGATGATTAATATTGGATTTTTATAAATATCCCAAACAATGTCCTATAAATCGCATAACATAATAGGATAAGTATCACTTCTCCTCCTTCTTTTATGAATTCCTTCATGACTTCACTTTTTTCAGACAATAATAGTCTGTAAATCCTGTTCTCACTTATAAAAACGCTCATAAAGCATATGTTTATGACAACCTAACACAATGTGAATAAGCCTCTCTTTTCTATTCTTCTAAAGCCAGCATTGCAAAAAAAATAACTGCTTGGTAATGTAACCACGCGTAGTATTTTACTTGATTTTTTTAACTGACGAACTTCTGCGAATTTTGTTAAGGGGAGAAGACTTATTGTGCTGATAGCAATAAAATTGTTTAAGAAGCGCGAGCACAAAAAAATATCAAACTGATCGATCTAGGACAATTTGTTTATGCATTTTTATATTCAGAAAAATGAGAATCTATCAGTGCAAGAAACTTATTGTAGATGGAACATCTCATATAAACATACACTAGGATACCGCAAAAATGTCTAAAGAACGAAATAGTGACTTCAGTTTACAAAAAGCTGAACTTGACAGTGCCGCACTTTTTTATCATCAACATCCCAAACCTGGAAAATTGGAAATACAAGCAACAACACCTCTTGATAATCAGCGTGATCTAGCTCTTGCTTATTCTCCAGGGGTTGCAGCACCATGTCTTGCAATTCATAAAGACCCCAATCTTGCCGCACAATATACTTCTCGTTCTAATTTAGTCGCTGTTATCTCTAATGGCACGGCTGTTCTTGGATTGGGAAATATTGGTCCGCTTGCCTCAAAACCCGTTATGGAAGGAAAAGCTGTTTTATTTAAAAAATTTGCCAATATTGACGTTTTTGATATTGAAATCGATGCTCCCACTATTGAACAAATGATAGAGACAGTCTCTGCTTTAGAACCTACATTTGGTGGTATTAATCTTGAAGATATCAAAGCTCCTGAGTGTTTTGAAATTGAAGAAAAGCTTCGCTCTCGAATGAATATTCCCGTTTTCCATGATGACCAACATGGAACTGCCATTATTGTTTCTGCAGCTGTATTAAATGCCTTAAATCTTTCAGGAAAAAAAATTGAAAATGCAAAAATAGTTTCTTCTGGTGCTGGTGCGGCCGCTTTAGCTTGCATTAATCTTTTGGTTCGTCTTGGAGCAAAAATTGAAAATATTTGGCTGAGCGATTTAGAAGGCGTTGTTTATGAAGGTCGCAAGACACTCATGGATCGCTGGAAAGTCAATTATGCACAAAAAACGAATGCACGAACATTATCTGAAATAATTGAGAATGCAGATATTTTTCTAGGCGTTTCAGCGGGAGGTGTTTTAAAATCTGAATATTTAAAAAAAATGGCTCCCAACCCACTCATTTTAGCGCTTGCCAATCCAATACCAGAAATTATGCCAGAAGAAGCACGTTCTGTAAGGCCAGATGCAATGATCTGCACAGGGCGCTCTGATTATCCCAACCAAGTCAATAATGTTCTTTGTTTTCCCTATATTTTCCGTGGTGCATTAGATGTCGGAGCGACCGCAATTAATGAAGAAATGAAAATGGCTGCAGTCCATGCAATTGCAGCTCTCGCTCGTGAAGAGACTTCAGATATTGCAGCACGTGCATATTCAAAGAAACCACCCAGTTTTGGTCCAGACTATCTGATCCCCTCCCCCTTCGATCCACGCTTAATACTACGCATTGCGCCTGCTGTTGCTAAAGCCGCAATGGAAACTGGCGTAGCAATTCGGCCGATTGAAAATATGGAAGCCTATTATGATACTCTCAATCGATTTGTCTTTCGTTCTGGATTAACAATGAAGCCTGTTTTTGCGGCAGCCAAAACAGCAAAACGTAAACGCGTCATCTATGCCAATGGTGAAGATGAGCGTGTGCTTCGAGCCGCACAAATTGTTCTTGAAGAACAAACAGCAATTCCTCTTCTTATTGGCCGCCCTCGTGTTGTAGAGGCAAGATTAAAACGCTTTGGTCTAAGAATTCGCCCTGGCATAGATTTTGAACTTACAAATCCAGAAAATGATCCACGTTTTCGTGATTATGTTAATTTATTTCTTCGTTATACAGGAAGACGTGGTGTTTCTCCTGAAGTCGCAAAAACAATTGTCAGAACATCAACAACAGCGATTGCCGCCCTCGCCGTGATGCGTGAAGAAGCTGATGCAATGATCTGTGGCTTAGAAGGACGTTTTGAGCGTCATCTTGAACTCATTGAACAAGTTATTGGACTCGATTCCAATGTTCGTCATTTTTCTGCTGTGAGTTTACTTATTTCTCCACGTCGTACTCTTTTTTTAACGGATACTTACGTCAATGAAGATCCTTCTGCAGAAGAAATAGCAGAAATGACAGTATTAGCAGCACAAGAAATTGAGGCATTTGGCATAACACCAAAAGCAGCATTATTGTCACACTCGAACTTTGGTTCAAAAAATACAGAAAGTGCGCGCAAAATGCGTCGTGCAACCGAAATTCTTAGCAAATTATATCCCGATTTAGAAGCCGACGGAGAAATGCACGGCGATGCTGCACTTTCTACAGTTTTCCGTGACCGTGTTTTTCCGGATTCACGCCTCAAAGGGGAAGCTAATTTGCTTGTCTTTCCAACACTTGATGCCGCTAATATAACACTTAATCTTGTAAAAAACCTGACCAATGCACTTCATGTTGGCCCTATTTTGATTGGAGCCTCACGTCCTGCACATATCTTAACACCTTCGGTCACATCACGTGGAGTAGTCAATATGACAGCTCTTGCCGTTCTCGCCGCAAATAGAAAAAAAACGAGTACAAAGTAAATGGAAATAACTAAACGCATAATAAAACTTTAAAGTTTTTGAAAATCTTAAAGTGTAGATTTCATGCACTTGCAAATGTATTTACCCTATGAGAAAGACAGCTATGTTCTAAGATTAAGTCTTTTTTTTAAAGAAAAAAAAGGCTAGAAGAGTAACGTTAAGTGTCTTTTGAATTTAGAAACTCTATAATAAGGAATTGTACATTGTCCTCTACATTTGACAAAGTTGCTGATATTATCGCAGAAATCAGTGAAATTGATCGCAGCATAATCACACCTGAAAGCCATACAATCGATGATTTGGGAATCGATAGCCTTGATTTTCTGGACATTGTTTTTGCTATCGATAAAGATTTTGGCATTAAAATCCCTCTAGAACAATGGACACAGGAAGTCAACGAAGGTGCTGTAGCAACAGAAGAATATTTTGTTCTTAAAAACCTTTGTGCAAAAATCGATGAACTCGTTGCCTTAAAACAGGCGGAATAATTTTTTTTACTATGCACCATCAAGCTGTATTCATCACCGGTATAGGACTTATAAGCTCTCTTGGTGAGGGAGTTAATCATCATTGGAAACTCTTGAATGATCCAACACACACACCCAATCTTGATGATACAACTTTTTCCCCCTACCTTGTTCATGCATTGCCTGAAATTGATTGGAATTTACAAATTCCCAAAAAAAGTGATCAACGGCAAATGGGCACGTGGCAACGTCTTGGTACTTATGCCGCTGGCCTTGCTCTTGATGATGCGGGTATGAAAAATGATGAACAATTAACATCAACAATGGATATGATCGTCGCAGCAAGTGGTGGAGAACGTGACATTGCCGTTGATACACAAATTCTCTCACAAGCACGTACAACAGCTGATCACATTTCCATGTTAAATTCAGTTCTTTCGACTGAACTTCGTCCAACTTTGTTTTTGGCACAACTCTCAAATCTTTTGGCTGGAAATATTTCGATTGTTCATAAAGTAACGGGCTCTTCTCGTACTTTTATGGGCGAAGAAGGCAGTGGACTGTCTGCACTTCAAATTGCTGTTGCTCGTATTCGATCAGGACAAAGCACCCATGCACTGGTAGGAAGTTCTTATAATGCACAAAGTTATGATATGTTATTGGCCTATGAACTTGGAGGTCTTTTAACACAAAACGGATGGTCACCGGTATGGGACCGTAGAAATTATCCTGGTGGCGGTGTTATAACAGGTTCTGGGGGTATCTTTCTCGTCCTTGAAAGTGGTGAACAAGCAAGAAAACGCAATGCACATGCTTATGCTGAAATTAGCCAGATCATCACAGATCAAACAGATAGAACAAAAGTCTCGCTTGAAGAAACAATTGTATCAATGTTAAAAATGATGGAAGCGAAATCTGCTTTCGCCATTTCCGCTGCCTCAGGATCCCATGAAGTAACCAAAGCAGAACAAAATGCTTTTGAAACGACTGATATATTTTACCGTGGTATTACAACATTATTTGGTTATATGCGGGAAGCGCAATTTCTTTTAGCACTTGCAATTGCTGCACTTGCTGTTGACAAAAGATGCAGTTTCCCAACATTAAGTACACATGAAAAGCCCTTTTCCAAAGAAGTGCATGAAGCATTTGTTACAACCATTGGCATTAAAAGAGCTGAAGGCATAGTCCGCCTAACTGCTGCCTGAGGAGAATTTCTATAGTGAAATATCATGATTATTTTGGACGTCCGCTTGTAGCAATAACGGGAGCAGGAATCATAACGTCACTGGGACAAGGTAAGCAGGAAAATTGGCAAAAATTAACAAGCGGTGTTAGCGGTATTCATAAAATAACACGTTTTCCCATTGAAGGATTAAAGACCCATATTGCTGGAACAGTTGATTTTCTTAAAGAAAGTACGCTTGGTGCTTCAGCTCTTTCTGAAAGGCTTGCGGAGCTTGCTGCAGAAGAGGCTTTAGAACAAGCGTCCCTTGATAAAATAAATTTTAATGGACCATTATTTCTAGCTGCTCCTCCGGTTGAGCTTGACTGGACAGCACGCTTTGCTCTTGATCAAAAAGAGAGCTCTATTGAGGAGTCTTCTTATGCACATCTTCTTGAAGTCTGCCGCCATAACCTCTATGAGACACTTTTCGAAGCCACACAATTTGGAGCAATTGCAGAAAAGCTGCAAAAAAAAATTGGTACAAAAGGACTTCCTGTCACACTTTCTACTGCTTGCGCATCTGGTGCAACGGCAATTCAATTAGGTGTTGAGGCTATTCGAAGGGGAGAAACGAATCGTGCACTCACTATCGCTACAGATGGTTCAGTTTCAGCAGAATCCCTTATCCGTTTTTCATTATTATCTGCTCTTTCAACCCAGAATGATCCTGCAGAAAAAGCAGCAAAACCCTTCAGCCGTGACCGCGATGGTTTTGTGATGGCAGAAGGGGCTGGTGCTCTTGTTCTTGAATCTCTCGAAAGTGCCCTAAATCGTAATGCGACAATTTTAGGGATTCTAGCCGGCTGTGGAGAAACAGCTGATGATTTTCATCGTACACGTTCAAAACCCGATGCATCTCCAGCAATTGAAGCTGTTCGTGGAGCTTTAGATGATGCAAAAATAACCATCAATGAAATTGACTATATCAATGCGCATGGAACCTCAACACCGGAAAATGAAAAGATGGAATATATTGCATTATCAACAGTCTTTGGAGATATTTTAAAGCATATTCCTGTTTCTTCTAATAAGTCAATGATTGGCCATACATTAACTGCAGCTGGCGCCATAGAGGCTGTTTTTTCGCTTTTAACGATTCAATCAGGGATCCTTCCCCCTACAATCAATTATGATGATCCTGACCCTGCTATCCCTTTAGATGTTGTTCCAAATTATAGTCGTAAAGCTTGTGTCAATGCAGTTTTGTCAAATTCCTTTGGATTTGGTGGTCAAAATACCAGTCTTGTTATCACAGCCTATAAAGGATAATCTTTTTCAATATTGATCAAACTTGATCATACTTAATCTCATAGCCTTAATACATTAAAGAGGGATAATAATGCGTGCACTGCAACTCTTAAATGAGCGCCAGCTTGAACTCACCAATATTGCTCCACCACCACCTCCTCCTTCCGATGAGGTAACTGTCCGTATAAAAGCTGTTGCTCTTAATCATATTGATGTATGGGGCTGGCGTGGTATGGCTTTTGCTAAAAGAAAAATGCCACTCATCATTGGTGCAGAAGCTTCTGGTGAAGTAATTCAACTGGGAAGTAATGTTAAAAATTTGCAACTTGGACAGATTGTCTCAATTTATGGTGCACAAACCTGCGGAATATGCCAAGCTTGTGGTGAAGGACGTGATAATCTTTGCAGTCAAGTAAAAGGCGTCTACGGTTTTCATCTTGATGGATTTGCCTGTGAACTTGTTAATTTGCCAGCACGTCTATTGGTTCCTGCCCCTGCAAAGTGTGAGGCGTTGCAAGCAGCTGTTGCTCCTATTACTTTTGGCACTGTAGAACATATGCTTTTTGATAATGCAAAACTACAAGAAGGCGAAACAATTCTGATACAGGCTGGTGGTTCTGGTATTGGCTCAGCAGCTATTCAACTCGCCAAACAGAAAGGATGTACAGTCATCACAACTGTAGGTTCCGATGAAAAAATGGCAAAAGCACAATCGCTTGGTGCAGATCACGTTATTAACTACCGTAAAGATCGTTTTGAAGGGATTGTACGCAAATTAACCAAAAAACAAGGGGTTGATGTTGTTTTTGAACATGTGGGAGCCGATACATGGAATGGTTCTCTGTTGTGTATGAAACGAGGAGCACGCTTGGTAACTTGTGGTTCTACTTCTGGAGTTACAGCACCACTTAATCTTATGCATTTATTCCAACAACAACTGAAAATATTCGGTTCATTTGGTTGTCGTATAGAAAATATGCAAAACGCCATGCAGAAAATGGCACAGGGCATTGTGCACCCTGTCATTGATACAATTGTTGGATTTGATGAAATTGATACAGCTTTAAAACGCATGGAAAGCCGTGATGTTTTTGGTAAAATTATTCTTAAAATTGATTAAGTTATGATGAAGTTTTATATTAAAAATTTTATTTATCATATTAAAATAATAGCAAAAAAATTGTTTTATTTTTTATGGGGATATTTTCTCATTGGTTCTCTGTCTCTTTTAAAATATTTTCCAGTCAATATTGGAGTTTCTTTCTTTTCTTGGCTGGCAAAAACATTTGGTCCCCTTCTACATCGTCATCAAATCGCTCTTGCTAATCTTAGAGCTGCGTATCCAGAAAAAACCGAAGCAGAACTCCAAGCAATTGCAATGGAAATGTGGGAGAATATAGGATGTTTTTTGGCTGAATATATTTTTCTGGATAAAATTTTTGATTTTGATCCTCATGCAGACCAACCAGGTTTTATTGAGGTTAAAGGTATTGAAATATTTCAACGATTAAAAAATGAAAAAAAACCGCATATTTTTTTCACAGCACATACCGGAAATTTCGAACTCCTTCCTATATGCGCGCAAAGTTTTGATCTTAATGTGACAGTGTTATTTAGACCACCCAATAATCCCTATATTGCCAAACGGGTTCTTAAAGCTCGGAAAACGTCCATGGGGCATCTTGTTCCATCCAAAGCTGGTGCAGCTTGGGCATTAGCAGCCAAGTTAGCAGAAGGTAAAAACGTTGGTATGCTTGTTGATCAAAAATTTCGCCGTGGTATTTTAGGAACATTTTTTAAGAGACCACTTAAAACAAATCCTTTAATTATAAAACTTGCTCGTCAATATAATTGTGATATTTATCCAGCACGTTGTATCCGTCTTTCTGGAGGGCGTCATCGTTTAGAATTATATGAACGTGTAAAACTCCCACTTGATGAAAAAAATGAAATTGATATAGCCGCTTCCACGCAAAAATTAAATGATATTGTTGAAAGTTGGGTGCGTGAATATCCAGGACAATGGACATGGTTACACAGACGTTGGGATGATTGATATATCCATAAGCCTTATAGGAGAGGCATAAATGATCGCCTCAAAAGATATTAATACTCTTATAGCAATTGTTACAGCATTACGAAATCGTGAGAGCGGATGCGTCTGGAATATAAAACAAACATTCGAATCTCTCATACCCTATATGCTCGAAGAAGTTTATGAGGTTATCGATGCCATTGAACGAAAAAACAAAACAGACCTTTGCGAAGAGCTTGGTGATCTTCTTTTACAGGTTGTCTATCATGCTACAATCGCTCAAGAAGAAGGAAGCTTTACTTTTGAAGATGTTGTTTACGCAATCACCCAAAAAATGATTCGCCGTCATCCTCATGTTTTTGGTAATGCGGAACAAAGAAAACGGGGGTTTATAGCAGAAGAATGGGAACATATTAAAAAAATAGAATGGCAGAAAAAAAGCAGCAAAGAAGCAAATATATCAGAGGATGTGACAAAAAGCATTCTTGCAAAAGTAAAAAAAATCCAGCCAGCAGATCAAGAAGCGCTCGCCTTACAAAAAGAGGCTGCAAAAGTCGGGTTTGATTGGCGTGAGAGTCATAAGATTTTTGCAAAAATTGAAGAAGAACTCCATGAACTCAAAGAAGCAATCCGAGATAATAAAATATCAGATATAGAAGCAGAATTCGGTGATCTTTATTTTGTTTTGCTGAATCTTGCATGCCACCTCAATATTGATTCACAAAAAGCATTAAAAAAGACAAATACAAAATTTCGCAATCGCTTTACCTATATTGAAGAAAGCCTATCCATGCGATCTAAAACATTGGCTGAAACATCCTTGAATGAAATGGAAGAACTTTGGAATAAGGCTAAAATGGAGAGATAAAAAAGATCGGTTTCACAAACCTACAAAATGATCGCTTGAATCACTCGATGAGATCTTACAGCGCTCAACTGGCTTTATATGTTATTGAACTGATTTTGCAAGGCAGGACGAAGTTCTACCGATTCCCCACACCCACATGCTGAAACTTGATTAGGATTTTTAAACACAAACCCAGATCGAAGTGTTGTCACTTCATAATCGACCTGTGTTCCTAATAAAAATAACACGGCATCATGTGCTATAAAAACGCGAGCCCCATCTACTTCGACAACATCTGCATCTAATTTCTCTTCTTTTACAAGAGTAATGGTATATTCCATACCCGCACAACCACCTTTTTTGATGCCAATCAGAATACCCCGCGCATCTTTTGCATCCATAATCGTTTTAACACGTTCTACTGCAGCTTCTGTTAAAGTTATTACCGAAAAACGGCTCATTATCTACTCTTTTCTTACTCAATAAAGATATTTAGAGCATTCTATCTCCAACGTTCTATTTATCTGGTATATGAGAAATAAATCCACAAGATATAAATTGAATGTTTTGATTTTTTCTCATCGGAATAAAAGCCTCATATTTAACAATTTAGATTTATGATTGTGCAATCTGAGATTTTTATTTTATAGCTCTTATATCTGATACAAAATGCTTTTTTATAAAATCAAAAATAAAGAAAAACTTTCAATGTCATAGATTTACCATTGCATTTATAAAATGGTTATCTTTTTTTTAATTCCTGATGAACAAACAAAAGCCTTAAAAATCTATCATCATTACTCCCGTCTTTACGAAATCCTCTTAAATATTAAAAAATGAATATGTTTCTATGCATAGGGAAATTTACCTTATGTCTCCACAAAACGCGTAAAATAATTCGATGCATATGTACATATAACACCATACATCAATGAAACTAAAGACTGAACAATTTAATGAACAAAAACTATTGAAGTACAAAATTTCGCTTTACAAACGTAAGCTTTTTAAAGAGCAAGAGTATTTTAGATTTTATTTCTCTTCACTTTTCTCTTGCCTTTAAAGAGACAGTCGTTTAGTCGTTTTATACAATTCGGAGCGTAGCGCAGCTTGGTAGCGCACTTGACTGGGGGTCAAGGGGTCGTGGGTTCAAATCCCGCCGCTCCGACCATTTTCGGAGGAACTTTCAAGTCAATACAGAGTGAGGTTATTTGTGGCTATCATCTAGTTTGGCATATTTTGGTAGCTCATTTGTAGCAATTCATTTTTTCAAAGCTTTCCCTCACTTTTTAGCAGATCTTGGTTTTACCATTTTACCCTCTTTTTGATTTTTAGATTTCATACCCTGCCTAAAAAATTCTCATTTGAAGGTAAAAAATAGTTATGAAACCAATAAATTATCACTTTTCTCTAATAAATTTTTCTCTCTCATTTAAACACAGTGAGCCATCTACAAATACACATATGCCTCTTTTGTGAATTAAATTATTCTTCCATTATGCAGAGATGAAGTTTAAAAACAGTTCTACTTCCTCAACTTACCGTGATATATCATGGGAGGATTATCATAAATTGAGAATAAAGAGTAAAAAGTCTTTCTTTTAATCAAAGACATTAAAAACGCGAGACAAAAGCCTCGCGTTACCTTATTATTCCAAGGAATCTATCATCACTTAGCTTTCTCAGCTAAATGCACTTTAGGTCTACTAGGTGTTATCATTTTGCATGACGGATGATGATGATGTCTGCACAGTTATTTTTTTAGGCTTTAGCTCAGCAGGCATTTCTCTTTTAAGCTGAATATGAAGAAGACCATCGCCAAGTTCTGCTCCGATAACTTTAACATGATCCGCCAAATGAAAACGCCGCTCAAAAGCACGCGAAGCAATACCTCGATAAAGGAACTCCCGTTCTTTATCATCATCTTCAGGTTTTCTTTCCCCCTTAATAATCAGCTGGTTACAATGCGTTTCGATATCGATTTCATCTTGAGAGAAGCCCGCAACAGCCATAGAAATTCTATAAGAATCTTCGGTTAAACGCTCGATATTATAGGGTGGATAGGAAGAGACATCATCAGGTTGTGTCCTAGAATCAAACCAGTTAAAAAGATGATCAAAACCTACTGTGGAACGATAAAATGGTGAAAAATCTACTTGACGCATAAACATTGCCCTCCTTTAGAGCGACTATAATTTATAAATTGGTTCACAAAGTTTCCAAATGGCCAACTTTCCCATGAACCCACAGTCCCATTATGGCGACCGCACTATTTATCTGGTAGTCATTCTATAATATTTCAACGGTTTTGTAATTTAAGTTTATAAAAATACATAAAAAGCAATATAATTATTTGCCTAACTCATCTTCATCATTACATAAATATTTTAGTCCTCTCGTTATCTCATTTTGTACTAAGTTACAAAAATACACAGCAAAGGATGTAAATTGGAAACACCTCTTTATCCTACAAACTGCAATCCCACCCCTCCCAATATCTGTCATAGCTACCTTAAAATAGCTACAAATCGCAAAATTCGTTTTGCCCTAACATATCCTGAAAGAGAAAAATCTAAGGGAACAGTCGTTATTCTCGAAAGCTATGCAAACATTTTAGAAGAATATTTTTTATTAATGAATGAACTATCTAAACGTGGTTTTCATACAGCAATATTTGACTGGTTTGGTCGAGAAAAATCACCACTTAAGACAAAAAAACAAAAACGACATCATTATTTTGATATTAACAATGATATAAATGACTTAGATGAATTTCTTAAAAAAATTGTATACCCTGACTGTCCACCACCTTACTATATGCTAACCTATGGTATAGGTGGTTTGATAGCATTGAGTGGATTGGATCTTCTTAACCATCAGTTTAACAAAATGCTTTGTGTTTCTCCCCCTTTTGCCCCTTTAGGCAATAAAACAAACGGCTTTCAACATAAATTAACACAATTTCTTTCTGATATAGGTCTTGGCTTTTTACCAGCTAAAGGTGGGAAAAAATTCAAACAAACACAACAAACAAATAGACAATTGGAACGCGCTTATAAAGCACCCTTCTCCTCTATCAAGCCTCCAACATCGCAATGGATGGCATCCGTACTTAATGCAATTGATTCCATGAAAAAAAATATCCTTCATGGGCATTTAAAAATTCCAATACTGTTTATCCTCGCCAATCAAAACAATATGACCAACAACATTGAAGTGCGACAATTATGTCAACAAATACGTTTAACAGACAGTATCACCGTTACAGGTGCCGAACTTAATACAATCATGCATGAAGAAAATTACAAAAAACAGTTTTGGGCTGCATTTGATGCATTTATTTCCGCGGATATATCCGTGAAATAACATTTCTTAATAGAACCATAATTTGATGTCAGAGAGTAAAATATACTGCTTTTCAAAGTAGAAATGTGAGCGTGTTACAGAATTTTCTTTAAAGCTTTGTTTATACAATTAAAAGTTTAATATTTGAACTTCTGTAAAAAACAATCGGTTATTTGAGATACAAAATTGGGTAATTATGCAAAATTATAAACGTATAATAAATAATAGCAACATTCAGTAAAATCTTTGATATAAGATGATGCAATATTCTCAATAAATTATCAAAATTGTGTTTGTAGCTATTGTATTTTTTCTTCTTTAAGAGATTGATTTTATTTATAAAGATTTTAATAAACCAAGTTATTTTTCTAATGTATCTCTCTATAAAGACCTACGAAAAACAAATATAATTATATGTTGTCGTATAACTTCTCAAACTTAAACACAGCAAATCAATATAATACTTCTCTCGATTTCCCATATAGATATTTATAAAGTGAATATTCACGTAAATACCTAAAAAACGCTGTGATTAAGCATGAGAAAAATGAAAAAGAAAAAGAAATTACGATTAATTGCGTTTAAGATATTCACACATAGCGTTTTTATTTCAACGCCACATACATTTTGAATTTAACCAACTCACAACCAATCTACTATATTCTTGACAAGAATGTAAGAATTAACCATTTTGCCATTCATTCCAATTATGAGCATTTTATCATCTTTTTTATAAATACTCTCTATTATATAATTGGTGTGGCAAAAAACTCTGACAAATGGAGCCATTGGAACATAATCATGAAACGAATCCTGCTTGCAGAAGATGATAACGATATGCGCCGCTTTCTAGCAAAAGCTTTAGAGCGTGCAGGCTACGAAGTCGCTGATTTCGATAATGGTGCTAGCGCATATGAACGTTTACAAGAAGAACCCTTTTCCCTTCTCCTTACTGATATTGTAATGCCAGAAATGGATGGTATTGAACTAGCACGACGTGCTACTGAAATTGATCCTGACTTACGCGTAATGTTTATTACAGGATTTGCAGCAGTTGCACTCAATTCAAATAGCGATGCTCCACCTGATGCAAAAGTACTTTCTAAACCGTTTCATCTGCGTGAACTCGTGAATGAGGTTGAAAAAATACTGATAGCGGCTTAAAGGGCATTTTTCCAAATTATTCGTGTCTGATAAAGAGAAAATTAAATTAGGCATTGACGTTTGAAATTCTATGTGGTGTATGCAACTTCATTAAGTGGGCGTGTAGCTCAGCGGGAGAGCACTACGTTGACATCGTAGGGGTCACAGGTTCAATCCCTGTCACGCCCACCATTTAGTTTTATATCCTAGATAAACTATTAAGTTATTGTCTCTTTTAAAAGGTACGGGACACCTAAAATAAAACTATAGGACTAGGATCCTCCAACACGCCACAGTGCGTCCTTTTTAACAACTTTTTCTGATAATTCTTTGCATTTTATTCAATCCTATTATGAAGCACTATGCAATGTTCTAACCAACATACCAACAATTTTACCGCTAAATGAATCAGAGAGTTTTATTATAGAAATTTTACCATTAGTATTTTCTTGTCTTCTCAAGAACATTGCTGTTGTCTAATTCAACCTATTAAGCTGAATCTCATAGCAGTGGATCTTTTAAGAAAGATATTCTTTATTATCGATAAGAACTACAACGAACCAGAATTTTTTCCGTTTTGATAACAACAAAAGCTCTCAAGTAAGAATGGCTTTTTGCTCTCATTTAGTTTGAAAATGCTGATCGAAAGAAATAAAAATATTTTTGCTCTGTTCCAATATGGAGATATAATAACATTACATTCCCCCCCTTTCTCTACTTAAAAGAGATCTTTAATATCTTACAAGTAATTGATTTATAATAACAATCTATCGTTATTCATGATTGAATTAGAACCTCTAATACCATAAGATTCTCTCATTTCAAGCCTTTCCCATATTAAATCAATCAAAATCACTCGCTTACACATCACAAGCGGGATGAGTGTGTGGATAAAAATTGTACAAGAAAGGAATAAAATAACTCTGATGAATGGTCTTAGGTGCCAAGAGCTGTAGCAACATTGGAGGTTGGAAAATAGTATGATGGTGCCAGCTTGTTATTGCACAAGCATAAAAATGGCGATGCTCACAATGGATTTACCATTATACCCTCCACAAACGCCGTCGTGAAATGAACTTGGGTGCCTTAAAAGATGTCTCTTTAAAAAAGATGAATGTGCCCTAACTGGGTAGCGTTCTGTTTTGCATGAGGAGTGTTCCCCCATTAAAGACCGTGAAAAATAAAAGCGTGATGCAATACGCAATCTCCATTATTTAAAAAATCTTTTTAATTGAGCGTTTGATAATACTCTTTTAAACAAAAATTCTGCCTTGAATATAAATCGCCTACCTTTCCTAAAGGCAGAAGGATTTCTGTGCTATGGTCAGAAAAAAAGATATTAACTAATATTGCCCTGTTTCTGAACAGTTAGCCCCCCGCATAAGCTTATCTGAATTGATACCCTTTATATTTTTTCTATGATGATACAGTTAGGATAAACTAAAAAGTTATCAAAGATCCATATCATCCATCTCACAATAGAAAAAGCCAATTTAAAACAGCTATTTTTTCCTATTTTAGCGAAATAAGCAGAAAACCTTTAAATTGCTTCCCTAAGTGATAAAATATTCATTTTTGGGAAAAGTGGAAATAAGCCTATCAAAGAGAGTTTTGGCAACCTGTTTCGTACAGCGTGTAATCAAGCAGGAATCAATAAATCAGCACATGATCTTGAGAAAATGAGCAGAACACCTGCTTACTATCAACAGAGGGGAGCTACCGTATCACCACTTCAAGCACTTTTCGGCTAAACAAAAAACAGCCTAGCATTAACTTTATACAAAAATATCCAATAGAAAAAACTGAGCAATCGAATCAATAAAAACTTTCAAAAGGTTCGGAGTATGTAGGAAAACAAATTCATAGAATCAAAAGAACATAAATTCCTGAACTTTTGATAAACTATTGATATCATTTGAACATGGTGATCCCGACAGGATTCGAACCTGTGACCCACGGCTTAGAAGGCCGTTGCTCTATCCAGCTGAGCTACGGGACCAACTGATTATTCTCTCCATTGCCACAACACCCTTAAACTTAATGCGTCCAAGGTTGCTGCCTATCACTACGAAAATTATCAGAATAAGAGACAACACGCCGAATCGATCTATGCGCTCTCTCTACACGATAAGGAATAGCATTTTTGTCTGCAAAAGCAATCGCCTCTTCCTTGCTCTTAAAATGGATTTTTATCTGACTACTTACATCAGCGGTTGCCGTATATCCCATAAGAGGCTCAAGCATTTTTGCCTGTGATGGCTCATATTGCAAAATCCAAAATCCAGTATTCCTTTTACCTGACTGCATAGCCGTCTTTGCAGGACTATAAATACGTGCAATCATAGTTAGTTTCCTTTAGACTACACAACACTTGAATGATAATTCCTCACCACGCACCGATTGTAGCATTCCCTCACATAAAATCAAATATGGTCGGAGCGATAGGATTCGAACCTACGACCCCCTGATCCCAAATCAGGTGCGCTACCAGGCTGCGCTACGCTCCGCCATTTATATTTATTTGATACACATTCCCTAAAATTTTCACGACAGAAGTGCAAGAGAAAAACACGTTTTTTAAAAAATTTTATTGTATTTCTTTACAAAAAAGAACTTTTTTAGTTTTTTTTCTCTTCTTTGAAAGATTCATTGACAAAAATAAAAAAACAATATCCATCAAAAAAGGAAATCAATTGAGGTGAATAACAATTCAATTCTCTATGAAAACTCTCAATATTATATCATTTCAAAAATGATTTTCATGACATCAAAAACATCTCATAAATATGATTCTACCGCGCTCACTTCGCATCACAAAAACTATAAAATTCCAGCTTTTTTCATGGGATTCTCAGAACGAATCATAAAAAAATTAAAAACCTTCTATTATTCTCTCTACCTGATCACTTTTTTTTCAATTCTACGCTTTTCTAACAAGAGCAACACTAAACTAAAAAATAAATATTTTTCTTAAATGATAAAAAAGCTCATAAAAAACACTATCCGTGCGAGAAACAGATAGATAAAAACACACTGCTTATTCACTTTAGACAGATGTCAAAAAAGCAAATGCTTAAATAACCACATTTCTATTGACGACAGTAGCACAACAAATAGAACAGCAGCTTTTTTATGAACAAGTTTGAGCTATACTAAAAAAACATTCATTGAATTTCCATATTAAGGACTTCACTAATGATAGCACGCGTTACTTTGCGCTTTCGTTCTAATGTTAACCGATCAACAGAATCAATAACACGCCTCAGTGCGAATACAGAACGTTCACAACGACTTACAAGATAAGAAACAGCATCCGGATGAACAATAATCTGCTTATCGGAAAAAAGTTTGAACGCAACAGCTGTTAACAATGCGTCATCAGGCTGATGAATCGCAACCAATACAACTGAATTAAGACGACTTTTTAAATCATTTAACTTTAAATCCCATGCTGATGGTCTTGTCCGAGCAGTTATCAACAAAGTAGCCTGACGTTTATCAAGATTTGCTTGCTTAACACTATTCATCAAATGAAAGAGCCCTGTCTCACTAATTTCCCCCGCATCAATATCTTCAATTAAACATGCTCGCCCTAGAGAAGCCATAGCAACAGCTTGATCAATTTCATTGCGATGAACACTTAAAGCATTCGTTTTTTGCAGCCATACGCTAGAAAAGTGCGTCTTTCCAGATCCTTCTTGTCCAACCAAAACTGCAATAGGGAAAGCCCAATTTGGCCAATGATCAATAAGCTGAAAAGCCATACGATTGCTTTCCGTCACCACTAAATCATCGAAGCGAAAAATCGGATTATAAGGAAAGTTTAAAGGTAATTGCGTTTCACGCCCGTTCATTCTAGGGACTCCGAATTTCCACTTCGCGAATACATCTGAGAATTAAGATACGTATGAAGAGCAAAACGAACCAAAACAGCAACAGCTGCAGCAGCAGGAACAGCAACGAGCATACCAGTAAAACCAAAAAGTGAAGAAAAAGCAAAAAGTGCAAACATCAACCACACTGGATGTAATCCGACGGATGACCCCACAAGTTTTGGTTGGAGAATGTAGCCTTCAACAAATTGCCCAATTAAAAAAAGAACCACCACAACAACAATTCCCCCCCAATTATTTGGATAGAATTGAACCCACGCAACACCAACAGAAAGTATAAAGCCACTCATTGTACCAATATAAGGAACAAAGCTGATAAGACCAATAAACATACCAATCAAAAGAGCAAAATTGAGTCCCGTGATAGTGAGACCAATAGCATAATATCCTCCTAATATGAGACAAACTGTTCCTTGTCCACGAACAAAACCAGCGATAGCTCTATCCATTTCATGAAAAATACTACGAACAGTTTCAAGATGATCGCGCGGTATCAACGAATCAATTGTTGCAACCATACGGGGCCAATCTAAGAGCATGTAAAACGTCACGACAGGTGCCACGACAAATAGGCTGACAAGATTAACGATAGATTTTCCTGACTTTAAAAGTGAATTTAAGAGAGAGGTAATAAAGTCAGAACTTTTGCCTAAAAGTCCTTTAATGTTACTCTGTAATTCATTTGGATCACTCCCAAAATAGCGCCTCACCCAATCAAAATCATGCTCAACGAAAAAAGTTTGAATACGATTAATATAAACGGGTAAACCATGACTCACAAATTGTTGTATTTGCCAACTGATAATAGGAATCAAAATAATTAAAGCAGCAACAAAAACAACAAGAATTAACACAGTAATGAGGATAGTACCAAAAGCACGACGAATACCAAATTTTTCAAGCAATTGAACAATAGGATTAAGAAAATAAGCCAACACAATCCCTGCTACAAAAGGAAGCAAAATGGATCCAAAAACAAACATAAAAAGAATGAAAAAAAACAATGTACCAAGCCAGAAAAAAATTTGTTTTTTCATATTATTTGGTAACGGTATTTGAGTATACGCTGGTACATAAGTCTTATAACGGTCACGAGAACCATTCTCACTCACTTTTTTTTTCATAAGCTGCCAAGAAGATTGTCCGTGATTATCTGATATCTTGCTCATAAAATATCCTAAAAAAACTCTTCACAAAGATTATAAACTTCTTCACCATAAGCTACAAGTAAAGTTGCTTATTTTCTTATCAATATCTCTTGCAGAGATCACTCTATCATGGCATTGCATAACATTAAAACCTGATTTTTCATAAGGAAGGCTCCAATGAGCAATCAAGATATCATAAATGATAAATCCAACTGTGGTCTTACCTACGCAAAAGCCGGTGTAAACATTGATGCGGGCAATGCTATGGTAGAAAAAATTAAACCCTTAATACGCACAACAAAACGCACAGGAGCCGATGGAGAAATTGGTGGTTTTGGTGGACTTTTTGATTTAAAAGCAGCAGGCTTCACAGATCCCATTCTTGTAGCTGCGAATGACGGGGTGGGAACAAAATTAAAAATTGCCATTGAAGTAGGTATCCATGATACTGTGGGAATTGATCTTGTCGCTATGTGTGTGAATGATTTACTCGTACAAGGTGCGGAACCTCTCTTTTTTCTCGATTATTTCGCAACGGGTAAGCTTGATCCTGAACAAGGTACTGCAATCATTTCCGGTATTGCTGAAGGATGTAAACAAGCAGGCACAACCCTTATTGGAGGAGAGACTGCAGAAATGCCAGGTATGTATGCACAAGGAGATTATGATTTAGCTGGTTTTGCTGTAGGAGCATGTGAACGTGGCGCATTACTCCCTTCAAAAGACCTTACAGAAGGTGATATCATTTTAGGTCTTAACGCATCTGGAGTTCATTCCAATGGCTTTTCTCTTGTCAGGCGAATCGTTCAAGAAAGCTCTCTCAAATGGGAAGATTCAGCCCCGTTTAATCCTCAAATGAACCTTGGGAGAGCATTTCTCACACCAACACGCATTTATGTAAAATCTCTTCTTCCTATTATGCGAAGTTACCAAGGAATCAAAGCTCTTGCACATATCACCGGTGGTGGCTTTCCTGAAAATATCCCACGGGTCCTTCCCTCTTCTCTCTGCGCTGAAATCAATCTTTCTAACATTCATGTTCCCCCCGTCTTCTCATGGATTGCCAAACAAGGTAAAATAGAGAAAACAGAAATGCTACGAACATTCAATTGCGGCATTGGTATGATTGTTATTGTAGCGCAACAAGCAGTTGAAAAAATTACGCAAGAACTTGAAATGCGAGGAGAAAGCGTTACCAACCTTGGCGTTTTAACAAAACGCCAAGATAAAGGAATACTCTACAAAGGTGTGCTTTACTTATGAAAAAACGAATTGTTGTTTTTATTTCTGGCAACGGATCTAATATGGTTGCCCTTGCCAATGCCTGTAAACAAAAAGAATACCCTGCTGAAATTGTTGCAATTATTTGTGATAATCCTCACGCCGCTGGCATTGAAAAAGCTTGTCACCATAACCTACCTGTTCATGTTGTTGATCGCAAAAGCTATCCAACAAAAGAAGCCCATGAAGAAGCAATCTTCACAGTTCTCGCTCAACATCAGCCAGACCTGCTCTGTTTTGCAGGTTATATGCGCCTCATCTCATCACGTTTTGTAAAACTTTATGAAGGGCGAATTTTAAACATTCACCCTTCTCTTTTACCTTCATTTAAAGGTTTAAATACACATGAAAGAGTTTTACAAGCAGGAGTTAAAATCAGTGGTTGCACTATTCATCTTGTTACAGAAGACATGGATGCAGGAAAAATTCTTGCTCAAGCGGCCGTTCCAGTTTTCCTAAGTGATACAATTGAAAGCTTAGCGCAGAGAGTTCTTAAAGCAGAGCATATCCTCTATCCGCTGGCTTTAAAAAACTTCATTGAAGGAGAAAACAAAACTGTAGATAACCAGCAACAACTTTTATCCTTTTGAATATTTTATTGAGTGTTTTCGATATTTCAACATAAGAGAAACCATTTTCTCCACGAATAATCTTCTTGCGGAATCTGTAGTCTTCTTTAAATTGCTAACGGTTACCCAAATGACTGTTACTTATTCTCTTTAATAATTTTACGCCTATTGTTTATCTTTTCAGGATTTTTCGATTTTTGCCTAACAATCTTAAAATAACGTCCTTCTCCCCACTCTAAAGAACGCTGATTCTGAACACTACAGTCTATAAACGATCTAAATTTTTTTGCAGCTCCCCACAACTGACCACTTCACGTGCTTAACTCCATAGGTACTATGCCCCCCACTTTAATATTTTTCTCTATGCTTACAAAAACACCTAATGTATAAACTTTTACATCCCTTACCCTATTGCATAACTTTTGATTTTATTGTGCAAGTGTTTCTTTAACTGTTAAAGCTAATTGTTTGAGTGTAAATGGTTTAGATAAAAAACCAAAAATAGCATCTTGAGGAAGATTTTTAGCAAATGCATCTTTTGCATATCCAGAAACAAAAAGAAATTTGATATCGGGATAATTTTTACGTGCTTCCTTGAGCAAGGTTGGGCCATCCATTTCTGGCATCACCACATCAGAAACAATGATATCAATTTTCCCATTATTTTCCTCAAGAATGGCGAGGGCTTCCACTCCACTTTCTGCCTCTAAAACAGTATATCCTCTCATTTGCAGCGCTCTTACACCCCCCATTCTGACAGCATCTTCATCTTCAACCAACAAAACAGTTGCAGATCCTGTTAAATCTGTATTTTTTTCTTGCTCTTCAGCTTTTTCAATCTGTGGGGAAATTTTTCCACTCTTATAAGGAATATAACGAGGAAGAAAAATATGAAATGTTGCTCCTTCACCCTCTCTACTCTCACAATAAATATAACCACCTGTCTGCTTGATAATTCCATAAACCATTGATAAACCAAGCCCAGTTCCTTTTCCCACTTCTTTTGTTGTAAAAAATGGTTCAAACATTTTTTCTTGTACAGCAGATGATATACCGGTCCCTGTATCTGAAATAGTCAATTGCACATACTCACCAATTCCACAACCAACATGGTCAAATTCAGCACTCTGTTGTTTTGTAATATTATTTGTTGCAATCGTAACCACTCCTCCATTGGGCATAGCATCACGTGCATTAATAACCAAATTCATAATCACACGCTGGAAAGATGCTTGATCAACTTCAACGCTCCATAAATCTCTTCCATGAATAATTTTTAGCTGAATATTATTCCCTAAAAGAGGTAAAATAAGATTGCGAATATCTGATAAAAAGTCTGTAAAATCAACTTCTTCAGGTCGAAGCGTTTGCTTTCTAGAAAAGGCGAGTAATTGTTGTACAAGTGCCGCTGCACGATTAGCATTATTTTTAATATTGATAAGATCCGCATGAGCAGGATCAGAACTACGGTGCGTATTTAAAAGAAGATCGCAAGACATCAAAATTGCTGTTAAAACGTTATTAAAGTCATGTGCAATACCACCAGCCAATTGTCCAACAGCTTGCATTTTCTGACTTTGCATCATTCTATCTTCAAGTGTTTTGTGTTCTGTTGTTTCTATAACAGAGATAATGACAAAATCCTGTAAAAGATCATCATAATACGATTTTATAGGCATAATATGAAGACGCAAATGGCGTTCTTCATTATCTGCCAAAACGGTCTCTAGAACTGTATCATTTTTATTTGTGGTCATTTTCTGAAATGCGCGTTCTAACAGTGCATGATCGCGACGAGATATCACATTATAAAGATTGAGAGTTTTGTCTGTACATCCCATCAATGATGAAAAGGCATTATTCATATAAACGCATTGACCTTTTTGATCCACCACCGCTATTGCAAAGGGACTTGCATTAAAATATTCTACGAAGACACTGGGTAATTTTAATTGATCATCATTCTCTTGCTTTTGTATTTGCTGTGGAATGATCACAATACGATAAATATCCTCATCCTCGGAAAGAGAAGAAACACACATAAAACAATTCAATATTTTTTTAACACTGCTCTGTGCATTGCAACATAATGAAAACCTATAAGGCAAAGGGTATCCTGAACTTTGATATTTGTTGTTTTGCAAACAAATATCACTCCATGTACTTTTTTCTCCAACACTTTTCAGTAACTGATCAAAACTATATTGACCGACAGAAAAATTTGCTAAATCAATTGAAAACCACTCAGCAAAAATCGCATTTGCGTAAAGAACTGTTCCTTGTGCATTCACGGATAAAAAACCAACAGGTGCTTGATCTAAATGATTGATCGCCTCTTGAAGATGAGAGAAAAAAACCTCACGATACTCCTGCAAATGCGAAATATCAGCAATACGCCAAAATAAAAGCTTTTTTCCCTGCTTTGTGATCGGCTGAACAGAGATATTATACCAAGTAGCCCTTTTGTGTGTAGAATGAGCAAAAATCGCTTGTTCAACTCTTAACTCTTCTTGCGCGGCAAGCTGATGACACGCCGCAACCTTTAAGCGATACGCCAATGCCCCCGCGCCTGGAAGATCAGCGATAACCCCATAACAAGAGGACTGAGGGTTATAGGTAAGAATTTTTCGGTAATTTTGATTAGAATAATAAACAAAACCAGCTAAATCAGAGACAATAATTGCATCATCGCTATTATTAAAAATATTAAGATCACATTCATCGTGCGGTTGCACGGCATGATATTTTAAAACCCCTATTCCACTCAAAACAAGTGCAGCTCCCCCTATAGCCGCCAAAGCCCAAAAAAACGCCATTCCAATTTTTTGCAAAAAGCTCTGTGGATAAAAAAGATTTACAGCGCCCCAAATGAAGAGAAAAGCTATTATAAAAACAACACTAAGAATCATACCTCCTCGATATCCAGAAGAAGATAGTGATCCTTCACTATTCTCAAAACCTTTATCCATCTCACTTTGCCTTGATTATAGCTATTGCTTAGCGACAAATTGCCTCTATAACCGTTGTTATAGAGTATATACTATGATAATATCGTCTCAAAACAAATCACTCAATGTTAAAAGATTTTTTCTTGTATTATTAAGAGAACCTCTTTGAGATGTTTTATAAAGCTGTCTCAATAAAAAATAATATTTCCATTCTAAAATGGGAGAAATTTTATGGTTATCTGGTTATCAAACCAAATAGGCACAACCGCCGCTAACATAATTACAAGCATTGTATTTTTCATAATAACATGCGCAGCTATTGCTATGATCATCCTCTTTGTAACCCGTTTAAAGAGAAAGAGGCTCAGTATCGATAGAAATAAGCGTCCACCGCGATTAACTCTCTGTGAAACAATTGCTATCGATCGTACACGTCATCTTGTTTTGGTACGTTGTGATAATAAAGAGCATTTGCTTCTTATTGGCGGACTGACAGATATTGTTGTCGAAGCCAACATAAACAGTACGTCTCTCATAAAAAAGAAAGACACACAGCCAACATTATCAACAACAGAAACTGCTCTAAGCAACAGTCCAACAGACAGAAGATCTAGAGAACATACGCACAGCAACAATACCACTTCTTTTATGAAGCAACATGTAGAAGATTCAGCAATCACCGCTGAAATCGAAGGACGGCAAGAGCCATCTTTATTTATCCCTTCTCAGAACAAATGAAATACTCAATTCCAGTACTAAGAATGTCACTTTGGCAAACATTGTAAAGAATTTTAATCATCGCGATAAACTCTTTCTCGTCGTTCATGGCGCTCTTGTGCTTCCAACGATAAAACTGCAATTGGGCGGGCTTCAAGACGCTTTATACTAATAGGCTCGCCAGTTTCCTCACAAAAACCGTAAGTTCCATTATCAATGCGCTCCAAAGCAGCATCTATTTTTGAAATGAGTTTCCTCTGACGATCCCGAGCACGTAATTCAATCGTACGATCAGTTTCGCAAGATGCTCTATCGGTCAAATCAGGTTGACCAACATTCTCTTCTTGCAAATTTTCTAAAGTCTCACGCGCTTCTCTTAAGATATCATTCTTCCAAGAAACCAATTTAGCACGAAAATATGCCTTTTGTCGCTCATTCATAAAAGGCTCATCTTCACTAGGGCGATATTGATGATCAATCTCTTCGCTCATGCCATAAAAACCTCCAATATATGGTATGTGCGGACTATATATTGTGCAACACCACGCAACACAAGTGTAAAATTCTTTTTCCATCTACTTAAAAATGTGTTTAAAGCTACGGAGTATATTTCCACGACTTTTTTGCATAACATATATTCCCTCGACATAACCAGTTGTTCAGGGCTCTTCTATCCATCTTTTTAGCCATGCCTATAAACCATAAATAAAGGAAATGTAGATATTCAGTTTCATGTAAACTAATCTTTATCCAATGATTTGGCTAAACCTTAAATATATTAACAATCAATTGTCTCAATATGTAAAAAACAAAAAACTTTACAAAGATAGAGTGTGATATTCACGATTCAAATACATTAAAGCGTCTTTTTCTTGATTACGACTGATAGCGACAACTTCACCAATCAAAACACAATGGGTTGCATGTTCATGCCAACAAATTAAACGACAATCAAAAGACGCCAAAGCATCTGAAAGACTAGGTGCACCAGTCAGCAACGTCTTCCATTGTGCGATATCAAAACGTTCATTTTGTGTAACATTGCAACGCCTAGAAAAAATATCCGCTAGTGGACGATGTTTGCCCGCTAAACTATTCACACAAAAGTTCCCATTCTCCATAAACAACCGATTCTTGAGGTTATGCCGCATAAGACAAACAAGAATGGTTGGAGGATCATCAGATAAAGAACAACACGCTGAAACCGTTACCCCGCGTCTTCCTTTCATGCCATTTGTGGTCACAATATGCACAGCGCCTGCAAAATGACTCATAGCATCTCGATATTCTTGCGAAGAAACAGTAATATTATGTTGAAGTTTAGGTATTAAATGTGTTGTATGATTTGACATATCCTTCACTTATATAGCTTTAAAATTCCCAATAATTTTTCCATAAAAATTCATGATATGAATTTTTCTTCTACGTCTAGCACAAAAGATATTTTAGTATACAAAACGACATGATAAAAATAGCCCATCAGGAGATCTTCATGCCCCATTCTCACCTCATTTCGCCTTCGCTCTTGGCCTGTAATTTCTCCAAACTTGGTCAAGAAGTCCTTGATGTTATTGATGCCGGAGCAGATTGGCTTCATCTTGATATCATGGATGGCCACTTTGTTCCTAATATCACTTTTGGCCCAGATGTCGTCAAGATTCTCCGCCCATTAACCAAAGCAATATTTGACGTTCACTTGATGATCACACCTGTCGATCCTTATTTAGAAGCTTTTGCAAAGGCTGGTTCAGATATTATAACCATTCACGCTGAAGCAACTCCCCATCTTCACCGTTCGCTCCAAACAATTAAAGCAATGGGAAAAAAAGCAGGACTTGCCCTCAATCCTAGCACGCCAGAACATATAGTTGAGTACTTGCTTGATCAATTAGATCTTATCCTCATCATGACAGTCAATCCTGGTTTTGGAGGGCAGAAGTTTATTCCAGAAATGAAAGATAAAATAAAACGCGTTAAAAGCATGATTGCCAATAGGCCTATTGATCTTGAAGTTGATGGTGGTATCACCGTTGATACAATTGGGATAACTGCAAAAGCTGGTGCAAATGTATTTGTCGCAGGCTCTGCAATTTATAAAGATGGCAACAAAGCGCTTTACAAAACCCGTATTAATGCATTGCGCCAAGCCGCAATTCACTCACAATAAGGAAAAAGTCATGATAACACGTTATGCCCGCCCTGAAATGGTAACAATTTGGTCACCACAAACAAAATATCGTATCTGGTTTGAAATTGAAGCACATGCCTGTGATGCGCTTGCAAAACTGGGTGTGATTCCAAAAGAAGCAGCAAAAATTATTTGGGAAAAAGGAAAAGCAGCCGAATTTGATGTCAATCGCATTAATGAAATTGAGGCCATCACCAAGCATGATGTTATAGCATTTCTAACCCACTTAGCTGAATTTATTGGACCAGAAGCACGTTTCATTCATCAAGGCATGACCTCATCAGATATTCTAGATACAACACTTAATATACAACTGATGCGTGCCAGTGATATTTTGCTAAAAGACATAGATCAACTTCTTGAAGCATTAAAAAAGCGTGCTTTTGAACATAAAGAAACTATTACCATTGGACGCAGTCACGGTATTCATGCTGAACCAATAACATTTGGTGTCAAATTTGCTCTTGCATACGCTGAATTTTCTCGGTGCCGCAAACGCCTTCTTGCCGCACGTGAAGAAATTTCCACTTGCGCTATTTCCGGTGCCGTAGGTACTTTTGCAAATATTGACCCACGCGTTGAGGAACATGTAGCAAAAGCATTGGGACTACATACTGAACCTGTTTCCACCCAAGTGATACCACGCGATCGTCACGCCATGTTCTTTGCAACGCTTGGTGTTATTGCATCATCCATTGAAAGATTAGCTATAGAAATACGTCATCTACAACGAACAGAAGTTTTGGAAGCAGAAGAATATTTTTCCCCTGGACAAAAAGGCTCCTCAGCTATGCCTCATAAGCGTAATCCAGTTTTAACCGAAAATCTCACTGGATTAGCGCGTATGGTACGTTCCTTTGCAATCCCTGCCATGGAAAATGTAGCTCTTTGGCATGAACGAGATATTTCCCATTCATCTGTTGAGCGCTATATTGGCCCTGATGCGACCATTACCCTTGATTTTGCTCTTGCTCGCCTCACATCTGTTGTTGAAAATTTAATTGTCTATCCAGAAAATATGCAAAAAAATCTCAACAAATTCCGAGGTCTTGTTCATTCACAACGCGTGCTTTTAGCACTCACGCAAGCTGGAATGAGTCGTGAAGATTCTTACCGAATTGTACAACGCAATGCGATGAAGGTGTGGGAACAAGGAAAAGATTTCTTAGAAGAACTACTCCATGACAAAGATGTTACAAAAACTTTAAGTGAAGCAGAACTTCGCGAAAAATTTGATCTTTCCTACCACACTAAACATATCAACACGATTTTTCAACGCGTTTTTGGAAAATGACAAAAGCATATATTGCACACAAGCAACAAGCATATTGTCCTTACCTTATGAGACAAAAGCTGTGGTAATGAAAGAAACAGTGAATGAAAGCAAATCAACTCGATATTCTTATTGTTCCTGGCTACAAAGGGTCTGGTCCTGATCATTGGCAAACGCGATGGGAAAAAAAATTGTCTACAGCTCGCCGCGTTCAACAAACCCATTGGTCGAAACCTGTTTGTGCAGAATGGGTTCATGAGCTGAAAAACGCCATTGCACAAGCACAAAAACCTGTTGTGATTATTGCCCACTCATTAGGCGTTCCTACAGCTATTCATGCAACGCAACAAAATGCAAAAAAAATTTGTGGCGCCTTTTTTGTTGCACCTCCAGATGTAAACAATGAAAACATCCGCCCCAAACATTTCATGACATTTGGTCCCTATCATGGTCAAAAATTACCGTTTCCCTCTGTTCTGATAGCCAGCCGCAACGATGAATTTTGTCAATTTTCAGTAGCAGAAAAACTTGCTCATGATTGGGGATCATTCTTTGTTGATGCTGGGCAATCTGGCCACATTAATACAGAATCTGGGCATGGACCTTGGCCTGAAGGACTTATGGTTCTCTCTCATTTTCTTGCAAAAATTTAATGAAAGAGAGATAATTGCCTTCACCTTCTCTATATTTGTAGTTCCATGACTCTTTGCTCAAAGTTCCAATGACAAAAAATATCAGAAGTGCTATAGCAATCATTGAGAATTTCTGCCAATTAGGATAGTATTACTTATCAGTGTTATTAAAACCTCTCAAATCAATAGAGAATCATGATGAATCGTCGCCACCGTATTTATGAAGGCAAGGCTAAAATTTTATATGAAGGACCTGAACCAGGAACCTATATTCAATTTTTTAAAGATGACGCAACTGCCTTTAATGCCAAAAAACATGAAATTATCGACGGAAAAGGAGTTTTAAATAACCGTATTTCGGAACATATCTTTAGCCATCTTAGCCGTTTGGGTATCCCGACACATTTTATCAAGCGCATAAATATGCGTGAACAGCTCATTAAAGCCGTTGAAATTATTCCATTGGAAGTTGTGGTTCGTAACGTTGCTGCTGGTTCACTTGCCAAGCGTTTGGGATTGGAAGAAGGAACGGCCCTTTCGCAGTCCATTATTGAATTTTACTATAAGAATGATTCTCTAGATGATCCAATGGTAACGGAAGAACATATCACTGCCTTTGGCTGGGCCGTTCCCCAAGAAATAGAAGATATTATGCAACTTTCGATTCGTATTAATGATTTTCTTTCTGGGCTTTTTGCAGGTGTTAACATTCAGCTTATTGATTTCAAAATGGAATTTGGTCGCCTATGGGAAGATGAAACAATGCGCATTGTTCTTGCTGATGAAATCTCACCTGATTCTGCAAGGTTATGGGATATGCAAACGCGAGAAAAAATGGATAAAGATCGTTTTCGGCGTGATATGGGCGGACTTATTAACGCTTATCAAGAAGTAGCAAAACGCCTTGGCATTATCAATGAGAATGAACCTCCACGACCAACTGGTCCAGTGTTAGTAAAATAGTGACATGAAATCACCTTCCTTTAATATTGGCAAATGGACCTCTTTAAGGAGAGGACCTTTAGCAACAGGAGATAAAAAATGAAAGCACGTGTTACAGTGACTTTGAAAAACAGTGTCCTTGACCCACAAGGAGAAGCGATTGTATGTGCTTTAAAAAGTTTAGCGTTCAAAGGCATTCATTCCGTTCGCCAAGGAAAAATTTTTGATGTTGTGCTCGATGATCAGCCTTCTGAAACTGCAACGCAAAAACTTGAGGAAATGTGTAAAGAATTACTGGCAAATACCGTCATTGAAGACTGCACTATAGAGCTTCTGTAAGTGGGGTCTTTCATGAAAACTGCTATTATTCAATTACCTGGATTAAATCGCGATCAGGATATGATTGCAGCATTACGCCATATAACAGGAATCGAGCCATTAAAAATTTGGCAAACAGAAACAACAATTCCGGATGTAGATATTATTGTTATTCCTGGTGGTTTTTCTTATGGGGACTATTTAAGATGTGGAGCGATTGGTGCACGAACCCCTGTTTTGCAAGCTGTGCGTGAAAAAGCAGAAAAAGGTGTTATCGTTATTGGCGTATGTAATGGATTTCAAATTTTATTGGAAGCTGGTTTATTACCCGGCACTTTAATGCGTAATACTTCATTAAAATTTGTTTGTCGTGAAGTAAAACTTGAAGTGGTAAATGCCAATACAAAATTTTCTCGCTATTATTCCAAAGGGCAAATTATTCGTTGTCCTGTTGCACATCACGATGGGAATTATTTCGTCGACAGTGAGACATTAAAACAAATAGAAGACGATGATCAAATTGTTTTTCGCTATGCAGAAAATACAAATCCTAACGGTTCGATAAAAGACATTGCCGGTATCATCAATAAGACTGGTAATATTCTTGGTATGATGCCTCATCCTGAAAATTTTATTGAACAAGCACACGGTGGTACTGATGGCCGTTTGCTTTTTCAAAGTGTTTTAGAATTGACAAATGGATAATAACAAAGAAGATTTTATGCTGCCTCACTGTGTTAAAGTCAAAAATCTGTGTCATTTTCCCATACGACAAATTGACCAATAAAATATTTTTACAAACACAACGGAGTATCCTTTTAAAAACATACAAAGATTTATTCAAAAACCCTTAATAACAAGGGCCAATAACCAGCATTTCCGTTTAGGATTTATAAAACGCTGCCTTATCAAACCGATAAAGTCATTTATGACCGAAACTGCTCGATTTAAAATAATAAAGATGCTAAATCTTGATTAATTTGATGGATAAAAAATCATGAATCCTTACAATAACAGAGCCATTACACCAGAACTCATTGCCCAACATGGTCTAAAAGATAATGAATATCAACACATCCTGACCTTAATTGGCAGAGAGCCAACATTTACTGAACTGGGAATTTTTTCGGCAATGTGGAACGAACATTGTTCCTATAAATCATCCAAAAAATGGCTTAAAACACTTCCAACAGAAGGAAAATGTGTTATTCAAGGACCTGGTGAGAATGCTGGTGTCGTTGATATTGGTGAGGGTCAATGCGTTGTTTTCAAAATGGAAAGCCATAACCATCCCTCCTATATTGAACCTTATCAAGGGGCAGCAACAGGTGTTGGTGGCATTTTGCGTGATGTCTTTACCATGGGTGCACGTCCTGTTGCAGCTATGAATGCCTTGCGATTTGGAGCTCCCAATCATCCTCGAACACGCCATCTTGTTTCCGGCGTTGTTTCTGGAATAGGTGGTTATAGTAATGCTTTTGGCGTCCCAACCGTTGGTGGAGAAGTCAATTTTGACAAGCGCTATAATGGCAATATCCTTGTAAACGCTTTTGTCGCTGGTATTGCAAAAACCGACTCTCTTTTTTATTCCAAAGCCCAAGGAGTAGGACTTCCTGTTGTGTATCTTGGTGCAAAAACAGGACGTGATGGTGTTGGTGGAGCAAAAATGGCTTCTGCCGAATTTGATGATTCAATCAGTGAAAAACGCCCAACAGTTCAAGTAGGTGATCCTTTTACAGAAAAATGCCTTCTTGAAGCTTGCTTAGAACTCATGGAACTGAGAGCTGTCGTTGCTATTCAAGATATGGGTGCAGCAGGTTTAACATCTTCTGCGGTTGAAATGGGAGCAAAAGGAGATTTAGGGATACAACTTAATCTTGATAAAGTGCCCGTCCGTGAAGAAAACATGACAGCCTATGAAATGATGCTTTCTGAAAGCCAAGAACGCATGCTCATGATATTGAAACCAGAGCTAGAAAAGCAAGCCGCAGCAATTTTTCATAAATGGGGACTTCATTTTTCGATTATTGGAAAAACAACCGATGATTTACGTTTTCGTGTCTTTCATCAAGGAGAAGAAGTCGTCAATCTTCCCATCAAAGAACTTGGGAATGAAGCGCCTGTTTATGATCGTCCTTGGAGTGAACCCGTAAAAACACCACTTCTTAAAATAGAAGACGTTGAGAGGGGCGAAAATTTGGGAGATGCACTTCTCTCATTATTGAATTCTGCTGATCAAAGTTCAAGGCGATGGGTTTATGAACAATATGATACACTTATTCAAGGAAATACGCTTGTTCGTCCAGGAGGCGATGCTGGAGTCGTTCGTGTAAGCAGTCATGACAAACGTGCTCTTGCTTTTTCTTCTGATGTAACACCTCGCTATTGTGAGGCTGATCCTTATGAAGGGGGAAAACAAGCCGTCGCAGAATGCTGGCGAAATATCAGCACCACAGGTGCAACACCATTAGCCGCCACAGATAATCTCAATTTTGGTAATCCTGAAAAACCTGAAATTATGGGACAATTGGTGTTCGCCATTAAAGGTATAGGAGAAGCTTGCAGAATTCTCGACTTCCCTATCGTTTCAGGAAATGTTTCTCTTTATAATGAAACCAATGGAGAAGCAATTCTTCCTACCCCAACAATTGCTGGTGTTGGCCTTCTTGCTGACTGGTCTAAAATGGTAACAATCAGTGGTATGCAAAATGGAGATACTATTGTTTTGATTGGAGCATGCGGCTCTCATTTAGGTCAATCAATCTATGCACGTAATATTTTAAATATTGAGACAGGTGCCCCACCTCAGGTAGATTTACAACTTGAAAAAAAGCATGGACAATTTGTTCGAGATGTCATTCATCATGGTTTTGTTAATGCCGCTCATGATATTTCTGACGGTGGATTAGCCATTGCTCTTGCAGAAATGGTCATAAAAGCTGAGAAAGGAATTAAAATCAAATTAAGCAACAAACAGCCACCCCATGCAGAACTTTTTGGAGAAGACCAAGCGCGTTATCTTTTAAGCGTCAAATCTCATGCCCTTAGCGATCTTAAAGAACTCGCACAAACAAACGCAGTTTCTTTAACAGAACTTGGTCGAGTTGAGGGTGATTCTCTTGACATAGAGGGGATATTAACACTTTCCATAGACAAACTGATACAAGCTTATGAAAGTTGGTTTCCGCAATTCATGGGCAAGGAATAAAAAGTTATTCGTCTCTACTTGGCTTAATGTTATTCTAACAAAGAATAAATAAAGGAGAATAATTATGGCAATGAGTGCCCATGCGATTGAAACACTTATTCGCGAAGGTATTCCCGATGCAACTGTGATAATTCGTGATCTAGCTGGCGATGGAGAGCATTACGCTGCTGAGGTGACTTCTGAAAGTTTTCGCGGAAAAAGCCGTGTCCAGCAACACAAAATGGTCTATGATGCTCTTAAAGGCAATATGGGAAATGATCTTCATGCGTTAATGCTGCAAACGAACATTCCCAAATGATTTTTAAAATTCTTCTTGCATTCATTCACTCAATATGAGTAAAAAATAGGATGGATGTGAAACATACATTTACAAAATCTGCAATATTGAGGAATAAAGATGACCACTGTTCATGATTTTATTGACAACGAAATTAAAGAAAATGATGTCGTTTTATTCATGAAAGGAACCCCCGATGCTCCACAATGCGGATTTTCAGGACAGGTTGTTCAAATCCTCGACTATTTAGGATTAGATTATAAAGGAATCAATATCTTAACTTCTCATGAATTGCGTCAAGGAATTAAAGACTACTCAAATTGGCCAACAATTCCACAACTCTATATCAAAGGTGAGTTTGTTGGTGGTTGTGATATTGTGAAAGAAATGTTTCAAAATAATGAATTGCAAGAACTGCTAAAAGAGAAAAATATTCCTTGCAATAAATCATAGGTATCTTTCATTTTCAGCCTCTTAAAAAGAGCTGTTTTCAGTAGAAATTTTTATTTCAAGGATGCCTTATGTCATATTTAATTGACGAACAAACGCACCGTGATGCGATTAGAAAAAAAATTGGCTATAAGGAATTTGTTCTTCTTATTGGTGCGCTCATGGCTATCAATTCTATAGCCGTTGACATTATGCTTCCAGCCATGCCTGATATTTTAAACAGCTTGCATGTTCTCAATGAAAATGATCAACATTATATCATTTCTGGTTATCTTATAAGTTATGGTATCACACAAATATTTTTTGGTCCGATAAGTGATCGTTATGGACGTCGCAAACTGATTCTTATCGGTCTTGCATTTTATGCTTTTACAGCAATTGGTTGTGCTTTTGTATCCAACTTTTCTCTATTGCTTATTTTACGTATCTTGCAAGGTATAGGAGGTGCTGCTATGCGCGTCCTCACAGTTTCTGTTGTACGCGATCTTTATAGTGGTCGAAAAATGGCAGAAGTTATGTCTATCGTTATGATGGTTTTTCTGATTGCTCCCATGATTGGACCGGCAACAGGACAATTTATTTTATTGTTTGGAAACTGGCAAATTATCTTTATCTTCATGGCAATTATTGGTTTTGGACTGATGATTTGGATTCAACTACGCTTGCCTGAAACTCTTTATAGACAACGTTCTCTTTCTTTTTCTTCGGTCAAACATAACTTATGGGTTGTCATAACCAATCGCACAACACTTTGCTACACACTCGCAACTTCCATTGTTTTAGGTTGCATTTTTACCGCTGTTAATACATCGCAGCAAACATATGAAGGAATTTATAATCTAGGACTCTGGTTTCCCATTGCCTTTGCTGTTGGTGCAGCTTTTCAAGCTCTATCATCATTCTTTAATTCTCAATTGGTTGGACGCCTTGGCATGCGACGTATCGCACACACCATGCTTTTGCTCTTTTCTATCACCTCATGTATCTGGTTTATTGGCTCACTCTTAACAAATGGCATTCTCCCTTTTCCTTTTTACATGCTGCTGTTTTGTATATTGATGTTTGCCTGCGGCGGCATTATGGCCAATTTCAATACACTTGCTCTCGAATCTTTAGGAGAAATTGCTGGAACAGCATCTTCTGTATCTGGTTTTCTTCAGACATCTATCGCTACCAGTCTTGGTTTTTTCATTGCACAACAATTTGATGAAACAACGATACCCAATTCAGCAGCATTTTTCTTTCTCAGCATCATCGCCATATTTTTTGTTCTATGGGCTGAACGTGGACAGCTTTTTAGGCAATATCACCATGATCCTAACGAATAGAAGCAGCTCAAAAAAGTTAATGATACTCTTACGGTAAGAAAATCATACAGTTGTTCTTTTTAACGGTTTATACTTTATAAATCAGGTAGATGATTCAACTCGTAAATTTTCCTGATTTTGGAAATCCTTTTGGAACCAAACGCCCCACCCCAGCGCGCATTCCTATCCACTCAACAAGATCATCAGCTTGACGGTTAAAACAGCGCTCAGCTGTATCTTGCCAACTTAACCCTTCGGATAAATAAAAGGTTTTGGCATCAACAATACCGCCCTCTTTGTAACGTTGCAGACGAACACCTTTACCACGACTCATTTCTGGTATTTGTTCAATGGCAAAAATAAGCATTTTACGGTTTTCACCAACTGTTGCAACATGATCACCTTTTACTGGAATACAGAGTCTTACTTTATCAGGCGACTTTGCATTCATAATTTGCTTGCCTTTTCGTGTATTAGCAATCACTTCGGTTGCAGGTACAATGAAACCATTTCCATGAGATGAAATTAAAAGCAATTTTTCCTGTGTATGATAGACAAAAGCTGTCAGAACATCGTGCTCATCATCCATATCAACTAAAAGGCGAATGGGTTCACCATGCCCCCTTCCTCCAGGTAAACTATTTGCAGCAATAGCAAAAAACTTTCCCCCCGTACTTACTACAATAATTTTATCTGTAGTGAATGCTGGAAAAGCTAACTTCAAACAATCCCCTTCTTTGAACGAAAGCGCGTTATAATCACTAAGATGTCCTTTTAAAGCGCGCATCCAGCCCTTCTCAGAAATGACAATCGTAACTGGTTCTTTTTCGATCATCGCTTGGTGAATATCATCAATATCACGCTTTGGTGCCTCCTCAAATGTCGTACGTCTTTTTCCCAAAAGAGTATCAGGACTAAAAATTTTACGAACCTTTATGATTTCCTCTGAAATCACTTTCCACTGCTTTACACGAGAGGCTAACAAATTCTGCAGTTTTTCTTTTTCAGCACGCAAATTTTCAAATTCCTTACGAATTTCAAATTCTTCAAGCTTACGTAAAGAACGCAAACGCATATTAAGAATCGCCTCAGCTTGATTTTCTGTTAATTGAAAACGGTCGATGAGCTTCTTTTTTGGTTCATCCTCTTCACGAATAATCTGAATTACCTCATCAAGATTCAAATATGCGATGAGATATCCATGAAGAATTTCTAATCGGCAATCAATTTGATCAAGCCTATAATGAGAACGGCGAACAAGCACTTCTTGGCGATGTTGGAGCCATTGCTGTAAACTTTCACGCAGAGAAAGAACATTGGGTATTTTTCCAGAAGATAAAACATTCAAATTAAGAGGAAATCTTACTTCAAAATCAGTCAATTTAAAAAGAGACTCCATAAGGAGTTCAGGATCAACAGTACGATTTTTAGGAATAAGCACAATGCGGATATCTTCTGCCGATTCATCTTGAATATCTTCAAGCATTGGTAAGCGCCGCGCAAGGAGCAATTCTGCTGTTTTTTCAATAAGGCGTGACTTTTGAACTTGATAGGGAATTTCGGTCACAACAATCACATAAGAACCACGACTGCCAGTTTCCTGATGCCAACGTGAACGCAAGCGAAAAAATCCACGCCCAACACGATAAGATTCCTCAATACTCTTTTTAGGTTCAACTAAAATACCACCTGTTGGAAAATCAGGACCAAGCACAAAGCGATTTAATTCCTCATCATTGACATCGGGATATGCAATCAAATGGAGTGCTGCATCACAAAGCTCCGCAACATTATGGGGTGGGATAGATGTCGCCATACCAACAGCAATACCTGATGAACCATTTGCTAAAAGATTAGGAAAAGCTCCAGGTAAAACAACTGGTTCTTCATCTTCTTCATTATAGGTTAAACGAAAATCAATAGCATTTTCATTAATCCCCTCAAGCAGCAACGCAGCCACTTCAGTCATACGTGCTTCCGTATAACGCATAGCAGCAGCATTATCACCATCAATATTACCAAAATTTCCTTGTCCATCCACCAATGGATAACGAACAGCAAAACTCTGAGCCAAACGCACCAATGCATCATAAATAGAGGCATCACCATGGGGATGAAATTTTCCCATCACATCGCCAACAATCCGTGCGCATTTGGCATAAGACTGCCCTGGATTAAGCTTGAGTAAACGCATAGCATGGACAATGCGTCGATGCACAGGTTTTAAACCATCACGGACATCCGGTAACGCGCGGTGCATAATAGTAGAAAGCGCATAAGCTAAATAACGCTCTTGTAAAGCAGAACGTAACTCTATTGGCTCAATATGTTCTTTATCAAAAGGTAAATTCATTTTATCAGACATAACATAAGGACAACAATTCCCAAAATAATGAGCAATTATTCCATAAGATTTTGAGTATAATCTTTTATGAGCCGACTATTGTTATTGAAAATCGACTATATAAAAATAAACAGGACGATTAAAACATGAACAGAAAATTATATCAATTTGAAAAAGTTATACGCATACTCTAAACTTTTTCTAAAAAGCCATATAGAAATCCTGAATATATTCAGCCTAATTTTTCTGAAAGTCTAACAATACCTACAACGCATTAATTTATAATGATAATTCACTGTTTTGCTAACAAAATAAGAAAATTAAAATATAGTAAGATTCTCTCATTGCAAATCTATTCATGGTGAATCAATAAAAGCATTCTTTTGCAAATGACACGTGGGATGAGCATGTGGATAAAAATTGTAAAAAAGAAATGCCTCTTATATAAACCCTCTCAGGGACAAGAGATGTCGCAATATTGGGAAGTTCTGACAAACAACGATAGTACCGACTTGTTGCTAAACTCTAAAACCTTATAGCTATTGAATATGCTTGACCTCTTACTGCCTAAAAACAAAGATTACTATGAACACCATTTTGGTAAACAATTCTGCTTTTGTAGCAAATGCCCCTTAGCTATCCTCCGTGCACTTCTCTTCATAGACTCTAAGAGCAAAAGCCACCTTCAATATTTATCTCTATTGCTAACAAAAAAACTCAATGTATAGAGCATTAAGTACCTTATATCATGATCTCAAATAATACTGTTTTGGAATACAATCGGACAAAAATAATATTTCGTTTCTATCATGGATAGTATGAAGTTTGTTCGCATAATGCAATGCTATTAAACATCGCATTATGCTTATAAACACTAAAATAACTGCCCTTTTCTACAATGTAAAAAAATGCAAATGCAGTATAGCCTTAAGCTTTATAAACAACATATACACATACACTAAGAATCTTAAAACTTCACTGTAGAGAGAAAACTGCTAAAAATCCAAAATCAATTTCATGAACTATTTTTGTTAATAGGAGCCATTCGTATCCCTAAATCACGTAATTGTGCAGAAGAGACATCAGACGGCGCCCCCATCAAAAGATCAAAGGCTTGCTGATTCATAGGAAATAAAGCAACCTCACGTAAATTTTTAACGCCTTGTAAAAGCATAATAATACGATCAATACCAGCCGCCATACCACCATGGGGTGGAGCTCCATAATGAAATGCACGATAAAGAGCACCAAAACGATCTTCTACCACCTCTTTGGAAAGACCAACAAGATTAAAAACTTTAAGCATCATTTCTGGTGAATGATTACGAATTCCACCCGATGCAATCTCATAACCATTACAAACAAGATCATACTGAAATGCTTTAAGCGTGAGAGGATCTTGACACTCAAGAGCATCCTCTCCCCCTTGCGGCATAGAAAAAGGATTATGTGCAAAATCAAGTTTTTTCTCATCTTCATTCCATTCAAAAAATGGAAAATCAACAATCCATGCTAAAGAGAAAGAATCTCGATCAACAAGATTTAATTCTTCCCCTACTCTTGTGCGTGCTGCACCGGCAAAAGATGCAAATTTCTTTGGATCTCCTGCCACAAAAAAACAGGCATCACCACTTTCAAGACCAAGCTGCATACGAAGTGCTTCAGTCCTTTGCTCGCCAATATTTTTGGCAATAGGACCAGCCCCTTCAAATTTTCCTTGCTCTTCACGCCAGAAAATATAACCAAGCCCAGGCTGTCCCTCACCTTGTGCCCAGCCATTCATACGATCACAAAAAGCACGACTTCCACCCGTTTTAGCTGGAATAGCCCACACTCGTGCATTTTTATCATTCGCTAAAATATGCGCAAAAACTTTAAAACCAGAATCATAAAAATGCTGTGAGACATCCTCCATAATAATCGGATTCCGTAAATCAGGCTTATCCGAACCATATTTTCGCTTTGCTTCATCATAAGAAATACGAGGAAAGTTTTGTGTTACAGGTTTTCCATCTGCAAACTCTTCAAAAAGAGAGCGCATAATAGGTTCCATTGTTACAAAAACATCCTCTTGTTCAACAAAACTCATCTCAAGATCTAATTGATAAAACTCCCCTGGAAGACGATCAGCGCGGGGATCTTCATCTCTAAAACAGGGAGCAATTTGGAAATAACGATCAAAACCCGACATCATCAACAACTGTTTGTATTGTTGAGGAGCCTGTGGCAATGCATAAAATTTTCCCTGATGAATACGACTTGGCACCAAAAAATCACGTGCTCCCTCCGGTGATGAAGCCGTCAAAAGTGGTGTGGTAAATTCGGTAAAACCATTCTCTTGCATAGAGCGTCTGATAGCAGCAATGATTTCTGTACGACGCATGATATTTTTATGCATAGTTTCACGACGCAAATCAAGAAAACGGTACTTCAATCGAATATCTTCTGGATAATCAGGTTCGCCGAAAACGGGTAAAGGAAGCTCATCAGACTTTGAAAGGATTTCCACCTCTTTGGCAAAAATTTCAATTTCGCCTGTTGGAAGAAATGTATTAATAACCTCATCAGCACGTGCACACACTTCCCCATCTACACGAATGACCCATTCAGAACGTATGCTCTCAATAATTTTAAAAGCTGGCGAAGCAGGATCAGCAACAATCTGCGTAATTCCAAAATGATCACGTAAATCTACAAAAAGGATTCCGCCATGATCACGAACACGATGAACCCATCCCGAAAGACGAACTTTTGTTCCTACATCACATTTACGAAGAGCAGCGCAATGATGACTGCGATAACGATGCATAGTTTTTGCCTTTGATATAATTTTCACATGCGCTACAAAGGCTTTTTCATAACCATTTGTCAAGATATGAGGATAAAGACTCAAAAAAAAAGTCAAGAAAAGACAAATTTAATTTCTCTCGTTATAATAGAATGATGATGAATCTTATTACACAAACCAAAGAACTTGAAATTGCACTTTCTATTCTGCGTACCTCAGATTTTGTAACAGTCGACACTGAATTTATTCGTGAAACAACTTTTTGGCCCCAATTGTGTCTCATTCAGCTTGCCTCACCAGACACGACAGCTCTCATTGACCCAATGTCACAAGACATTGATTTACACCCATTTTTTGATCTCATGAACGATAAAAAAATTGTCAAAGTTTTTCATGCAGCACGTCAAGACATTGAGACGATTTATCATCTTGGAGGCGTCATTCCCGCCCCTCTCTTTGATACACAAATAGCAGGATCAATTTGTGGCTTTGGTGATTCTATCTCCTATGACCAAATTGTACAACGTTGCACTGGACATCAAATTGATAAATCATCTCGTTTTACAGATTGGAGCTACCGTCCTCTTTCCGAAAAACAGTTGCTCTATGCCCTTGCCGATGTCACCTATCTTAGAGACGTTTATCTCTTATTAAAAAATCAGCTAGAAAAAAACAAACGCGCCCACTGGATGGATGATGAAATAGCAATCCTTTTAGCACCCAAAACCTATGATATGCCAGAAGATGAGGCATGGAAAAAAGTAAAAGGCAAAATCAAAAAACCACGTGAACTTGCCGTATTACAAAAAATAGCAGCTTGGCGTGAACGTAAAGCACGCAAATATAATATTCCACGCCGTCATATTATGAAAGATGAGTGTTTGATTGAAATAGCAATTCAACAGCCAACAGATGAAACTGCCTTAAAACGTTTGCGCAGTCTAAACAAAAACTGGGATAAATTCTCAATCACGCAAACGCTCATCAAAGCTATAAACGAAGGCTTAGAAATTGATCTTGCAACGTTACCCCCTCTTCCTAAATATAATCCACACAACGAGACATCAACTGCCCTTATCGAACTTCTTAAAGTGTTATTAAAACTCGTTGCCAATGAAAACGGCATTGCACCAAAAATTATTGCCACGGCTAATGATTTAGAAAAAATCGCTAATGGATGTATAAAGAAAAATATTCCCGCTATGAATGGTTGGCGCTATGAAATATTTGGGAAAAAAGCCGAACAAATGCTCAAAGGCCAGATAGGATTTTATTTTGACAACGGAAAAATAAACATCAAACAACTCTAATTTACAAAAGATTTCTCAGCATTTGCATTCTAAAACTGGCGCAATAAAATCTTTAAAAAGATTTGTTTTATTTTGAGTATAATCAGTGAACAGAAAAACAAAAAAGAGGAATTATGTAATTTCACTTGGCTCCGCGCATTTTATCTGAAAAAATAAAAGCTTTTAAGTACTTTCATTCTGGAAAAATCTGCTTCATCATCCATATTTCCGCGTGAACTTAGAATGTGCTTTATGACCGATGCAAATATGGTAAAATGCCTTACAATTTTTAAATTTAAATTTGCTCAATGCTTGCTCAAAAAGACGATGAATTCTTGAAATTTCTCATTAAATACCGAATAATAAATGAAGAAAAAATTCTAAATAATAGCGGACTGATTTGTAGAAATAGCAGTGTAGCACAAAAAAGTGTGAAAGCATAATACCTTCATATTATGAATATCCTATAGCAGGCGTGACACAAAAACAAAAAGATAAATCTCCATAATACCCCTCATATGTAAAAATAGAGTACGGAATTCTACAAATGAATAGAAAAAGGATCAAAACGTTTCAAAAGAAAGAGGCTGGTTTATGATTTTTGATAACTTCTTTAAGTGACTGAGAGGACGTTCTCCTAATAAATCAGCATAACGCCTCGGAATATATAAAACAACGTGATCTGTCTTTTTTTGCCACGATAAATGGGGTAAAATGCCTGCCGTAGAAGCACTAAAAAGATAAGCAATCCGCATAATTTCACCAAGAATTCTTGCTTTTTCAATAATATTTTTAGTTGCGAGTTGAAAAATAGGAAGGGATTCTTCATCAATTAATGAACCTGTATTGCGAAAAAATACAGCAAGCGCAGCATAAGCACGCCCCTCGTGAGAAATTCCCGGATATGATCCTAGTGCTATTCGATTAGCAGCCTCATTCCCCCTATAATCCGGATGGATTCGCCAACCAATATCCGCAAGAAGACAAGCAGCCTTGCGATAACGGCATTCATTTTCAGTCTCGAGAATCCCAAAAGCCTCAAAAGCGCTTGTCGTAAAATCAATAAGTTCTTCTGCCTGCTTTGGTGAACGAGCCCGTAAAATAGCCATTTCCGTGCATGCTGCAATGAGAGGATCTGAATCACGAATTTTTTGCGACAATCGTGAATAAAGAAAGCCTTCACGAACACCTGCTCCAGAAAAAACTATTGTTTCAAACTCCATACATTGAATAAGTTCAATAAGAATGATCGCCCCATAAGACAAAAGCTGACGACGATTTTTTGAAACAGCTGTAATTCCTTGCATATTATCAATGCTGCCACGCACAACAAAACGCAGAAAATCTTCCATTTCAGCTGCATCAACTTCATAGCCATGCATAACAGGCAACCGATAATGTTTGGTTGCCATATGGAGCTTTGCCAAATTACGCCAAGTCCCTCCAACAGCATAAAAACGCCGTGCCCTGCCTTTACAAACGACAGCAGATTTACCAAACTGCTCATGGGCAATTTTTGTGGCAATCGCAATATCATTATTAGACATATACTGTAGGCGTAAACCACCTAAGGGCAGTGTTACGCCCTCACCTACTTCAGAGTCATCAATATCAATAAGCTCCAAACTTCCACCACCAAGATCTCCAGAAAGACCTTTAGGTTTATAAAAAGTAGAAATCACCCCATATGCTGAATAAACAGCTTCTTCACTTCCTGAAAGAAGATATATTTTATTTTGCAAGATATTTTCAGCATTTTGAAGAAAGACTGATCCGTTTTTTGCTTCTCGCGCTGCGGCTGTTGCAAGTGTATAGACCTCATCTGCTCCAATCTGTCGACAAAGCGCACGAAACCGCTTCAATGTTTGCAACGCCATTTTTATAGAATTTTCTTCTAAAAATCCAGTTTTTGCAACACCTTGACCAAGACCACAGAGGACTTTTTCATTAAATAAAACCGTTGGCGAACGAACAAGACCTTCATAAATAACGAGTCGAACAGAATTTGAGCCAATATCGATAACAGCAACAGGTTTACACCCCTTCAACCGTCCCTGAGCATTTATATATGTCATTGGATTTCAGTCTTTATATATTTTGGCTTGTCGCCGATGCAACGCCATCAAAGATGAAGCAGAAGACTCAAAAGAATTTTTCCACCCTGCAGAACCTGCATTGGCCATAAAATACTCCTGTGCATTAAACGGACTTTCACCTCTTTGCGGTATTATACGCCTTGATTTTCCATTAGAGAGTATATCAAAACTTTGTTGATTATCAATAATATTAGCCAACATAATTTGTAAAAGAATTTGCTTACGAACCGTTTTATTCAAAACTGGAACCAGTATTTCAATACGATAATCCAGATTACGAGGCATCATATCAGCAGACCCTAAATAAACAAGAGCGTTCTCATTGGGTAAATCTTCACCATTACCAAAGCAAAAAATACGACTATGTTCAAGAAAGCGCCCTACAATTGACTTTACACGAATATTATCTGAAATTCCTAGAATACCAGGGCGTAAACAACATATACCACGCACCACCAAATCGATCTGTACACCTGCTTGACTCGCACGATATAAAGCATCGATAATTTCAGAGTCAACCAATGCATTGACTTTCATCCAAATAGCAGCAGACCGCCCCTGCCGCGCATGAGTAATTTCCCCTTCAATATGCTCCAAAATACGATTGCGCAATGTTAAGGGTGAAAAAGCAATCTTCATGACCTCATTTGGACGCTCATGCTGAGCAATATAATGGAACAATAATGCAACATCACGCGCAGTATCATCATCGTTGGTAAAAAAAGAAAGATCGGTATAAACTTTAGCATTAATAGGGTGATAATTTCCCGTGCCAAGATGCACATAAGAGCAAAGACGTTTATCTTCACACCTCGTAATCAGTGACATTTTAGCATGTGTTTTCAAGGCAACAAAACCAAAAACAACTTGTACACCTGCCCGCTCAAGATCACGTGCCCAGCGAATATTCGCTTCCTCATCAAAACGTGCTTTCAGTTCTACCAAAGCAGTGACAGATTTTCCCTGTTTAGCAGCCTTAATCAAAGCACGAACAATTGGACTATCATTCGATGTACGATAAAGAGTCTGTTTGATTTCCACAACATCAGGATCGTTAGCCGCTTGAAGTAAAAATTGTACAACAACATCAAAGGATTCATAAGGATGATGAAGTACGATATCGCTTTCACGAATAGCTGCAAAGCAATCACCCCTATGCTTACGAATAGATTCAGGAAAACGAGGATGATAAGGAATAAATTTTAGGTCATTCCGTGGAATAGAAACAATCTCTGAAACCATATTAAGTGCCAAAAATCCATCAAGAACACTGATCCAATTATCAGGAACAGCAAGGGCTTTACTTATGAAGTGGCGTAAATTCTTTGGTGTTTTTGCATCAAATTCAATTCGAATAACCTGCCCCTGACGGCGCCTTTTAAGAGCAGTTTCAAAAAAATGAACAAGATCTTCAGCCTTTTCTTCCACTTCAATATCACTATCACGAATCACTTTAAATGTACCAATTCCATCCACTTGATGATCAGGAAATACATAATTTATAAAAAGACGAAGAACATCTTCACAGGCAATAAAACGAAAATGATTCTCTTTTTGAGGGAGAAGAATAAAACGCTTTAAAGCCATTGGCAGTGGCAATAACGCTATCATTTCTTGTTGATCATCACGCCATGACAATTGCAGAGCAAGAGAAAGCCCTAAATTAGGAATAAACGGAAAAGAGTGAACAGAATCAACAAACAAAGGTTCTAAAACAGGAAAAATTGTCTCAAGAAAATATTTTTCGAGCCATAATTTTTCAATTTCTGCAAGCTCATCAGAACAAATAATTTCGATAGCATTCTGTTTTAATTCATGACGTAAAACATGTAATTCTCGTAATTGCTGAGTCTGCAAATGGGAAATCTCAGCGAACACAAGATCAAGCTGTTCCTGCGGTGTGCGCCCATCTGCACTGCACACTGTCACGCCAGCACGAATTTGAGCAGCAAGACCAGCAACACGAACCATAAAAAACTCATTAAGATTTGCTGCGGAAATAGAGAGAAATTGTAGTCGTTCTAATAAAGGATGCTTTGTATTCGTGGACTCCATCAATACACGCGTATTAAATTGTAACCATGAAAATTCTCTATTAATAAACCGCATCGGATTTTTCATCGTTATATCCGATAAAAAAATCTGGTCTTTCACCCTCTGCCCCATATACTTTAGCTAAACTTCCTTTATACTTTCTAAAAATTTTATAATTAAATATATGACTGAACACTTTACAATATATTACTGTTTAACGATCTCTTTTTCTCATCTGATTTACCTTGAATATTTCACAAACATTTGAGACTCTTTCTGTACGCAAGATGCTAAAAAACAGAGTGATACGCTCATGAACATACAAGATAGTGAGTTTATCTTAAAAAGCACCTTGCATTATCATAAGCTTTATTACAAACTTGTGCATAAAATAAAAAATCCAATCATACCTGATGAGACAATTTATTCGGAGTTTAACACCATGACTGATCATAACATTCCCCATTTTCAAAATGATCGTGGATATAAAATAATCGAAATTGGTGTAAAAGAATTTATGTGTGTGGGGGCAACACAACCCTTTGATCACCCTCATATTTTTATTGACATGGGAGCGGCTGATGAAAAAAATTGCCCTTATTGTTCAACACTGTATCGCTATATTTCCTCGCTATCATACAATCAGACAAACCCACCAGGATGTTTATATCATCCAAGCAATTCATTATAATACATTTTCTTCTTTTTCACTATGACAAAGCTTATGGACCAATCACCAATCATCGTTGGAGGTGGGATTGCAGGCTTAAGCACTGCCTTAGCATTCGCCCATAAAGGAATAAAAACGACAGTTATTGAAAAGTGTAAACAGCTTGAAGCTGTGGGAGCTGGTATTCAGCTTACTCCAAATGCAACCTGTATCCTTTCTCATTGGGGAATTCTTCATAAGCTCATAGAAATGGGTACGACGCCACACTTTCTTGAGTTAAAAGATGGGCTCTCTTTAAAAACGCGATTGCGTGTTGATCTGATCAATTTATCAGAAAAATACTGGAAATTCCCTTACATTACGATTCATCGTGCCGCCTTACAAAAAGTTTTACACAACGCTGTTATGGAAAATCCCTTTATTAAATATAAAACAGGCGAAACTGTTCTATCGTTGATCCAAACCACAAACAGCATGAACATAAAAACAATCAAAACAGATACATCAAATACGACAGAACAACACCAATTTTATTCAACTCCGCTCCTTATCGGATGCGATGGAGTTTGGTCCACATTACGGAAATTGGCTCCTTTTCATGAAAAAGCAGATTTCAGCGGCTTTATTGCTTGGCGGGCAACAACAGAATTTGAAAATCTTCCTAAAGACTTTCGCTCTTTATTGCACAATGTGAAAACAATCATAGCTTGGATGGGACCTCAAAATCACCTTGTTGTCTATCCCATTCAACCATCAGCAAAACTGTTTAATTTTGTAGCCATTACAAATAGAAACAATCCAAAAGAAGGGTGGGCGCATAAAGGAAATAAAGAACATTTGAAATTTCTTTTTAAAGATTGGCATGGACAAATCTCGCAAATCTTTGACCATATTGATAAGTGGACCTATTGGCCCCTTTTTCATATGAAAAAACACCGTTTTCTAGGCTTAGAGCGACAAGTCTTTGTTGGAGATAGTGCACATGCAGTCCTCCCCTTTGCCGCACAAGGTGCTGCTATGGCAATAGAAGATGCTGCCACATTAGCAGAAACGCTCTCTCTTAAAAATCTGTCATTAAAAAAAGCTCTTTCACTTTATGAAAAAATACGAACACCTCGAATAAGAGCAGTAAAAAAACGCGGAGATTTCAATAAAATAGTCTATCACGCAACGGGTCCTATGGCAATGGCACGTAATTTTATTATGAAAATTCGCACACCAGAGAATATCATCTCTCAGCTTAATTGGCTTTATATGTATGATACGATGAATGCCATAAAAATATATGATAAAAAATTATAAAATACCTTCACTAACTTGAGAAACACAAGAAATATTTTATTCACTTTATGATGCTAGGCTCCAACATCATTGATCAAAAATAAAAACAAGAATTTTCAAAATTTCCAATCTGGTTTAAAATAAAATTCTCCTTCAACAATCACTTCAAACATAGTGTATAAATAAGCACTCACCTTATAACTCTTGATTTAAGTTAACTCCACAGCAATAACTCCTGGAATTAATTTCATAGCGCTTGCTATATGTGAATTAACTTTGTATCGTTTGGGGAGCGTAATTTCGACCTCCCGTAATCCATCGTCTTGAATAAGAACAAGCCCAACTTCTCCATTCCCCTGAGGATTTAAATTCTGCTCAATTTGCGCAAGCATATCAACGGTCTTTATAAAGAGACGCAGCATTTTATGATTCTGCAATGCTTCCTTTTCCAAAGATTGGACGGTCTCAAGGCGCAAACTCACACCTTCAGAGCGATTTTCCGCACTCACTGTAATGATAAAAGATTTTCCAGGCTCTAGTATTTCTTCATAATCCGCAAGTGCTTCAGAAAAGAGAACTGCTTCGTACTGTCCACTCGTATCAGAAAAATGAATAATCCCCATTTTTTTACCAGACTTTGTTTTACGCACTTGTTTTGCTACGACAGTTCCAGCAAGTCTAGCAGCAGTTGCTCCCCCTTTTACGGCATTAGCAAAATGAAGCCAAGTTTGAACGCGTTTTTTAGCAAGAATAGCTTGATACTCATCTAGAGGATGCGCAGAAAAGTAAAAACCTATTGCTTGAAATTCTCGATGAAGTTTTTCATCTGGTAACCAAGGAGAGGTTTGCGATAAAATCAACGGCTCTTTTAATCCACCCAAAATGCCAAATATATCAATCTGTCCACTAGAATTGTTTTCGAGAATACGAAGCGCACGTGCATGAAGTGTCCCAAGACTTGCCAATAAAACCTCCCGTGCAATATGAAAGCAATCAAAAGCGCCAGCACAAATCAAGCTTTCCATCGCACGCTTATTAACAATACGCGGATCAATACGCTCGCAAAAATCTTCCAAATCCTTAAAAGGTTTATTTCCCCGACAAGCAACAATATGATCAACAACCGCTTCGCCTACACCTTTAATGGCAGCAAGAGAATAATAAATACAGTTATCACCAACTTCAAAAATACGATGTGACGTTTGCACACAAGGTGCAATAACTTTAATACCCAACCTTAATGCTTCACGGCGAAAATCATTTAACTTATCCGTATTTGTCATATCATATGTCATTGAAGCGGCTAAAAATTCAACGGGATGATGTGCTTTCATATAAGCTGTCTGATAAGAAACGATTGCATAAGCAGCAGCGTGCGACTTATTAAAACCGTAATCGGCAAATTTTGCTAAAAGATCAAAAATAATATCAGCCTGATCTTTATCAACACCACCAGCAACAGCTCCATTCACAAAGCGCGTCCGCTGTTGTTGCATTTCTTTATGAATTTTTTTACCCATAGCACGACGTAATAAATCCGCTTCCCCAAGCGAATAACCAGCAAGCACCTGAGCAATCTGCATCACCTGTTCCTGATAGACTATAACACCTTGTGTCTCTTTAATGAGATGATCTATTTTAGGATGAATGGAAGCAATTTCCTCTTCCCCGTGTTTTCGTGCATTATAGGTTGGAATATTCTCCATTGGACCAGGACGATAAAGCGCTACAAGAGCAATAATATCTTCAATCCGATCAGGCCTCATTCCGATGAGTGCTTTACGCATACCAGCACTTTCCACTTGAAACACGCCAACCGTTTCACCACGTGCCATCATAGCATAAGTCGCTTCATCATTGAGAGGGATATTCGACAAATCTATTTTGCTCCCCTTTCGTGCAACAAAATCTGCCGCCATTTTCAAAACAGTAAGGGTTTTTAAGCCAAGGAAATCAAATTTGACGAGCCCTGCCTGTTCAACATATTTCATGTTAAATTGTGTCACAGGCATATCGGAACGAGGATCACGATACATCGGAATAAGTTCTGAAAGCGGTCGATCACCGATAACAATCCCTGCAGCATGGGTTGATGCATGACGATAAAGCCCCTCCAACTGAAGCGCAATATCTAATGTACGCCCTATGAGGGGATCTTTTTTCTTTTCTTCCTCAAATTTAGGTTCATCCTTAATAGCATCAGCCAATTCAACCTGACTTCCAGGTGTAGCAGGAACGAGTTTTGTAAGATAATCCACCTGCCGATAAGGTACTTCTAAAACACGCCCAACATCACGCAATACCGCACGTGCTTGCAATTTACCAAAGGTAATGATTTGCGCAACTTGATCACGACCATATTTTTTTTGAACATACTGAATCACCTCTTCGCGACGCTCTTGACAAAAATCGATATCAAAATCCGGCATCGACACACGATCAGGATTAAGAAAACGTTCAAAGAGAAGAGAAAAACGCAATGGATCAACATCAGTAATAGTCAACGCATAAGCAACCAGTGAACCAGCACCAGAACCACGCCCTGGACCAACAGGAATATCATGGGCTTTTGCCCATTTTATAAAATCTGAAACGATAAGAAAGTAGCCTGAAAATTGCATACGTGTAATAATGGACACTTCATAATCAAGCCGCTCTTCATAATCTGTAACAGTATATCCTTCAGCCAGTCCAATTGTCTCAAGGCGCATTTTCAAACCAGCTTTAGCTTGATTTAACAATTCACTATCTTCTACTTCTAAAGTACAGTTTGAATCAACAGACTTTTCTATAAAACGAGGCAAAATGGGTTTTCGAACTGGGGTAGCGATATGGCAACGCAAGGCAATTTCAACACTGTTCTCCAGAGCTTCTGGAAGATCAGAAAACAGTGCCACCATTTCATCTTGTGATTTCAAATAATGATCTGGTGTCACACGTTTACGCTCTGGATTAGAGACAATTTGTCCTTCTGCCACTGCCATCAGTGCATCATGGGCTTCATAGCCTTCTTGATTCAGAAAAAAAGCTTCGTTGGTTGCAACAAGAGGAATTTCATATTGATACGCCAACTCAATAAGCGCAGCTTCTACTTGTTGATCAAAAGAGCCATGTCGCTGTAATTCTACATACAGACGATCAGCAAAGATTTTTTTTAAAGAAATTAAGCGTTCAGCAGCCCGTTCTTTTTTCCCTTCTGCCAAAGAGAAATTAATAGGCCCTCCCTTTCCTCCCGTTAAAGCAATGATTCCTTCACTATGCGCTGACAACCAATCAATTTTGATATGAGGAGGATCAGTATCGCACTTATCAAGATAAGCACGACTGACAAGACGAACCAAATAGGCATAACCGATCTCGCTAGCCGCTAACAAAACAACAGAGCAGAAATGAGCAGGATGACGCCCTTGAGTAAAACGTGCATTATCCTCTTCATCAGCAAAATCAACAGTGAGCTGACAACCAATAATAGGTTGTATACCATGAGAAAAACAATATTGCGAAAATTCCAAAGCACCAAATAAATTATTTGTATCGGTAATAGCAACCGCTGGGGTATGATCTGAAATGGCATGTTGAATAATTTGTGGAATTTTCAAAGCCCCTTCAAGAAGTGAATAAGCAGAGTGCACTCTCAAATGAATAAAGCGAGGAAGAGATTTTTTTTCATCTCGTATTTTACTTTTATCTTTTTTCACTCTCACAGTTTCCTACTCTAAAATAAATGTCAAATTATACCCTTATCTGCCTTATAATAGAGAATACTTTAATTTACTCGTCCTTAAATTTATAGGCTCATCCCTCTGCATACGAGTAAGATATTGCAATTCTATTGCGATTTATAAAAGGCTTTTATCAAAAAAATATCTCTATTCACAGCTAATAAACAGACAAAAAGAAAAAGCAAAAAATCGGATAGAATATATTGAATAATACCTCTCTTTTTTGTACTTTTTTATTTTATGTATTCTTTAAATATGAAGCTTTTTTTCTTAAAGCTCAAAATGTAAATAAACTCTCTTTTTCTTCGATGACTTATCCCCAAAAAGCTCTTTTAAAGCACTAGAAAAAACAAAAAGAGCAAGGTAAATTTGCTTATGCTTCCAAGCCTTATTGCTCCCTTTTTTAATTCTATTCGTACTCTTTCTGGGGTTACACCTAAAATCTATAGCTTATTGGCAAAAGTCTTAAATATTAATCCCACGCAACACGAACCCACCCTCATGGATCTTCTTCAATTAATGCCTTATTCCGCTATAGATCGCAGAACGCGTCCCAATATTGCTGAGGCCCAAGAAGGGAATACCGTTACACTCGAAATTGTTATTGATCAGCATCAGCCACCACCAATGGGACGTAACCGATTACCCTATCGGGTTACGGCACATGATCCAACAGGAAAAATGAATTTAGTCTTTTTTCATGCTCAACCCGCTTGGTTGAAAAGACAACTACCGGAAGGAAAAAAAGTCATTGTATCAGGCAAAGTGGAACGTTTTAATGGACAACTTTCAATGATCCATCCCAATCATATCATAGCAAGCGAACAATCAAATCAAATTCCCTTGATAGAACCCGTTTACCCTTCTACCGCTGGACTATCGGCAAAAACACTAAGGCATATCATACAACATGCCCTTGATTCTCTTCCTCTCTTACCAGAATGGATAGAAGAAAACATCAAAAAGCAGCAAAATTTTTGCTCTTTTTCTGTTGCTTTACGCCGTATTCATACACCCATGGATCCCAATGATTTAGCTCTAGAAAGTGCGGCACGCAAACGCCTTGCCTATGATGAATTGCTCGCTTGTCAACTGGCTCTTGGACTCGTGCGTTTGAAAACCAAGTCTCTCTCCGGAACCTCTCGACCATCAACAGGAATTTACACGAAAAAATTGCTGCAATCCCTTCCCTTTCAACTGACAAATGGACAAACAAAAGCGATACATGAAATTGCAAAGGATATTGCTTCAGCAGAGCCGATGTTAAGGCTACTTCAAGGGGATGTAGGCGCAGGAAAAACCGTCGTAGCACTGATGGCAATGGCACAAATTGCTGAGAATTCAGGACAATCAGCTTTAATGTCGCCAACGGAAGTTCTCGCTAGACAACATTTTGCAACAATTGCACCTCTTGCTGAAAAGATTGGTTTACAAACAGTTCTTTTAACAGGGCGAGAAAAAGGAAAGCTACGCAAAAATATTTTGAACGCTATTCACTCAGGCCAAGCTTCTTTTATCATTGGAACCCATGCCCTCATACAAGAGAGTGTTTCCTATCATAATCTTTCTTTAGCCATTATCGATGAACAACACCGTTTTGGTGTACATCAACGCCTTGCTTTAACGGCAAAAGGCCATAAACCTGATATGCTTGTCATGACTGCTACTCCAATTCCACGCACGCTCGTCTTAACAGCTTTTGGAGATATGGATATTTCACAGCTCACAGAAAAACCAGTGGGACGACAACCCATTACAACAGCAACACTTTCTCTAAAACGTATTGATGAACTCATAGAACGAATTACCGTTGCATTAGAAAAAGGAGAAAAGCTCTATTGGATTTGTCCTTTAGTGGAAGAATCAACAGCTCTAGAGCTTACTTCTATTGAAAGCCGCTTTGCTATTCTCCAAGAGCGATTTGGAACACGTGTTGGTATGATCCACGGCAAAATGTCAACGGATGAAAAAGAAGCAGCCATGACATCCTTTAAATACGGAAATATCAATATCTTAGTTGCAACAACCGTCATTGAAGTAGGCGTAGATATTCCAGATGCTTCAATCATCGTCATCGAACATGCGGAACATTTTGGTCTTTCACAACTCCATCAATTGCGTGGACGTGTTGGACGAGGAGAGAAAAAATCCTCCTGTATTTTGCTCTACAAAGATCCCTTAACAAAAACAGCTGCAACACGCCTTAATATTATACGTAGTACCGAAGATGGTTTTAAAATCGCTGAAGAAGACTGGCGGCTAAGGGGAGAAGGAGAGCTTTTAGGCACACGACAATCTGGTATGCCCGAATTTCACATAGCAAACCTTGCCGTACATAGTAATCTTTTATTATTAGCCAGAAGAGATGCGCGTTTATTTCTGCAACGTGATCCTCATCTGTCTTCAGAGCGAGGACAAGCCTTACGTTTACTGCTTTATCTTTTCGGAAAAGATGATGCTACACGTCTCTTACGAGCAGGATAATAATAAAAAAGCCCTTCAACCAAAATGAAAAATTTTATTCAAAAGCTTTCTCTACAGTTTGTTCTCCCACGACCTTCCTCACATAGAGTATACTGAAAAACTCTTGTTCGCATTCTCAAAATTATAGAGTCACACAAACCAAACTCTCTTTTCCCATATCCAAGATTCTACTATTCTCGCATGAAGACAGGCGCATAGCATATTCTTTCTACATTTTCCTCTTCACACATCTAGACCTTCTTTTGACATGCCCAAAAATATTTCTGTATTCAATATCCTTATTTAATTGAATAAAGTACTGATTTATAATAATAATTCATGTTTTCCCATATTGAATGAAAGAGCCCAATATTTCATTTTTCCCCTTTCAAACCCATTGATATTCCCCCCTCTTACACATCACAAGCGGAACTAGCGCGTGAATAAAAATTGTACAAGAAAGGACTGAAAATGTCCTTTTATGAACCGCCTTAGCTGCCAAAAACTGTCGCTATATTGAAAGCTGACAAAGAATATGACGGTGCCGATTTTTTCCTTCATAAGCCTAAAGATGGTCGTTGCTCAACAGCTTTATCACAATGCTATTTACGGACGCTGTCGCAAAAATGAGCTGAAAAACATTGAAATTTAATAAATACACAAATACGCAACACATTGGCGCTCTGTTTTACGTGAGGTGCATGCCACCATTAAAGAACGTGAGAAACACAAGCGTGAAGCAATATATCATCTCTATTCTGTAAAAAATAAATAACCACTCTTAAGTCATCTTTTGTATTCTTAAAATTCTTCCTGCAAAACTTCAAAATACAAAATCATTTTCACTCAACAGTGACAGATTTTGCTAAATTACGCGGTTGATCAACATCTGTTCCTAATAAAACAGCTGTATGGTAAGCAATTAACTGAATAGGTAAAGCATAAATAATAGGTGTAATAAGTTCTGGAATATCAGGTAAAATGATTGTTGATAAAGTATCAAGATGAACTGCTTCTGCCCCTCTCTTATCCGTGATCAAAATAATACGCCCTTTTCGTGCTGCCACCTCTTGCATGTTAGAAACAGTCTTTTCAAACCACCGATCATAAGGTGCAACAACAATCACTGGGATTGTCTCATCCACCAACGCAATTGGTCCATGCTTTAACTCACCCGCAGCATACCCTTCAGCATGAATATAAGAAAGCTCTTTCAGTTTAAGTGCCCCCTCTAAAGCAATAGGATAAGAAGTTCCACGCCCAAGATACAGGACACCTTTTGCATGCGCTAAATCACGACAAATATGTTCAATCTTATCCTCCAGCTTTAGAACCTCATTTAAAATACGCGGAATTTCTGCCAATTGTTGAACAAACTGATGCTCCGCCTCCTCTGAGAGATATCCCCGTTGCTTAGCGGCTCCAAGCGCCATTGCGGCAAGCGTTGTTAACTGACAGGTAAAAGCTTTTGTAGAAGCAACACCAATTTCTGGTCCAGCGCGCGTTGGTAGAATAAAATCAGCTTCTCTTGCCATTGTTGATTGCTCAACATTCACAATTGTCGCGGTTTTTACATCACGTTCACGACAATAACGCAAAGAAGCTAATGTATCGGCTGTTTCACCAGATTGAGAAACAAATACCGATAATACATCACAAGTGAGAGGGGGTTCACGATAACGAAACTCTGAAGCGACATCATTATCAACACTTAAAGCAGCAAATTTTTCAAACCAGTAGCGCGCGACTAAGGTTGAATAATAAGCCGTTCCACAGCTTGCAAAAACGATCCGATTAATATTTTTCCAATCAATTGCATTCTCAAATGAGCGAACCGTATGGCTTCCAAGGTCAAGATAATGCGCTAAATTATGAGAGATCACTTCAGGTTGTTCAAACATTTCCTTATGCATGAAATGTCGATGATTCCCCTTAGAAACCAATAAATTTCCTTCCAACAATGTTGTCATAGGACGTTTTACCGGTTGATTATCCGTATCATAAATTGTTACCCCCTCTCGTGTCAAAACAGCCCAATCACCATCTTCCATATAACTAATACGATTGACGAAAGGTGACAAAGCAATAGCATCCGATCCAACAAAAAATTCATCTTTTCCATAGCCAATTGCTAGTGGTGGTCCAGAACGAGCAGCAATCATAAGATTATCTTCACCCTCAAAAATAACAGCAAGTGCAAAAGCACCTTGCAATCTTTTCCAGCTTGTGCGCATGGCTTCCTGTGGAGAAAGACCACTGTTTAATGCGCGCGTAATTAAATGTGCAATAACCTCCGTATCTGTCTCTGTTTCAAAGCGATAACCATCTTCAATAAGCTCCCTTTGCAATTCTACAAAGTTTTCAATAATGCCATTATGAACAATCGCCAGCTTTTCTGTTACATGAGGATGCGCATTTCGCTCCACAGCAACTCCATGGGTTGCCCAACGCGTATGGCCAATTCCTAAATTTCCTTCTAAAGATATTTTTTTTAATTTTTCTTCTAAATGAACAAGCTTGCCTTCTGCGCGTACGCGATAAATCTTTCCCTTATGAACTGTTGCAACCCCCGCGGAATCGTACCCTCTGTACTCAAGACGCTTTAAACCATCAACTAAAGAGGATGTAACACATCTTTTGCCAAGAATTCCGATAATCCCACACATTTAAAAACTCCAACTCACATCTGAGATTTATATAATCTCATAAAACAATCAAAATATCTTCATTTTAAACTTTAAGATCTCAAATAAATAAAATAGGGAAAGTAAGATCTAAAATAAGCCTCCTACAAAATTTGAGATCATCTCAAAACAAAGAAAAGAGACTGAAAACGATCACTTTTTCTGTTTATCTGCTAATAAACGCGCACGCAATTTCGTTGCATAATCCTTTTTCGTCACTTGTCGTGCACGTCCAAAAGCCATACTATTCATAGGAACATTTTCAGTGATAACACTTCCTGAAGCAATGTAAGAACCATTCCCTATTATTAAGGGAGCAACAAGTGCTGAATTAGATCCAACGAAAGCATGATCACCAATCGTGGTTTTATATTTATGAACACCATCATAATTACAAGTAATAGTCCCAGCTCCGATATTGCTATATGTACCAATTTCTGCATCCCCCACATAACTCAAATGATTAATTTTAGAGAATTCTCCTACTCTCGCTTTTTTGACTTCACAAAAATTTCCAACCTTTACTGACCGTGCTAACTCTGTCCCAGGACGCAAACGTGCATAGGGCCCAATCTGCGCATTCATACCAACAAGCGCCCCCTCTAGATAACTAAAGGCATGAATAACCGCACCAGACTGTACTTTTACCCCTTGCCCAAAATAAACATTTGGCTCAATGACAACACCAGGTTCAATCTCTGTGTCATAAGAAAAATAAACAGTCTCTGGTTTAAGAATTGTCACACCAGATAACATGAGATCACGTGCTTTACGCTTTTGCCACAAAGCATCAGCCTCAGAAAGTTCAAAACAGTTATTAATCCCGACAATATTTTCAAAAGGCACTTCGACAACACGAATATCTAATCCTTCACGCGCAGCAATAGCAACAATATCCGTGAGATAATATTCTTGCTTCGCATTATTATTACCAACCTTGCCTAAAAGAGAAAGCGCATGCTTTCCCTGAAGAGCAAATATTCCCCCATTACAAAAAGAGAGCTTTTTTTCTTCATCGCTGGCATCTTTTTCTTCTACGATCGCGATAAGTTTACCATTTTTCTCAACAAGACGCCCATATCCCGTTGGCTCTAGAGCGTGAAAACCAGCCACAACCACATCTGCTCCACCAGCAAGTTGTGCACGAATTTGTTGCAATGAATTTTGCTCAATCAAAGGAGTATCAGCAAAAACGATAAGCACATCATCAACCCCTTTCTGCAAAGCTGCGCGAGCAGAAAGAGCAGCATGAGCCGTTCCCAAACGCTCTCCTTGTTCAAAAATCATTGCATTTTTTGCAAAAGACTGAACAATTTCCGTAACATCTTGAGCACCAAATCCCACAACGACAGCTAATTGCGAAGTCCCTGCCGCTTCTATTTGTTTGATGACATGGCATATAAGAGGCAATCCAGCAATTTTATGCAACACTTTAGGAAGAGACGATTTCATCCGCGTCCCTTCACCTGCTGCAAGAATAATAGAAAGACAATTTTTAACCATAAAAACACATAAAACTAACGAGAAAATCCAAAAAAACTTATAATATCATCCCAACGAAGAGCTTCAACATAACTCAAAGAAGGATAATGTTCCAAGAGCCAGAAGGAAAGATCTTGCATAGAACCTGTTAAAAATAAAATACCGCTCATAACTAAAAAAAGACCAATAACTTTTTCAACTTTTCCTAAATGAATACGAAAAGCTCCTAAAAATCTCATAAAACTGCTGGAAAAGAGAGCTGCTAAAATAAAAGGTACTCCAAGACCTAATGCGTAAACTCCCAAAAGAAATGCTCCCTCACCTACAGTCTCTTTTGTCCCAGCCAAAGTTATGACAGGTCCCAATATTGGACCAATACAGGGTGTCCAACCAAATGCAAAAGCTAAACCAATAACATAAGCCCCTAAAGGACCAGCAGGCATTCCTCGTGTTTGAAAACGTGCTTCACGAAATAAAACAGCAATCTTGAAAAGACCCAAAAAATTTAAACCAAAAATGATGATGATAATTCCAGCAGCAATTGCAAACCAATCTCGGTAATAACCGATAAACTTACCAATTGTGCTTGCACTAGCACCCAAAGCAATAAAAACCGTTGTAAAACCAAGCACAAAAGCAATAACAGAAGATAGAAGCCCCCATCGTATAAACGTCTTCCCCTGATGTTTTTCTGAACGAAAATCATCAATACCAATCCCTGCCATATAGCATAAATAAGGGGGAACTAATGGCAAAACACAGGGTGATAAAAAAGACAATGCACCTGCAAAAAAAACACCAACTGTTGAAATTTCTACCACCAAAACCCTCCACCCATCTCTCATTATCCTTTATGCGATAAACTGCTCTTAATCCACTTCCTCATCGATTCGTTGCATATTTTGTGCATTTGCTACCACATTTATTTCCGCATCATGGCCAGAAACAACAGAAAAAACTTTCTGGTAAATTTTATCCTGATTTTTAGCAATCGCAATATACTCACCCTCAGCTAATACGAGTGAAACATAAGCGCCAACCGTCTCATAAACAATATCGCCAGAATCATTGGTAATAGACCAACTTGTATCTGCAAGCGCTTCGCCTCCTTCTTGCCGTACCAACTTTAAGATAATTTGAGCAGCTTGATGTTCAAGAGTGACTTCTGTAATTTTCCCTGTATCTACTTGGACATCAGAACGAGCAGTAGCATTAATAGAACCATAATGGGAAGCAACATGATAACGGCCAGCTTTCAAACGCACAATTGATTGAGCACTAATATTTGATAAAATAACGCCAGTTTCATCATTTTCTTTTTCATCCTCATAAAGAGTAAAACGCAATTCCTTTTCATTGATGATACCATTGAGCAATGTAGCATTTAAAATAATGCCACCAGCATCAAGGATAAAATTCTTTACAAGATTTTGTCCACTTTCTAAATCTATATGCTGTACTGCACTCGCATGACCAAATGAGAGATGAACAAGATAGCTTCCTGGTTCTAAATCAAAATGGGCACTCCCCCCCTCATAAGTTGCAATGAGTGGTAATTTATTATCAATCCCTAAGATGGGTGCATAAACCCGCCATATGAGCCCTTTTACAATATCTTCCTTCTTATTTTTTAATCGAGCATGCAAAATAAGCTGGCTTTGAGCAACAAAATTCTCTTTATTCTCTTTTTCATAATCTGCTTCATGATCTGGAGATGTTATCATAAAGCTTTTTAATTGTGTCTGTTGGTAATCTTTCCCTTCTTCAGAAAAGGCGCTATGGCTCCAAATCAATACACCAAACACCACGCACAACCACCGGCTCAATCTTTTCGTAAAAACACCCATTTTTATATTGTTGACCAAACTGTTCATTTTTTCAAGAAACAATATCACAAAGTCATCACTCTCAAATTGAAAAACTCACACCACACCCACACGATGAAACAGCATTAGGATTGTGAATTTGAAAAGACTGTCCCATAAGATCGTCAACAAAATCAATTTCAGCCCCTTCCATGAAGGGAAGGGATAATGAATCAATAAAGACAATTGCCCCATCTTTTTTCAGAACGAGATCATTCTCACACATTTCAGAAACCAAACTATATTTATAAGAAAAACCGGAACACCCACCGCCTTCAACGGAAATACGTAATCCTATTTTATCGGGTTCACTCAAAAGTATCTGAGCAATTTGCTTGGCAGCAACATCTGAAATATTCACACGCATTCTGTATATCCTTGCATTAAACTATCAAGAAAGAGTATTGTTAACTAAAAAGAAGTTAATAAACCAACCTCAATTTTAAGATGAGAATGGACAGCTTGCAATGGATATAAGTAATATTAATTCCCAAGCTCGAGCGGTCTACAGTACCAATCCGCACACAAGCCGTGGGAGATTATTTTACGAAACTACAAATACCCTACGCTCACCGTTTCAACGAGATAGAGATCGTATTATTCATTCTAATGCATTTCGACGCCTCAAACACAAAACACAAGTGTTTATCGCTGATGAAAGTGATCATTATCGTACACGGCTGACGCATTCAATAGAGGTTTCTCAAATTGCACGAACATTAGCCCGTGCCCTTTGTCTTGATGAAGACCTTGCCGAAGCCATTGCTCTTGTTCACGACTTTGGGCATACGCCTTTTGGTCATGCAGGAGAAGATGCCCTCAATGAAGCAATGGCACCTTATGGTGGCTTTGACCATAATGCACAAGCGTTACGCATTGTCACAAAGCTAGAACAACGCTACGCAAATTTTGATGGATTAAACCTCACATGGGAAACGCTCGAAGGACTTGTAAAACATAACGGTCCCCTTTTAGGTCCTTATGCAAACCAAAAAGAAATTCCTATTGATATTCTACAATACAATGCAAAGCAAGATCTTGAGCTTGACTGTTTTGCGGGACTAGAAGCACAATGTGCTGCTATTGCTGATGATATTGCTTATAATGCGCATGATATTGATGATGGACTCCGTTCACAATTTTTAACACTTGATCAGTTCGAACAAGTTTCACTAACAGCAAAATTATTACAGGATATTACAGACGAACATCCACAACTCGATCAAACTCGTCGTGGTTACGCACTAGTACGAAGACAGATAACGATCATGGTTGAAGATGTCATAAAACAATCACAAAAAAAACTAGCACAAATCAAACCCACAAGCAGCAATGATGTTCACCACGCAAAACAAACCATTGTTACCTTTTCCCCCACAATGGCCATTTATGAAAAAGAACTCAAAGATTTCCTGTTTAAAAATCTTTATTACCATGATCAAGTTCTTAGTCGTCGTAACGCAGCAAAATGCATTGTCCAAAAATTATTCGACTATTATTATAAAAAACCAGAGAACCTGCCTGAAAATTGGTGCAAAAAAACAGTGCACTTAACGAATCATGAGTTAGCACGTCATATTGCGGACTTTTTGTCAGGGATGACCGATCCCTATGCTCTACGTGAATATCACCGTTTATTTGACTATACAGATAATTTCATTTAACTGCTTTTGAATACCATGATGGAAGTTGAATATGAATCTCTTTAAAAACTTCGAGAAAAAAATTAAAAAATCACTTGAGTCATCTGATATAAAAGGAAAAAATGGTGAAGGTTTAGATTTATCAAAAATCACTGTTGACCCTCCACGCGATTCTTCCCATGGTCATTTATCAACCAATGCGGCTATGGTGCTTGCCAAGTCTATTGGATTAAATCCTCGAACACTTGCGGAAAAAATTATCAATCTTCTTAGAACTGACCCCTCTATTGAGCATATTGATGTTGCCGGTCCTGGTTTTATTAATATAAAGCTGACCAAATCATTTTGGCAAGATATTATAAAATCGATGCTTGAATTAGGTCTTTCCTATGGTCGTATCTCCATGGGGCAAGGAAAACGTATCAATGTTGAATATGTATCAGCAAATCCAACGGGACCAATGCATGTGGGACATTGCCGAGGTGCTGTAGTAGGAGATGTTCTTTCCAATTTGCTGCAATTTGCCGGCTATGACATTACAAAAGAATATTATATAAATGATGCCGGTCAACAAATCGAAATACTCGCTCACTCTGTACTCTTGCGTTATCGCGAGGCTCTTGGAGAAAAAATCAATGAAATTCCAGAAGGTCTCTATCCTGGTGAATATTTGATACCCTTAGGACGAGCACTTGTTCAAGAATTTAGTGACCAATTGCTTACTATGGAAAAAGAGAAAGCTCTATCTATCATAAAAGAACGTGCCATTCATGCCATGATGTCAATGATTCGCGAAGATTTAGCAGCCCTTAATATTTATCACGATATCTTTTTCTCAGAGCGAATGCTTTACGCAGATGATGCGCGCGCTATTCGTAATACGATTAATGACCTCACCTTAAACGGTTATATCTACAAAGGCAAACTCCCACCACCCAAAGGGCAAACTGTAGAAGACTGGGAACCAAGCGAACAAACTTTATTCCGTTCAACAGATGTAGGAGATGACCAAGATCGTGTCTTAATTAAATCTGATGGTTCTTACACTTATTTTGCTGCGGATGTTGCGTATTTTCATGATAAATTCAATCGTCATTTTGATGAAATGATTTATATTTTAGGAGCAGATCACGCTGGTTATGTAAAGCGGTTAGAAGCGATGGCAAAAGCAATTTCTGGCGATAAAGCCAAATTGAGCGTTTTCTTATGCCAATTAGTCAAGCTCTTTCGCAATGGTCAACCTGTACGCATGTCAAAGAGAGCGGGATCATTTGTCACTCTGCGTGATGTTGTAGAAGAAGTCGGGCGCGATCCAGTTCGTTTTATGATGCTCTATCGCAAATGTGAAGCCCCCCTTGATTTTGATTTTGCAAAAGTAACAGAACAATCGAAAGATAACCCTATTTTTTACGTGCAATATGCAAATGCACGCTGTCATTCAGTCCTCCGTCAAGCACGAGAAATTCTTCATATTGAAAATCTTCCAAATGATACAATAATCACGCACCTGAACCGATTAACAGACGATAATGAAATATCCTTAATACGCAAATTGTCTGAATATCCACGTATCATTGAACAGTCAGTCATTCATAAAGAACCTCATCGATTGGCATTTTACCTCTATGATCTGGCTTCCAGCTTTCATACCCATTGGAATAAAGGAAGTGATAATCTGAATTTACGCTTTATTCAGCCTGATGATAAGGAACTATCGCTTGCCAGATTGGGCTTAGTACAAGCTGTCATAAATATTTTATCATCAGGACTTACAATTATAGGAGTCGAAGCCCCAATAGAAATGCGTTGAAAAAGTTCTATAATGACATAAAATGAGTACTTTATTAATAAACTTTTTCGTATATTTTGATAGAGAGGGGAAAATTGTAATTAAGATAACAAATCAAAATTAACCATTTATTGCACGCAAATGCAGATCATCATGTGAGAAAAGCTATGAGCGATAATGATCGCAAGAATCCACACGAAATGAAACAAGATCATGAACATCATGATCCTTTAGAGAGACTTACGCGAATTTTTAATCCGCACAAACAAAGCGAAAGTCGAAATGATCACTCTCCTATACAGACTGATCAAACGATGTCTCATTCCTCTAAAGCTCCATCCCCTTCTGAAACTCCATCCTATGATGATTTTGATTTGTCCTTCCTAGAAGCAGAACTGGAAAATAATTTAACGAAAGACTTCCCCTTTGATGATCAAAAGAAGCAGCACAACTTACACACAACCGCCGGTGAACCAGTCTTAGATATTGCATCAACTTCTTCTTTCGAGCCTTTAGAAAGAAAGAGCTTTTTACTTAAAAGAGAAAACTCTTTACCTATGGATCATGATGAAGAACAAATTTTAGATGCACTTTCTCCGTTACCTATCGCCAAAAATCAATCACCTCAAAAGGGCAATACCTCTTTTGAAAAAAGTACTTTTAGTGCACAATCAAAAGATTCTTTTCTTGATGAAGCAAATGAATATGCAAACAAGAAAATCACAACGGATTACCGCGAACAAGTTGATCGCTTTTCATCAACAATCTCGCCACAGGAAAATCAGAAAAATACTGTAAACATACAACAAAATGATGATGACAAGCAAAACTTCTACGATGCTTCTGTGCAACATCCCTATAAAGTTTCAAGCAATGAAAAAAATCGACTTCAAGAATATCGTCCTGATGTTTTTCCCCCTTCTACAGACGTATTCTTGTCTTCTTCTCATCTTATTGTAGAGAAAGAAGATACTGGAAGAAATGAGACAAGGAGAAATTTCTCATCACCCTTAGATACAACACAGATGAGCAAACATTCAGATGTAAAAGACTTCCCCCAAGAGCATCATACGACCAATGAGCCTCATTTTTATGAAGAAGAATCCTTACAACAAGAAACTTATGCTGAAAAAACTCTAAAATATAATGATACTCAAACCGAATATATCAATGCCCCTGAAAATATCTCTGCGCAAAGCAATACAAAAGAAAGTTTCTATAATCAAAATAATTTAAAAGATAGACGCTCCTCATCGGAAGCTTTTGCGACCAGACAAAGGGACAGTTTCTTTGCTCATAACTATACGCATAGAAACACTCCACCTCCAGGTGTCGATACTTATAAATTTGCAGAAGAACTCGTAGAAAGAACTGGACCAATTATGGTGCCTGAAGTTCCCTATGAAGCTCCAGAATATGACATACCGACGGATGGTTTAAAAGAAGAATTTGCTGATGTTCTCAATGTTGGACGTGTTTCAGAGGAAACTTTTTCGCGGCAGCAACAACAAAATGAAGTTTTCAATGAAGTTTTTCATCGAACCATGCAAAATCCAAGAGAAAGAGAAGATGCGTATACAAATTCCCAAAATCAAAATTCCAACTCTTTTCCCACGGACAATATGGAATATAACTCTTCCTCTTTTACTGAAAAGCCATCATACGAAGATCGAGATGAAACATCGACTTATGCATCATCTCCTCCTCCTATAAAAAGTTTTATTGTTGGGAAAACTCTTATCAAAAGTGCTCTTCTTCTTATTTTAATAGCCATTGGTTTTGTTGGTTATTCTCATTTTTTTACGCCATCACAAAAAAATGAAGAGACCCCTATTATCCATGCTGACAATACACCTTTCAAATTCAAACAAGAATCAACTGAACCGAAGGATGATGTTGGCCATAATTTAGATGTTTATAAACAAACAACTGAGCAAAATGAAAAGCAAGAAAATACACAACAATTCCTTATTGATAATTCTGAACAGCCTGAAGACTTAGCAGAAGTAAACCAACAAGAAACGACAGATTCTTTATCTCCTTCTTTTGCTGAATCCGATGTCGATGATGCGGTAACCGAAGCCATCAATCACACTATTCCAACAAGAGAAGTACAAACTGTTATTGTAAACCAAGATGGCACAGTTGTATTAGCGCCAAGGAATTCCCCAGAAGGAAAAAATGCTCATGATACAAAAGAAACGAATGATCAAATAACGGAAGAGAAATTTCAAGATTCGTCTCCTATTGCTTCGCACGAATCCGATATAAAGCACAAAGAGACAGAAGAGAAGCTGATGGGTGATATCGATGCAATAATAGCGGAAAATACTTCTCATTCTGATATTGAAGAAAAGTTTATACCGGTGCCTTCACATGCAGAAAAAAATACACATGATTCTTCTCATCCAACGCTCTCAAACAAAATAGGCATACAAAATGCAGAAAATTATTACGTACAACTTGCATCCCAACCAACCCATGAACTCGCTAGGGATTCACTGAAAAAAATGAAATCGAGATTTGGATCCCTTATCGGTACTCGTCCTCTAAATATTCAATCTGCTCTCATACCAGGAAAAGGAACCTATTATCGTGTTCGAATTCAAACGCAAAACCGGAATGATGCCATAAGCCTTTGTGAAAATATCAAAAGTTATGGAGGAAGTTGCTTCATCACACGCTAAAGAGAAGAATGCAACGGCATTGAAAACCGTTGCATTATTGATGCTTAGAGCAATTACTTTATCGCCAACTTTAGGAGTTAAAATCTATCTGATCCCTTTTTCCATAGATTGTAGATCATATTACTCTTTACCCCATGTTGGATTTGTCCCCTCTCAAGGGGTTTGTTCATGAGATAAAGGCAATCCCTGATCCTTATAGGTATAAGGTACTGGAGATGTTGGATTTAAATCTTTTTTCGGAGTTGTTATTGTTTGGCTTGATTCCGTCGTATTATAGTGAGATACATGTTCAGGAGACCTTTCAAAAAAAGATCCTAAAAAACCGAAAATAAGCCAGAGTAAAAAAAGCGCTAAAAGAATGGCAAGGATACCTTTACCAATTGCATTACGCTGCTCACGCTCTTTCTGTTCTTCAGAAAGACGTTCCTCGTATGTGTGGTAATTTCTATCAATCATAGTAAATTCCTTTTCTAAACTCCCCTACCTTCAAGTTATAAGATATACATATATGAAATTATTAGACACTTTTTAGGAAACGACCAATATGTATAAAGGTTCCTGATGATTTGATAAAATTCAGAAGGAAGACACAAAAACAGCAACAAAGCATCTCTCAATAACCCTTCTTTTAATTTATAATAAAGCATTGACACAACTAATTTGCTAATAATAAAGTGCTCCATTAAAAGAATTCCTTTATTTTTTATAATATAAAATATCTAGAAATAAAGCACATCGCAAAAGGTTTTACTTATGAGCTCTCCTGCATCATCAATTCCGTTTAAAATAGAACAACATCCATCACCTTTCTCAGATGAAAAACGTGAGCGTATTCTTCAAGATCCTGGTTTTGGGCAGTTTTTTACAGATCACATATGTACCATCCAATGGACTAAAACCAAAGGTTGGCATAACGCTGTTATTTCTCCATACAAGCCTTTAGAGATTAGCCCAGCAAGTGCTGTTTTGCATTATGCGCAAGAAATTTTTGAAGGTTTAAAAGCATATCGCGCAAAAGACGGGCGTATTTTATTGTTTCGCCCTGACGCCAATGCACAACGCTTCATAGAATCAGCAAAACGCTTAGCTATGCCTGAGTTGCCAGAGGACATTTTTTTAGAAGCTGTTCATAAATTGGTAAGAATTGATCAAAAATGGGTTTCTGGAAGTCCAAATGCTAGCCTCTACATACGTCCATTTATGTTTGGCAATGAAAACTTTTTGGGCGTTCGCCCTTCTGAAGAATATCTTTTCTGTATCGTAGCATCTCCGGTTGAATCATATTTCAAAGGAGAAGAGAGATCTGTCAGCGTATGGATTGAAACAGATTATAGCCGTGCTGGTCTGGGAGGAACAGGTGCAGCAAAATGTGGAGGGAACTATGCAGCAAGCTTACTTGCACAAAAAATCGCAACTGAAAATAATTGTAGCCAAGTACTCTTCCTTGACATGGTTGAACATAGATGGATTGAAGAGCTTGGTGGTATGAATGCTTGCTTTATTATGGCAGATAATACACTTGTAACACCTGCACTAACTGGCACTATTCTTCCAGGAATAACACGTCATTCAATTTTACAATTAGCTCAACAAATGGGATTAGCGATAGAAGAACGTCCTTATTCTTTTGAATCCCTTAAAGAAGATGCACGAAGTGGTCATCTTAAAGAAGCCTTTGCTTGTGGTACAGCAGCCGTTATTACATCAATTGGTCATTTCAAATATAAAGGTGGTGAATTCGTTATCGGAGATGGAATGGTTGGTGAGATAACAAAACAACTCCGCACACAGCTTGTTGAGCTTCAAAAAGGCGATAGAGAAGATAAAAATGGTTGGGTACACTCTGTCAAACTCTCATCATAGAAAGATCATCTCTAAACATAACCGCCAACACTTCCCATGAGTCTATTTCTTAGCAAGCTCATGGAAGTGTGCCTCCCCAACAGATGATTTTTGTTTTTGAAGAGCTACAGCAAAAACAAGGGGTTAATCAAACTTTGAATAATCCCTATGCTGTGCTTTAATATTGCGGATGGTGCCCGTATGCGAACGCATTACAAGGGTTTCTGTCTGAATATAACGAGAAGTAAATTTAACACCAGAAAGCATATTGCCGTCCGTGACACCTGTTGCAGAAAATAACACGTCCCCCTTTACCATTTCTTCCATTGTGTAAATTTTATTAGGGTTATCGATCCCCATTTTGGCTGCACGCGCGATTTTTTCGTCTGTATCAAGCAGCAAACACCCTTGCATCTGTCCACCAATACAACGTAAGGCTGCAGCGGCTAACACACCCTCTGGAGCTCCACCAATCCCCATATAGATATCAATACCCGTTTCCTCTGAATCAGTTGTATCAATAACAGCTGCAACATCCCCATCACCAATTAAACGAATTGATGCACCTGTTGCGCGCACTTCATCAATCAGTTTTGTATGGCGAGGACGATCCATAATACAAACAGTAATCTGATTAACGCTCACACCCCGAGCTTTAGCAAGAGCGTGAATATTATCAGCAGGATGCGCATCTATATCAACAATCCCCTTTGGATAACCAGGACCAATAGCAATTTTTTTCATATAAACATCAGGAGCATAAAGGAGGTTCCCCTTTTCAGCAATGGCAACCACTGCTAAAGAATTAGGAAGATTTTTTGCACAAATTGTCGTTCCTTCAAGTGGATCAAGCGCGATATCAATCGCCAGTCCATTTTGTAAACCGACTTTCTCTCCAATATACAACATAGGAGCTTCATCGCGTTCACCTTCGCCAATAACCACTGTTCCATCAATAGGCAACTGATTAAGTTCCTGACGCATGGCATCCACAGCAGCTTGATCAGCAGCCTTTTCATCACCACGTCCACGCCAGCGTGCCGCAGCAACAGCAGCACGTTCAGTTACGCGTACCAATTCAAGTGTTAAAATACGATCAAGCCCATTTAAAATTTTCTGAGTTGCTGGCATATAAAATTCCTACTGAAAAAGCAATACAACAGATACTAGCATTTATTACTAAATATCTAAATATAAAGAAGAACGCTTTTGACAAAGATGCGTACTTTCCACAAGAGAAACAGTACTCCAGCCTTTATTTGTCATCATAAACAAATTACCAGTTCTATCCTATAGGTTCAATACGAATGAATTGAGATTTTGCAACAAGATGTCCATCTTTTTCAATTGCAGCAAGCGCTTTGCGTACATTCACTTCCGTTGTCTCATGCGTTATTAAAATAATTGTTTTGACTATCTGGCTTTCTACAAAAGGCCTTTGAACAATCGACTCTAATGAAATGTAATTATCAGCCATATGCTTTGCAACCGCTGCAAAAACCCCAGCACGATCATGAACATTTAAACGAATAAAATAACCACCTGCATGATGAGAAATACGCGCTTTTTTGTGCGGAGCAAGGCTCAACGCTGGACTTCTTAAAACAGGTGCATACTGAAAATGAGGATGTGTTTTCGCTATATCAGCTAAGTCACCAATAACCGCTGATGCTGTTGCCACTCCCCCAGCACCGGGACCAGAAAATAAGAGTTCACCCAATAAATCACTTTGAATAGAAAGAGCATTGGTCACACCGTGAATCTGCGCAATCATTGATGATGTTGGTACCATTGTGGGGTGAACACGCTGTTCAATTCCAGTATCGGTCTTTAAAGCAACTCCTAAAAGCTTAATCCGATATCCCAATTCATCAGCAGCACGGATATCAACCTGCGAAATATTGCTAATTCCTTCAACATAAACATCATCTAACGAAACGGTCGTTCCAAATGCCAAACTTGTCAATAAAGCTAACTTATGAGCAGTATCATGACCTCCAATATCGAAAGTGGGATCCGTTTCAGCATAACCAAGCCTCTGTGCATCTTCCAAACAATCCTTAAATGAAAGACCTTCTGTAAACATGCGCGTTAATATATAGTTGCATGTACCATTAAGAATGCCATAAATCCGCGATATTTGATTACCAACAAGTGATTCTCTCATCGCTTTAATGACAGGGATTCCCCCTGCAACGGCGGCTTCAAAATGAAGGAACACACCTTTCTTTTCTGCATTAACAGCAAGTGCCACCCCGTGTTTGGCGAGAAGCGCTTTATTAGCAGTAACAACGTGATGCCCAGCCTCAAGCGCCTTATTAACAGCTGTATACACAACCTCTAATTCGCCACCAATGAGCTCAACAAAAACATCAATCTCATGAGAAGCAGCCATTTCTACAGGTGAATCAAACCATTTTACATCACTCAAATCAATGCCACGGTTACGGCTTTTATCACGCGCACTAACCGCAACAATTTTAATTGCACGTCCACATTGGTCAGCCAAACTATTGGATTTTTCACGTAAAATTCGAATAACTGAACTACCAACAGTACCAAGCCCCGCAATACCAACCCTTAAAGCCTCTCTCATTATCTAACTGCTTATCCCTATCTTCTCTAAAGCTTATCCCTATCTTCTCTAAAAAATATTTAAATAACCTGCTAATCAATCCAAATAACACTTATAACCAGTATGATCTAAAGAAGTCCCCCATTTTATCTAAACCAATTTTTACCCTCGTACAACAGCACCACTCATATAACCAAAATTCTTAAAACACTAACATTTCTTTTTCTCAAATCTTTTCTCAAAAATGAAGAATCTCTATAAAATGCTTATTTTAAATATTGAAAATGCCATGAGAGCATAAAAATCTTAACTACGCCCCCCATCCTTCTTTATATATTTCTCTATAGATTGCTCACAAACACTCTTATGGAAATATCCGATATTCTCAACAGGATTTTACATTGCATAAAACTATAATTCATCTATTTTCAATAGAAAAACATATCCGCTAGTCTAACATTTTTTAATATATTCCATGTAGACTATTGCAAACATTCTCAATGGGAACTGTTAAATCTATAGATGCAGATTTTATCAACAAATTATATCAAAAAACAGTTCTATTTTAAAAAACAAAACTTTATTCATAAAAACTAAACTAATAAACAAAGCAAAAAATCCAAAGACAAGTAATGCCCAGTGAAAAACACTCAAGTTTTGAAAAATGAAAAAGATGAATATAATAAAATAGAAGTGAAGACTACATACCCTGCTAGCGTCATATAATTTAAACGTCTGTTCCTACATTCAAACGTCTTAATAAATCTTATCTCAAAACAGGAACCATAAGCTTGGCTTATATATAACGCGATCCTCAAATATTGCCGAATGATGTCCACGCCTAATTAAATTAATTTCTCCATGTACAGAAACCTTCAAACAAAAAGATTTTAAATATAGGAAAGAGCAAGAAGTGTTAAACTTTTATTCTCTTCCAAAAATCTCCTCATTTAACTGCATAAAGTAAACAGAGAAAAATGATTATTTATTCCACTTTTCAGAGAAGCATAGCGAAAAATAATCTCATAAAATATGTTTTTTTCAAAAAAATCACGCAGAGGGCTTGCGAATTAAAAAGATCCTCTCTATAAGCCTCTTCATTGGTTTGCGCCCATCGTCTAGCGGTCAGGACGCCGCCCTTTCACGGCGGAAACAGGGGTTCGATTCCCCTTGGGCGTACCATACTTCTTTTTCTCTTAAATAACATATTGATTTCTCATATGTTTTAAGAGGTAAGGGATACCCGAATAAAAGTAAGGGAATAGGATTCTCAATATACCTCTCAATTATTGCGAATCAGAACTTCTTTCCGAGGTCTTTTTTTGCTATTTCTCTAACTCTTCGTGAGCCATTTTTTCACGTGTGAGAGACTATTTTCTAGCGCCTCCATAAAACGAGCTAAATCGATTACAAACATGAAGACAATAAGGGCAATCCACTTCATAATACGTGACATCATCTTTATGCCTTGATACGTCTCTATCATCTCATGAAGGAGCTGTTGTTCCGTTTCTGTCAGTTGTTTGGTGTTATCTTCTTTCTTGGACATCTTTCCAACCACATTCCTGCGCTCCCTGTTGATTATGTTTCAATATATCTCTTGCTAGGTTGGAACTGATGACCTGAACATCTTGTTTATCCAAATAAATGGGCAACCAACCAACACAAGAAACAGATCTATTTGCTGCGCACCCAACGAGACAGAGCAGCACGCACACTAGAATCACTTTTTTGATTAACTTCATTTTCAACCTCAAGACGTGTTCTCGCTCTCTTTAAGGCTGTCTCTACCTGCTTATGCCGCTCGCTTTGCTTGCCAACATGAAAGGCTTTCGCCAAAGCGATAAAAAAAACGGCTATAGCCGTTAACAGAAGAGACAGATTTCTTTTCACCCAATAAATCACAAGCGCTGTTCCTTAAACCGCTTGGCTACAATCACAACACCTGTGAGCGCCGCTAAAACCATTATCCCTGCCAATGCCCATTGCACTGGTCCATTGCCAACCAAAAGTCCTCCAAACCCAGAACAAGAGCCTATAATCGGGGCAAGCGCCTCTAATTGGAAAAGACCTGCTCTATTCTTGGTTTCCACTGTTTGGTAATTGGAACAAACATAAGAGCCCTTTGCCCATAACCCTGATTCAGCGGCTCTACGGTTAGCTAATCCTTTAAGACGTTTGCCTCCTACCTTATTCCATTTCTGTAATTCCACCGGAACCGATTCGTAATCCCCTTGATTAAGCTTTTTCAATAATGTCGATTGGCAAAAAGCTTTTGTGCCTACATTATAACAAAACGACACCAATGCCGCAAATTGGCTATCTGTTAAGGTAACCGTCACCGATTGGTCTACCGACTTCTCAAATTGCTTTAAGTCCTCACAAAGGATTTCTTCCGCTTGCTCTTTTGTAATACGCATGCCCTTGTGGACCAAAGGTTTGCCCGCATGGCTGGTATGACCGTAACCTATCGTCCAGATGCACGCCGTATCCTTATACGCTTCTAATCGCAAGCCTTCCCATTGTTTAATCAGCTCTAATCCTTCTTGTGAGATCCTTCTCATCTGTTCCTCCATAAAAAAAAGCCCCACATAAGCGGGGCTCGATAAAGTGGTTTTTCAATTATTCTATAAGCTCTTCACTCTTTATTCTCTCTGATCAATTGCTCAACTTCTTCAACTCTAAAGCCAAGTCTATAGAGAGGGGCATATTCACTTTCCTGTAATTC
>NZ_JAQITA010000085.1 GCF_028618575.1 Bartonella sp. ML70XJBT.G | reverse complement strand
ACAAGAAAAACAGAGTGGTTTCTTCTTATACACCTATGGTGGGACAGGAAACTTCTCCTCTGAAAACGCTCCTCGCCAATATGGTTATAGTGGTGCACATCTGCGCTATGCCGCTCTACAAGGAGGCGTGAACTTTGCCGCAATAGAAGGGCAAAATACCACAACAAATTTCGGTCTTGTTGGAACCTATGGACAACTGTCCTTCACTCCAAAAAATATGAAAGATGCATCTAAGAGCACGGTAGATAAATGGTCCATCACAGCCTATGGCAGTATACACCATAACAATGGTGTCTATCTTGATACCCTATTATCCTATGGTGTCTTAAAAGGTGACATCACCAATGCTATTATTGGTACAACTGCAAAATTGAAACATGCCAAGATGTGGAGTATCTCCACCACTATGGGCAAACAATTTGCCACCAGTATTCAAGGACTTACCTTTGAACCCCAAGCACAACTTGCCTATCAACGTTTGATGTTTGATACAATTTCAGATGCCGATCACTTTACCATTGATATGAACAATCCTCATCAATGGATGATCCGTGTTGGTGGGCGTTTAACCAAAACCGTTACAGCAACTGAAAAC
>NZ_JAQITA010000084.1 GCF_028618575.1 Bartonella sp. ML70XJBT.G | reverse complement strand
GGTAATCTCCTTAGTAATTTTATTCTGAACGTTGGTAAAAGAAGTACCAACCCCTGCCAAAGCATCCGCTACATTATCATAAGTCTCACTTTTTTCCTGACCATTATCCTTGACTATATTAACCTTGAAGCTTGGAGCTGTCCATTTGCCATCCTCATATTTGGCACCACCGCCCAAATACGTAGAAAGCGCATCCCCTACAAAATAAAGCTGTTTACCCGTAACTGCATCCGTTGAGAGGCTACTAATAACCCCATCTTGAAGAGATGTTATCTTGCTGTTAGTTTCTTTTCCCCCATGTTGTGCAACAAATGCCCCTTCTTCCTCGCCCCACAATAAAGCATCACCTTTGACACTGCTAATGGTATTATTAACCTCTTTTGTAATTTCATTTTTAACATTGGTGATAGAAGTACCAACTCCTGCCAAAGCTTCTGCTACATTTTTATAATTCGTATTTTTTTCTTGGCCTTCAGCATCAACTGTTTTGACTGTAAATGTTGGATCGGTCCATTTGCCATTTTTATAATCAGCTCCACCGCCTAAGTAAGTCGCAACATTCTTATTTGTCTCAAAAAGCTGCGAACCCGTTACAGCTTCTTTTGAATCTTTTGATATGTCACCATTCTTTATGCCCGTAAGAGTACGCTGTTGATTTTTGTTATTGGTAATATCGATTTTATCACCACCTGCACCCTTGCCTATAGTGATGTCTTGCGTTTCAGCATC
>NZ_JAQITA010000083.1 GCF_028618575.1 Bartonella sp. ML70XJBT.G | reverse complement strand
ATGGTTATTAAAATTGCTTGTTTCAAGGAAGCGTATAGGCAAGTGTAACTCCATAAATCTTTTGAGAGAGTAAGTTTGAGCGTGAAGGTGGAACAGTTATTTTGATTGCTATGCCATGCTAGGTTGTGCAAAAATAAAAAGACAGCACAGTGTGCTGTCTTTTGTTAAAATGAGCGGAATGTAATAGCCTTGTTTTAAAACTGATAGCGTATCCCGCCTGAGAAACTTGCTCCAGATATTCCAGTCTTTTGCAGCTTTTGATGATAGCTGACATCACCATGAAGCGAGATGTTGGAAGATAATTGGGCATTGATACCAACCCCACCTTCAAGCAAAGAGCCCATAGGATCAAGTTTATAATCCTTATCAATATGGATCGCTTGCTTATCATCAAAGATTTTGATGGCATTCACTTTCCCATAGAAGGAAACAGAACGCCCGTTTTCAGTTGCTGTAACGGTTTTGGTTAAACGCCCACCAACACGGATCATCCATTGATGAGGATTGTTCATATCAATGGTAAAGTGATCGGCATCTGAAATTGTATCAAACATCAAACGTTGATAGGCAAGTTGTGCTTGGGGTTCAAAGGTAAGTCCTTGAATACTGGTGGCAAATTGTTTGCCCATAGTGGTGGAGATACTCCACATCTTGGCATGTTTCAATTTTGCAGTTGTACCAATAATAGCATTGGTGATGTCACCTTTTAAGACACCATAGGATAATAGGGTATCA
>NZ_JAQITA010000082.1 GCF_028618575.1 Bartonella sp. ML70XJBT.G | reverse complement strand
TGTATTTGCATAAGTTGGAGTGAAATGAGAAAAAATGAAAGTTCCAGCAATTGTACATAACAAAAGATTTTTCTTATAAATAGATTTCTTACACATAGATATGCCTTTAGTATTGGTATGCCTTTGATGCTTACTTCCTTCCCCTGATGGCGCAAGTACCTCAGCGGTTCTTATATCATTATGTTTTTTATGTAAAGAACAAAACGAAACATTATGTGTGCTCTCTATCCGGTTAATCATGAGGGGTAGAAAAGCTTTTAAAACGATAAAACAGGGTCAAGTGCAGGTGATTTGTAGAAAAGCTCTCTTTGATTAAGTCTGTGTTTTATACATGCTCTGAATCAGGGTGTTTTGAAACATGGTTTATTGAGCAAAATTTGTTGGCATAAAAGTTTTATAGAGTTTTTTTAAAGAGGACATGTTATGCGCTTGTAAAAAGCTTTCAGGAGATTTTTTCCATAGAAGAAGCAAGTGCGCATTATGTTTCAAGACATCAAGACATCAAGTAAAAAATGTAAAATACTATGCATTTTTATCAGTATAAAAGGGGGTACGGTCAGCCGATTTTATGAAATAAAGCTTTTTTGAGAGCTTTGCGTCAATTTAGGGATGAAGTACTTTGTTCTATTTAGTTTTAGTATGGTTATTAAAATTGCTTGTTTCAAGGAAGCGTATAGGCAAGTGTAACTCCATAAATCTTTTGAGAGAGTAAGTTTGAGCGTGAAGGTGGAACAGTTATTTTGATTGCTATGCCATGCTAGGTTGT
>NZ_JAQITA010000081.1 GCF_028618575.1 Bartonella sp. ML70XJBT.G | reverse complement strand
AACGTTTCAAAAGACATTAGAGACTTTAATAAGCATGGGTTACATCACGCGTTTAGAAAATGGAAACTTATGGCATAGGTCATTAGCTTTTGATTATACGATTAGCAAAGCTTCAGAAAGGGCTTCAAAAGCAGCGAATGTGAGGTGGAGTAAGAAAAGAGAGGAGGCAATACATGTCAACTAAGTTGGCTTGGGTTCGCAGCTTTCCTTCAGATTGTCTTGCAGAAACAAATGGCATGAAAGCATTTCAAATAGCGACATACGTTACATTGAAATGGCACATGCGTAAAAGTGGAGAACCCATTTTTTGTGATCCAGATAAATTAGCACATAGTGCTGGCTGTTCAAAAAAGATCTTTAATAAAGCCTTAGAGTTTTTATTACGTGATAAGAAGATCATTTGTTTAGAAGATGGTCGTTTGTGGAGTTTACAAGTTGAAGAGGAACTCAATAACTCAAATGAAAATTTAAGCAAGTTTTCAGAAAGAGCACAAAAGGCAGCAAAGGCAAGATGGGATAAAAATAAAGATAACAGTGATGATGATGCTAAAGATGCTAGTAGCAATGCTATAAGCAATGCACAAGCAATGCTTAATGATGCCAATCACAACCACAACCACAATCACATATATAATAAAAAAAATAAAACTATCGTTTTATCAAAAAAAGAAATCGATTTTGAAGATTTAGAAACGAGCGATTTGGTTGACGAGCCAACAGAGGTTGCTGCTGTTGAAAGCCCATCAGAACAAATCGAAGCGGGTGTAGAAAACCAACCTCCCATTCACGAGCAAGAAAGCGTTCCCAAAAAACCAAAACGTTCAAAAGCTCATCGAGGCTGTCGCTTGCCTGCGGATTTCGAACC
>NZ_JAQITA010000080.1 GCF_028618575.1 Bartonella sp. ML70XJBT.G | reverse complement strand
AGCTTGATACAAATATTAAGAAAGTAGAAGATAAATTAGCGGAAGCAGTGGGTAATGTTACGCAACAAGTTACAAGTGATGCTTTATTATGGAGCAAGACTGCTAATGCGTTTGTGGCAACGCACGGGAAAGATAATGACAGAAAAGCTAGCAAGATTACGTCTCTTGCCAATGGAGCCATTACCGCAACTTCAAGCGATGCAGTAGCAGGTAATCAGCTTTATGCTCTAGGAAGCAGTGTTGCGAAGTCTTTTGGTGGTGGTGCGAGCTATGAGAATGGCACGTGGGTAGCCCCAAGCTTTATGCTGAAAATGTTCAGTGAAGATGGTAAGGAAAGTGGAAAAAAGACATATAAAGATGTAGGTTCTGCTTTTGCCGGAATTGATACGAACTTCACAAATGTGAACCAACATCTGAATAATGTTGTTAATAATTTTAATGAAAAATTAGACAATATTAATAAAGAAGTTAAAGGCGATGCTTTACTATGGAGCAATGAAGACAATGCTTTTGTGGCGCAGCATGGTGAAGGCAAAGCAAATAGTAAGATTAAATACCTTTCCAATGGTGAGGTTACTGCAGCCTCAAGTGATGCTGTCACGGGTAACCAGCTTTATACGTTAGGGAGCAGTGTTGCAAAGACCTTAGGTGGTGAAGCGAGTTATAAGAATGGCGTATGGATAGCTCCAAGCTTTAAGGTTAAGAGCATTAAAAAAGATGGCAGTGCGATTGAAGAGGAAAGCTATGGTGATATTGTTTCAGCCTTTGCTGGTGTAGGTACATCTTTTGAGAATCTTCAAAAAGAGATTAGCCAAAGTAATACGCAAGTTACTGAAAATATGAAGCAGAATGCTCTGTTATGGAGTGAAACTGATAATGCTTTTAGTGCGCGACATGAGGAGAAAGAAGGATCAAGAAGTAACAGTAAAATCATGCATCTTGCGGATGGAACCGTTGCGTCTGGTTCAGCCGATGCGGTTAATGGTTCCCAGCTTTATACGTTAGGGAGCAGTGTTGCGAAGACTTTAGGCGGTAATGCTGGTTATGAGAATGGCACATGGGTAGCTCCAATCTTCAAAGTTAAGACCGTTAAAAAGGATAATAGTGGAGTTGAAGAAACTACTTATAA
>NZ_JAQITA010000008.1 GCF_028618575.1 Bartonella sp. ML70XJBT.G | reverse complement strand
TACGCTTATGAAGTAACAAGCCGGCACCATCATTATATTTGCCAGCCCCCAATGTTGCGACAGATCTTGCATTAAGACGGTTCATAAGAGCCATTTTTAATCCTTTCTTATATAATTTTTACCCACATGCCAGCCCCGCTTGTGATATGCAAACAAGTGATTTTGATTGATGCCACATAAGCAGGTTTGAAATAAGAGAATCTTAGGTTATTCGAGAGTCTCATTCAATATGAATAATGCTAAATTATCATTATAAATCAATGTGTTGTCATGAGAAGACGAGTATTCAAGGCAATCGTGCACCAACTCCGAAGACCTCAGGAGGTCACGTTGATACGGGGAATAGGCGAATGATTTCTCATATTGGTTGCGAGGATGGTTGCGGTTATCTTTGGCAATTTTTATCGGGAACTTTTGCCATGCAGACCCAATCGAGCTCCACGTTGTGGACGAGTTTTACGACAGCTTTGAATGTCGTGTGTGGTGGAGGGAGCTGGGAGGATACGACGAAGAGTGGTTCCTTTTATCGGAATGGTTCGAGTTCTCGAAGTTTCTCTGATGAGAAGTATGGAGCGCGCGGTTGTAGTCGTCCCCGCCGTTTTTGATAAAGGAGGGCAAGATGATGGAGTATCCAGAGCATTTAAATAGCAAGCAAGATTATTTGAATATGCTTTCCTTTGATAAGGCAGAAACGGTAAGGCGTTTAGAGGAGCTTTTAGCGACGCGTTTTTATTGGATTGCGATCAAAGAGCTAGAGGAGGGGGAAGAGGGTATAGAAGATGAGAGGCATAGGGTTTGTGTGACAACAACCATGCCGTTTGATCAAAATGGTGAAATTATAGCAAAGCGTTGTCAGTATGAATTACAAGAAAGCGAATATGCACCGCTCTTTCATCTTGGTTTTAGTGTTGAGGAAGTTGAGCTATTGATCAGAGAGAATAAAGAGTGAAGAGCTTATAGAATAATCAAAAAACATCTTTATCGAGCCCCGCTTATGTGGGGCTTTTTTTTATGGAGGAGCAGATGAGAAGGATCTCACAAGAAGGATTAGAGCTGATTAAACAATGGGAAGGTTTGCGATTAGAGGCGTATAGGGATAAGGCGTGCATCTGGACGATTGGTTACGGTCATACCAGCCATGCGGGCAAACCTTTGGTTCACAAGGGCATGCGTCTTACAAAAGAGCAAGCCGAAGAAATTCTTTGTGAGGACTTAAAGCAATTTGAGAAGGCGGTAGAACAATCGGTGACGGTTTCGTTAACAGATAGCCAATTCGCAGCATTGGTGTCCTTTTGTTATAATGTAGGAACGAAAGCTTTTTGCCAATCGACATTATTGAAAAAGCTTAATCAAGGGGATTACGAATCGGTTCCGGTGGAATTACAGAAATGGAATAAGGTAGGAGGCAAACGTCTTAAAGGATTAGCTAACCGTAGAGCCGCTGAATCAGGGTTATGGGCAAAGGGGTCTTATGTTTCTTCCAATTACCAAACAGTGGAAACCAAGAATAGAGCAGGTCTTTTCCAATTAGAGGCGCTTGCCCCGATTATAGGGTCTTGTTCTGGGTTTGGAGGACTTTTGGTTGGCAATGGACCAGTGCAATGGGCATTGGCAGGGATAATGGTTTTAGCGGCGCTCACAGGTGTTGTGATTGTAGCCAAGCGGTTTAAGGAGCAGCGCTTGTGATTTATTGGTTGAAAAGAAACCTCTCTCTTCTGTTAACGGCTATAGCCGTTTTTTTTATTGCTTTGGCGAAAGCCTTTCATCTTGGCAAGCAAAGCGAACGGCATAAGCAGGTAGAGACAGCCTTAAAGAGAGCGAGAACACGTCTTGAGGTTGAAAATGAAGTTAATCAAAAAAGTGATTCTGGTGTGCGTGCTGCTCTGTCTCGTTGGGTGCGCAGCAAATAGGTCTGTTTCTTGTGTTGGTTGGTTGCCCATTTATTTGGATAAACAAGATGTTCAGGTCATCAGTCCCAATCTAGCAAGAGATATTTTAAAGCATAATCAACAGGGAGCACAGGTCTGTGGTTGGAAAGATGTCCAAGAAAACAGATAACACAAAACAACTGACAGAAACGGAACAACAGCTCCTTCATGAGATGATAGAGACGTACCAAGGTATAAAGATGATGTCACGTATTATGAAGTGGATTGCCCTTATTGTCTTCATGTTTGTAATCGATTTAGCTCGTTTTATGGAGGCGCTCGATAATCACTTCTCACACTTTAAAAAGTGGTTAACTAAAAGTTAGAGCTTTCTTAGCTATTATTACTCCTTAAAAAGGTCAGAGTGTGTCCCAGTCCGAATAAGATGTAATTTTTCACCTTCAATCCGATAAATTAGCAACCAATCTGGTTCGATATGACTATCATGACAATCTGCCCAATCACCTTTTAGTGGGTGATCGCAATAATGTCTTGGTAATGGTTTCCCCTCGATCAGCAAGCTCAATAGTGTACGCAGTTTATTCATATTTTTACCGCGTTTTTCCGCCTTGCGCACGTCACGTTTGAATTGTCCTGAACGAACAGGATCAGCATATTAGATTCCTAAGTCTTTAAATAAGGCATCAGCGTCTTTAAACATCTTACCTTTACCCTCATCTAATTCCTTTATAGCTTTGCGTGTGATACGGTTAGGTACTTTGATATCAAAAGGCAAACAACCTTCTTCAGCTACACGCAAGAATGTTATGCGAATAAGATCTGATGCGCTTAATCCCATGCGTTCTAAGGTAATCATTGCTTGTTTTTTCATTTCAGTGGGAATGCGGGCACGAACAACTGAATCGGCTTTCATAGTATCCTCCAATGCATTAATATCTATTGTAGAGTAGCTACATTATAGCTTCAAGTCAATTTCTAAAATTAAAGACTCTCTGGGCATCTGGTATGGAAAAAAAAGACCTCGAAAAGAAGTGCTGATTCACAATAATTGAGAGGCGTGTTGGAAAATCCTATCCCCTCGTTTTTATTGTAGCACCCCTCACCCTAAAAAAGGCATGATAAATCAACAAGTTATTTGTAGCATAAAATTAGATGATGGGCTTAGAAGAAATACCATAACCATCCTTGCTAATTGTATGATCCTCATCGGCTCCAACAGAGCCAATTCCTATAGTAATGAGAATAAAAGCTAAAAGGGTGGTAACAGTAATAATTGCGGCTTTTTTAGCAGTCATACTTCTCCTCCAATCATGCTATCAATGATTGAATGTAATGATAAACAGTGTGTTTTTATAAAGTTGTAGATAAATAGAATCATTTAGAGTCTAATTTGTTCCATGCCTATCTCATAAAGCTAAAAAATTCTATAGTTCTTTATATGTTATAGCTCTATAGATATAATTTTTTCTTTTTGTTATATGGTTTTCTTCATTTGCACGATAATCATAATGAGTTTTGGTACGATTTTTTATGCGCATAAATTATAAACTTAAAAGATTATTTATCCGACAACCACTTGCTTTGAATGAAGAAATAAAGATAGAGGGGGAGCAAGCTTCTTATCTTGTACGTGTTTTGCGGATGCAAGAAGGAGGGGAAATTTTACTTTTTAATGGACAGGATGGCGAATGGCTTGCTAAACTCATTACCGTTAAAAAAAAATTTGTTGTGGTTCAGCTTATCCGTCAAGAAAGATTGCAAACGACGCATTCAAGTCTCATTTATTGTTTTGCTCCAATTAAAAACGCGCGTTTGGATTATATGGTGCAGAAAGCTGTTGAAATGGGGGTGTCGACTTTGCAGCCTGTTATAACGCATCATACACAGGTTACGCGTATCAATATGGCTCGTATGGAGGCTAATGTTATTGAAGCTTCTGAACAATGTGGCATTTTATATTTGCCTGAATGTGCAACTGTTGTCTCTTTAGCAGAACTTTTAGCAGATTGGGATAGAGCACGTCCTTTATTCTTTTGTGATGAAGCGTGCAAATCGCATAATCCATTACATCTTTTACAAAGGCACGATATGACAACGCTTGGTGTTCTCATTGGACCAGAAGGTGGATTTAGTGAAAAAGAGCGAAACTTTTTAAAAAAGCACCCTTTTGTGATTCCGATATCTTTAGGACCGCGTATTTTACGTGCTGATACTGCTGCTGTTGCTGCTTTGGCTCTTCTTAATGTTACGGTGGGGGATTGGTCAATTCATTGAGAAGCGTGTAAGAATTATTCTAAACGATTCCTTTAAAGATGTCACTGATGATAGGATACAGTAAGTTATGGCGCTTGATGTAAATGATGAGAGTGAAATTAATAACTTAGATTCCTTGGTGAGCTATTTCCAAGGGGGGTGTAAAGAAGAGCATAATTGGCGTATCGGTACAGAACATGAAAAATTCCCATTCTACATAGATGGGTTTCTTCCCGTCCCCTATGAAGGATCAAGAGGGATTCGTGCACTTTTAGAGGGAATGCAAGAAGCTTTAGGATGGCGGCCTATTTTAGATGAAGGGAATATTATTGGGTTAATAGGATCAGTTGATCAAGGTGCCATTTCTTTAGAACCTGGAGGGCAATTTGAATTATCTGGTGCACCACTAAAAACAATTGGTCATACTTATTATGAGCTCATGGAGCATTTAACTCTTCTCAAGAAAGTTTCAAGACCATTGGGGATTGGTTTTCTCGGAATGGGTGCTAGTCCAAAGTGGACCTTAGCGCAAACACCTCGAATGCCTAAATCACGCTATCAGATTATGGCTAATTATATGCCAAAAGTGGGGCACAGTGGTCTTGATATGATGTATCGCACATCGACAGTTCAGGTTAATCTTGATTTTTCATCTGAAACTGATATGCGCCGAAAAATGCAAGTTTCTATGAAATTACAGTCTATTGCGACAGCATTATTTGCCAGTTCTCCTTTTACAGAGGGGAGACCGAATGGCTTTTTATCTTGGCGCTCTGAAATTTGGTGCGATACTGATAATCAGAGATCTGGAGTCCTTCCCTTTGTCTTTTCCGAGAGTTTTGGTTTTGCTGATTACGTTGAATGGGCACTTGATGTCCCTATGTATTTCATTGTGCGAGACAGTCATTATTATGATTGTACACATATCACGTTTCGTCAATTTATAAATGGGGCATTAAGAGGGCAGGTTGCAAATTCAGTACCCAATATGGGAGATTGGATTAATCATTTATCGACTTTATTTCCCGAAGTCCGTTTAAAAAGATTTTTAGAAATGAGAGGCGCTGATTGTGGTTCTTGGAAGCGTATCTGTGCATTGTCGGCTTTTTGGGTTGGGCTTCTTTACGATAGTGAAGCGCTTAATGAAGCAGAGGCTTTGACAAAAGATTGGTGTTTTGAAGAAGTTTTGGAGATGCGTGAACGTGTTCCTAAAGAAGGATTAAGAACACCTTTTCGTCAGACCACCATTTTAGAAATAGCCCGTCAAGCTGTTGCTATTTCACGCAAGGGCTTAACAAATCGCCGACAGTATGATGCGGATGGTTTGGATGAGACAATTTTTCTGGTTCCTTTAGAAGAAGTGATTGCAATGGGACAGACAGATGCGGAGAGGTTTTTATCTTTTTATCATTCACTGTGGAGTGGTACTGTAGAGCCTCTATTTTTAGAATGTGCTTATTAAATTTAAAAGCAAAAAACGGCTCTGCACTTTTACAGAGCTGTGTATCATTATTATGGCTCATTTGTGGTTTCTTTTTAGGAGACATTTCATTTGGCTTTAAAGCTAATTTTTCAGCTTTATCAAGGGTATAACGTTAAAAGTGATTGAGCATTGTCGTTTAACTTAATAGAAATAATAGCTCAGCATCATTATAATATTTCCTCAATCAAAATTGTATCTCTGCTCTGAACATTAATGTGATTCATAAAGAGGCATGAGCTATTTCTTAAACGTCTTTATCAACAAAACGATTTTCATTTGGAATGTATAAGAAAAAATTTTTCACGATAAAGTGAGAAAATTTAGTTATATTCAGAGTTCTCTTTTAAGTTATAAAGAAAATAAATGATTATAAATAAAATATGTTATTCTAAAAAGTATTTTTAAATACGATTACAAAATTAACGATTATTTTGTTACTTAATTATTGATTTTTTTATCTTAAAATATATTATTTATTCTATATAGACAGAGTATATTATGTTCTTTAAAATAAGACTATAAAAACTCAATTATTATACGAATAAGAAAAAAATTTTTATTATGAGATAATAAGCATATATTGCTCTATTTTTACTTTTAAAGTGGTAATATCTCGTTGAGGCTTTTATTTCTCTCTTTTACAAGATTATCTGTATAGCAAGAGCACAAATTATAGCAGCGTTTTTTTTTACAATTCAGAGGATTGAGTGTTATCTTTTCTCGTATCCATAAGATGCTTTTCTCGGCTAATACCAGTTGGAAAATTGAGAGTTTTTTTGTGTACTTAAACATTTTTATAAAAGTTTGTTTCAATTTTTCTAAAAGAAAATTTCTTTTGAATTATTCCAATCATTCATTCCATATGCTTGGAAAGCTTTAATCTCGCAAATTGCTTATGATTATATTCTCTCAGTATAAGGAGCTCGAGGTTTCTCTTGCATATCTTTATATATCCTTGAGTGACACGGTATTCTAAATCATTATCGTTTTTATTTTAATATAGTAGATAAAGATTATTCTATCTGATTGAGACTATATATCTTAGTATATCCCAATAATACAAATACAGAAGAAAAAATACGACATTAGGCATAAAGAAATTGAGCTCTTGTTGTCATAAACAGGTAAATGTAGAAAACAACTGCTAGGATGCCAAATATTGTTTAATTCATTTATACCGATGATATGTGCTGTTTTTTGATAATTTATGCCAATTTATATTAAATAATACGCGCGATATTTCAGTAATATATTGATTTATAATGATAAATTATTATTTTGCATGTTAAATAAGAGACTCAAAACTTATAAAATTTTTTCATTTCAAATCCCCTTATAGTGAAACAATTAAAATCAGTTCCTTGTATGTTGCAAGCGGGATTGGTAAAGAACAACTACTGAAAAAAGGAATAAAAATGCCTCTTATAAGCCGTCTCAATACAAGGGCTCTCGAAAAATAGTGAGCTAATAAATAATGATGAGGATGCTCACTTTACCCCTTCATAGCTTTTAAAGAACGTAGTGCTCAATAGCTTTACACCATACTGTTTAGAGGTTACGCCGTGTGGTAGAATTGGGAGCATTGAGAGGCATTTCTTTAAAACCAGCGTACAATGTGCAGGATAATAATATGCTGTGCTTTGTGAGGGGATGGTCCCATGAAAGAATGCGATACATAAAAACATAAGATAATACCTATCTATATATCCTTGAATATGAGGTTATAAGTCCCACAATCATTGTGTTTATATTTTTTACTCTTTAAAAAGAATGTTTATTACAGCAGAGAATGTACAACAGGCGTTTCAAATAACAAAAAAAGGTTTACACCGTGAACTGAGAAAGAATATGTCAGGGTTCTTTTCGATAATATGATCTGTATTTTAAAAGAAATGATGCAAAAAACAATCTATAAGATTGATCATAAAATTGGCGAGGATAATTTGGGGATGTATGAAGAAAAACAAGCTATAGAATGATACGGCAGTTTACATAGCGTAATAAAAGGTTTTGTTGCTTTATGCAGCAGGAGAAAATGCCCATATTATTTATATGATAATGTATATTAAAATTGTTTTTTCAGTTTTGATATATAATGATAATATTTGTATTAATCCATAAAATTTTATGGATTAAGAGGGGGATAATTTCATTTAATTTTTTATCTTCTTTAAACAGTTATTAGTAGATAAAAATTCCTCTTTTAACCTATAAATTAAAAAAATAATGATTTTATAAAAGCTTTGTAAGCTTTATATTCCATTTTCGAAGATCAGGCATTTGTTTTAGATTGTGCATATTATTCAATCTCAAGCATAACATAGTGGGCATGAACGATGACATTTAATTTTTTTATCAATTTATTTCTATTTGTTATTTTCTTATTATGGCTTGCCCAAAGTAAGAGGATGAAATGGAGCCTCTCACTACGTGTTATGCTAGGGCTTATCCTTGGCTTGATTTTTGGAAGTGTTTTGCAGATTATTTATGGAGAAGGTGAAACCACTTTGTTGAAATCCGTTGAATGGTTTAACATTGTTGGTAATGGCTATATCTTGTTACTCCAAATGATTGTGATGCCATTGGTTTTTACCTCTATCGTTTCAGCAGTTGCCCATTTACATTCTGTTTATGCTGTTGGCAAGATGAGTATAATGACAATTTCAATATTGCTTTTTACCACTGCTCTTTCAGCGTTGGTTGGAGTTTTCGTTGTTAATGTTTTTGGATTAACAGCGAGTGGTTTGATCCATGAAGGGCAAAATGTTTCTGCTGTTCTCGGGGATCGCATTTCTCAACTTGGAGATATGAATATTCCAAAGATGATTTTATCTTTGATTCCTAAAAATCCTTTTGCAGAGTTAAGTGGAGCTAAACGTACATCCATTATCAGTATTGTTATTTTTGCATCATTTTTAGGGGCTGCGGCTCTTCTTTTAAAGAAAGATGATCCAGAAAAAGGGGAGAAAGCCCTTTTATTTATTCAAGTAGCACAAGCTTGGATTATGCGGTTAGTCCGTATTATAATTGCTTTGACACCTTATGGTATTTTTGCACTGATGGCTAAAGTAGGAGCATCTTCGCATATTGCTGATATTTTAAATTTATTGGTTTTTGTTATCGCTTCCTATGTTGGTATTATCCTTATGTTTGGCATTCATGGTGTGTTGCTTGGCATATCAGGAATTAATCCCTTCCGTTTTTTCAAAAAAGTTTTGCCGGTTTTGACATTTGCTTTTAGCAGTCGTTCCAGTGCTGCAAGTATTCCTTTGAATATTGAGGCGCAAACGCAATGGATTGGCGTACCACAATCAATAGCCAGTTTTGCAGCTTCTTTTGGAGCAACAATTGGACAGAATGGTTGTGCAGGTCTTTATCCAGCAATGCTTGCATCTATGATCGCGCCCTCTATGGGGATTAACCCTCTTGACCCTATGTGGATTGCGACTCTTGTTGGTGTTGTAACCTTGAGTTCTATTGGTGTTGCTGGTGTTGGTGGTGGTGCTATTTTTGCTGCATTAATAGTATTGCCCATTATGGGGCTTCCGGTGTCCTTGGTTGCTGTACTTATGTCTATTGAACCTCTCATTGATATGGGGCGTACAGCTCTCAATGTAAGTGATTCAATGTTGGCTGGAACGATAACCAGTCAGATGTTACGAACAACGGATAGAAGCATCTTTGAAAAATAATTTCTATGTTAATCTACAGTTTTTTAGGGTGTTTTACGAAAACATCTGCAAGAGATATTTGTGCTGATCCTGGTTTTATGGGTTTTTGCTGATTTGGGTGAGGAGCCCAACCAGACAGCCAAATAAAAGAAAAATGTGCGCGAATGCGGCCATCAGGATCACTAAATCGTTGTGCGTAAATTTCAGCTGCACGGAGAAAAAAGCGTTTGGATACAGGACGCCGAGAGCGATTGATGAGCGCATTTTGCATTCCCATAGCTTTAAGGTCATTTATAAGATCAAACATTGTATTGTAGCGTATGGTAACATCTTCAACATCTGCGACAGGCAGAGCAAAACCAACACGCTGCAAAAGAGCACCTACCTCGCGAATATCGGCAAAAGGGTAGATCCTAGGGCTTGCTCCACCATAAATTTCCATTTCAGCTTGGAGGAGGCATTCACGTAATTCTCTAAGTGTACCAGCTCCCGCCATAACAGCCAGAAATAAGCCATCTGGTTTAAGGATATTTTTTATCTGACTAAGAACACCAGGGGTATCATTGGTTAATTGTAGTGAAAGAAGTGACACGATAAGGTCACAATAATTGGGAGGAAAATCAAGAAATTCTCGAGAACGTAAATGAAACTTTTTGTCATGACTTTGATAAAGCATATCGGTCTCAATACGTTCTATGCAGTGGACTTTTCCAGATCTCAGGAGAGTTTGTGCGGCAAGATCTGTATGGCTGTGTAAATCGAGCGCTAATGTAAAGAGACGATCAACAGTACTGAGGCGCCTAAAGAGATCTTCAGCCATATGGGATAGTAAAAAGTCATGTCCTTTTTTTGCTTTTTGGAAAGCACGTTTGCGGAATTGTTCAATGCGGTCGTGATCAAAAATGAAAGGATGCGACATATTGTTAAAGTCTCTCAATTTGTAAAGCATATATTTTGAGAAGGTTCATTTTTGCGCAAGCTCTGTCAAGCTTATGATGTGAAAGAAAAACAAATTTATAAGAAGTAAGAGTTTTTAAAGAAATTAAAGTTAAAAAATGTAAAAGGATTTTTTGTATAGGGAAGCTATAAAAGCCTAAATTAACGATGTTATACTTGCAAGAAGTAGCGTTAAATGGCGGGAGTATATTAAGTAAGTTACTTGAACGCTTGCTCACAATTTTATATCCGCCAATTTGTCCTGGATGCAAGCAAAGAGTTTCTGCTTGTGGTACGATTTGTCCGGAATGTTGGAGAGGCCTCCAATTTATTACAAAACCCTATTGTCCTGTTATGGGAATTCCTTTTGTTTGTGATATGGGGGATGGTTTTCTCAGTGGAGAAGCTCTTAAAAACTCCTATCCTTTTTCGCGTGTTCGCTCAGCTATTGTTCACAAAGGCGTGGCGCAAGCTTTGGTAACGCGATTGAAATATGGAGATCATATAGAGCTGGCATCTTTTATGGCGAATTGGATGATATCTGCTGGGCGTGAGATTATAGATGAGTGTGATGTTATTATTTCCATTCCTTTGCATTTTCGTCGTTTTTTGAAGAGACGCTATAATCAATCTGCTGAACTTGCTCGTTATATTGCAGGAGCGCAGAAAAAAAAATTTAAGCCTGGCTGGCTTGTGCGTTGTCGACATACACGTCCGCAGGTGAATTTATCTGCTAGGGAACGAAAATTAAATGTGTTAAATGCCTTTGAGGTGCCTGATAAAGTGAAAAAATATTTAAGGGGGCGTTCTATTTTGCTCATTGATGATGTTTTCACAACAGGCGCAACAGTTACAGCAGCTGCTACAACATTAAAACGTGCAGGTGCGCGTCAAGTTGATGTGTTAACATTTTCGCGTGTACTAAATGAGGCTTCTATTCTTCCTAATTTTTAAGAGAAGCTTCAAGCCAAAACGAGTTTGAAAAGATTGGAGAATACATTATGAAAGAGATCATCCTTTATACACGTCTTCATTGTCCTTACTGCACGAGAGCAAGAGATTTACTTGATAAAAAGGGGGTAAAATATACAGACATTGATGCATCAACTTCTCTTCGCCAAGAAATGGTGCAGCGTGCTAATGGGCGTAATACATTTCCACAAATTTTTATAGGTGATTATCATGTAGGCGGTTGTGATGATCTGTATACTTTAGAAGAGGAGGGAAAGCTTAATTCTTTGTTGCAAGACGTAGAGAAATTGTAAGTGTATGCTCACCGAGTATTTTTTGCCAGAAGCATATAGTTAACATCCATATCTTTTGAACGATTCCAGCTGTCATTTAATAGATTATAAGTAATCCCAATCTCATCAACAACAGTAAGAGTATTTTGCAATAGGAAGTTTTTAAGTTCTTGAGGTTTTAAGAATTTTTTATAGTCATGGGTTCCTTTGGGAAGCCAACGGAGAATGTATTCAGCACCTATAATAGCCAGTCCCCATGATTTCCATGTGCGGTTGAGTGTCGAGACAAACATCACTCCTTGTGGTTTGAGCATTTTTGCTGTGGCTGCTATGAAGAGATTAACATCAGCCACATGTTCAACAACTTCCATATTGAGGATGATATCAAATTGTTCACCGTCATTGGCAAGTGCTTCTGCAGTGGTTGTGCGATAATCAATGGAAAGATCATTTTGGGCTGCATGGATTTTTGCGACTTCAATATTGGTATGCGCAGCATCAGCTCCCACAACTGTAGCACCAAGACGTGCCATTGGTTCGCATAGCAAGCCACCACCACAGCCAATATCAAGAAGTCTCAAATTTTCGAAGGGTGTCAGTGAAACAGGATCACGATTAAATTCTGAACAGATTTTTTCTCTAATGTAAGCAAGACGTGTTGGATTGAATTGATGAAGAGGGCGAAATTTTCCTTTTGGATTCCACCATTCTGCAGCGATACGTGAAAAATGATCAATTTCATCTTGGTCAATAGTTGTATGCTTTTCATTTATCATGTCGCGCTCCTTTTACTTTTTTTTTATGATTAAGTCAGATGGATTTTATTTTAAAGTCAAGAGAAATTAATATAAACATAACGAAACTTGCACAAATGATAGATATTGGGTATGTGAAAGAATAGTTTGCTGATACGGTAGTAAGTCTCTATTCTCACTGTCGTTTGAGAGAAGAAATGAAAAGGTAAGAGTGTGAGCGATGGCACGCATTGTCATGAAATTTGGCGGAACATCTGTAGCAAACATTGAACGTATTCATAATGTTGCGCGGCATGTTAAAAGGGAGGTGGATGCAGGCAATGAGGTTGCGGTTGTGGTATCCGCGATGGCTGGAAAAACCAATGAGCTTGTTCAGTGGACTTGTGAAGCTTCACCAATATATAAAGATGCTTACGAATATGATGTTGTTGTTTCTTCTGGGGAACAGGTGACAGCGGGTTTATTGGCTCTTACACTCCAAGAAATGGGCGTGAATGCTCGTTCATGGCTTGGTTGGCAAATTCCTATTCGCACCGACAGTGCGCATAGTCGTGCACGTATTACAGATATTGATGGATCTTTTTTAATACAGCGTTTTCAGGAAGGTCAGGTCGCTGTTATTGCTGGTTTTCAAGGGTTATCTCCAGATAATCGGATTTCTACTTTAGGGCGTGGGGGGTCAGACACAAGTGCTGTTGCTATAGCGGCAGCTATACAGGCTAATCGCTGCGATATTTATACAGATGTGGATGGTGTTTATACAACGGATCCGCGCATAGAGCCTAAGGCACGCCGTTTATCAAAAGTTGCTTTTGAAGAAATGTTGGAAATGGCTTCTCTTGGTGCAAAAGTTTTACAGGTTCGTTCTGTTGAATTGGCAATGGTTCATAAAGTCCGTACTTTTGTGCGTTCGAGTTTTGAGGATCCCGATCTATTAGATGTGGGGGAGACAATGAATACTTCTGGAACACTTATTTGTGATGAGGATGAAATCGTGGAACAACAAAATGTTACGGGTATCGCTTTTGCTAAGGATGAAGCGCAAATTTCTTTGCGTCGGCTTGCAGATCGTCCAGGGATCTCTGCAGCAATTTTTGGTCCCTTGGCGGAAGAACAAATTAATGTCGATATGATTGTACAAAATATTTCTGAAGATGGCTCAAAAACAGATATGACTTTCACTGTACCGTCAGCAGATGTGGATAAGGCTGTTGCTCTTCTTGAGAAAAATCGTAAAGAAATTGGGTTTGATGTTATCCAATTTGAGAGTGATCTTGCCAAGGTTTCTGTTATTGGTATTGGAATGCGCAGCCATGCAGGTGTTGCGGCTACGGCATTTAAGGCTTTGGCGGAAAAAGGCATTAATATTCAAGCAATCACGACCTCAGAGATTAAGATTTCTATTTTGATTGATAGCGCTTACACTGAACTTGCTGTGAGAACATTACATGCGGTTTATGGACTTGATAAGGGATAGACATTTTTTAACTCTAAAAAGATTTCTAAAAAATATGAAATGCATATGTACAGAGTGTATAGGGCAGTAGAGAATTTGTTGCATAAATGTCTAGGAAAAAAGAATAAGTATACCATCTTTTCAAAGAAACATGTTTAGAGAGGAAATGTTGTAAATGCGAAGATGAAGTTCATGGACGTGGTTTCATTGAAGTGTTGAGACAAATATAAAAAATAGAGCTTATGCACTATATTTCATGGATATTTTGTATTTTCATAAAGTGATAATGAGAAAACTCTATCTGTATCTCGTAGATTTATTTTTTTCGTGAAAGATGAATAAAAATCTCAAATAAATGTTTGTACAATAGTTGCTCCTAAAAAATATTCTCAACGGAGGAAATAAAAGTCCTCTTTTTCCCTATCATAATTGATTTATGGCTTTTGATTTATTTGCGCTTATAGGTCTTGGATATAGGGTATTTTACAGTAAGCGCAGTAAAACATTTTCTCTTGATCTCTTCCTAGTCTTCAATAACGAAGACTCCCACCACTGCTAATCTAGAAACAATCTAGCTCCTTTCGATTGCTTTCATCTACTGATCATTCGTATGATTCACTTCGTGGGCTTTATGGAAAGTCATGCTTTGAATATCCACGACATCATCTAAAAAGACGTAAAGTGTGTAGAGTTTTATATCACTACCCTAAATGACAATATTTTACAGCATAGTAGGATAGCTCTCAATCAACAAAACATCATGTATTATGTTGTATACAATACATTGATTTATAAAGCTAATTTAGCGTTATTCATATTGAATGAGAGTCCCGAATATCGTAAGATTCTCTCGTTTCAAATCTGCCTATCTTGAATCAATCAAGATCACTTGCTTGCACGTCAAAAGCGAGGCTGGCGTGTGGCTAAAAACTGTACAAGAAAGGAGTAAAAATGCCTCTTATGAATCGTCTTAAGTGCCAAGAGCTGTAGCAACATTGGGGGCTGGCAAATATAACGATGGTGCCGGCTTATTACTTCACAAGCGTAAAGATGTTCGTGCTCAATGGCTTTATTGTTATAGCATTCATGGGTGCCGTCGCGAAATGGCCTTGTGTACCTTGAGAGATGCCTCTTTAAAACAAGCCTGTGAATTGGCAACTGAATGGCGTTCTGTTTTAATCACAGTTTGCGCAATGGTTGTGTATTGAGATACGTTAAAGGATCATCTATCTTTCTGCCAATACTCACAATGAACAATTTGTTCTATGGTGATTGCTTTGTTATAATCTCAATAGGCAATGTCTCTTTGCTTTTGTGAGTTAAGATTTAACCAGATGAAGACATATTTTTATACGCAAGCCAGACATTATTTTGATCCCACTTTTTTATAAAGTTTATCGGGAGAGTAGGTTTTAAAGGAAAGAAGTCTTTATGGACTTATTGGTGAAGAGACAATGCAGGTTAAAAATTTCCTTATTTGTCTCTATCATTAGAATAAATTTTAGCGCAATGAATAAGCTAAATTATTTTTTAAAAGTGAGTATAAAACACACTGTTATTTGCTTTACTGAGAACTATGGAGAGCTTTTTTTATTGCGCTTAATGTATATGAAGCCATATCCAAGACCAGCCAGAGCCGATAAACCAGATCCACAAAGGACACCAATTTTTGCGGAATCAAGTAGGATAATATCCTTAAAAGCAAGCATTGAAACAAAAATAGACATTGTAAAGCCAATTCCTGCTAAAAAGCCAATGAGTAAAAGACCTGACCATGTCATCTGAGGAGGCAAGCGACATAATCCTGATTTTACTGCGAGATAACTAGCAGCAATAATACCACAAGGTTTACCAACAAACAGACCAATCACAACACCAAGCACAATGAACAATGATTCATGAGAAGAAAGATCAAAATTTGCAAAACTAACACCAGCATTTGCAAAGGCAAAAATTGGCATAACGCCGTAAGCAACCCATGGATGCAATGCTTTTTGAACACGTATGACTGGTGCGATCATATCGCGTTGTCCTTTACGCATTTTTTTTAATGCAGTTGAAATATGATGCAGATCTGTTTTGGTATTTTTTTCTTGAAGAACTTGCATTGCATTGCTCAGCATGGTGAGTGGTGCCACAAGAGTACGGGTAGGAAAAACAGGGGTCATCATGCCTAAAATCACGCCGGCAAGGGATGGATGAACACCTGTTGCCATTAATCCCCACCAGATGATTGCACCAGGCAGAATGTAAAGCCATGCTGATGCAAGGCCAATCCATTGAAAAAAGAACACTAAAGCAATACCTGCTGCGGCAATAATAAGGCCACTAGGATCAATATTTGTTGAGTAGAAGAAAGCAATAATGAGAACCGCAATGATATCATCAATAATTGCTAAAGATAAGAGGATAATATGAAGGTGAGAAGGAATTTTTTTGCCAAGGAGAGCCAGAATGCCTAGCGCAAAGGCAATATCTGTTGCTGTTGGCACAGCCCAACCATTTGTATGTCCCCCATTAAAGTTGAAGCTAAAATAAATAATTGCTGGAAGACAAACCCCACCTACTGCTGCAACGACTGGTAGTACTGCTTGTTTAAAGTCGGCAAGAGCACCTTCATGAATTTCACGCCGAATTTCCATTCCTGCGACGAGAAAGAAAATAGTCATAAGGGCATCATTAACCCAGAAGTGCAAATCCCATGAGAGGGAGAAATGACCAAAGCTAAAGCCAAAAGGTGTATGCCAAAAGGATTCATAAAGAGACGCATATTGAGAATTGGCAAAAATGAGTGCAGCAGCAGCAGCTAATAAAAGGACAATACCGCTGAGAGCTTCAATATGGAGAAAACGCTCGATAGCGGAAAGTGCTTGGTTGGTAACACGAGAAGCACGATTGGGTAGGCGATTTGAAGATAAATCAGACATGAACAACTCCAACTATCAGCAATTTCACAAAATATATTTTGCACAAACCACTCCGTATGATGCTTTTTTTGTATCATACAAAAGAAAAAAGAGGAATAAAGCTTTTAAATTATAGACAACATCATCATGCTGAATGCAAAACATGGCTTTTAAGGTGATGCTTCATTCTTTACAGAGAGATGTACTTTGTTCAAAACTGTGGACAAATCATTTTGTAAAGCAGATTCAAGATCATCTATTGTAAGTCCTCTTTTGTCTTTTGCTTTAATTTTGACAACTAAGGTTTGAGGATTTTCAGCAAACTCACCAAAAGCTTTTGAAATCTTTTCCGCTTCGTCATGACTTTTTAGCAGGAGTTTTGGAGTTTGTGTCATCATCAGATAGAAGTTATCATAGAGTTCTTTTTTAAGATCATGCTTTGTGTCACTAAGATTTTGTGCAAGATAAGAAAAAAGTTTATCGATAAAACCAGCATCTGTATAGCTGATATCAATATCGGTAAGACCAAGGTTTTGAGAAGCAGCGATCATGAAGTCTTTTTGGGCAGAAAAAAGTTTTTCATCAACATCAACAACCTGTGCGGTTACTTTTCCGGATCCAATATTTTTTATGTTGAAAGACATTGCATTAAGAGAAAGCATACGTTTTTTTTCATCATAAGAAATATCTAATTTTCCTGAAAGATCAAAACGTTCAAGGTTTATTTTTTTGAGTAACTCGAGGTCTTTTTCTTCTATTTTTTTAGGTAAAACTGAAAAGTTATGAAGAGAAAGAAGAAGTTTTTTCGGTATTGGTTGTTTCCACAGGCTTGGTTTGAATTGGAATGATTCAAGCGTTGCTTTCAACTGTGGTATATCAATGGCGAGGTTATTCACTTCTGCATCAGCTGAGGTAATAGCAAGCAATATGTTTAAAAGAATACCATTCCGTGCTGTTTTTTCAGCATCCTGATTATTTTGTTTTCTTGCGTTAAGATAAGCTTTGATCAATTTTTCCGGTGTTTGTTTAAGCGGCTTCATTTTTAGACCAGATGTTGTAAATTGTCCGAGAGAGAAAGAAGCATTTTTTTCTGTTTCTTGAAAAAGATCAACTCTTATATTATTCAAAGAAATGGCACCAGTAACGGTTTTTCCTTGATTGAGGACGTTGTTTTCTCCCAGAATAATGGAGTATGCGTAATGAATATCAATATCATGGGCTTTTATTACATCACTTTTAGCGACAAGAGACATCTGTTTAGCACCATTTGCTGCCATCGTTGTTAAGTCCATGTTTTTAAAGCCAATAGAGCGGATATGCCCATTTTTTAAATCAGAAAGCTGAAAATTCTTCATTTCAAATTTTTCAACATTTTCAGGGGTATTTTCTATAGAAAGTTGTATATCCGGAGCAACGATTGAGGAAAGTTCAATCCGCATAACTGATTGCAAAAGGCGCGACGTGATTGTACTATCTTTTTCCTTTAAGAAGACACCACTGAGAGAAATTTGGGGAATTTTCACACGAATATTATGATACTTCAAATCAACATTATAGAATGTAAAAGCGCCAGGGATAAAAGAAAGAGGAGGACGAGCAGAAAGAGCACCAATTTTAAGTGATGTGCCAGCAGGGGTCGGGAGAGTAACATTTGTTAAGTTGACTTTGCCTATGATACTAACATCGGATGTTTCCGCTTTTATAGAACGGCGGGCTATTTCTTGTTTCACGAAATTATTAAGATAGGGTTTTGCTATATAAAAAACACCAACAATTATAATTGTGAGGATAGTAAAAAAACCAATAATACAAGTTAGCCAGTATCTTAGATTACTGCGATACCCACTATTAAGATTAACCATCATTTCTTCTTTCGCTTTTATCATTTTATGTGAGAATATAGACGAGTTCCTTTAAGCGACGACAAAGGTTCAGATAGAGTATGCACCGAACAGTTATCTCCCTCCACCCGCTTTGTACATGTAGAATCATTCTCATCTTTTTTGCAATATGCTTTCATCAGATGTCACCAAATTTCTTTAATTTCAACATTTTATAAAAGAAGAAGGAAGTCTCTGTCGATTACGATTATGTTTGTGATTAAAATATTTAAAAGTGTTCTCATGTCAGCTTTTATCTTGCTGCTATTTATAGGGAAAGTTAAAAAATAAAACATATGTTATTATTTATTGAAATCTAACGGGGAAAGATGGGTATCATGACAGAAGATCAAATAATGGCGTTTACTATCATTGGATTTATGATGGTTATTTTTATTTGGGATAGATTCCGTTATGATCTTGTTGCTATTTGTACATTATTGATTTCCTGTGCTGTTGGCCTTGTCAGTCCGAAGGAGGCATTTAGCGGTTTCAGTAACGATATTGTTATGATCGTGGGAAGTGTGTTTGTTGTCAGTACGGCTATCTCGCGTTCTGGTATCATGGAGTTTATTATCCAACGAATATGGCCAGATGTAAAATCAGTACGTCTTCAATTAGCTTTTTTGGTTATTTCCGTGGTGTTTTTGTCAATGTTTGTGAAAAACATTGGTGCTTTGGCTATCATGCTTCCGATTGCTTTTCAATTTGCTCGCCGTTCTCAGGTTTCGCCCTCTGTTTTTTTGATGCCGATGGCATTTGGTTCTTTGTTGGGCGGTCTTATGACACAGATAGGAACTTCCCCCAATGTTGTTATTTCAGCGATGCAAGAGCGTTTAACGGGTGCTCCTTTTACCATGTTTGACTTTACACCGGTTGGTGCAGCTGTTGCTACTGTTGGAGTATTATATGTGGTGTTTTTTTCTTGGCGTTTACCTGTTCGTGTCCGTTCAGGTGTATCGTTTGATGATGCTATTGACATTCGTAACTATGTTTCAGAAGTACATATTCCAACAAATTCACCGATTATAGGAAAAACCGTTGTTGATTTGGTGAAGCCATCAGGTGGTGATGTTATGGTGCTTCAAATCATCAGAAACAAAGTGTCTATTTCACCATTACCAGATTTTGTTTTGTCTGAAAACGATATTGTTTTGCTGGAAGGTTCGCATACAGGATTAGATAGTGTAATGAATTCTGCTCGTTTAGAATTTTCTAAGGACAGAACTCTTTCTACGAGTGATAAAGACAGTGACATCGATATTATTGAAGCCGTTGTTACATATAATTCGCCTCTTATTGGTATCAGTGCAAAAGAGTTTTCACTTTTTGATCGCTATAATGTCAATTTTCTTGCCTTAAGTCGTCAGCATGAAAGGATACGAGGAAGGCTTGGTGATATTGTTTTTCATCTTGGTGATGTGATTGTTTTGCAAGGGCAAGATATGATTATTCCAAATTTGTTACGGGAATTGAAATGTTTGCCCTTAGCCAAACGTAATATTGTATTCGGTAATTTACGACATGGTTTCATCTCTTTGGCTATTTTATTTATAGCGATCATTTTTACGGCGTTTCATATTGTTCCTGTTGCTTTTGCTTTTTTTTCTGCTGCTGCAGCAATGGTTATTTTTCGCGTTTTACCAGCCCGTGATTTGTATCAAGCATTAGATGGCCAAATATTAGTTTTATTAGCAACTCTTATTCCAGTCAGTGAGGCGTTAGAGAAGACAGGATGTACAGATCTTATAGGACAATGGCTAAGTGAATTGGCGATATTTTTACCACCATCTGGTGCTTTAGCACTGATGCTGGTTACAGCCATGTTAGTAACGCCATTTTTGAATAATGCAGCGACAGTCATGATGGTAGCACCAATTGCATCAAGTTTTGCCCATTCCCTTCATTATAAGCCTGAAGCTTTTCTTATGGCAGTTGCCATTGGTGCAGGGTGTGAATTTCTTACACCTATTGGACATCAAAGTAATATGTTGGTGATGGCTCCTGGGGGATACCGTTTTAGTGATTATCCACGCTTTGGTGCACCACTAGCGGTCTTGATAGTCATAGTTGCTGTTCCAATGCTCATGTGGATTTGGCCATTACAATGAAATGTTTTTAGGAACTATAAGTATCGAACACAAAATTTTGTTAATAAGTGAAGAGATATTATATGTATTAAAGAGTTTTGTTTGAGATTTGGATTTTTACTGAATTTTTTCAAGAATCTCCAGCATTTATTGATTGGGTTGTAGGGGGGCAATCATGACAATCAAACAATAGCTTTTTGTTCAAGATTTTTTAAAAGAATTGCCTTCCCATTATTATTTTATAAGCGAGAATTTTGAAAAATATAATACAACTCTTGTTTTAAAGTTTTAAACAATGGCTGCCATACATAGGGGAGGGCAATATCAATATAAAGAACTCTTGATAGAATGGGGAGGATAACATGATAGATCTAAGGCAATGATCATTTCTCTCAAAATTTAAAGAGGTAAAAAACGCAAGATAAACCAAAAGGCAGTTATATTGTTTTTTGTTGGTGCCGTTGCAAAAGTCCAAGCAATTCGAATACATGTTGATTTGAGAATCATGAATGAGAAATTTTAAAGTTTTTAGTTAATAAGGGCTACCATCTTTGTTCATTTATGCGTAAAAGCAGAAGAAAGTAATTTTTCCAAGGTATGATACATGTCGTATGATAGTTTTATCGCTGAAGTTAATGCAGAATTTCGTCAGGAAAAGGCTCTTGCTTTTTGGAGACGTTATGGTTTTTCGATTATTGGGGCAGTTATTCTTTTTATACTCATGATAGTTGCTTATCAAGTTTATCATCATGAGCAAATAAAAAAAGCTGGTTCTATTGGTGATGCATTTGTGAAAAGTCTTGATTTTACGGATACACATCAATTTGATGAGGCGCTAAAGCAATTGGAAGATGTTAAAGTCTCTCATTTTGGAGGATATCCTTTTCTTGCTCGTTTGCATGAGGCTTCTTTATTCATGGAACAAGGTGATGTTGTTAAATCGGTAGAGGCTTTTGATTCCGTTGCAGTTGATGAAAAAGCACCGCAAATTTTACGGCAAGTTGCAAGAATTCGTGCTGCCTATATTTTGGTTGATACAGGAACCTTCGATGATGTCAAAAAGCGTGTCAAAGAGATGGCAAATGATATTGATCCTATGCGTATGTTAGCAAGAGAGGCTTTAGGCTTAGCCGCATATAAAGTAGGTAAGATGGATGAGGCAGCTGATTATTTTCGGAAAATTTCTACAGAAGGTGAGCTGAGATCAAAAGTAATAGATCGGGCTCGAATTATGCTTGAGCTTATGCAAGCTGAGGCCACGGCAAATAAGGAATAAATCTATGGCCCTTACCATTGCTATCGTTGGGCGTCCCAATGTTGGGAAATCAACACTCTTTAACCGGTTGGTTGGGCAAAAATTGGCGTTGGTTGACGATAAGCCAGGCGTTACGCGTGATTGGCGTATTCATGGGGCAAAACTTCAAGATTTACGTTTTGATGTGATTGATACAGCCGGTTTGGAAGAGGCAGCTGATCATACCCTTGAGGGGCGTATGCGTTCTCAAACAAAAGCAGCTATTGATGAAGCAGATCTTATTTTATTTATGTTTGATGCGAAAAGCGGAATAACACCAAGTGATTTAAATTTTGCTTCGTTGATACGCAAGTCAGGAAAACCAATTGTGCTTGTTGCCAATAAGTCTGAGTCAAAAGCAGCAAAAGGGGGAGAGTATGAAGCGTGGTCATTAGGGTTGGGAGAGCCCTGTCCAATATCTGCTGAACATGGTTTGGGGCTTACAGATCTTCGTGATGCAATTATAGATGCTATTGGTAGAGTGCGCGCTTTTGAAAGAAAACACGAAGAGGAGACTATTACTGTAGAGCCTGCATCTGTTGGTGATGATGTGGAAGATTTGCAAGAAGAGGAGTTTGTTTACGATGAAAATAAGCCCATTCGGATTGCAATTGCAGGGCGTCCCAATACAGGAAAATCAACTCTCATCAATAGCATGTTGAAACAAGAACGATTATTAACAGGACCAGAAGCGGGTCTCACGCGCGATTCTATTTCTGTAGATTGGCAATGGCGCGGTCGACAGATTAAACTTTTTGATACTGCAGGTTTGCGTAGAAAGTCAAAAATTCAAGAAAAATTGGAAAAACTTTCTGTTGCGGATACTTTGCGTGCCATTCGTTTTGCAGAGGTTGTGGTAATTGTTTTTGATGCAACGATACCTTTTGAAAAGCAGGACTTGCAAATTGCTGATCTTGTGATTCGTGAAGGACGCGTTCCGCTTATTGCTTTTAATAAGTGGGATCTTGTGGAGAATAGTCAGGAAACATTGATTGATTTGCATGAAAAATGTAGCCGCCTTCTCCCACAGGTTCGTGGTTTAAGAGCCGTCCCTTTATCAGGCCAATATGGTCAAGGAATTGATAAACTGATGGAAAATGTTATGATGATGCACCGTGTATGGAATCGCCGTATTTCCACGGGCAAATTGAATCGATGGCTTGAAACTGTTGTTGCACATCATCCTCCACCGGCAATTTCGGGGCGCCGACTGAAAGTTAAATATATAACACAGGTTAAGACACGTCCTCCTGGGTTTGTGGTTTCTTGTTCGCGACCAAAGGGAATGCCTCAATCATATTTACGTTACCTTTCCAATGGATTGCGCGATACGTTTGATATGCCTGGTGTACCAATTCGCATATCATTACGAGCATCTGATAATCCTTTTGCAGCACGTTCCAGAAAGAAATAATTTTTGCTTTGAGTAAGTGAAAGTCTGTTAAGTAACATATTGAAAAGTCAGCTTATTATATTAACAAGACTATTTTAAGCTCAAGAATGAATGGATCAATTCAACAGATAATGGCGTTATTTTTAGTAAGAGAAAAAACAGTTCTTTATTGAGCAAGAGAGTGATTCATTTTGTTGTAGCGCAAGACGTCGTTCTTTAGCATGTAATATGAGGCACATAAAACTTACATAGGTGGTATTTTATTAATTTTATGGCGAATATTCAGAGTAGATTCTATTCAAAGTGTCTATAAAATGTATGGGCGCTCAAGAAGTGAGACTCTTTAAAGAGAGGCACTGGGAGGAAACTTCGTACTTTGGTGGAGCGAAATTCAAAATGGTGTATCATGATAGTGAATATCGTAACTTCATTTGTTTCAACTTCTCTTGCTCGGAAAAAAGAAGACTGCTTACAGAGACGTTGTGAGAAGAAGAAATATATGAAACAAAGTCGTTTTGGGAAAAACGCACTATAATGTTATTTTGTGTAAAGAAAACAGCTAACATTTAACATTATCGAACAGAAAAGCAACTTGACAGTGATCTATTCAAATAAAAAGCAAAACCATTTTCTAGTTTATCAATATTCAACAGTGAAGAGATGATCAAGAAAGCGGTGACAGTTGTAAAAAATTGTATTCGCTATATCTAAAATTCTCTTTATAGAATAATCTATAAATCAAAGTCTGAATATTATTTGAAGATAAAAAAGCTCTCATGAAAACCACTGTATTATTTGCAGATGAGAGATGATTATTTTAAGATATATCAGTGATTGAAATTTATAAAATTGGAAGGCATATTATTATTGCGATAAATTGTGATAGATTTCTTTTAGCGTCTTGACGAATAAAATCATGAACAATATGATGTCCGAAGTTTTGTAAAGTACGTTTTGACTCTGCTTTTTAACGAAGGAGCTTGTGATGGCAAAGGGCAATGGACCCGTTGTGCCAAGAGAGGGAGCTGAAGGAGAAAAGCAAGGGGACTGTTTTCATTTAGAGGATTTGGAATGTCGTAGTCATAAGTTAGGTTTAGCTTTAATGCGTAAACAGGCATTAAAGAAGCAGGAAGAGAAGGATGAGGGAGAAGAAAAACAAGGCGGAATAGCACGTGCAGTTAAGCTTTCCAGTGAGTTTTTGGCAAGTATTATTGTGGGTGTTGTTTTGGGGTTGGGGTTTGATAAGATAGCAGGTTCATTACCATGGGGGTTGGTGTTTTTTCTTTTTCTTGGATTTGCTGCTGGTGTATTGAATATTCTTCGGTCTGTGGGGTATATTGCTCCCAGTCAAGTAGAGAAAAAAGGCGTATTGCGCCAAGATAAAGGGTCCAATAAAAGGTCCAATAAATGAGGTTGAAGTGACATCGCACGCTCCAGATCCTATTCATCAGTTTGAGGTTTCACGACTGATTAAGATTTCCATAGGAAATATGGATTTTTCATTTACAAATGTATCACTTTTTATAGTGGTGACAGTTGTTATAACGTCAGTTTTTCTTTTCATGTCATCATCAAGTCGTGGATTAGTTCCAACACGGATGCAGTCTCTTTCAGAAATGGCATATGAGTTTGTAGCGTCAACTTTGCGAGAATCATCTGGAGTACAGGGAATGCAGTTTTTTCCTTTGGTTTTTTCCCTGTTTAGTTTTATTTTGGTTGCGAATTTTATTGGTCTTTTCCCTTATTTTTATACAGTTACTTCTCAGATTATGATCACGTTTGCATTGGCAATGTTGGTTATTTTGACGGTGATAGGTTATGGTTTTTATAAACATGGGATTGGTTTTTTGAAGCTGTTTGTTCCCAGTGGTGTCCCTGTTATGATTTTGCCTCTTGTCACGATGATTGAGGTTATTTCTTTTCTCTCTCGTCCCATCAGTCTTTCACTTCGTCTTTTTGCGAATATGCTTGCAGGTCATATTACTCTCAAGGTCTTTTCTGGTTTTGTTGTTTCAATGATTGGGGTAGGAATTATAGGTATTGGTGGTTCAATTTTACCACTTATTATGACCGTAGCGATTACTGCTCTTGAATTTTTAGTTGCATTTCTTCAAGCTTATGTCTTTACGGTTTTAACTTGCATGTATCTTAATGATGCAGTTCATCCAGGACATTAATAAAACTGGCGGTTTTCCGTCGAATGGTACAATTTCGCTTTAAAGGAGAATAATATGGAATTGGTGCTTGCAGCAAAATATATTGGTGCTGGTCTTGCTTGCTTTGGTATGGCGGGTACGGCTTTGGGTTTAGGAAATATCTTTGGGAGCTATCTTTCTGGTGCGTTACGCAATCCATCTGCCGCCGATAGCCAGTTTGGCCGTCTCGTTTTTGGTTTTGCTGTAACAGAGGCTTTGGGTATTTTTTCATTGCTCATTGCTTTGTTGCTTCTTTTTGCTGTTTAATCAGCTTTTAAGCAAGGGTATGTCGGTTTTTTTTAAAGAGACAGACATGCCCTTTTGGCTTTGAGCCAAAGGATGTAAGTGAATTGTTGTCAGTATCAAGAACTTTCAATGAAGTTGTTTGAAGGATAAAAGAGGATGTTTGTTTCCAGCGCTTATGCACAGAATACGGAATCATCGATAGAGCATATCAAGAATGCAGCAGGGCATGTAGATCGTGTATTTCCACCTTTTGATTTTGTGCATTTTGCTTCACACCTTTTTTGGTTAGCAATTTCTTTTGGGCTTTTTTATCTTTTCATTTCTCGTGTGATTGTACCGCGTATTGGCGGTGTTATTGAGACACGTCGAGATCGAATCGCATCTGATTTGGATCAGGCAATGCGTATGAAGCAAGAAGCAGACACCGTGGTTGAAACTTATGAACGAAAATTAGCAGAAGCACGTTCACAAGCATATGTTATAGCGCAAGCCGCTAGTGAGGAGATAAAGGAAAAGGCTGAACTTGAACGCAAGGAAATTGAAGCAAGTTTAGAGAAAAAGCTAGCAGATGCTGAAAGAAAGATAGTAAAAATACGAGATCAAGCTATGCAAAATGTTGGCTCAATTGCTGAAGAAGTGGCTTCTGAAATTGTAAAAAAATTGATTGATGTTGATGTTAACAAAGAGGTTATTCATTCAACTGTTAAGGCTGCGGATTACTAAAGGATACAAAAATGACTGATACTTTTTGGGCTTTTGTTGGATTAGTTCTTTTTTTGGCTCTTTTGGTCTATTTCAAAATTCCACAGATGGCTGTGCGCCATCTTGACGCACGGGCAAAACGTATCAAAGATGAGCTTGATGAAGCTTTACGCCTTCGTGAAGAGGCACAAGAATTGCTATCTGAATATCAGCGCAAACACGCGGAAGCGGAAAAGGATGCGCAAGAGATTATTGCAGCAGCCAAGCATGAAGTTGTAGCTGTGGTTGCTGAGGCGCGTGCAAAAGCAGAAGAATATGTAAAGAATCGCAATAAATTGGCAGAGCAAAAAATTGCTCAAGCAGAAGCCGATGCTGTAAGAATGGTTTCTTCATCTGCTATTGATTTAGCAGTTTCTGTTGCTCGTACGCTTATTGCCAAAGAGTTGACTTCTCACAAAGAGAATGAACTTATTGAAGAGGCTCTTTGCGAAGAATCCCTGAAGAAAATAAAAACATATCTTCATTAATAGCTTAGGCTTTTTAGAAAATGAATTCTTTGTAGTACAGTTTCTTTTGAGGAATTGAGTATTCTACGTCTTCAAATTAATCTCATGATATTAATTGATACACTTCATTGAGGTATATCTTTACAGCTTTCAGGCTTATCTTGGCATGTTCTTCATAAAGAAGATAACGCAAGAACCATAAGATATCGCTATTTTTAGCTTTAGGACAACATGAAGATTTCCGCTTCATTTTATTGATAAGCTCAAAATGTTGCAACAGCTCTTGTATGAAGACATTTCCTGAGAAGCGTATTGGCTCTTTTCCAAAAAGTTTTTATTCATCTATTCTTATTTAAAGATAAAAACAGTAAATTATCATTATCGATTCATGCGCTACTTTTTGAGGATTTACCAGATTTTTGACCAGCTATTATCTTATTATCTGTCAAATTCCATCATTTAAGGCTATCATATAAGATGGTATAAAATTTGCCACATGAGGTGATTTTTTATGAGATATGGAGATGAGTATTCAGTGTATGGATTGTCTCGTAGAAAGGATGAAATGAACTGCATGAAGTAGTAAGCCAAGTAAAATTTACCAAGAGAATTTGAACTTTTTACAGAAAAGCGCTGAAGAATACTTGATCATTTAAGGCAGTAAGAAGGCTTATTTCTCTTCTATATAGATTCTACAATCAATTAAAACTTTCTCAAGCTTTATACTGAAATTTTCGCATAATATTTTTTAAATGTTCAATGACAAAACTGTTCAAAAAGAGAAGAGAGCTCTACTTTAGCACTTTTTCAGTTGAGAAGCTGTTTAAATTTTACATTACGAGTTTTGAAAAATCTGCTACTGCCTCTGTAGTGGTGCGGATACGTCCAAGAAGAGCGAGACGATTAGTGCGAATATTAGGATCTTTATCGTTTACCAATACTTTTTCGAAAAATCTATCGATCAATTTTCCCAGTGGCGTTAATATATTAAGTGCATGTGATAAGTTTTTTGCACGGATATCGTTACAAATCTTATCTTCTATCTCAATAATTGCTTGATAGAGTTGTATTTCTTCTTTTTCAATAAAGAGCTCAGGATTAATTTCATTTATTATGATTGCATCTTTTTGAAATTCGTTCTCAAGAATATTGACGGTACGTTTCACGGCGGCTAAAAAATTGCTTCCATCACTTGTATTGATAAAAACGATGAGTGCTTCAACGTGACGTGTGACGCACAAAAAATCATCAGCATTTTTACTTAAGACTGCTTCAATAGCATCATAACGTGCACCTTCTTCTTTGAGATAAATTTTCAAACGTTCATGAAAAAAAACCAATAGATCTGACAAAATATATTCTACGTTTTCTAGAAAGTGAGTTGGAGAGTGTGTATTTTCTCTTTGACATGTCCCGTATTCTTTTTTTTGTTGTAAAAAAAGATTTGCTGCCAATTGAAACAATGGCATAAGATTAATTTTCCAGTCACGCAAAAGCACAAGCCTAATAATCCCCAATGCTGCTCGTCTTAATGCATAGGGATCTTTAGAGCCGGTTGGTTTTTCATGAATCAGCCAAAAACCGACAAGCATGTCAATTTTATCAGCTAGCGCAATTGTTATAGCAAGAGGCCCTTGTGGAATGCGATCTGTTGGGCCAAGAGGTTTATAGTGGTCTTCAATTGCTTCAGCTACGCGAGGATCTTCTCCCTGAAGAAGAGCATATTTTCTGCCCATCAGTCCTTGCAATTCAGGAAATTCTCCGACAACTTCTGTTTGCAAATCAGCTTTTGCAAGTACTGCTGCACGTTTTGCTAACAAAGGATCTGCTTGCACCAAAGGAGCAATTTTTTGTGCGAGTGCAGCGATGCGTTCTATTCTTGCACCTTGCGTACCTAACTTTGCATGGAAAGTTACATTTAAATGATCAAGTCGTGCCATTCTTTGATCGAGAGGTTTTTTTAAATCAAGATCAAATTTTTTTATAGAAGATTCTAAGTTTTTGATATCAGGCAGATCATGCTGGTCTGTTTGCCAAAAATAGAGGGCATCAGAAAGACGAGCACAGACAACTTTGCTATTTCCCTTAGAGATTTCCTTGCCCTCATCACTTGCAAGGATATTAGAAACAAGAATAAAATAAGGAGAAAGCTTGACCTTTTCACCTTGTTTTCTTGTTACAAAACATTTTTGATTGGCCCGAATGGTTAAGCGAATAATTTCTGGAGGAATATCAAGGAAAGATTTGTCAAAATTTCCCATAAGCACCACAGGCCACTCAACGAGTCCTGTAACTTCTTCTAAGAGGGCACTATCTTGAACCAGCTCTAAGCCACTTGCAAAGCAAAGATTTTGGGCATCTGCCAAAATAATATTCTTTCGCCTTTCCGCATCAAGGATAACTTTATGGGCTTCAAGTTTGGTAATATAATCCTCAAAGCGACGAACTTGGATTGGTTTTCCATCACTTAAAAAACGGTGACCATAGGTCAGATTATTGCTTTTAAGGGAACCAATAGTAAAGGGAACAACATGCGTTTCACCAATTTCTGGTCCAAAGATGCAGAGAATATTTTGTAAAGAGCGAATCCATTTCAGTGCTCCACTTTTTTCTGAATCTTTTCCCCAGCGCATAGATTTTGGCCATGGGAAATTGCGAATAATATTCGGTACAATATCAGCGATAATTTCTTCTGCATTCCGGCCTTTTTTTATGATCTTAGCGATATAAAACTCACCTTTTTTACTATCATGCGCAATATGTGCTTCAGAAATATCCCTTAGACCCGTTGAGCGTAGAAAGCCATCAATCACATGCTGTGGTGATTTTGTACTGGGACCTTTACGTTCTTCATGGACATCTTTTGAACGCAGAGAAAGTTCCCGGATGTCTAATGTTAATCGACGAGGTGTCCAATATTCGCGGGCAGCTTTATAGGTTAAACCTGCATTGACAAGTTGATCTGTCACACATTTTTTAAGATCAGCAGCAGCTTTTCGTTGCATGCGTGCTGGGATTTCCTCGCTAAAAAGTTCAAGAAGAAGATCAGACATCAGGCTTCTCCTTTAGTCTGTATTTGTCCTGCCTCTGTGTGTAAGAAGGCTTCTCCACAGCGGCGTGCGAGATCGCGAACGCGCAATATATAACTCTGTCGCTCAGTTACAGAAATAACGCTCCGTGCCTGTAAAAGATTAAAAATATGGCTAGCTTTAATACATTGATCATAAGCCGGAAAAACACACAAATGTATGCCATTTTCATGATTTGGTTTTCCCGCTTCAAGAAGTGCAATGCATTCGCTTTCTGCGTCAATAAAATGCTGATGGAGAAGATTGGTATCAGCGAATTCAAAATTATAGTATGAATATTCTTGTTCTGTTTGTAAAAAAATATCTCTATAAGTTATTTTGTCTTTTCCCTCTAAACCATTAAAGTTGAGATCATAGACGTTATCAACACCTTGTATATACATTGCTAGACGCTCAAGCCCATAGGTGAGTTCTCCTGAAACTGGAGCGCATTCAATGCCACAAACCTGTTGAAAATAAGTAAATTGAGAAATTTCCATTCCATCACACCAACACTCCCATCCAAGTCCCCAAGCTCCAAGCGTTGGACTTTCCCAATCATCTTCAACAAAACGGATATCATGAAGTTTTGTATCAAGACCAATAGCTTGTAGCGATTTAATATAAAGTTCTTGTAAATTGGGGGGAGAAGGTTTGAGAAGGACTTGAAATTGATAATAGTGCTGTAAGCGATTTGGATTTTTACCATATCGCCCATCTGTAGGGCGTCGAGAAGGTTGTACGTAAGCCACTTTCCAAGGGCGTGGTCCAAGAGAGCGCAGTGTGGTGGAGGGATGAAAAGTTCCAGCTCCAACCTCCATATCATAAGGTTGCAAAATTGCACACCCATAATGAGCCCAATAATTTTGCAAAGTTAAGATAAGTCCCTGAAAAGAACGTTTGGGATTAAGATATTCAGGTAGTTTCACACTTTATACTCTTTTAATACGTTATACTCTTTTTAATATTTAACCAACAGACAGCACCAAAGGATTTTTAGCCTCTATCATTGTCTATTATTTCATGTGCTTGTGGTCAAGCATCGTTGTTTATTGCAAGCCAAATTTCAATTTTTTTTCGATTTTTTTGGAGTCTTTTGCTTCATTATCAATGGCATGATTCCATTGAAAGATTGCTTCACGTTTGCGTCCGACTTGCCAATAGGCATCGCCTAAATGATCATTTAATGTTGGATCTTCAGGTTGTAATTTAACAGCATTTTCTAATATCTGCACAGCTTTGTTATATTGTTTGAGCTTGTAATAGGCCCACCCTAGAGAATCGAGGATATAACTGTTTTGCGGCTGTAATGCAGAAGCTTTTTGAAGTATGTTGAGCGATTCCTCAAGTTTTTGATCACGATCAACAAGTGAATAGCCTAGATAATTAAGAACTTGCGGTTGATTGGGAACAAATTCAAGAGCTTTTCGCAGGTCGCTTTCGGCTTTTGACCATTGATCTAGACGCTCAAAAGCAATACCACGTTGATAAAAAAGTTTCCAATCATCTCGTTGAAAATTTTTTATCTGCGCAATAGCACGATCTAGGACTTTTGTAGCTTCTACAAATTTATGATCTTGCATATAAAAGGCAGCCAGCGTTATTAACATGGCGCGGTCATTGGGAAATTTTTTATTTAATGCATGAAGTAATTTGATAGATTCATTGTAATTATTGTGATTAGCAAGAAGAAATGCCAGCTGAAGCTGTCCATCTTTATAATAAGGCGATTTAGGTGGTAAAGCGCGATAAAGTTTAATGGCTTGATCAGGATTATTTAATTTAGCAGAAATAAGCGCGAGTTGGAACAGCGTTGCATCACTTTGAGGATAGAGGGCAAAAGATAACTGTTTGAAAATACGTGCAATTGGTCCTGAATTTTTATAATTGAGTGCTGTTCCAAAGTTGTACAATACCTCACCAGCTCCTTGTTGAGGTGTTTTAACTAATCTTTCTAAGGACGCACCTTTTTCAATTTTTTTCAGGATATTTTTAAGAACCTCTCTGCCTGACAACATTTGTTCGCCATGCCTCATAGTTTGAAGAGCCTGATTGCGCATGTTATGACGCAATTGGAATGAGGCATAGGCTATAATAATACGTTCATAGGTATTAGGAGCTATAAGATTCCCTTGTTTGTTATTGAGTGCTTGTATGAAATGTTTTTTTGCCTCTTGTGTCCGCTCTGCAAGGTCATTCATAAGCGCAAGATGATAATGTATAAAAAGGCTATACCAATCAGGTCCCTTGATCTTTTCAAGATCAGCAATTGCTTGAGCTTTTTGTCCAGATCCGAATGTGATCCATGCACCGATGAGTTCAGGTATTGGATTATTATGACGTGCAGGAGGGCCTTTTGATTGCAAAAGAAGGTGAGCATTCTTGTAATCTCTTTTGATGAGGCTTTCTATCGACAATGTCAAAGATACAAAAGGAGTTATAACATTTTGTTCTTTGAGTTTTTTTGCTTGCTGAACAGCTTCTTTAAAGTTTCCCACAGAAAGCATCGCCTCAAGGAGCTCTTTTTGTGTTTCAATATTATCAGGTTTGTAAGAGAGTGCTTGTTTAAAATAATGAATGGCAAGATCTATTTTATTTTCATGATTTGCCACTCTTCCAGCTAAATAGGCACCTGTAAATGATGTTGGATTTAGAGTGCTGTTTATTTTGCTAGAGGTTGCTGATGGCATCAGCATGATACCCGCGATAAAGAATGTCAAAAAGCGGGATACCCTAGCACTGCACATAGAGCTCATCCTTTTCAAGATAATCAATCGATTGTATGGTGTATAGATCATGTCCGATTACTTTTGTTGAAAAATATTGTGTTTCCTGCCAAGTATCAGTTTACGCGCGCAATACAAAAATCAACAGTCTCAGTGAGAGCGTTGTGGGCAAGATTTTTGTTGAGGTGGGCAAGAGCGTCAATTGCACGCTTTCCATAAAGACGAGCTTGTTCTATGGTATCTGTGAGGCTATCATATTTTTCTATTAATTGCTGTGCATATGCAAAGGCTTCCTTATTGTTATGACCGTCTTCAAGAGCTTGTTTCCAGAATGCTTTTTCTACCGTATCACTACGTGCATATGCGAGAATAACAGGCATTGTGATTTTTCCTTCTCTAAAATCATCTCCTATATTTTTTCCCAAACTTTGGGCAGAGCCACCATAATCAAGTGCATCATCAATCAATTGGAAAGCGAGTCCTAACAGTGTTCCATATTCACGCAATGCAGAACGCTCTTTATCTCCATAGCCAGCAATAATTGGTCCGACTTCAGCGGCAGCTGAAAAAAGTGCTGCCGTTTTTGCATTGATAACTTTGAGATAGTCTGAAGCACTGGTTTCAATATTTTTTGCAACAGAAAGCTGCATCACCTCTCCCTCAGCAATAATTGCCGCAGCGTTTGCAAGGACAGAGAGCGCTTCTATAGAACCAACATCAACCATCATTTTAAAAGCTTGTCCCAACAGAAAATCACCAACAAGTACGCTTGCTTGATTTCCCCAAATCATTCGTGCAGTAGATTTTCCTCGTCGTAAAGCACTCTCATCAATCACATCATCGTGTAATAAGGTTGCTGTATGCATAAATTCAACGGCTGTTGCAAGCCTTATATGCCCATCATTTTGATAACCAAACAGATGAGCGGAAGCGAGTGTGATCATGGGACGTAACCGTTTTCCACCTGATGAAATAAGATGGTTGGAAATTTCAGGGATCATTTCAACCTCTGATTTTGCCATAGAGAGGATTAATTGGTTGACGCGCTCCATATCATTTTGGGTAAGATGAATGAGGGATTGGAGGGATATTTGATTGTTTTTTGTTTGATCTAGTTTTGTAGCTACGCGCAATATGTTTACTCCTAGAGTATTGCAATGGACTTATGTGATTTCTATTTTGTCCACTAACATAAAGGGGGTTTTGTTTTGACACAAGCTTTGGATGATCTTTGTAAGAAATGTTTTGAAGTTTGTGGAATATTGCTGTGATAAAGTTCAAGAGGAAAAGTTTGAAATAGCTTTGTTTGAGCAGCACTGAATAAGAAAAAAGATAGTTTATAATAAACATTAGGCTTTCATAAATGGATAAAACAACGAATCAGACTGATGAAACAATAGACAGTTTTCATCGCGGGAAGTTTTATTTGGTTCAACCACGCACCCATGGTCATCGCTCTGGAATGGATGCTATGTTGTTAGCCAGTTTGGTTCCCAGTCATTTAAAGGGCAAGGTTGTTGATTTAGGAGCGGGTGCTGGTGCAGCAGGGTTGGCGGTTGCTGCGCGTTGCCCACAAGTTCATGTGACATTGGTTGAGCGCTCAGTTTTTATGGTCTCTTACGCACAAAAAACACTTATGCTCAAACAGAATGAAAAATTAGCTGAGCGAATTTGTTTGTTAGAAGCAGATGTTACCTTGAAAGGGAAGAATCGTTTAAAAGTAGGATTGGTGGATAATTCTTTTGATTTTGCGATTATGAATCCGCCTTTTAACAATCTTACCGATCGCAAAACACCTGATAAACAAAAATCTGAGGCACATGTTATGTCTGAAGACATGTTTGATCATTGGTTACGAAGTGCAGCAGCAATTGTTAAGCCAGGTGGATATTTAGGGTTAATTGCACGTCCGCAATCACTAAATGATATTCTCTACGCTTTAAAAGGACGCTTTGGTGGTATCTGTATCATTCCCGTTCATGCACGTGCGACAACGGCGGCAATTCGTGTTTTATTTTATGCGAAACGAGGAAGTAGAGCGGCCCTATCTATATTACCGGCATTGATTATGCATGAGGATAGGAGTGATGCTTTTTCACCGCGGATTGATGCAATCAATAATGGATGTATAAGTTTGTGGGAACTTTTTAAATGATATCTTGTATTTTTCAAGTTATTATTTAAATTCAAACTTAACCTTTAACCCTCTAAAGGAGATTTAGATTTTGAGTGAAGTGGGATGTGATACTATATTTCGGACTTGTGTCGCCAATTTTGTGTTTAGTTATGTTGTTCCCTTTTTATTAGTTTATCTTTTCTCCTAGCTTATAAGGAAGCTTTGTTTTGATGGAAGTTATCAAAAATCTTATTCCGCATCGTTTTTATTCTAGTAAACTTGAAATCCCTGTGGTGCGCCTTCATGGGGCGATTATGGATTCAACGACACTGATGTCACGGACGCTTTCCTTGGGGAGGTGTGCAAATCTTTTAGACAAGGCTTTTGCATACAAAAAGGCGCCGGCTGTTGCACTTATTCTTAATTCTCCTGGTGGTTCGCCCGTGCAATCACGTCTTATTTTTAAGCGCATCCGTGATTTGGCAGAGGAAAAAAAGAAACAGGTTCTTGTATTTATTGAAGATGTAGCTGCATCGGGTGGTTATATGATTGCTTGTGCGGGGGATGAGATTTTTGCTGATCCTTCTTCGATTGTTGGCTCTATAGGAGTTGTGTCAGCATCCTTTGGTTTTCCTGAGCTTTTGAAGAAAATTGGTGTTGAGCGGCGTGTTTACACGGCGGGAAAAAACAAGGTTACCTTGGATCCATTCCAACCTGAAAAGAAGGCAGATATTGAGCATTTGAAATCTCTACAACTCGAAGTTCATCAGACGTTTATTGATTTGGTTAAAGAACGGCGTGCAGCAAAGCTATCAAATGATCCAGATATTTTTACAGGAATGTTTTGGAGTGGGAAGAAAGGCATTGAACTTGGCCTTGTTGATGGATTGAATGATGTGCGTTCTGTTATTAAAGAACGCTTTGGGGATGATACAAAACTTCGATTAATTACGCCTCCAAAAAGTCTTTTAGGACCTAAAACGCCTGCAGGAGTTACGGCTCATGTGGTTTCTACAGCAGTTGACAGTGTATTCATAACCGCACAAGAGCGTGCACTGTGGCAACGTTATGGTTTGTGATGAGGGGGACAATCTAAGAGCTACGCGGGAGAGCTAGTAATTTTACCTAAAAATAGTTGTGAGAAAGAACGGACTTGAAGTGGTGCGAATGATTGCATTCAGTTTATTGTGTATAGCAGCTTTTCATATTTATGATTTAATGAGGAAACGGTTGCAGAAGATGTTGTCGGGAGGAGGGATAGAAGAAGCTAAACCGAGTACAAAAAAACGGGGTAGGTTGGTAAAGGATCCCTATACAGGTGAATATTACGTCAGATGATTTCGGATGTACGAACTTCATTCAAAGGTTATTCTTATAGATTCACCCCCATTAAGCTGAATTTGGCTTTACATATTGTTGGACAGCGCGCTGATGGTTATCATTTAATAGAAAGTTTAGTCTATTTTAGTCTCAGTGGTGATTGTTTAAGCTATGCTCCGTGTAAAAATGATCACTTTGTTCTAACAGGTCCATTTGCAAAAGGCCTTATTGCTGATTCAGAGAATTTGGTTATCCGCGCACGTGATTTTATGCGCAAGACCTTTCCTGAAAATGCTAAACCAGCTTTTTTGAAACTTGTTAAAACATTGCCTATTGCTTCAGGTATTGGTGGTGGCTCTGGTGATGCCGCGGCTGTTGTAAGTATATTGCATCAACAGTGGAATCTTGATTATTCTTATGAAAAATTAGCAGAAATGAGCGTCGTTCTTGGTGCCGATGTACCCATGTGCCTTTTGGCATTGGAATATCAGCAGCCGCTTTTTGTCAAAGAGATTGGCCAAGATATGACACGAATAAAGGAGGCTTGTTCTCTTGCCATGGTGTTAGTAAATCATGGACAACAGATTGCAACGAAAGCTGTTTTTAAGGCTTTAGAAAAGTCTAACTATTTCCCTCTAAAGATTAATCCAGAAGCTCTGAAGACAGTTGATGCATTGGTTGAGGCGTTACAAGAAACGCGCAATGATCTTTTTGCTCCTGCCTTGAAAGTTGCACCTCAATTACAGGAAGTGTTATCTACACTAGATGAGTGTGGCTCTCTTTTTTCTCGTATGTCTGGAACGGGAGCAACTTGTTTTGGTATTTTTAAGAATCAACAAGCTGCACAACAAGCAGCTGTTTTTATTAAATCGATGCATCCAAGTTGGTTTGTGCAACCGATCATAACTTTAGGAAAGACTGAAGAGACAAAGGTGAAGAAAGAGCTTATTTGATAAAGGTTTTTATTATGTGCAATGGAGTGATGAGATAAGAGAATAAGTATTTTTGTTTTCTAGATCAGATAAGCACATGCTAAGATAATATTTTCACGGAAGAATCAGAGAGTGTTGCAAGAGACTCTATAATTGCCTTCTTTTATTTCTGTGTTGATAGAAGAGTTCACGGAGATATTTGAGAAGTTATTTTTACTGTAGGGCTTGCAGAAAAGAGCAGGCTGTGAAATGGATATATTTCTTTGTATTTGTGATTTATAAAAAATGTCCAATTTACCACTTCAGCCGAATTTTTCATATGAATCAGATTTGCAAAACCAAGGTTTTTTTCATATAGCGGGTGTTGATGAAGTAGGGCGTGGGCCTCTTGCTGGACCTGTAGTAACAGCAGCAGTCATTTTGGATAAAGATCATATTCCTGATGGGTTAAATGATTCAAAGAAGTTGTCTCTTCTACAACGTAAAAAATTATACAATGAAATTTTACAAAATGCCTTAGCAATTTCAATTGCTAGTCTTTGCGCTCATACGATTGATCAGTCTAATATTAGAAAAGCAACTTTAGAAGCAATGCGTCGCTGTCTTACAGGATTAGCAATTCCAGTTCACTATGCACTCATTGATGGACGTGATATTCCCTTTGAGCTACCATGTCCAGCAACTGCTTTGATTAAAGGCGATCAGCGTTCGGTTTCAATTGCAGCAGCGTCTATTATTGCTAAAGTAACACGGGATCGAATGATGGAACATGCAGGACAAGTTTATAAAGGCTATGGTTTAGAGAAGCATGTAGGCTACGCAACGCGAGCACATCGTATTGCTCTTGATAAATATGGGCCAATTGTGGGATTACATCGTTATAGTTTTGCGCCTCTCAAAGGGGGGGATAGGAATGATGTTTTATGACAATTCTACCTCTCAATAGCGCTTCGATAAAGCAAGCCGTTGCATTTCTTGAACAAGGGAAGTTAGTCGCTCTACCAACAGAAACGGTCTACGGATTGGCAGGAGATGCAACCAATGGGCAGGCAGTGGCTTCTATTTTTTCGATAAAGAAGCGTCCACAATTTAATCCTCTTATTGCCCATGTTAGCAGCATTGATATGGCGCAGCGCTATGTTGAAATTGATTCTCTTTCGCGTCGATTAATGGAGGTATTTTGGCCAGGACCTTTAACATTTGTTCTCCCTTTAAAGGCACAGCATAATATCCACTCTTTAACCACTTCTGGTCTGAATACACTGGCTATTCGTTTTCCCAATAGTCGTTTTGCAGAAATTGTGGAATATTTTGGTCGACCTCTTGCTGCTCCTAGTGCAAATCAGTCAGGGCGTCTTAGTCCCACGTGTGCTGAAGCTGTTTTTGCATCTTTAGGGAGATCTGTTCCTTTGATACTGGACGGAGGATGTTGCAAAATAGGGATTGAATCAACAATTATTAAGGTTTGTCATGAAGATATTTACCTTTTGCGTGCTGGAGGGCTTGTGGCACAAAAGATTGAAAAAGTTGCAGGAAGATCATTAAAACGGATAGATCAGCGGGCTGAGATTGAAGCACCAGGTATGTTAAAATCGCATTATGCACCAAATGCTGTGATTCGTTTAAATGTGGATAAGGTTGAAAACGGTGAAGCCCTTTTAGCATTTGGTAGAGAACGCATTATGGGGGTTGAAAATGCTATTTCTGTTTTAAATCTGAGCGAGAGCGGACGGCTAGAAGAGGCCGCCTCTCATTTATTTCAATATTTGAGAGAGTTGGATTCATTAAAGGTACGATCTATTGCCGTAGAACCGATTCCAACATATGGGTTAGGTGAGGCAATTAATGATCGTCTCATACGTGCAGCGGCTCCAAGAGAGGAATGAAGATGGAGCAGGAGTTAATTGAAAAATTTACAAAACTTGTTGGTGTTGGGAACGCTATAACAGATCAGGCACTGATTGCACCCTATTTGCTTGAAGAACGCGGACGATTCCATGGGAAGACACCATTGCTTTTACGCCCCTCTTCTCCTGCAGAAGTATCGTCAATTATGCAACTCGCTAGCCAATCGCGCACACCGATTGTACCGCAGGGAGGAAATACGGGTCTGGTAGGTGGTCAACAACCAGATGAGAGTGGGAACAGCGTTCTTTTATCTATGGAGCGACTGAATAAGATAAGATGTATAAATCTTGAAGGTCATTTTGCTGTGGTGGAGGCTGGAGTTATTTTACAAGACTTACAGAAAAAAGCAGATGAAGCAGGTCGTTTTTTTCCTCTTTCTTTGGCTTCAGAAGGTTCCTGCCAGATAGGGGGAAATCTTTCATCTAACGCTGGGGGGACAGCTGTTTTAGCGTATGGAAATATGCGTGAACTTTGTCTTGGTTTGGAAGTCGTTTTGCCTGATGGTCGTATTTTAAATGATTTACGTTTTGTTAAGAAAGACAATAGCGGTTATGATTTGAAAAACCTTTTTATTGGAGCAGAAGGTACTTTAGGAGTTATAACAGCAGCGGTCTTAAAACTGTTTCCAAAACCTAAAGGAAAAGCAGTTGCTTTGGTTGGTTTATGTAGTCCAGCTAAGGCTCTAGAGCTTTTATCTCTTGCACAATGTCATGGAGGGGAGATGTTGACGGGTTTTGAGCTTATGGGAAAACTGAGCTTACAAATGGCTTTAGACTATAAGATGTGTGAAAGATCTCCTCTTGAACACGAGCATGAATGGTATGTATTGATTAACATTTCATCATTACAGGGGGAAAAGGAAGCCTTTTCAGTACTTAGTGTTATTTTGGAAGAGTCTTTAAAAGATTGTGTGATAGAAGATGCCGTTGTTGCACAATCGTTAAAGCAGCAAGATTTTTTTTGGCAATTGCGTGAAAGTATATCACCTGCACAGAAATTAGTAGGCGCATCTATTAAGCACGATATTGCAGTGCCTGTTGCATCCATTCCTGATTTTATCTCCAATGTAGAAAATATTGTTGAAGAAATTGCTCCTGGTGCGCGGATAGTTTGTTTTGGTCACATGGGCGATGGAAACTTGCACTATAATATTACCCAACCTGTTGGAGTTGATCCTGCAGTATTTTTGCAGTTATGGTCACAAATGAACCATAGTATTCATAGTTTAGTGATGCACTATCAAGGTGCGTTTTCTGCTGAGCATGGAATTGGTCAACTTAAGCGTGAGGAACTTCGTGCCTTCAAATCGCCTGTTGCATTGGATATTATGCAAGCGATTAAGAAAGTGCTCGATCCTTTAGGGATTATGAATCCTGGAAAAGTCTTATAATGCAAGAGAGATAAATTTTGTCATGTGTTTTTGTTTAGATTTCAATAACCAAAAAAGAAACCAGTTGTTTTTTATTCAATCTTTTAATAATCCAATGAGAAAAAGCTGTTAAAGGGTATAGTATTATTAAAATAAATTGGGACACTATATATGGCTAATCAATGCTTTAATCAGGCAAAAGCGGTGCTTGAATTTCGGTTGGATCCGTGCCATTTGCCACAAACAACGACTTATTTTTCATCAAAAACGGGCAATAAAATACTTTGTTCGTTAAGTGATCGTGGTGTTTTCTTTAAAACAGAGGCCCCTGCAAGCTTATCGCATTTAATGCCATCTTATCATTTCAAAGGAATTGCAGCACGTACTGTAGAAACGCATTCAGGAGAAAGAGCCGTTGCATTAGAATTGCTGCATAGAGATGAGGAAGTTTGCATCCCTCTTTTAGTTTCTAGAGATTTGAATAATGTTCTTTTAGATTGGCGCTTATGGGCGGATACTTATGATCTTCCTATGCTGATGATCAATGAAGATAATCGTGTTATGGTTGTCAAAGATCGTTTTGATTTACGCCGCTTTTTTTATACAACACTGCATTCTAAGCAAAAGCGTTTCTCACTTCGTTATAGCCATCCGTTAGGTTTGCGTTTGGTTATCGCGAATCGAGTTGCCCTGCAATAGACCTTATGTGCTTTTTTCTACGATTATACTGCTATGGCTATTTATTCCGCTGTGTTTTGTTTGCACTTGTCAAAGAGAGCTTTGCTTGACAACATCTGTTTACAGAAGGTTTTCGCGGTAGATATTTTTGCCATTTTGATGACAAAAATAATGTTTTCTTAAGGACAATTAAGTTATTGTTTTAATGATAATAAAAAACTTATGAACAAATGTAAGCTTTGATTTTGCGATGTGATTAAAGCATGTTGGTAAGTAAAAATAGAAAAATTTCACGGATTTTTTGTGCAAGGCAATGACAAGAGGTAAGATTTATTTTCATACTTTGGTAAATAAATTTTAAAGAAATACAAACACTGAGAATTATATGGTTCCAATCATAATCTCATAAGGTAGATTATTGCTTTACTTATTCCGTGAAGGGCGTGAATTGTTTATTTATAATTTTTATTTTTAAAAATAACTGATATTTTTCTAAAATCACAAGAGGCGTGGAACGGTTAGCAGATTCATGTTACATGTTATCCGCTTGAAGTTATGAAATCATAAAAGGAAAAGTTCAAGGAATTCAGCTTTTTTGCGCAATGGCTCTCCAGCCAATATCGCGGCGGACAAAACCTTCGGGCCAATCAATACAATCGACAGCTTCATAGGCGCGTTTTTGTGCTTGCATAACAGTTTTGCCCGTTGCTGTTATATTTAAAACGCGTCCACCATTAGCAATGAGTTCTCCATTGCACAACAGAGTGCCGGCTTGAAAAACTTTCACATCAGAGAGAGCATTGACCTTGTCAAGATTACGGATAACAGTACCTTTTTGGGGAGATTCTGGATAACCTTTTGCAGCCATAACGACAGTCAAGGCAGTTTTTTGAGACCATTGCAGGGATTTTTGTTCAAGTTTTCCCTGAGCAGCAGCAAAAAGAATTGGCAGAATATCATCTTCAAGACGCATCATTAAAACCTGACATTCAGGATCGCCAAATCGCACATTAAATTCAATAAGTTCAGGTCCTTTTTGTGTTATCATCAATCCGACAAAGAGAATACCTTTAAAGGGAGATCCCATTGCATTCATACTATGTAGAGCCGGTTCAACAATCTCTTTGAGGGTACGATCAATCATTTCTTTGGTCATGATAGGAGCTGGTGAATAAGCGCCCATGCCACCGGTATTTGCTCCAGTATCCCCATCACCCACACGTTTATGGTCTTGTGCTGATCCAAAGGGAAGGGCAATTTTACCATCACAAAGACAAAAGAAGCTTGCTTCTTCACCTTCAAGGAAAGACTCGACAACAACTTTTTTTGCCGCATTGCAGGAGGTACTTTTAAAGCAGGCATCAACAGCATTAAATGCTTCTTCCAGAGTTGTTGCAACGACAACACCTTTACCGGCCGCTAAATCATCATCTTTAACAACAATGGGAACACCTTGTTTCTGAATATAGGCTTTGGCTTTTGCAGAATCATCAAAGCATTGATAGGAGGCTGTAGGAATGTTATTTTGACGGCATAGATCTTTTGTAAAAGCTTTTGAACCTTCCAACTTGGCAGCTTGTTGAGTAGGTCCAAATACACAGATATCAGCCTTATTAAGGGCATCTGTTATACCTGCAACGAGTGGTGCTTCTGGTCCAACAACGACAAGATCAATAGAATGCGTTTTACAAAAGTCAATGACGAGAGAATGGTCATCAATGTTTAAATCAATATTTTCACCATGTTCCATTGTTGCAGGATTTCCAGGAGCACAATATAATTTCGTTAGCAGTGGCGATGCTGCTATTTTCCACGCCAAAGCATGTTCGCGTCCGCCCGAGCCGATAAGAAGGATGTTCATCATTTGCTCCTATCATAGAAGATAATTAAATTGATTCTTGTCATAAGAATGAAATGCCTCTATCGCAAGACTAAAGGTAAGATTATTTGATGAAAAAAAGTAAAAATATTGCACATATTCAATCCTGCGAGAATCAGGGACGAGTGATGGATGCATCTTCCAAACAGTGGGTCTATCGTTTTCTGCCTGCTTCGGTATGGTTTTATGCTCAATTAGCACGTTGGGACCGTCCTATCGGGTGGCAGCTATTGATGTGGCCTTGTTTTTGGTCAACAACGATGGCTTTTCTCTCTTATGAAATGCAGCAATTACCTTTTATATCAATGTTCTTTCATTGGTGTTGGTATCTCTTTCTGTTCTTTTTAGGTTCTGTAGCGATGCGGGGGGCAGGGTGTACTTGGAATGATCTTATCGATCATCAAATTGATTCTCAGGTAGAGAGAACACGTTCTCGTCCATTACCAACAGGCCATGTGAGTCGTTTTCAAGCAAAGCTTTTTATATTGGTGCAATGTTTGGTTGGTTTAGGCATTCTATCACAATTTAATAGATACAGTTTTTTTCTAGGGATTTCGTCATTGGTAGCAGTTGCACTTTACCCTTTTATGAAACGCGTAACATATTGGCCCCAGTTTTTTTTAGGTATTGCATTTAATTGGGGGGCATTAATGGGGTGGGCCGTTGTGTATGGGAGTCTGAGTTGGGCACCAATTTTACTTTATATGGGATCCATCTTATGGACAATAGGATACGATACAATTTACGCGCATCAAGATAAAGAGGATGATGCTACAGTTGGGGTACGTTCTACGGCACTGCTCTTTGGTGAAGGCACCAAGCGTGCTTTGATCTTTTTATATAGTGGTTTTGTGGTTCTCACCAGCTTGGCATTTTATTTGGCAGGAGTCCCTCTTATTAGCTTTTTGGGGATTTTTGTGGCAAGTGTCCACATGTTTGTTCAAATTAAAGTTATTGATATCAATGACAGTTCACAATGTCTCAAGCTTTTCAAATCGAATTCGTTTATTGGTTTTGCGGTTTTCGCTGGTTTAATATGCGGTGGTATATGGATGATACTTTATCCTGCAATTTAAGAATACGAAGCTAAAAATAAAACCATCTGTTATGTAATGCTACCATGAATATGTGTGATAAGATATTGCTTTATCATGCTGACACATTGTCATTCATATTGAATAACAACTTCAAAGACAATCAGTTTCTCTTATCTTAAATCTTTTCACATGAAATCAATGAAAATGATTTTCTTGCATGTTTATAAACCTAGTTCATGTGTAGGTAAAAACAATTAAAGAGAGAAGTAAAAGTGCTTTCTCTGAATACTCTCCAATATAAGAGCTGTCATAAAATTGGGGATGGTAAATGATATGATATTGCCGGCATGTCCTTGTGCAAGCGTAAAGAGAGTATGGCATAATGTTTTTTTACGTTACATTCATGGGCACTGTCGTACAAGAGACTTGAGTGCATTGAGAAATATTTTTTGTAAAAAGCACGTGAATGCCCAACAAAATGGCGTTCTGTTTTAATAAGGGGTATGTCCCCATTCAAAAAAGAGAGAACCAAAAATGTGAAGCAATGATTTCATTGGTTTTTAAATTTCTTGTTATCTAGGATAAACTGAAAACAGATTTAAGTGGGAATATTCGAATTAATTTTTTTCATCTTAAATTAAATTATGCATGACCGCTTATGTCATTGGAGTCGAAAGATACAAGATCATTTTTCTATGCTCCGTTTGAATCTGACAGATGATCTCATTTAAGGTTCGCTGAATACAGCCTTTTCTTTTAAATTAATCTTGATCACGGGAACTTTTTTCAAGTTATACAGTAAGCAAATAATTGTTATCAAACAAATTTTTCCATAGAAGATATTATCTTCCAATTCAAATTAATGCTTTCATTTTCAATTTTGCAAATGGGAGCTTTATAGTTATGAGGACAAAATCCTCATAACTATGCGAATTTGGAAAATTAGGGATAAAGTTTTTGCCTTTGCCAATTATCCTGTTCAACAGAATCGCGTGTAAAGAGCAGGCGGTCATGTAAACGAAACGGGCGATCACGCCAGAATTCGATAGAAAGGGGTTTAACACGAAATCCAGACCAATAAGGTGGGCGCGGGATATTTCCGAGTGCATAACGTGTTGTATATTGGGCAATTGCTTTTTCGAGGACAAAACGGTCTTCTAATGGCCGAGATTGTTTGGAAGCCCATGCACCAATTCGACTACTACGGGGCCGCGATTGAAAATATGCATCTGCTTCTTGAACACTAACTTTTTCAACAATGCCGCGAACTCTGACCTGACGGCGCAGTGACTTCCAATGAAAATTTAAAGATGCTTTCATTGATTTTAAAATTTCTTTCCCCTTTTGGCTTTCATAGTTGGTATAGAAAACAAATCCTTGGGGACTATAATCTTTGAGAAGTACCATACGAACATTAGGTGCCCCCGTTTCATCAACCGTTGCTAAAGCCATCGCATTAGGATCATTGATTTCGTTCACGGTTGCCTCTTTAAGCCACTTTGCAAAAAGTGCAAAAGGTTGTTGCATTTGTATAAAATCGTCATCTGTTTGTACTTTATTGCTCATAATATCTCCGAATATCCGTGAGGATGAGTGAGAACTCTTTAATTTGCTTTATCATAAAAAAATAAAGCGCTGTTTTTTCTTATTTTGAAAAGCCAATGCCGTCATGTATTATTATGGTATTTAAATCATTTTTTTCTTTAGTATAGAATACAGTGAGCTATATTAAATAAAATATCTCTTTTATCTGGTATTTTGGTTTCTTTATAGACATATAAAGGCAGAGAGAAATCATTCTGAGAAAAGATTGATGAGCTATGAGGAATATTGAACAACCTATCAGTTGACATTTTGAATACGGAAAAATTGAAAAGAGGGCAATATGCGTGATCCCTACACAATTCTGGGTGTGGCACGTACCGCAAAACCGCAAGAAATTAAATCAGCATTTAGAAAATTGGCCAAGAAATATCATCCAGACCACAATATGGATGATGCAAAGGCTAAAGAGAAGTTTTCTGAAATTAATCAAGCTTATGAAATTATAGGTGATAAAGACAAAAGGGCACAATTTGACCGCGGTGAAATTGATATGGAGGGAAAACCACTTTATCAAACCTATGGTGCTGGTGAAAATTTTAACAATAATCATAATCCTTTTTCAAGAGGAGCACAAGGTTTTGATTTTACTTCCTCAGGAGGCACAGGATTTGATGCGAGTGATATTTTTCGTGATCTGTTTGGCAGAAGAGAAGGTTTTTCAAATTCTGCACGATATAATCAACCGCAACAAGGGGCGCATGTTCGTGCCAATCTTTCTGTCACATTGGAGCAAATGGTTGGTGCAGAAAAGGTTGAAGCCGTTTTTCCTAATGGAAAAAGATTAAAAATTAAACTTCCAGACTATGTTGAAGATGGTCAAACCATTCGTTTAAAGGGTCAAGGAGAAGAGGTGCTTTATGGGCAAGCAGGAGATGCGCTGATAACCATTCACATTCAAAAACATCCTCGTTTTCGCGTTGAAGGAAGGGCTCTCCATCTTGATTTACCAGTTTCCCTAAAACATGCTGTTCTGGGAGCAAAAGAAGAAGTTGAGACTTTAGAAGGGCGTGTGGTTTTAACGATTCCCGCGTGGTCAAGTTCTGATCGTATTTTGCGGTTGAAAGGAAAAGGGCTTCGTTTAAAAAACGGTACAAGAGATGATCTTTATATACATGTTCGTATTATGTTGCCGGAAGGTGGAGATGCTGGATTAAAACAATTTTTCCAAATGCAAAAAAGTTAACATTTAAGTGATAGAAAAGCATAGTTTTTGTTTGATTTTAAAGCAATTGCTTGAAGAAAAAGTTGACCTATGCCATAGGCAGATAAATAATATTCATTTTAAGTAACAATGGGGCAGTGCTAATGGCTAAGGGTAATGGTTTATTGTGCGGCAAGCGTGGTTTAATTTTGGGATTGGCCAATAATCGCTCTATCGCTTGGGGGATAGCTAAAGCGGCGAGTCATGCAGGGGCAGAGCTCGCTTTTACCTATCAGGGTGAAGCAATGAAAAAGCGTGTTGAGCCTTTATCTGAGGAAGTAAAAGGGTTTGTTTGCGGTCATTGTGATGTCTCTGATAGTGCATCTATTGATGCGGTTTTTAGAGAAATAGAGAAGAAATGGGGCAAGCTCGATTTTTTAGTTCACGCGATTGGTTTTTCTGATAAGGATGAATTAAGCGGTCGTTATATTGATATCAGCGAATCGAATTTTATGATGACCATGAATATTTCTGTTTATTCTTTAACGGCGCTGGCAAAGCGTGCAGAGAAATTAATGTCAGATGGTGGTTCAATTTTAACATTGAGCTATTATGGTGCAGAAAAGGTTGTTCCCAATTATAATGTGATGGGAATTGCAAAAGCAGCTCTTGAAACGAGCGTAAAATATTTGGCAGTAGATTTAGGCCCCCAAAATATTCGTGTTAATGCTATATCTGCTGGACCGATCAAAACCTTAGCTGCTTCTGGCATTGGTGATTTCCGTTATATTTTAAAATGGAATGAATATAATGCTCCTTTGCGTCGGACGGTAACAATTGAAGAAGTAGGTGATTCTGCTCTTTACTTTCTTTCAGATTTGTCTCGTTCTGTTACGGGTGAAGTGCATCATGTGGATTCAGGTTATAATGTTATAGGTATGAAAGCTGTTGATGCACCAGATATTTCTGTCGTTAAAGAGTGAAGTTTTGTTTACAAGGTTATTCTTTGAGAATGGTAGTATGAAAAAAATTAAAATGGCTCATAGTCTTTTTGGAATAAAAAGCTGTTTGTATACACCTCAACATAGATTGTAGTTGCCTATATTTTGACAGAGAAACGGGTCATTTTTGCATGTCGCATAATACATTTGGTCATTTGTTTCGTGTAACAACATGGGGTGAAAGCCATGGAGCTGCTCTTGGTTGTATCATTGATGGTTGTCCTCCAGGAATTGTTTTTACCCTTTCAGACATTCAATCCTATCTTGATAAACGCAGACCCGGACAATCTCGATATACAACACAGCGTAAAGAGTTGGATCAAGTAGAGATACTTTCAGGGGTTATGACCCAAGACGATGGAACCACATTGATCTCAACGGGAACACCGATTTCTTTATTGATTCGAAATACAGATCAACGTTCTCAAGACTATGGTTCCATTGCTCATCAGTATCGTCCTAGTCATGCAGATTATACCTATGATATTAAATATGGCGTTCGTGATTTTCGCGGTGGTGGACGCGCGTCAGCGCGTGAAACAGCAGCACGTGTTGCGGCAGGTGCTATTGCTCGTAAAATTGTTCCTGATTTGCTTATACGGGGCGCTGTGATAGCAATTGGTCCCCACATGATTAATCGTGATCATTGGAACTGGTCAGAGGTTGATAACAATCCTTTCTTTACGCCTGACGCAGAGATGGTACAGGTTTTTAGTGATTATATCCATAAAGTACGCAAAGATGGTTCATCTGTTGGTGCTATTATTGAGATTGTTGCAGAGAATGTTCCGGCAGGTTTAGGAGCACCTATTTATGCAAAACTTGATCAGGATATCGCATCATTCCTCATGTCGATTAATGCAGTGAAGGGTGTGGAAATCGGTGATGGTTTTGCAGCAGCTTGCCTGAGGGGAGAGGAAAATGCAGATGAGATGCGGATGGGAAGTGATGGAAAACCATTTTTTTTATCCAATCACGCAGGTGGTATTTTAGGTGGAATATCGAGTGGACAGCCAATTGTCGCCCGTTTTGCTGTGAAACCTACTCCTTCAATTTTAACTCCTCGTCGTTCGATTGATGTTGATGGTAATGAAATAAACGTTGTAACGAAGGGACGCCATGATCCCTGTGTTGGAATTCGTGCTGTTCCTGTTGGTGAAGCGATGATCGCTTGTGCTATTGCTGATCATTATCTAAGACATCGCGGTCAGGTTGGGTTATTGGGAAGGTGAATGATGGCGTATGACGAAAAAAATATTGTTTCAGCACTTCAAGCTTTTGAGCGTGGTGAAATTGTCGTGGTTACCGATGATGATGACCGTGAAAATGAAGGTGATTTAACGCTTGCTGCTGCCCATTGTACAGAAGAAAAGATGGCGTTTATCATTCGCCATACAACAGGTATTGTTTGTGCTCCCATGCCAAAAGAAGAAGCACAAAGGTTTAATCTTGTTCCTATGGTATCGGATAATGATTCGGCGCATCGTACCCAATTTACCGTTACTGTTGATTTTAAACATGGCATAACAACAGGAATTTCAGCACACGATCGTACATTAGCAGTGCGTAATCTTGCGAATGCAAATGCTGGCGCAGACGATTTTGTTCGTCCTGGGCATATTTTTCCTTTGATTGCGCATCAAGGGGGCGTTCTCATGCGTTCAGGCCACACAGAAGCAGCTGTTGATTTATGTAAATTAGTTGGTTTACCGCCCGTTGGTGTTATTAGTGAATTGGTCAATGATGATGGTAGCGTGAAACATGGAGATGAAATTACAAGATTTGCACAAGCCAATCAATTCCATATCATAACAGTTGCAGATTTGATTGCTTATCGCCAACGTAAGGAAATATTGATTCAGCATGTTGGAGAAATGTCTATTGAAACATCAGCAGGCCCAGCTGTCGTTCAAAGCTATAAACTTCCTTGGGAATCCGTTCAACATATTGCAATTATTTTTGGGGATATCCGTAACGGTGAGGATATTCCGGTCTATTTGCATCGTGAAAATATTTTGAAAGATGTTTTTGGTCAATCTTCAGATATTACAGTTATCATGCAGCGCATGATGCAAAAAGAAAAGTGTGGTGTATTTGTTTATTTGCGTGAAGGATCTGTTGGTGTACAATCAGCTGTTAGCAGTCAGGAACGAGCAATCAAGGGGTTGGAAAAACATGTGCAAGCGATTGAACGCGAAGAAGAATGGCGCAGGATTGGTTTAGGATCACAAATTCTAAAATATTTAGGGATGAGTTCTGTTATTCTTTATGCATCTAAAGAGCATCATTATGTAGGTTTGGAAGGTTTTGGAATTCGTATATCCAGAACAGATATCTTGTGAGGATTACATGAAACAAGAGATAAAAAAGGGGGATATTACAGCGTTAAGTTTTGAAGAAGCACTTAAGCAACTTGAAGTGATTGTCGAGAATTTAGAACGTGGTGACGTTCCTTTAGAACAATCAATTGATATTTATGAGCGTGGTGAAGCTCTTAAAAAACATTGCGAGAAGCTCTTAAAAGTCGCTGAAGCTAAAGTTGAAAAAATTCAGCTTTCCGAGGGAGGTATTCCAGAGGGCGTAGAACCCCTTGATCCTGAATAATTGGGTCATTTAGGGAATATTTATTACAGGGTAAGAGATGCAGTAATGAAGTTTAAGAGAGCGTATTTTATCGGTTTTTTTTATGAAAGAAGTGAATAAATAAGAAAAATCATCAATCATCACCAATAGAGCATGTTTTCTCGTAAAAATATGTAAAATTACGAATAGAAAAAGAGAAACGGTATACTCTTACCATGACACTCTTTTTATGAGATAATATTAAGAGAATATTAAGGAGTTTTTTTTGTCTCGAGTATTGACGCCATTACTTGACCGTATTTGTTTACCACATGATTTGCGGGCGTTGCCTGAGTCTGATTTGGTAGGGTTAGCTGATGAGTTGCGGAGGGAAACAATTGATGCGGTTTCTGTGACTGGTGGACATCTTGGTGCGGGACTTGGTGTTGTTGAGCTTACTGTTGCATTACATTATGTTTTTAATACGCCTGAGGATAGAATTATTTGGGATGTTGGTCATCAAGCCTACCCGCATAAAATTTTAACAGGGCGTAGAGAGAAAATTCGCACATTGCGTCAAGAAGGTGGATTATCAGGTTTTACCAAGCGTTCAGAAAGTGTGTATGATCCATTTGGTGCAGGGCATTCTTCTACTTCTATTTCAGCTGGCCTTGGTATGGCAGTCGCAAGTGCTTTGAAAGCAGAAGAAAGGCGGAACGTCATTGCTGTTATTGGTGATGGTGCTATGTCTGCTGGTATGGCTTATGAGGCGATGAATAATGCAGGTGCTTTAGATGCGCGTTTGATTGTTATTTTGAATGATAATGATATGTCTATTGCACCGCCTACGGGTGCTATGAGTGCGCATCTTGCTAAGTTGGTTTCCCGTCCCGCTTACCGTAGTTTGCGCGAACGGATAAAAATACTAGGTGAAAAATTGCCTAAGTTCTTTTTAGATAAAGCGCGTCTTTCAGAGGAGTTTGCACGTGGCTTTTTGGTTGGAGGAACCTTATTTGAAGAGCTTGGTTTTTATTATGTTGGACCAATAGATGGCCATAATTTAAAGCATTTATTGCCTGTTTTAAAAAATGTTCGCCAATATCCTCATGGTCCTGTATTGTTGCATGTTGTGACACATAAGGGTAAGGGATATCCTCCTGCTGAAGCGTCATCTGATAAATATCATGGTGTTAACCGTTTTGATATTATAACAGGTAAACAGGTTAAACCGCCAAGCAATGCTCTTTCCTATACGAAAGTATTTTCTAAGGCTTTAATAGAAGAAGCTACACATGATGATAAGATCGTGGGTATAACCGCAGCAATGCCAGCGGGGACAGGTCTTGATGCTTTTGCTGAAAAATTTCCTAAAAGAATGTTTGATGTTGGTATTGCTGAGCAGCATGCCGTAACTTTTGCTGCGGGCATTGCTTGTGAAGGATATAAACCTTTTGTTGCGATTTATTCCACTTTTTTACAGCGCGCTTACGATCAGATTATCCATGATGTATCGATTCAAAAATTACCGGTGCGTTTTGCCATTGATCGAGCAGGCTTTGTAGGGGCAGATGGTGCAACACACGCTGGTAGTTTTGATATTGTATTTTTGGCCACTCTTCCTGAATTTGTTGTTATGGCGCCTTCTGATGAAGTGGAATTGATGCATATGGTGCGTACTGCTGCGGCTTACGATCAGGGTCCTATTTCTTTTCGTTATCCGCGTGGTGAAGGTGTTGGTATGGATTTACCACAGCGCGGTGCAATATTAGAGATCGGAAAAGGGCGTGTTCTGCGTGAAGGAAACAGGATAGCCTTGATTTGTTTTGGAACGCGGATGTCAGAAGTATTGGTCGCTGCTGATATGTTGTCCGCTGAGGGATTATCTACAACGGTAGCAGATGCGCGGTTTGCGAAACCCTTGGATAAGGATTTGATGCGCTGTTTGGCTCGTGAGCATGAAGTCTTAGTGACAATTGAAGAGGGTGCGATGGGTGGATTTGGAGCGCATTTATTACAATTTTTAGCGCAAGAAGGGCTCTTAGAACACGGTTTGAAAGTTCGTACATTAAAACTTCCTGATGAATATTTAAATCACGGTTCACCTGAGAAAGTTCTTTCGCGTATAGGGCTTGATGCAGTTGGTACCATCAACACGGTTTTTGCTGCTTTGGGACGCAAAATTCGGACAGTACAGAAAATTCGAGTATGAGATGACTGCCGGAAAAAGGCTTGATATTCTTTTAGTTGAAAAAAACTTTTTTAAAACGCGTTCAAGGGCACGTGATGCCATTGTACGTCAAACTGTTAAGGTTAATGGTGAGATCATTGTCAAAGCTGGACAAATCATTTTCGATGATGCAGAAATTATCGTTTGTGATCCAGCACAAAATTATGTTTCACGTGCAGCATTAAAATTAATCAGTGCACTTGATGCTTTTCCAATTGTCACAAATAAGGTCACGGCCCTTGATATTGGTGCTTCAACAGGTGGTTTTACACAAGTTCTCTTAGAACGTGGAGCCGCACATGTGATTGCTGTTGATGTTGGTCATCATCAATTGGATGCATGTTTATCGAACAACAGTGCGATAACCTTATTAGAAGGCTTAAATGTGAGAGATTTAAAACAGGAGCACTTGAACGGACGAAAAATTGATCTCATTGTTGCAGATGTTAGCTTTATTTCTCTCACACTTGCATTACCTCGTGCTTTGTCTTTAGCCTCAAAAGGCGCACAAGCCGTTTTATTGGTAAAACCTCAATTTGAAGTGGGACGTGATTATCTTGGGAAGGGCGGGGTATTGAAAGATCCATCAATGGCTCAAAAAACTGCTGAAAGACTTTTTGATTGGCTTAATACTCAAAAAGGCTGGAGTGCAAAAGGTTTGCTTCTCTCCCCTATTGCGGGGGGTGATGGTAATTTGGAATATTTGTTATTCGGAGAAAAACAACAGTGAATAACAATGTCATAATTGATCATATGGCAGCGAATGGTCATGGTGTTACAAAAACATTGAATGGCTTTGTTTATGTTCCTTTTACTTTACCAAAAGAGTCTGTCGAAATCGCCGTTCATGGCAAATACGCGACACTCATAGCATTAAAAGAAAAATCACCAGAGCGTATTGATGCTCTTTGCCGGCATTTTGGAGAATGTGGAGGCTGTGCGCTTCAACATTGGCATGCTGATGCTTATCACATATGGAAGCGACAACTGGTTGTGGATGCATTAAAAGAATATGGACTTGATGTTGTTGTTTCGCCTCTAATCGAATGTAAGCCTTATAGCCGGCGGCGTATTACCCTAACAGCTTCTATGACATCACAAGGTTATAGGATCGGTTTTAATCGTCATCTTTCTCATGAGATTGTAGCTGTTGAGGAATGTCCAGTAAGCTGTTTAGAGATTATATCTAAGCTAGACGATATCAGGAAGCTCTGTACTCTTCTAAGCAGCGATGCTAAACGATTCCATATTACCATAACACAGATTACAAATGGTTTAGATGTTGCTTTAAGCGGTTGTATTATACGCCATGAGTCAGTTCGTCAGAAAATGGTTTATACAGCTCTATCATGTGGAATTACACGTTTATCCGTTGAAGGAGAAGTTTTGGTTGAACAAGAAAAACCATTGGTTTACTTTGGAAATGTCTGTGTTGAATTTCCTGCTGGTGGTTTTCTTCAAGCAACCTCTGAAGCAGAAAATATCATGGGCAATATTATTTTAAATCATTTTAAAAAAGCAAAGAATGCTCTTGATCTATTTTCAGGGATAGGAACATTTACCTTACCTATGGCCAAAAAGATGAATGTTCATGCGGTAGAAAATAATGAGACAGCATTAGCAAATTTAGCTTCGGCAGCACGTTTGGCGTCCGGCTTAAAAACAGTAACTTGTGAAAGGCGCGATCTTTTCCGCCGTCCACTTTCTGTAAAAGAACTTGAGTGTTTTGACGCTGTTGTTTTCGATCCTCCACGTGCTGGTGCATGGGAACAAGTAGGTGAATTAGCGAAGACAACAATCCCTCATGTTGTGGCTATTTCATGCAATCCTGTGACCTTTGCTCGTGATTTATCTCTCCTTGTTGCAGGGGGGTATACGGTAGAACAAGTCATACCAATTGATCAATTTTTATGGTCACCACATGTTGAAATTGTTGCTCTTTTAAGCAAGCGCAAAGCAAAGACTGGCTGGAAACTTTAACCTCAATGAAAAAGCTCTCTTAAATTTCGTTTAAGATTTTAAAAAACCAAATTGCTTTTGTTTTTTATAAAATAACTTATAAATTAGTTTACAATAATAGTGCGTTTCTTTTCAGATTGAATGAGAACACCGAATACAATAGAATTTTTGTTTGTTTCATTTTGTGATGAAACATAAAAAAGCATTTTTTGCTTTTCATAAGAGGAAGTAACGTATAAATAAAAACTGTTTGAGAAAAGATGAATATATCTCTTCTCTAAATCTCCCTAATGTAAAAGAAAGAGACAACACTTTGAGATGATAATGCTGCTGCAAGCTTATGACGTCATAAGTGCTGTTCCACCAATTGTCATATTATTCATTCGCAAATGAGGTTGTCCGACACCAACAGGAACATTTTGTCCAGCTTTCCCACACATACCGATACCATTATCAAGCTTGCTATCATTGCCAATCATTGTGATACGTTTCATAGCATCTGGTCCGTTTCCGATAAGGGTTGCACCTTTAATGGGAGCGACAATTTTGCCATTTTCGACTCTGTAAGCTTCGGTACATTCAAAAACAAATTTTCCAGAAGTAATATCAACTTGTCCTCCGCCAAACGAAACAGCATAAATACCACTTTTGAGAGAGGAGAGAATCTCTTCGGGTGTTTTATCGCCTCCTAGCATGATCGTATTGGTCATTCTAGGTATGGGTGCATGTGCATAGGATTCACGTCTCCCATTTCCCGTTGGTCTCACCCCCATAAGTCGGGCATTCAGCCTATCTTGCATAAAACCAATGAGTCGTCCATCTTCAATCAGGACGTTATATCCTGATGGGGTTCCTTCATCATCAATGGTAAGTGAACCACGACATTGGGGAATTGTACCATCATCAACAACTGTAACACCCTTTGCGGCAACTTGTTGACCCAAAAGTTCAGAAAAAGCAGAGGTTTTTTTACGGTTAAAATCCCCTTCCAAACCATGGCCTACGGCTTCATGAAGCATAACGCCTGGCCATCCATTAGCCAGCACAACATCAAATGTTCCTGCTGGTGCTGCTTCTGCTTCTAAGTTGATGAGAGCCATACGCAAAGCTTCATCAGCAGCTTTTTTCCAATTTTCTTCACGAATAAATTGGCTAAATGCTTGTCGTCCACCACACCCATAAAAACCATTTTCTCGCCGACGACCTTCAGCAGCAACCACAGATATAGAAAGACGTACAAGAGGACGCACATCACGAACCAGATACCCATCCGCCCGTAAAATTTCAACATGCTGTAGTGAACCAGAAAGAGAAACGGTCACTTGATGCAATTTATCATTTTTAGCTCGTAAATAGGCATCAATTTTTTGCAAAAGTGCACTTTTTTCTTCAAATGATGGGGTATCAAGGGGATTATGTGGCTGATAAAGTTTTTTATTGGTTTTTTGCGGTGCAACACTATAAGGTCCTGCATGATTATGATAGGTGACAGCTTTTGCTGCTTCACTAGCACGTTTAAGTGCAGCAGCGGATAATTCACTAGAATGCGCATATCCAGTCGATTCTCCAGCAACCACACGCAGACCAAAACCCATATCTTGATGAAAGGAGCCATTTTTAAGCTGTCCATTATCAAATAAAAGAGTTTCGCTTTCTGTATATTCTAAGTAAAGCTCACCATCATCAGCATGATGAAGCGTTTCTTGTACAAGTGATTGCACTTGAGATGCAGCAATATCAAAATGATCGATAAGCGATTTCATAAGATTATCCTATTTTCAGAGGTAATGAGAAGGTTTCCATTTATTTTATTTAAAAAGCAGTAAAGTGCATTATAAAGTTTTAATTATTGATGTGCACAGTTTCTATTATGTTGGTAAAGCTGCATAGGCGTCACTCAGACCATTGAGATCAACGAGTCCTCCAATCGCTTGTTCAGGAGTTGTAAAAATAAAATAGGTTGCTGTTTTACCTTTAAAAAAGCGCTGTAGGATCTCTTCTTTGAGAACAGCTTCAGCAACACAATTATCACCAAGACAGCGACGATATTCTAATCTTCCCATATTTTTATCGTCAATTTTAAGTCCAACACCAGGGCGCAACTCAACACGGCTTGGCACAAAAACACGCATCAGAGTTCCTTGATTTTTAGGGAGTTTGTAAAAGGTAACACGGAGTGTAATGTCTTGACGATTTTGTGTGTGTATATTTTGTACAACTTCACATTGCATATTAGGTGTGCCAGGTGGCAAAGAACAAACTTTTGTCCATGCACCATAGGTTTGTGGGGCAGGGACATTTTGTACATGAAATGTTTGTGCAGTAGCATGATTGTGAGAAACACCATAAAGTGTGCAAATAACAGCACTAACAAAGAATTTTTTTTTTAGTAATTTTAAAAGTACCACAGAAAACCCTAACTCCCTCACCACTATAGCCTTATTGTACAGCTCTGTATAAAAATAAATTCTCAAACCGCAATCATAGCATTATAACACAAAACCATTATATACGAAAACATATTAATCTATATATACGAAATAAAGGCAAAAATAAAAAAAGCAGCATATCACAGAAGGGTGGGTGTTTAGCCTTGCTTTATGATATTTGGTATGGTGTACTTTTTATGATACATTTGTAGTGTAAAAATAATATATGTTGAAAAATGTATTTTTTGCAAATATTTCCATCTATTTTTAGAGGATGCAGGTAGGAGAAACATCCTAATATGTTCTCTAAAACGCTGTGGTATTAATGAGTCATTCCCATATGCCAGACGTATTTGTTTGTGGATGACAGAAATGAAAAAGGTCTTTGAGTGGAATGTCTGTTTCAAGAGAATTATCGGCTGCAGCTGATAAATCAATGCTGCCAAAATCCAGTATAGGTGATTATATCACGTTATTAAAACCACGGGTTATGTCGCTTGTTGTCTTTACAGCTTTGGTTGGACTGGTAGTGTCACCTGTTTCGATACATCCATTTTATAGTTTTTTAGCAATTTTTTGTATTGCTGTAGGTGGTGGTAGTGCAGGGGCACTGAATATGTGGTATGATGCTGACATTGATGCAGTGATGGAACGTACCAAAAATCGTCCCATTCCTATGGGTAAAATCACCCCCAAGAGAGCGTTTATTTTTGGCATGATTCTTTCTATGCTTTCTGTATTGATAATGGGAATCTTTATTAATTGGTTTGCAGCATTTTTTCTTGCTTTTACAATTTTCTTTTATGTTGTCATCTATACGATTTGGCTAAAGCGTATAACGCCACAAAATATTGTTATTGGTGGTGCCTCTGGAGCTTTTCCGCCAATGATTGGATGGGCTGCGACAACAGGGACTGTGAGTCTTAACAGTTTCTTGTTATTTTTAATCATTTTTATGTGGACACCGCCACACTTCTGGTCTCTTTCTCTCTTTTCATCTCTTGATTATGAGGCAGCCGGCATTCCTATGATGCCTAATGTACGAGGTGTGTATTCAACAAAAAAACAGATCTTATTTTATACTATTCTTATGGCAATATCTGCAGTCGGACCTTACATCACTGGTCTTGCGGGAATTTTTTATGGTATTTTTTCGACAGTTTTAAGTATTATCTTTATTTATTTTGCTTATCGTTTATGGAAATCTGATACGTATGACGCAACCATTGTAATGGCAAAAAAAGTGTTTTTCTTTTCGTTATTTTATTTGGCTGCTCTCTTTGGAATTCTTTTGATTGAATCTCTTGTATGGCGCTTTATTGCCTTTTAGTACAGCGGAATGAAAGTGCAAACTTAAAAGAGATTCGTTTTAAAATTAATGCTATGAGAATAGGCTATAGGGTACACGTCATTAGAGAAGAGGGCAGTATTATCAATTTTCCTCTTTATCTGGTTTGTATAAGTATATAAAGGGGGACTATTCAAACATAGGGTCAAAGTGAGAGATATTAAGGATAGTTTATGTCTATACTTCCTCCTTTAACGATGCGTCTTTGCGCTCCTCGTGGTTTTTGTGCGGGAGTTGATCGTGCCATTCAGATTGTTCTTCTTGCATTAAAAAAATATGGTGCGCCAGTCTATGTCCGTCATGAAATTGTACACAACCGCTATGTGGTTGAAGGATTACAGCAACGCGGGGCGGTTTTTGTTGAAGAACTTGATGAGATTCCAGAACAACACCGCCGTCAACCTGTTGTATTTTCTGCTCATGGTGTACCAAAATCTGTACTAGAAGAGGCACGTCGCTATAATTTATTTTATCTTGATGCAACATGTCCGTTGGTTTCTAAAGTTCATAAACAAGCAATGCGGCATCAACGTCATGGCAGGCATGTTATATTGATTGGCCATTCCGGTCATCCTGAGGTGATCGGAACAATGGGACAGTTGGAAAAAGGAGCTGTGACATTAATTGAAACAATTGAAGATGCTTTACATTATCAGCCAGACGATCCCGATAAATTAGGGTTTGTCACGCAAACAACGCTTTCTGTTGAAGATACAGCAGAGGTTCTTGATGTACTACAGAGACGTTTTCCTACATTAGAAGCTCCAGCAGCCGAATCAATTTGTTATGCAACGACGAATCGACAAGAAGCTGTGAAAGCAGCAGCAATGGGAAGTGATTTATTTTTGATTGTTGGAGCACCAAATTCTTCTAATTCACGACGTTTAGTGGAAGTCGCTGAGAGATTTGGTGCGCGGCAATCTGTTTTAGTCCAGCGTGCGGATGAAATTGATTTTGATCGCCTTAGAGCTCTTTCTGTTGTGAGTCTTTCAGCTGGAGCTTCTGCTCCTGAAATTATTATTGATGAAATCATTTCCGCTTTTCGAGAGTGTTATAATGTTACAATAGAATTGGCAGAAACAGCCGTAGAAACAGAAACATTTTTGGTGAGTCGCGATTTACGTGATATCACTTTAACACCTCAAGATATGGCGTTTGTTAATGGTCGAGTTGAGACACTGAAAAATGAAAATCAGGATACACCTATGCCTGTAGTGAAAGTAAAATAATGGCGGTTCATACAGACGTTCAACAAGATGATTTGAAGTTTTTTTTGACGCAATATTCGATAGGTTCGCTTGTATCCTATCACGGTATAGAGGAGGGGATCGAAAATTCTAATTTTATGCTCTATACAACAGAAGGTAGGTTCATTCTAACACTTTATGAAAAACGTATTTCAAAGGGTGATTTACCTTTTTTTTGCAGTCTTATGCAGCATTTAAATCAGCGTGGCATTCCTTGTCCTCAACCAGTTATGCAAACTGACGGGACAGCAATTGGTGAATTAGCAGGACGCCCTGCTGCTATTATTACTTTTCTGGAAGGAATGTGGACTCGCCAACCTACTGTATTTCATTGTGGTGAAGTAGGAACTGGTTTAGCAAAATTGCATTTAGCAGGGCAGGATTTTACGCGCACTCGTAAAAATACTCTTTCTATTATGGATTGGAGATTATTATGGGAACATTGCCAAACAAGCCAAGATGCGTTGTTAAGAGAGTTTGAACAAAAAATTAATATGGAATTGTTTTTTTTACAAGAAAATTGGCCATCAAATTTACCAACCGGCATTATTCATGCTGATTTATTTAATGATAACGTATTTTTTTTGAATCATCGTCTTTCTGGCATTATAGATTTCTATTTTGCTTGTAATGATTTTTTTGCTTATGATTTAGCAATCTGCTTAAATGCTTGGTGTTTTGAACAAAACTATTCCTATAATATTACCAAAGCACAGAGGTTATTAGAAAATTATCAAAAAATAAGACCATTGCTCTCTTTAGAATTGAATGCAATGATTCTGTTGGCACGTGGTGCATCTTTACGTTTTTTACTCACGCGCCTTTATGATTGGTTTAATACACCGCCAGAGAGCCTTGTCATTAAGAAAGATCCACGGGAATATTGGCACAAGCTTTGTTTTTTCAGTCGTGTAGGTTCATTGAATGAATTAGGTTTTTGAATTCTATGTTAAATCAACAAAAAATCGTTGAAATTTATACAGATGGTGCTTGTTCCGGTAATCCTGGAGTTGGAGGATGGGGAGCAATTTTGCGCTGGAATGGTCATGAACGTGAACTTTATGGTGGAGAAGCGCACACTACCAATAATCAGATGGAACTGATGGCAGCGATTTATGCATTAAAAGCGCTTAAAGAGCCTTGTTCAGTGGATCTTTATACAGATTCGGTTTATGTGCGAAATGGTATCTCTATATGGCTTGAAGGTTGGAAAAAAAATAATTGGCGTACGGCATCAAAAAGTCCTGTGAAAAATATGGAGTTATGGCAAGCTCTGGAAGATATCTGTTCTCATCATACTGTGAGATGGCATTGGGTAAAAGGGCATGCGGGCCATCCAGACAATGAGCGCGCGGACGCACTTGCTCGCAAAGCAATTACGCAATATCGTGAAAACGGATATTTTCCAAAATAGTTTTTTACAAGCTTTTTTCTTTTATCACGGAGTAGAAAAAGGTGAGTTGCTATAAGAAATATCTCTTCATGTTTTCCAATACACTTCACAACGCGATTCATAAGACTATAACGTAAAAACCATGAGGCATCACTGTTTTTACGTTTATGGGCACTATCATACTCTTTGTTCATTCAAAATGTTACATCAGTTCTTGCAGAAAGGCGGTTCATAAGAGATATTTTTACTTTTTTCTTAAAGGTTTTTTAGCGACATATTGTTTCTTTTTGTGACATGCCCGGAATAATTGTATGGATTCATCATGAACAGGCTTAAAATGAGAAAAATTTACCATATGAGAGCTTTTCATTAAAGCTATAGAAATATTGATGATCATTATAAATCAATATGTTGATTATAAGAGTGTAAATGTTCCACTGAAAGCAAGATCTTTAAAAGAAATTGTGTAAAAAATGGTGCGACTTCCTCCATCTGGTATGAAAGAGAGTGGGGCGCTAAAGAGTGTGTATTCTGCGTTCTCACGGACTTTTTTTGCTGGTCCAATTTGCATTTCGCCTCCATCTAAAAAGAGAGAAGAAGGGGAGATTTTATTATTATTTTGTATTTTGATGAGGAGAGTATTTGTCTCTTTTTCAGCACTTATTTTAAATTCATGATGGATAGTTCTAGGTAAGGCATCTTGAGCCTTTTTTAACAAGGATAAAGGGAGGGGAATGTTTTTTTGAACAGATGGAGAAAAATCAAAGTTGATCGTAACCGGAAGACAGATTTTGTGACATAATCCAAGAGTTAAAATGCCACTTAAGTCTTTTTTTACACCAGAAATACTAAAAGGCAATACCACTTTATCTTTATAGCCTAATGACCAGTTATTTTCTGTTTCATAAAGCTGTGGTGTGGGGTAAAAAATTTCATAAGACGCCTGTTGGTTAAAATGAAAAGAAGGTGCTATGCCTGAATTACCTGGATTACGCCAGTATGTTTTCCATCCTGGTTTCAGAACGATTTCGATAAAGCCCTCTCTTATTCCAGAAGGCGAGGGTTGAGTCATAGCTAATCTGATGCGAGCACCTTCCGATTCATACCAAGATGTTGTAAAAAGAGATGTGTTTTGTTCAGTTTGAGCACTGATGGGTATGTTAAAGAGTTCTAAAATTATGAATGTTAAGCTTAAAGTAACCAAGAGTTTTTTATAAAGGTGCATGATAATATTTTTTAAATTTGTAAATATTTGAATTTTTTTCATTGGAGCTTTATTTTCCTATGTACTAACTAAAGTGAAGCTTATCATGTGAACTATGGAGAATAACAGATTGATGAAGCAGTGTAATGGCTTTTTGGGTGGACAGTTGCTCATAGCAATGCCAGGGATGAATGACAAACGCTTTATTCGTTCTGTTATTTATGTTTGTGCACATTCTGATGCCGGAGCTATGGGAATTATTCTCAATCAATTGCATCATATTGATTTTCCAGAGCTTTTGCTTCACCTTGGGGTGATAAACAGTGGTCAAAAAAATTGTCTTTCTGATCCAATAAAAAACTTTCCAGTACGTTATGGTGGACCAGTTGATCCCTCACGTGGTTTTGTCCTGCATTCTGATGATTATGCTTGTGAAGAAACTGTTTCTATTGCAGATAAAATTTGTTTCACTGCGACCATTGATATATTAAAAGCAATCAGTTGTGAGAAAGGCCCTCAACATGCACTCATAGCCTTAGGATATGCAGGCTGGAAAGCTGGGCAGCTTGAGGCAGAAATCTCTACAAATGGTTGGTTGATAAGCCCCACATCACCGAGTTTTCTTTTTGAAAGTGATTTAAGCCGTAAATATGATGAAAGCTTGGTTCGCATGGGGATTAACCCAGCCTATCTCGCTTCTGAAATGGGGCATGCATAGAATTCCACTATTGCCTAACTTTTTGATTTGAGCAATGCCCTATCCATTATGTTTCATTGTATAAGGGAAATGATTTTGCATGAGAGTAATTAATTCTTCAATGGCAATTGGCTTAGTAACCAATGTGCTTTGCACGTATTTACAACCTTCTTGGCGGAGGAAAAGTGCTTCTTTTTCATTTTCAACACCTTCTGCGATGATCTGCAAATTAAGATCAGTTGCCATGTTAATAATAGATTTGAGAACAAGTTTTTTCTTAACAGAATCGATTGAGATAAGCGAACGATCTAATTTTACCATGTCGAATGGATAGCGCACAAGATAAGCAAGTGATGAATAACCTGTTCCAAAATTATCGAGTGCAAGATTCATTCCAAGAGCTTTAATTTGTTCAAGAAAATGTGCTGATTGTTCGGGATTTTTTCTTAAGACAAATTCGGATATTTCTATCATCAAAGCGCCTTTATTCAGTGGGTGACGAAGCAGAGCAGAGCGCAATTGACTGATGACGCGAGGATGAACCATTTCCGTGCTTGGTAAATTGATGGAAATAAAGAAAGATTGTTGAGAAAATTTTTCCTGTACATTGGTAAGATCAATAACGACATTATCAATGATAAATTGTGCTAAATCCATAACGATTTGTTCATTTTCGACGATCTTGATAAAATCAGAGACATTGAGATTTCCATAATTGGGATGATGCCATTCTACAATTGTTTCAAAACCAATAATGTGTCCATCTGATAAATTAAGGATAGGATGATAGAGGATTTTTATTTCATCACGTTTTATGGCATAATGAATATCCTTCGTCATTGTGTTATATTCAATGCCTAACGTACGGAAATTGGGACGAAAAGGTTCAATATGGTTCCCACCCATTTGTTTTGCACGGATCATTGCCAATTCGCTATCATGTAAAATATCTTGAGCGGTTGATCGATTTTCATTCCATGTGACCAAACCAATTGATGTTGAAAGCGTTATTTGTTTTTCTGAAAGTGAAATAGGTGCAGAGATTGTTTTATGCAGATGATCTGCAAAGGCTGCAATTTTCTGTGGTTCAGTTTCACTGAGTAGAATGATTGCAAAACGGTCTGCTGAAAGACGTGACAAAGTATCTTGAAAATGAATAAGGCGGCTTAAACGACGTGCAATGATAAGCAGAACAGTGTCACCAACCGCTATGCCTAATTTACGATTAATTTGGCGAAAATTATCAAAGTCAATCATAAAGACGGTTGGTCTAATTTTGATATTTGCTTTAGCCAAAGAGGTATAGTTTTGTAGCCTGTCGAAGAAAATTTGTTGGTTAGGCAGTCCCGTTAAGCTGTCGTGAATAGCATCATGCAATAAGCGTTCTTCGGCTTTTTTGTGGTTGGTAATATTGACAATGGTTCCAATGACACGTGTAATTTTCCCATCTTTTTGCATAGCAGGGCGTGCGCGAAGGGAAAACCAATGGTAATAGCCACCACCAGAAGACAGTCGAAAAATTTGATCAATACGTCCTTTTTTATTTTTAAGAATGATATCCAAAATGGCTTGAAAGCGCTCACGATCATCGTGGTGCAAGGCTGATATCCAATTACGCATAGGACCATTGAGTTTATGGGTTTCAATCCCAAAAAGGGTTGTCATATTTGGGTGTACGACAATACGATCACGCTCAACATTCCAATCCCAAATAATATTCCCAGCTCCTTTTGCGGCAAGCACTTGTTGCTCAAGGTCAGAAAATATTCCTTCGTGGAAAGCATCATTGGAAAAAGTCTGTTGCAAGACAGTAAAGCTGATAAGAAGGACAATGAGCACTAATCCCCCAGCGAGTGCTGGCTGAATAATATCGTTGTTTAAAGATCCTGCGATGCAGGCATAAGCTCCCACACACCAAAAGCTAATGAGCAGCCATGTAGGGATAAGCATGATGGCGCGGTCATAGCTTCGGAGTGAAAAATAGCTGATTAAAATGATACCAAGCACAGCGGTGAGGACACATGACAGGCGGGCGATACCCGCTGCTCTGGTTGGATCATAAATAGCAAATGCTCCAAGACCACAAAAAGCGATAGTCCATACAATCGCACCATAACTAAAGTGATAGTGCCAACGGTTAAGACATAGATAGGTAAAAAGAAAAATAAAGAGTGTAGCGGCAAGTGCTACTTCTGTAGCAGCACGCCAGATTGGTTGTGTTGTGAGCGTCACTGCAAAGAATTTATTTAAAAAGTTAAAGTCGATGCCAATATAAAAAAGTACGGCCCAAGCAACAGCCGCTGTTGCGGGAAAAAGTCCTGTTCCACGAACGACGAAGAGAACAGTTAACAAAAGAGCTAAAAGACCCGATATGCCAAGCAGAATACCGTGGTAAAGCGTATAAGAATTAATGGAATCCTTATAGGCTTCAGGTTGCCATAAATAGATTTGTGGTAGATTTGCAGAGTTAAGTTCGGCAACAAATGTAATGACAGCACCAGGGTTAAGGGTAATACGAAAAATATCAGAGTTTGCACTAGGCTGGCGGTCGAGAGAAAAACCTTCACTGGGAGTGATGGATTGAATTCGTGCCGAACCAAGGTCTGGCCAAAGAAAGCCTGAATGAGCCATGCGATAATGGGGGGCAACGATAAGACGATCGATTTGTTCATCCGTTGGGTTTGCAAGAGAAAATACAGCCCAGTTTCCAGAAAATTTTTCACTTTTTGCCTGCACCTCAATGCGCCACACAACACCGTCTGGTCCTGGTGCTGTACTGGTTTGAAAGATAGAACTATTTGTATGGTAGATTTCGATTGCTTTTGAAAGGTCAAGAGCAGCATCTTGAGGAGAAATTTTAACGGGCTCAATTGCTTGTGCTGATGTAAGGTGGACAAAAAAACTGATGACGATAATGAAAATGATGTCAATGATTTTACGCAAACTCTTCACAATGTCCCACTCTCAATATTTTAGGATATTTCATTTTAAATTAGATTTTCGAGAAAAAACATCCACCTTTTATCATTTGTGTTACATAATAAACGGTTATTATTTTCTTTTGAAAAGTTGTCCTATTGATACAAAAACAAATTCCCACTTATTGCTTCAAGGAAGTTTGAAGCTTATGGCAATTTACATTTTTGTAGGGCAAAATTAAGCTATGAGTTATCAAATTTCATAGATATACTTTTGCTTATTAAATACTTTATCACATGAAGTGGGGGTTGGGTAGTTTGGTACAGCTGTTTGATAAATATTTCCCAAACTTATTTAGCAAAAAGAGCTTTTGTGAAAAATTTTTAACATAAAATCTATGTATGTTATTATGCTGCTGCTTTTAAAAGTCATTTTCTATAGATCTCATATCGCGGACCCATTGAGAATATTATTAATCTTACTTTATTTTGTAGGAAAGGATTGATGTTAAATCATCAAAATTCATGAGGAGCCCAACGGGACCTACCGCGGCTAATGTTGGCGTGGAATTGATAAAAAGGCGATGTGCTAAATCTGTTAATCTTGCAGGAGTAATGAGATCTAAGCGTTCAATTGTTTCGGATATGGGAATTGGTCGACCATAAAGAAGCATTTGACGGGCAATGAGATGTGCTTGACTAGATGGATTTTCCTGCGACATGGTAAGGTTTGCACGATATTGTGCTTGTGCACGTTGGAGTTCATTGGCATGAATATTTTTTCCTACCTGAGAGAGCTCATCAAGAATGACGGGAAGCAGTTCTTTGAGTCCTTTTTGTCCGGTGGCAGCATGAATGCCAAACAGTCCAGTATCGGAAAATCCCCAATGAAAAGCATAAATAGAATAGCATAATCCGCGTTTTTCTCTTACCTCTTGGAAGAGGCGTGAGGACATGCCACCGCCAAGAATAATGGAAAGAATTTGTGTAGCATAAAAGTCGCGTGCATGATAAGCACGTCCTTCAAACCCTAGAACAATTTGTGTATCCATTAAATCGCGATATTCGCGAAAGTCCCCGCCAACGTAATTGGCAAGGTTTGTAAGAGGGGCTGTTGAATGAGGGCGAAAAGTACTAAGGCGGCTTTCCACTTCTCGCAAAAAGTTTTCGTGCTGCACAGCTCCTGCCGCTACGATGATCATACGGTCTGCACTGTATTGTTTATTCATAAAATTATGAAGGTCCGCAGAAGTAAATGATTGAATTGTTCTTGGCGTTCCTAAAATCGAGCGCCCAAGTGATTGGTGACGAAAGGCTGTTTCAGTAAAGTGGTCAAAAACAATATCATCAGGAACATCATGAGCGGCACCAATTTCTTGAAGAATGACTTGTTTTTCTCGTTCTAATTCCTCTTCGTCAAATTTTGAATGCATCAAAATATCAGCGAGAATGTCAATAGCAAGTGGGATATCGCCTTTGAGTACGCGGGCAAAATAGGCTGTTGTTTCAGTGCTGGTTGTGGCATTAATTTCACCACCAACATCTTCAATCTCACTTGCAATTTGGAAAGCTGTACGATTTTCCGTTCCCTTAAAAGCCATATGTTCAAGCAGATGAGCGATACCGTGTTGTGTGAAGTTTTCATTGCGTGAGCCAACTTTAACCCATATCCCCAGTGCTACACTTTCAATTTGTTGCATTGTATGTGTGGCGATAGTCAAACCATTACTAAGGCGACTGATATCTACACCCATGTGTTCATTACTCCATTAAACAGAACCAATACCTTAAGAATATTGGAATATTATTGACTTGAATTAATGCAGCTAAATTTAATAAGATGCACGCGATTTAAGAGAAATGTAATCTTTTATTATTTTTTCATCATTAGCAAGACCTATAAAATGTTCTTCGCGTTCCATTAAATCGTTGAGACAAGGAGGCTGAGGGGGATTGAATCCACAGGCATTTTTAATAGCATCAGGAAATTTAGCAGGATGTGCGGTAGCAAGAATGATCATTGGAATATGGGGTTGTTTATTTTCGCGTGCCACTTTAAGCGCAACAGCTGTATGTGGATCAACGAGATAACCACTTTCCTTATAAATACTATCAATTGTTTGTGCTGTTTCCGTTATATTACTTTTCCCAGCAGAAAAAAGAGAACGAATATTTTTAAGCTGCTTTTCATGAAGATTAAAACATCCTGTTTTTTTCAAGTTTTCCATTGCCTTGCGGATCCACAATGGATCACGTTCACCACTCTCAAACAGTAAACGTTCAAAATTAGAAGAGACTTGAATATCCATAGAAGGTGATGTTGTGTGGGTTATCGGTTGTATTTTATAAATACCACTGGTTAATGTGCGCACAAGAATATCATTATCATTTGTTGCAATGACGAGTTTGGCAATGGGTAATCCCATACGGGCAGCAACATAACCTGCAAGAATATCACCAAAGTTTCCAGTAGGAACAGTAAAGGAGACAGCTCTATCAGGAGCACCTAAGGAAAGTGCAGATGAGAAATAATAAACAATTTGCGCTATAATACGCGCCCAATTTATAGAATTAACTCCTGAAAGTGCTTTTTTTTGTCGGAAATTATGGTCATTAAACATTGCTTTGACGAGCGCTTGGCAATCATCAAAATTTCCTTCAATGGCGATGGCATGAATATTGGTACTTTGATTGGTTGTCATTTGCCTTTGTTGAACGGGTGATACGCATCCTTTGGGAAATAAAATAAAAACATCTGAGTTTTCTCTTCCTGCAAAGGCTTGTATCGCAGCACCTCCTGTATCGCCTGATGTGGCAGCGATAATTGTAGCGTGTTTCTTTTTTTTAGTCAGAATGTCATCCATGAGTCGAGAAAGAAACTGCATTGCAACATCTTTAAATGCTAAAGTAGGGCCGTAAAAAAGCTCAAGGATGAACTCATCTGTTCCAGTTTGTCGTAACGGACAGACTGCTGGATGACGAAAAACAGCATAAGATTCAGCAATCATCTTTTCAAAAGAGTGATATTCAATTTCGTTATTCACAAAAGGCCAAAGAATGGTTTTAGCAATTGTCGCATAGGATTGACCACGAAGCGCTCGTAATGCATCAAAGGATAATTGGGGAAATTTTTCTGGAAGATAAAGCCCTCCATCACTAGCCAACCCAGTCATAATAGTTTCAGTAAAGCCTAAAGCAGGAGCCTCACCTCTCGTGCTGATATATTTCATAGTTTTTTTCCTTCGGTTAGTTCCAGAAATTTGGTGGATTTATTTATTTCATGTTTTTAATAATATTTAAATTATGAAATGAAGAGAAGTTTGTGTTCTTATTTTTATAAACAAATCAGTAGGATTTTCTCTTTCAAATATTAAGACATAATACGTTGAATATTCATAAAATTTTGTCATGGATGAGAAATATTTTTCTATTTTCCTTCGCTTGTTTTGCAGTTGATACTCACCATCACACTTACCAACATAAGATCAATATTTAGGTAAGCGTTCATCGAGAACTTGTCTTGCCAAAACACAATTGTTCATAAGTATTGTTTATTCTTACTTTAATTAACAATTTATATGAAATTAATTTCTTTAAAGAGTATCTTATGATTTATCTTGGAAACTTTATGAGGTAACTTCATGGCATTCTATACATAAATTATGCATCTAGAGCAATTTTTGTGCCATCTCAAGATCATTTTTCATCTTAGAAGATATTATATTTACTCCACAATATTATTTGTAAGAGGTTAGATTATACATAGAAAGCACAAAAACAGTCTGCCTATTTATATAAGACAGACTGCAATTTAGTTGCTACTTTGAAAGTAGAGAAAAGTAAGCAAATAATTTTTGCTTATTTAGTTTTAGTTATACCTACTGCCCATCCGATTATCCCAGTCACTACGGACATAAGAAGTCCGGTTACAAAACCCACACCAAGAGCTCCTGCTGTCGTTAAAAATCCCAACGTAATAGGCTCAAAAACCTTTTCTATTTTTCCTTCAAAAGTAACGTCATTTTTTGTTTCATGAAAGACATTTGGTGCAGAGAAGAGAGAGGCAATATTGATAGCTTTTTTCTTTCCCTGTTCCATGACAGCAACAGCAATATTATCTCTTTGATGATCACTTTTGAAATGATTTGCATGAGTATTTACAACGTGTGAAAGAAAAAAAGCAGCTGCTATAAAAACACGTAGTAAGTTATTTTTAACTATTTTGATCATAACTTGACCTCAATTTATATTTTTATTAATACAATCATAAGGAAAGTAATTTTTAAAAATATATAAATGATTTTTAATATTTTAACTTTTATTATAGATAATTCATGAATAGATAGATTATCGTATTCTTACGATTTATAATAAAGTTTTAATTTTAACGAGATGATTTAAAAATCATTGCTATTTTTTTTATGAACCATCCTAAGAGCAATCCTAATGTTCCTGATGCATAACCAAGTGCAATTCCAATCCCAAAGGTTCCTATTGTAACGGGTTCAAGGACTTTTTCAATTTTGACCTCAAAATTATCTTTATTTTTTATTTTATGATTTGAATTGAGAAAATCAAATGCAATGATACGGGACGTTTTATTTTTTTCCATTACACAATGAGCAATTTCTTCTTTTTGAGAGATATTTTTTAGATAATTTGCATCAACATTTATAATTTGTGAAAGGAAAAAAACTGTTACGATAAAAATATTTAATATGTAATTTTTAAACATTTTTGTCATAATTTCACCTCAAATACATTCTATCCTCGCCGCTAATAGGGTGATCTATCAGCGTCATAGTGAAGAGAGAGGATAGAATGTCTTTCGTAGTGTTTTGCTATTTAGAGTGAGAAAAATTACTCTATTATGTATTTTATTGATCTCTTAAAAAACATAATAAATCTCTTTTCTGAAGATTAATTATAGGAATTTTTATTTAAAGATTGAGACTATATCTTTAACCCATCCTATTACTGAAGTGATGCTGCTTAATACAAATCCACCTAGCATGACCATTGCTGTGATAGTCATGGGATCCACTACCTTTTCAAATTTTCCTTCGCTGGCGGTTTCAGTCGTCGTGCTGTAGCTTACTGCCGGAACATGGAGAGCAGCCATGCGAATTGCTGTAGATATTGTATCGTTCACTTGTTCCCTTGCATAATTTGCTACTTCCTCTTCATGAGGAGCATTTCCTAAATGACTTGCATTTACATTCACAGCTTGTGAAAGAAAAAAAGTAGCTGCAATAAGAATATTGAATACTTTTACCATATTTTTTACCTCAAATACTTTTTACTATCATAGATACGAATAGAGAAATACATCTGAAAATATCTGCTGCGTATAGCATAATGAATACAAAGCGTGATCACAGATTGCATTATCTGCGGTTATATACTTCATTATGAATTTATAGTCAATAAAAAATATAAGCATTTTGTATTTTTTACTACAAAAGCATAAGCAGTGTAAGTTTAATTTTATTAAGATAAGTGTCTTATAAACTTACTAAATACATATTATGTATTTAAAGTGATATAAATTATAAAAAATCTTCATTTGGATATAATATCAGAGGATATCTATTATGTTTTTTTATCATTTAAAATTTTATAAATATTTTTTCACTTACACTAATAATATATAATTAAACTACACTATAAAAATATAACTTATATCGTATAATTGTGAATCTTGATTATCATTTATAAAAATGATTTTGTAAGACATATTGCAAAATAGCTAGTAGTAAACTTATAGATTATTAGTTATTATTCAATATGTATTAAGACATAGATATAAAAACTTTTGATATGATATTTTAAAAAATATATTATTTAAAATAAAATGCTATTTTTTGATGAAGTTTTATTCACTATGATGTTTTTTTAAGGAAGCATATTATAAAATCTGTTTTTATATTATCTCAATTTTATGTTTAGTTATACGATTACAAGGGAAGATTTCATTTTTAATTTTATCAAGGATATTTTATTGAAGATATGTAGAAAAGTGTGTAGTTTTTATATACAATAAGCAGAATGCATATTGAGTAGAGATAAGTTTTCATAAATTATGATAATGGATATACACGAGTTATTTAGAGACACACGAGTCATTTATCAGACTTAACCAATGGGATTATATCCTAGCTTTTATAGATGTGCCTTAACAGAGGTAAAAATATATTGATAAAAAGGTTATGCAGAGAGTTTATGCATTGAAGTATGTCTACGCGATATTTTATGATGGATCTTGCCATATTGCCATTGCTTCTAAAACTTCTCCTAAATGAATATGTTGGGTAATAACTGTTTCAGCACCAGCTTCTGCGAGTGCATTAGAGTGTCCAAGATAACTGTGTGAGCCCCCTGAAAAACCAATGATACGCATGCCTGCTGCTGATGCAGCATGGACGCCATGCAGTGAATCTTCTATAACAATGGTGTTTTTTGGCTTCGCACGTAATTGTTGTGCAGCGAAAAGAAAAACATCAGGAGCGGGTTTTGTTCTTGTTGTTCCAACTTCAGGGGCAGAAAATATTTTATCATGAAATAGATCGTAGAGATTAACGGCAGTGAGCATCTCTTTTATATCTTTACTTTTTGCATTAGAGCAGATGCAGTAGGGATAGCGCGTTTTAATGATTTCCACCGCTTCTCTTACGCCATCAATAGCACGGAGTTCAGTTTTTATTTGTGCTCGAAAAAGATCTGACATTTGATCTATGAGTTGAGCAGAAATTGGTTTTTCTGTTTCCTGTTCAATTTGTTGAAGAATATCGCGAAAGATGAGTCCCGCATAACGCTTACTCAATTCTTCAGGCGATATTTCATATCCTGTTTGTTTCAGTAACTGAGATCCAATTTTTGCTGCGAGATATTCAGAGTCTACGAGAACTCCATCACAATCAAAAATAATGAGATCTATCTGAGGCATGAGAGTTTCCTTTACATCCAATTGATAGCTTGAAAATTTTTATGAAAATACCATGGAGAACACTTTATTTCATAAAAATATACTTTGAAAGTAATTCTTATTGCTTTCATAGAGAAAAAGTATGGGGGTCGTGCATTGAAGGGAAGAAAAGAGGGACGTATCAATAGGAATTTTTTTTACTTAAAAAAAACAAAAATGAACATCAATTTTTTAGAAGTTTAACGATACGTTTACTCTATTTTGTAAATATACGCTGATAATGCGGGCCTATAAACCATTTTGATTGATTATAGGGTAAGTTCAGTTCACTTTGTTGGGTTTTTCATGACAGTTATTCATCTTCAAAAAGATTTCATTCGTACACCCTCCCAAATGCCATGGCGCAATAAAATTTTCAAAGGAGATTGTGTTGCGGTACTAGAAAAACTTCCCAAACACTCAGTTGATATGATTTTTGCGGATCCTCCTTATAATTTGCAATTGGATGGTGCGCTCTATCGTCCAGATCATTCACTTGTTGATGCAGTTGATGATGCATGGGATCAGTTTGAAAGTTTTGCTGCTTATGATGCTTTTACGCGTGCATGGTTGCTTGCTTGTCGTCGTGTATTAAAACCCAATGGGACGCTTTGGGTTATAGGATCTTACCATAATATTTTTCGGGTTGGTACGGCATTACAAGATTTAGGTTTTTGGGTGCTTAATGATATCATTTGGCGCAAAAATAATCCCATGCCTAATTTTCGGGGACGACGCTTTCAAAATGCTCATGAGACGCTGATTTGGGCTGTTCGAGATCAAAAGGATAAAAAATACACATTTAATTATGATGCTTTAAAAGCTGCAAATGAAGATCTACAAATGCGTTCAGATTGGCTCTTCCCTCTCTGCACGGGAGCTGAACGTTTAAAAGATCAGGCAGGGCGGAAATTGCATCCAACACAAAAACCACAAGCGTTATTAGCTCGTATTATTATGGCTTCTAGTAAGCCTGGTGATGTCATTCTTGACCCGTTTTTCGGTTCGGGAACAACAGGCGCTGTGGCCAAACTTTTGGGACGTGATTTTGTGGGGATTGAACGTGAGCAGGATTATATTGATGCAGCATGTGAGAGGATTGCAGCGATCACACCTTTAGACAAACCAGAATTGGCAATTTTGGATAGAAAAAAAGCCGAACCGCGTGTAGCATTTAACAGTTTGCTTGAAGCAGGTTTACTCTATCCTGGAGAAGTGCTTTATGATCGCAAGAAGCAAGTATCTGCTATTGTAAGGGCGGATGGTACGATCATGCATGGTGGTGAAGCTGGTTCTATTCATGCAATGGGCAGAAAGGCCCAAGATTCGCAAAGCTGTAACGGTTGGACCTTTTGGTATTATGAGGAAAATGGACGGTTGAAACCTATCGATAATTTAAGAATTATTATACGTTCACAGATGTTAAAAACAGGTATTTTATAAACCGAGCAGGTAATATTATTATATCGATTAAGCTTTTAAATGTTACGTTTTTATATGAGGTAATTTGTAAAGAGACGTATTTGTTTGTTCATTATGCATACATGCATCCTTCTTGTGATGTATAAGAGAATGTTTTTTGATTCATCTTGTAGGCTTATGATATGATTCTAGCTTCCGTTTGAGGTTCCAAATAACAGCTGTTGTTGCCAAACTTTTGCAACATGGTTTTGTAACTATTGAACGCAAGCAAGATGACATGATAATCTGAAACGAGAAAACGTACTGTATTGAAGGTTTTCGTTCAAGAAACGAGACGATATATTATCATTATAAATCAATGTGTTTTATAAAACAAATACGATGTATTGAATTAAACAATTCGTTTTTGCGTGTGATGAGAATTATTTTAATCTAAAGGAATGAGGAATCGCTACGGAAATGGCTTTTTTCATAACAGTGGGAAGAGCTTCTTCGGCAAGATTTTGGATATCGCACCACCAGCCATTTTCATGGTTCATTTTGGGGACATTATGAGCATAATAAACATTCAGTTTCAGAGAAAAGTGGGTAAAGACATGTGTAATTTGTCCTTTAAATTGCCAGTTGGCGGTGAAGGGGGCATTTTGCAGATCGTTTTCGTTGTTCTTTCCAATATTATTAGGAATTTGCGTCATTCCACCAAGGAGTTTTTTGCCTTGTCGTTTTTCCAGATATATTTGTTTGTTTTCATTAAGGACAACAAAAGCAGCCCCCATTTTTGAAGGGCGCTCTTTTTTAGGCGCTTTAACTGGAAAAGCTTCTGTTCTTTGCATTTTGGCTGCTTGGCAAAAAATTTGAAGAGGGCAGAGGCAACAAGAGGGTTTGCGTGGTGTACAAATGGTTGCTCCCAGATCCATCATTGCTTGAGCAAAGTCACCAGGGCGATTTAAATCAGTAATTTCTTGTGTTTTTTCTTTGATTTCAACTTTTGCTTTTGGCAATAGGGAAGCGATAGCAAAGAGGCGGGTTACCACGCGTTCAACATTACTATCAACAACTGCTACGGGATGATTAAAAGCAATTGCAGCAATGGCTGCAGCAGTATAATCTCCAATGCCTGAGAGAGTACGCAATGCTTTTATAGATTGTGGGAACTGTCCTTCATAATTTTCCACAAGCTGCTTAGCACAATTGCTAAGATGACGTGCGCGTGAATAATAGCCAAGTCCAGCCCATGCTTTCATGATATCCTCTTGTGAGGCTTTTGCTAAGGAGGAAAGGCTAGGCCAAACTTTTATAAATTTTTGAAAATAAGGTTTTACAGCTTCAACAGTTGTTTGTTGAAGCATGATTTCAGAAAGCCAAACGCGATAAGGATCAGGGCGAATACCTTGAGTTTGTTGGGCAGGAGTAATACGCCATGGCAAATGCCGGTGATTTTTATCGTACCAAGAGAGAAGGCGCAAAGAAATCTCATGCATGATTGTTTTCAACCATAGGGAGATATAAAATGCAAAAGAAAAAAGCGTGTTTTTTGCAATTTATATTCCGTTTTTGCCTTTTTATTATAGAAATTTTGGTGAGGAGAGAATTGGAATTTTTAAATATTGGATGAAATGTTTTGGGAAATAGTTTTGAGATAACAGAAATTTTGTAATTGAGTCCATGGCTGAAGATGTAATCTAGGGAAATGAGCAAACAATTTAAAAAACGCCATTTTTATTCTCTTTCTGAGACGGTATCCAAAATGCTTGATCCGGTTTTACGTAAACGGACAGGGTTAAATGTTGCTCTTATAGAGCATTGGCCACAGATTGTAGGTGATGATATGAGTGAATATACAATGCCCCTTAAAATTATTTGGAAATGTCGTGCGGTTCAAGATGAAGTTTTTCAACCTGCAACACTTGTTATAGCATGTGAAGGATTCACAGCATTAAAATTAATGCACGAAACAAAAGAGTTGCTCCATAGAATTAATGTTTTTTTTGGCTATATTGCTATTGATCGTATCAAGATTGAGCAAAGATCTATATCTATTCCAGAAAATCATTTGACGTTGAAATCAAATTTGAATGAAAAAGACAAAAAACATATAGCTAAAATGCTTGAGAAGATTGAAAATAAGAGTTTACGCCAATCACTTTATAAACTTGGCTGTTGCATTTTTGCAGAAAAAAATAAATAACAAGATATTTTATATATTTTCCTTTAATATATGAGAGAGTATTGGATTCTTATTCGTTTAATAACAACAGAAAAGTATTATTTATGATAAACTATCGTTCTTTTTTGTCTTTCTGGATAATTTTTTTCTTAACGATAACTGTACAAACCAGTGCAACGATCACGTTAGCGAGTGGTGCTAAACTCGTTTCAACTGTTGATATGGCTGAAGTCCTTCAATCGAGAAAAGTGAAGGATCGGTTTGAGGGAGAGGATGATGCTCCAGTAACAATTGTTGAATATGCCTCGTTGACTTGTGTTCATTGTGCACATTATTATAATGATGTACTTCCAGAAATTCGTAAAAAATATATAAAAACAGGAAAAGTAAAACTTATTTTTCGAGAATATGCTTTTGATCCCCGAGCAACAGCAGGCTTTATGTTGGCACGATGTGCACCAGAAGATCGCTATTTTCCTTTAATAGAAGTTTTATTTCAAAAACAAGAGGAGTGGGTTTGGGCAAAAGATGCTCTAACACCATTAAAGGCCATTAGCTTCATGGCAGGTTTTACAGATGAGAGTTTTACCTCTTGTCTAAAAAATCAGACTATTTTAGATGAAGTGAATGCATCTTATGAGCGTGGTAAAGAGCTTGGTGTTACAGCAACTCCTACTTTTTTTATCAATGGGAATAAGTATGAAGGTATTATGTCGGTAGAAGAGTTTTCTTCGATAATTGATAGTTTTCTTAAAAACTAAATTTTCTCCATGTGAAGAAGGGTATGAATAGTTATTGTCATTGCCCTTTTGAAAGAATTAGTTTTGTGCATTGATAAAGCGATATTTGCTTTGGTTGGGCTCATGATGAATCGAATCATTGCTTTTAATGGTGAATCTGGGACACATAATATTGTGATGCTGATATAAGAGGGACTTGTGGGATGGCAAAATGGGTTTATAGTTTTGGGGATGGCAGCGCAGAAGGGAATGCGAGTGAACGCAATCTTCTCGGTGGCAAAGGGGCTAATTTGGCGGAAATGAGTAATCTTGGTTTGCCTGTACCTCCTGGATTTACTCTTACTACAGAAGTTTGTAATTTTTATTATGCACATAACAAATCATATCCGGAAGAATTACAGCAAGTGGTACAGCAAGCACTAAAACGTGTTGGTGAACAAACAGAGCGTGAATTTGGTAATGAAAAAAAGCCTCTTTTACTCTCTGTGCGCTCAGGCGCTAGAGCTTCGATGCCAGGAATGATGGATACAGTACTAAATCTTGGTATGAATGATGCGACTGTAAAAGCAATTGCTTTACAAACGAAGAACGAACGTTTTGCTTATGATAGTTATCGTCGTTTTATTCAAATGTATTCTAATGTTGTTTTAGGGTTAGAGCACTCGTATTTTGAAGAGATACTTGATGAATCAAAAGCGCGTAATGGTTATACTGTTGATACAGAAATGACAGCGGATGATTGGAAAGATGTTATTCTTTCTTATAAGGCATATGTGGAAGAACAGTTAGGAGAGCCTTTTCCGCAAGATCCTGAACAACAGTTGTGGGGGGCGGTTGGAGCAGTTTTTTCAAGTTGGATGACAGCGCGTGCAGTGACCTACCGCCGTTTACATAATATTCCTGAAAGTTGGGGCACGGCAGTTAATGTGCAAGCTATGGTTTTTGGTAATATGGGGGAAGATTCAGCAACGGGTGTTGCTTTTACACGCAATCCATCAACAGGACAAAAAGAACTTTATGGTGAATTTCTCGTAGATGCACAAGGTGAAGATGTGGTAGCGGGTATTCGAACCCCACAAAATATCACAGAAAATGCACGTATTGTTGCTGGTTCAAATAAGCCATCTTTGGAGAAGATTATGCCAGAGGCTTTTTTGAAGCTATGTCAGATTGCACAAAAGCTGGAGCAGCATTATCAGGACATGCAAGACCTCGAATTTACCATTGAAAAAGGTAAATTATGGATGTTGCAGACGCGTTCAGGAAAGAGAACAGCTCGTGCGGCTTTAAAGATAGCGATTGAAATGGTTGAAGAGGGGCTGATAAGCCGTGAAGAGGCGGTGAAGCGCATTGATGCAAAATCGCTTGATCAACTTCTCCATCCAACACTTGATCCTAAGGCAGAGCGTTTTATCATCGCACGTGGTTTACCTGCTTCTCCAGGAGCGGCAACGGGTGAAATTGTTTTTACTTCAGAAGAGGCAGAAAATCTATCTGCAGAAGGCCGCAAAGTTATTTTGGTACGGGTAGAAACGAGTCCAGAAGATATTCATGGTATGCATGCAGCAGAAGGGATTTTAACGACGCGTGGCGGTATGACAAGTCATGCTGCTGTTGTTGCGCGTGGTATGGGAAAGCCGTGTATTGCTGGTGCTGGTAGTGTGCGAATTGATTATAATACAAACACAATGTTTGCTTCAGGACAAAGTTTTAAAAAGGGTGATATCATTACCATTGATGGTGGAAGTGGGGAAATTTTTAAAGGCAAGGTTGCGATGCTGCAACCTGAGCTTTGTGGAGATTTTGCAAAATTGATGGATTGGGCGGATGGAATGCGGCGTATAAGGGTTCGCGCCAATGCTGAAACACCGTCTGATGCGCGTATGGCGCGTTCCTTTGGAGCTGAAGGCATTGGACTTTGTCGTACGGAACATATGTTTTTTTCTGGTGAACGTATTGTTGCCATGCGTGAAATGATTTTAAGTAATGATGAAAGTGGTCGTCGTAAAGCATTAGACAAGCTTTTACCTATGCAGCGTTCAGACTTTAGTGAATTGTTTGAAATTATGTCTGGGTTGCCTGTCACTATTCGCTTGCTGGATCCACCATTGCATGAATTCTTACCAAAAACGAATGCAGAAATTCTTGAAGTTGCAACGGCTATGGGCGTTGCTGCTGATGTACTTTTTGAACGTGCACAGCAGTTGCATGAATTTAATCCTATGCTTGGTTTACGAGGATGCCGTTTAGCTATTACTTATCCAGAAATTGCACAAATGCAGGCACGAGCTATTTTTGAAGCAGCAGCAGAAGCTGCTCAAAAATCTGGATCTCCTGTTATACTTGAAATTATGGTGCCACTTGTTGCGCTTAAAGCTGAGCTTGATTTTGTAAAAGCGCGTATTGATCAGGTCGCTGATGAAGTGATGAAGGAAAAGGGAAGCAATATTCAATATATGGTTGGAACAATGATTGAGCTTCCAAGGGCCGCTCTTCGAGCAGGTGAAATTGCAGAAACTGCAGAGTTTTTTTCATTTGGAACAAATGATTTGACACAAACCACTTTTGGAATTTCACGTGATGATGCTGCTCCTTTTTTGGCAACGTATTTTCAAAAAGGACTTTTAGAACAAGATCCTTTTGTATCCATTGATCGTGATGGAGTAGGGGAGCTTATTGCCACTGCTGTACAGCGTGGTCGTTTACAGCGTGCAAAAATAAAATTGGGAATTTGTGGTGAACACGGAGGTGATCCTGCTTCCATTGCCTTATGCGAAGAGAATGCTCTGGATTATGTATCATGTTCTCCTTTTCGAGTCCCAATTGCCCGTTTAGCAGCAGCGCAGGCGGCTATTACAAAAAAGATATAAAAGTTTTGAGTTATTTCATTGTGTGGCAGTTATTCTTATATTTATATGCTTCATAAGAGGATATTGCTGCTTTCCTCAATATTTTTATGGATAGGTTCCTCCCTCTTGTAACCTGCAAGAAGATGTTTTTTGTTATTTATAATCAGGGGGTGATGGTCAAAGAATTCTACTGTATGAGGTAAGCTCGTGCAGATTTAAGACGGTATCTTTACAAATCAATATTTTAACTTAGATATGGAGCATAAATTGTATCTAGCCTGCATTTCTTTCTCTAAAAAAGTGGAAGTTTTAGGAGAGACTACGAGTTGTGTATGTATGGGAAAAAGGAAAGCATGACTTTGATAAAATTCTGAGAGCAAGCATAGGATAAAATCATACAATATTACCATATTTTCAGTATTTGCTTTACAAGATAAATGTTTACCTTCAATGCAACAAACCAACTTCGCGCATTTTTATCAAAACGATTTGATCAATTTTCCCTGTTATAGGAAGATCGAACATTTTTTGAAATTGTTCTAAGGCTTCTTTCGTTTTTTGATCTTCTATACCTGTGGCAACAACTTCCCTGTTACCGAAAATACGTAAAGCTTTTTGCACTTGTATAATATCTTCCACAAGAGGCTCTAAAACAGTTTTTTTTGAGTGCGGAATATTTTTTGTTTCATTGTCCATTTCCATTTCGCTTTGTTGAATTAATATCGCAATTTCATCTGTTGTAGAGTTGGATAAAAGATTACTTGGCAGTTTCTGAGCCGATTGTTGTTTCCATAATGCTATGGCACGACGTGTTTTAGGACCTTCTAGTCCATCTAAAGGACCATCATAAAGTCCTAGCTTTACTAACGTCTTTTGTAATTTTAGTATGTTTTCTGATGTAGAATGCGAAGATGAACTTTTGCGGAGGTCGTTTGGAGACGCTACAGAAATAACACGAGAACCTGCATAAAGGTTTGTTTCTTTTTCAGACAAAATAGACTTTTTCTCTATCTTTTGAACATAGGGGAATTTCATTTTAGTGAAGATATCTTGATGCATTGCCATTTGCAAAAATAAAGCATTAAATGAAACAAAGCCAAAACTAATGATAAAAAGAAAAGCTCCAATGAAAAACAAAGTATTTTTTCGTGTATAAAAATAAAATGTTTTTACTATCCAAAAAAGAAAACGACCGCTGATAAGAAAAAGGGTTATAATAAAACTACTATAGTGTTTACGCTTTTTCACATTTTTTATTCTGTGCGTCTTTCGTTTTTTTGTCATTATTTTTATTTTTATTCCAATTGTGATTGTTTCCTACGGAGCAACAAATGTAAATTACTCTCATGTTATGAGAGGAGATTACATCTCTATCGTTGTTTCTTCCTTACAAATTATGAAAATGAGTAAAATTATCCTTTAAATGTACTAGCTGACAAATTAACTGTAGCCCTCATCCAATTTTCTTAAAGTTTATATTCTCTAGCATTTTTAGTATGCATAACAAGGACTTCTCCTTAAGCGATGTCACTTTTTATACGCATAAATCATATCATTACATCGTGTATCAAACGAAAAGCTGCTCCGTCATTTCCTCATTTTTCTTGTGCAATATATTAATATGGGGCAACATTGAAATCGAATAAAAACACATTTTCTTATCACCCTGTAGAGCTCATAGCAGTGTGTATCCTTTCCAAATATCTCATATGTACAGGAAGGGTATATTTGAGTGGTGTTATGCACATAATTTCCCAACTTTATATATGTTTGAGTCTAAATCCTCCTATAAACATTTTATAAATTTTAACAAAAGTAATTTTAAAAATATCTGTAAGAGAATAAGCTAGCAGCTTAATCTTTATAATTTGATAACTGCACTTTCTTATAAAACAAAAAATGGCAACATATTTTGTACAGTATCGTCTCTCTCACCTATTATCTGGTTATCACAACATAGTTTTCCTGCCGCATTTGTCTTCATTATATATCATGGAAGTGTAAAATCCCTATTTTCAACGCTTTTTTTGATTGTGCAATTTTGACGTTAATTTTTATATAAAAAGAGAATGCTTCTTAATTATTGTACATCCACATCATGAATCCTGTAAATTTTCTTAACAAATGGTCGATTTCATAAAATGCTTATTTTATAAATTTTTTATAAAGAAGAAGAATATAGACTGCTATTTCGTTTACATTTACGGTACATTGGTTGCCTATGATACGTTTTTTGATAAAATTATTATTATTTTTGTTTGCTGTTTTTGTCATCATTTCATTTTTTGTAGCAAAGCCGAGCAATAACCATTCCTCTACGCAAAGAAATAGCGAGACAACAACAAGTGAGGTGGTTATTGCTTTTAAGGAAGCTTTGAAGGATTTAGGAAAATTCTGTGATCGTAATATAGAAGCTTGCAAAGTTGGAAAGTCGTTTTTAAGTTCACTTGGCGAACGCGCCTATTATGGTGCGAGAGCAACTTACGAATATTTAGGGGGGGTACTGGATAACAAGGATAAAATAGCTCCTTCAGATATGACTCCTAAGACAGAAACATGGGAGCCTACGCAAAAACACCCGCCCCAAGCACTCCCTTGAAATACAAACTTTCAATCTTTACCCTTGCTGTTATGCTAAGAAGAATAAGTACTTATGAGCATATCCATCAAGCAATTGCATTTAATAGGATTATCGAGACAAGATAGGACTGAGATTATGACAGATACGATCGATGATATTATAGAAAATTTTTCTCTCTTGGATAGTTGGGAAGATCGTTATCGTTATGTGATTGAACTTGGCTATGGATTACCGCCTTTTCCTGAAAGTGCCCGAAACGATGCGCATAAAGTATCTGGTTGTGTGAGCCGAGTATGGCTTTTGTCTTCACGTAATAATTCAGAAAATCCAATAATAACGTTTCAAGGTGATTCTGATGCGCATATTGTACGCGGACTTATCTATATTCTTCTTGCCTTCTATTCAGGGAAAAAAGCCTCCGAAATTCGCGAGGCTGATGCTGAAGGACTCTTTGAAACACTTGGTTTAAATGAAAATCTTACACCACAACGATCAAATGGACTTAAATCGATGATTGAACGAATTCGTAATGAAAGTTATGTATAAAAAACATCTCGTAGCAAACCCATGCAAAAATTCTCATAGAAAAAATATCTGATAAAAAACTTTATGTACCAGAGTCATCCACTTTTTTGTAAAGCACACTTACTTGTTTTTTTTCCGTTTACTTTTGCGCCCAAGTCCCATTTCTTTTGCTAAAGCTGAGCGTGCTTTTGCATAATTAGGTGCCACCATAGGATAAGAACTGTCCAACTGCCACTTTTCACGATATTCCTCTGGTAACATTCCATAATGTGTCATGAGGTGACGTTTTAAAGATTTAAACTTTTTCCCATCCTCAAGGCAAATAAGATAATCTGGAAAGATCGAACGTTTTGGGTTAACGGCAGGTCTTTGCTTTTCAACTTCAGTTTCTATGAGATCTGCATTCCCCGCTTTACGAAAAGCGGCATGAACATCAGCAATCAAACTTGGCACTTCAGTCGGTCGAATAGAATTATTACTCACGTAGGCAGCAACAATATCAGCAACTAATGTAATAACTAAATTGCTTTCAGTCTCTAAGACTGGACGATGTTCCATTCTTGTTTCCTTTAATTTAAAATCGAGTAATTAAAAATCGAGATACAGCACATATACTCATGATATAGAGATCTCATGCACACAGGCTTCATATTGTACAAAAATCTTTTTTGTCAATTCAATTATTCTATAAAATTGCTAAAACACAAAAAAATCAAATAAATACCTCTTTTTAGTCATAATCTTCAATAAGAAGAGCGAATAACGCACCTGTTAGAATATAGATTTATTCTACAAAATTTTACGTATAAAATAAAATATATCATAACAATAGAAATATATAGCACAAAGTTATGTATTTGACAGAGTTTAAATAAATAAAAATACTAAAATATAACTTTATTTTAGTATTTTTAAATTATAAATATATAAATTATTATTTATTTTATAGAATTATAATTACCTTTCATAAAGATTAGACTATGGATATAAAAAGTAAATTAAAAAATTTTTAAAATTCAAAAATAAACTAAAGAAAATGAAGGGGCACATGTTAGCATAATATAGAAATATCTTTTTCTTTTTAGGTTATAATACTAATGTTTTATATATCTTAAAGCCAGTTTCATTATTTAAAGAAAAATTCAATTCTGCTACTAAATAGCCTTATTTTCTCTAGTTTTTACATTTCTGTACCAGTGTCATGCTCTTCATAGAAGAGGATCTTGCTGACATATAATAACGGAAATATATAATGTCATTGTGGAAATTGTTGCAGCTATAAGCGGGAGTTATGCAAGTACACACTTGCATAAATAATATGATTCTAACATATAGACGAAATCCTCAATATCTTTTAACATAGGATTATATATGACTGGCTCTTTTGTATTTCCTCCCAAAGCATCCAAAATTATTTATAAAGAAATGCATCACGGTATTTGTCGTGATGACCCCTATCATTGGTTACGCGCATCTAATTGGCAAGATGTTTTTAAAAACCCTAATTGTCTTGATGCAAATATTCGACTTCATCTTGAAAAGGAAAATGCTTATCAGGCTGCTCAAATGTCTGATACAAAGCCATTACAAAATTTACTTTTTACTGAAATGAAAAATCGTATTCAAGAGAATGATAGTTCAGTTCCCATAAAAAATGGGCCTTTTGCTTATGGATTCTCTTATGTTACTGGAGGTCAACAACCACATTATTTTCGGACACCAAGGAATGGTGGAGAAAAAAATATTTATCTCAATGGTGATATTTTGGCTGAAGGTAAAGAATATTTTCACTTTGGTTCAGTTCAAGAATCTCCTGATCATAAATATGTTGTATGGACCTATGATGACAAAGGATCAGAATTCTACACAGCTAAAATTCGTAATTTTGAAACATTGTCCGACCATATGGATATAATTACGGACACATCCGGCCAGATTGTATGGGATGCTAAATCTGAAGGTTTTTTCTATACGAAGATGGATGAAAACCATCGACCTTCAGAGCTTTATTATCACCGATTGAACACCAACCAATCGCAAGATAAACTCATTTTCCGTGAAGATAATCCAGGATTTTTTTTATATGTAAGTGGTTCGAAGCTTAATGATGTTATTTATGTTAATATTCATGATCATGAAACATCAGAGGTTTGGTTGATCCCTGCTGGAGCACCTCTTACTGCTCCCCAATGTGTAAGGAAACGACAAAAAGGTATAGAATATTCACTGACAGAAGGTGGTGATGTCTTTTATATTTTAACCAACCTAGACGACGCAAAAGATTTCAAGATTATGGTGGCACCAGCTATATCTCCACAATCAGAGAATTGGTCTGAACTTATTTCACATCAGCTTGGGTGCCTTATATTATCCCATGATGCCTATCAGGATTTTTTTATCTGGCTCGAACGTTTTGAGGGGCTGCCTCGTATAAAAGTAATGGAGCGTAACACGAAACAAATCCATTCCATTGCTTTTGCTGAAGAGGCTTATTCTTTAGGTCTACAAGGTGCTGCAGAATATAACAGTCAAACCATTCGCTTTTCTTATTCATCCATGACAACACCTGATCAAGTATTTGATTATGAGTTAAAAAATCGCAAACAAGTGCTTTTAAAAACACAAATAATTCCCTCTGGGCATAATAAAGATGAGTATGAAACACGACGTATTACAGCAATAGCAGATGATGGCGAGAAAATACCTATTTCTCTTTTATATCACAAAACCACTGCTCTTGATGGTAATGCTCCCTGTCTACTTTACGGTTATGGTGCCTATGGAATTTCTATTCCTGCCAGTTTTAATAGCAATATACTTTCCTTGGTTAACAGAGGTTTTATTTATGCTATTGCCCATATTCGTGGGGGAAAAGAAAAGGGATTTGAATGGTATGAGAAAGGAAAGCACTCCTTTAAATACAACACATTTACAGACTTTATTGCTTGTGGACGTTATCTTGTAAAGAATAAATTCACTTCACACGACCGCCTCATTGCTCATGGTGGTTCAGCAGGAGGGATGTTGATGGGGGCTATTGCCAATATAGCTCCACAGGATTTTGCTGGAATTGTGGCGAGTGTACCCTTTGTTGATGTTTTAACAACCATGTTAGATGCGTCATTGCCACTAACGCCTCCCGAATGGCCAGAATGGGGCAATCCTCTTGAGTCAGAAGAGGATTATAAACTTATTGCTTCTTATTCACCCTACGATAATGTTAAAGCTCAAAAATATCCCCCTATACTCGCAATCGCGGGATTAACAGATCCTCGTGTAACCTATTGGGAGCCTGCGAAATGGGTAGCAAAATTACGAGATTTAAAAACAGACGATAATGCGATTTTATTACGCATTAATATGGATTCAGGGCATGCAGGAGCAGCTGGACGTTTTTCAAAGTTAGAAGAAATTGCATATATCTATGCATATATCTTAAAAATAGCGGAAAAAGCGATGGTTAGTTGAAACATCTTTATCTTTTTAAAAAGCTCCATAATTCTTGGATTATGGAGCTTTTAATAAAAGGAAGACGAGGTTTAAAATTCACAATCTTCATAAAGTTTTAAAACATAATCCCAATTAATGAGATGATCGACAAAAGCTTCAAGATATTTCTGGCGAGCATTGCGATAGTCAATGTAGTAGGAATGTTCCCACACATCGACACCTAGAATAGGTTGAGCATTATGAATTAAAGGATTTTCACCATTAGGTGTTTTCATAATTTCAAGTTTACTATCTTTAAAAGCAACCCACGCCCATCCAGAACCAAATTGTGCCATGCCAGCAGCTATAAAATCAGCACGAAATTTATCATAACCACCAAGATCAGCATCAATAGCTTTTGCTAACTTTTCCGGAATTTTTTGACCACCACCGCCTTTTTTCATCCAAAGCCAAAAATGGTTATGGTTGTAATATTGTGCTGCATTATTAAACAACCCAATATTTTTTCCAAAACTTTTTTTGACGATATCTTCAAGGCTTTCATTTTCTAAGCCTAACTCTTTCACAAAGTTATTGGTATTGGTAAGATAAGCAAGGTGATGCTTATCATGATGATATTCAAGCGTTTCGCGTGACATATAAGGGGAAAGGGCATCATAGTCATAAGGCAATGGGGCCAATTCAAAAGCCATTTAAAAGTCTCCTTGATTCTAATTGTTAAGCTCACTCCACAAACCTAATTTGCCATTTACAAAAACTAAAAGCAAATATTGAGTATCTATTTGTATTTTAATTTTGATAACTATTCCTTCATAAAGGTGTTTCTGAGTGTGCGTACTCGAGTAAGCAAAATAGCATTAATCTATATACGACTTTTGAAGATTTTTTTCCATCTATAACCCATAAAAAAATCCAATGATTATTTTTAACAGTGAGAGACCTCTTCATTAAGGATCGTAAAGAGGAATTGAGATAGTTATAAAACCTTGTTTTGTTATCTAAAACATTCTTCTCAGGGCGATATAAAATGTCTTCGATATTTGTAAAATTTTTGCTATTCTCTTTATAAGCTGTATAGGCACTTCTCTCATAGTGAGTTTAATAGAAACGCTTGTGATTATTTTTTGCAGAGAGTTTGTCTTTTGATTCAGACTTTAAAAGTTTTATAAGTTCAATGACACTTTCTCGTTTGCAAATATTGATGCCCAAATGCGTTTTTCTATAATCAGCTCATTGTATTTATCATGCATTATGCTGCAATGTACAGTAAGCAGAAGAAGATTACTGTACATTGAAGGACTCAAAATCGAGAATGTGATTAAGAAGGTAAAAAGCATCAACACACAGAGTTCCTCTGGCTCCTCTCTTATTAAACAGCCTAGATTTGGCTGTATCAAGAAGACATATAATTTCATGGTAATCCATAAATACCTCAGAGAAGTACAGAATTAGCATTGTTATAGCCATAAAAACTAAATAAAATAGCAAAATACGAGAAATGCAAAATAACTGATGGATTCAGAGTTATTCTTTATGTTAAAATGGTAAGCCAATGTGTTTTTTGTTATAACTTTTGCATTAACAACAAATAAGATTTCAAAACTTTATGATAAAAAAGTAAAAGCTTTGATTTTCAGATATTGCACACTCTTACAGGAATCGCTATAAGGTGCAGAAATATTTGTAAGCACATTTTTTCTTTTGGGGTATAGCCAAGCGGTAAGGCACCGGTTTTTGGTACCGGCATTCCCTGGTTCGAATCCAGGTACCCCAGCCATACTTTAATGAAATCAATGAGTTATCAGAAAGTACGGGAATTTTGATTCCGTTGATTATTTTAACTTATTTTCCACCTATCCCTAACTTTTTTATAGCTTATACCCGATCATTTTATCTAGATAACTCGATTTGCTAGCAGGGTGCTTGACTCTTATTTTTATTGATCGTATAGTCATGGTATACGATAAGGGGCGGTAATGGCAATTGTGAGTTTCAAACATAAGGGCTTAAAATTATTTTATACAACAGGTTCCACAAAAGCTATTCGACCAGATCACGTAAAAAAATTACGCGTTATCTTGACAGCTTTAACAAGCGCTACGACGCCTGAAATGTTGAGAGCACCTGCTTTTAAAATACATCCTCTTAAAGGTGAACTTACGGGATATTATTCCATATGGGTGAATGGAAATTGGCGTGTTACTTTTCGCTTTATAGGAACAGATGTAGAGCTTGTTGATTATCAAGATTACCATTGATGAAAGGAACGAAAACAAATGATGTATAACCCCGCACATCCGGGCGAAGTTCTAAAAGTAGCTTTCTTAGAAGAAATGGGGATAACAATACAAAAATTAGCTGATCATCTCCATATGACAAGAGCTTCTCTCTCAAGAGTGATTAACGGTCATGCTTCTATGAGTACCGATCTTGCAATTAAATTAGAATTAGCTGGTTTTAGTAAAGCAAAATTTTGGTTGGATATACAAACAAACTATAATTTATGGCAAACAATGCAACAGGCACAACCACCTATTTCTCCTCTTGTTTCTGATGCATCTCAAACGCCGCATTAATTTCATTCATAATTTTGACGGGGCTTTGGTTTGTTTTTTTACTGTCAACCATGTCCCTAACTTTTTTGAAGTTTTTTAATCGCTTCTATTGCTAAGCGTTTTCTATCGGCTGTTTTGGTATAAAGAGATGCCATATTATCTTCTGTCCAGCCAAAAAGCGCTTTCATTTGTGAAACTGTAGCACCGGCATTAGCAGCACGTGTTGCTGCTAATTTTCTCAATCCATGGGCTGTTTTTTTTATCCCTGATGCATTGCAAGCTTTACGAAATAGGTTGCCAAAACTTTCTTTAGTCAGTTTTTTACCTTCTTTTCCGCAAATAAATGTTTCATCTCCAATAGGTCCAATTTTAAGGGTTTCTGCAAGTTCTGGCAAAATCGGGAGAAAAACGTCTGTTTTAAATTGGCTCTTTTCTGTTTTGAGATGGATGATATTATCTTTGACATCTTTCCAACCGATACGAACGGCATCACCACGGCGCAAGCCGGTATACAAAAGAACATCAATCCAAACGCGTTCATGGGTACCGACAGACCAATGATGATAATATTTATCTATGTCTTCTTCCAACCATGGGGCGAAACCTTCTGCGTTAAAGGATTTTGGTGGTTTTATGTTAAAAGCAGGATTTCTGTTTAAAAGAGCATTATCAACCGCCCAATTAAAAAGACCATTTAAAGCCGTTAAAAAGTGTCTTGCTGCTGCGGGAGTATTGCGTCTTCTTTCTACAGCATCAAGAATATGTTGTTTTTCTATGCTTTTATAGGCGCGATCACCAATATGTTTAGAAATATTGTTGAGAATTCTATATTTAACTTTTTTCGTTGACTCTGATTGATTATGCCATTGCATGCTTTGTAAATACTGATGCAATAACCAGTCAAAAGACCCTTCCGTAAGCCTAGTGCGTTTCATTATCTTAGAAGAGCCATTTTGCACGTGCTTAAGGGCAAGTGTATAATTGTCAACAAATTCTTGTGTTCCGTAAGTTCCTTCAATGCGAAACCGTGGTCCATGACCAATACGGACATACCATATGACTTTACCATGGCGTGTACGTTCACGAACAAGATAGGGTGGACGACGCTTTGGCATGGTTAGAATTCTATGCCGTCAACAGAGGGGCAGGATGGATTTGTACTACATTCTTCTTGTTCGTTTTCAAGAGGTGGAAAATCTTCAATACTGTAAGCATTACTCCTTGTTGTTGTTGGTGTTATAGTTTTATTGATATGAATGAATAACTCTCCAGTAGGTTTTATTTCTACAACCTCTGCGCCTTGTTTTTTTGCTTCTCTTAAAGCGCGTGCAATGGCTGGTTGTGTTATGGTAGGTGGGCGGTGTGCCATGTCTATTCCCCTTAATTTAGGTGCAATTCACCCGTGTTGTGAATCACGTATTGATTAAAATGATTATGAAAGGGTGGGGGTGCTGGGAGGAGAGAGCACCCCCATAACATCAAGCGGCTTTCGTCAAAATCTTTTGCATCTCTTTTTCTATTTCTGCTAAAAAAATTTCGACCTCTTGATTGATTTGTTCGATTTGTTCTTCATCACGATTGACGCGTTTGATCTTCATTCTCAAACCAGTAGATTTGCCTACAAAGTTTGGATTATAGCTCATGAAATCACACCATTTACGTCCCGTACAAGCCATTTGAAATTGCATTTGTGCGATATATTCAGGCTTGATAGTGTCATCTATAAAAAAGCGTAAATGGTTTGGTGGTTGCGGGCATTTAACCTCTACTAAACCATCTTCATCAATAAACCCATCAGGACTTGCACCAGCCATTTGGATTGTGGGATGTTGAATGAAACCACACCTTGTGACCTCTGTATCATAAATGAATTCATATTCTCTCAAGGCATCTTCTTCATGTTCAATGCCCCATTGCATAGCCGGTGTCGTATAAGATTGGCTTATTTCCTCTGTTAATCGCTCTGTCATAAGCTTTATTTTGTAGTCTTCATATTTGCTTGTAGGCATTCCCTTGGCTGTTTTACTGAGTACGTTATAAACATTTGAAGCGGTGACTTTACCTAAACGGGCTTGAAACCATTCTGCTGTTCTTTGTTCCATTTCACACCGCCTTTTCTTGCTGTTTTGGTGCATATTCAATATCTTGGATATGAATATATTCGGCATCTTGTATAGAGGCATCTGTTTGCTCTTGTTGTGGAAGAGATTGTTCTTTTGGAGCCTTTTGTTTGTTTTGTTTATCTTTCAAAAGATGCAAAACGATTTGGGCTTGTCCCTCAGACATATCAGTAAGATTTTTGACTTTAACATAATTAAGTACCTTTGCTTCTTTTGATTGGGTTTGCACTATGAGTCTTCTGATTTCATTGATTTGCTGCGGAAAAGCCTTTTTAATAGGCGGGTTTCCATCTGTATCGTCTTCTTTGCTTGCGACATTAAGAAGCATGCCTAAGAGATATCTGCGTGCGTAGGTGATAGTGGAGCCAACCGCTTGTATGCTGTTTTTGCTCCCTGTAGCGTCAAAGGGAAATGTTCCTTGTGTTGATATTTCATGTCCCGATATATGCTTTAAAGTCATTTCCATGGTTATGCCATTTGAATCCTGTTCTTTGATACGAGAAAACAAAGCAAAACGGTATTTTGAGAGAGTAACCTTTACGACATCAATGTACTGATCAAGCTTAGCATATTGGCTATTTGTATGGGTGTTTGTAGCGTTTTTTTGTATTTCTTTATATTCCATTTGCATAGTGGAAAGATCATGGACAAAGTTTTGGCGCTCTTGTCGTTTTATCTCCTTTTCTCGCAATTCGAGAAGACTCTTGAGACGCTCCAGATCAACATCACTTTGTAAAGCTCTTTCTAAAATAAGTTCCATAGCTGTAGAGTTGGTTTTACAAGCTTTTGTTTTTTCCATTAATTCCGTTTGTGTGGTACTTTGTTCATTCATCTTGATTTCCTCCATTTAAAGCGCAACTCACCCGTGGCGTGAATCACGCATGTGTTAAAAGTTGTTTTGTTTGGTTGTTAAAAATTGAATTTCAGAGGCGGTATGATGTCATCAACTTCTAATATTAATATAAATCTACGTCCATCATTAGACTTAAGTGCAATAAAGATTTTTTCTTTAGCATTAGAAAATCGTTCTATTTCAAGTCCAGTACATCTAAATGCTTTGCCTACGTACGATGAATATGTACATTTAGGTGTGTGATTTGATATCATTTTCTTAAAATTATTTTCACCTAAAAGGTCCTTCATGACGTCTTTAGGAATTATGGTATCTACATAGGGGTCATCTTCATATCCAGAGATAGTAATACAAAGTTCTCCGAGGTTTTGAGCACTTTTCACAACTGTCTGTACACACCAAGTAGGTTTAATTTCATAGCTATACATGATTATCGCCCTACCTTAAAACGGTGTCATTTCCGGATACTTTTGTATCTCCGGTTACTTTGGCACTATCACAAACAATAGAACCACCAAAAACACGGGCATTACCAGAGACCTCTGCGCAGCCGCCAACCTTAGCTTTTTCAGAAACATGTCCGCCTTGGTGAACGCGCGCAAAGCCATAAACTTTAGCTTTTCCAAAAACACGTGCGTCATCTGAAATACATGCAAATTCAAAAACGTAAGCATCGTCAAAAATTTCTGCATTTTTTGAAATTATTGCGCTACCATCAATCTGTGCATCATGGTATATTTTGGCATTATCAGAAATATTTGCGTTATTGCAGATTTTTGCGTTCCCATAAATTTTTGCAAGAACTTGAATATGGGCATTACCAGAAACGCGTGCATTTTGAAAAACGCGTGCACCATCACTAATTTTAGCATCATTGGAGATTTTTGCATTATCATACGCTAATGCACTATCGTTGATTAGTGCATTGTCACAGACTTCAGCATTGTCAAAAACTTTGGCACTATTTCCAACCCAACATTCACCTTTATGGGATAGGTTGTCTTCTTTTTCTATATAACCGCCTATATCACCAGTCTTAATATCTCCAAAGTCTCTTAATGCTCTAATTCGGTGAAGTGTTCTTCCATTAATTTTGATTGTCTCATCAGTGAGTTCGTATTTTTTTTCCATGATTTATTTCCTTTAAGTTAGACTCCCCCTTCGCCGCTCTTGAAAAGAACGGCATTGGTTTGTTGTAATTTTTTGCAAAAGGATGCGCTATGAGAGGCGCTTTGAGTATATTGAGTAATTTGGATAGTTAGGAAGGACATCAGAAGGGCGTAAACGGTTCTGCTCTTCATAAGTGCCGTAGACTTTATCAATGTATTCTTCTTTAGCTAAGTCATCTAAAAGTTGATTGAAAGCTTCACTTTCGCGAATAAAGCTATGAATCTTAGAGTCCTCATTAAGGTGCTCTCTGTTTTCGTTTACATAGAATTCAGCGATTTCTTCAGAGATATCTTCACAACTCTTTTCAGAAGGATTTATGCGAAAGATTTGGATAGCATCATATCCCTCATCAACAATGCTTAGAATTTGGCTTGCATCAAGCGGTCCAGACTCTGCAATGTTTTGATCATCATCGTAGGTAACTAATAAAATTTCATTAGAATTTATAAGAATTGGCTTTTCCATAATTTCCCCTCCCCAACGCCTCTTGGCAATTGCTTGTGTTAATTTATGGATATATTAGTACATTATGAACGATACATAGTCAAGTACAAATTGTACTATTTTTTTTAAAAAATAAAAAAATGGCGAATCAGTACGTATCTTGAGAATCAATACCCCGCCATAAGCCGTTGATAGTATCTAATTAATAACGTAAACAGAAAGCTGTACTGCTTACATATCAAGAATAGTACGTCGTACACGACCTATTATAGAGATAGCACCTTCAAGTTTTGGGGCTTTTATTGTTTTATCGTATGAAGCAGGCTGAAAAGGAGGATTATCATTGGGTCTGTATCGTTTATATGTTGCTCGGCCAGATTCATCTGCAATTACATAGCAGGCATTAGGCACAAGCTTTTTATCTTGCATATTTACAAATATTATAGAGTCTGGAGGGCTAATTTTATTCATAGATGCACCATCTACACGTAACGCAATCCATTCACCAGCAGGAAGGTTAACAGCTTCTGTCATAGGATAATCTGAAAAATCCATTATCCCATCTTGCTCACTCAATTCTCCAGCACTGATCCATGAAATAAGAGGAATATTTATATTGAGGCTAGGATTTTCTTGAGGAGATTCGCCATATAAAATCCATCCAGGATCTACATTAAATACTTGTCCATAGAGCTCGGCTTTTTGGCGCGAAACAGGACGATTTCCATTTTCGTGACTAATAAGAGTATTTTGATTAAGAGCTGGTATAGCGCGTGCCGCCTCGCTTGGTGTTGCATATCCAGCGTTTTTACGTGCTATTTTAAGTCTATCTTTTGGCAAATAAGTCATTCGTACATTATCCACTATTTTTTTCATTCATTGTGTACTATTTTACCTTGATTTAAAATTGTACGTAATGTACTATTATTACCATGGTTAATAATTTTTGTGTCAAAAATTTGATTGAATCTTGGGGATCTATACGCCGATTTGCTGAAGAAATCGGATGTAGCTATGAAGCTGCGCGTAAAATGCGTGACCGCAATAGTATTTCTCCAAAATATTGGAACATAATTATCCAAGTGTCTAAATCCAAAGGCCTATCTTGGGTTACATTAGATTGGTTTCTTCATAATTATGCGAATAAATACCATAGGGGTACTCATCTAATGACAAAATCTAAAAAAGATATGCGCCATCTAATGGAGAAGTTTAATACAGCCAATCCTACAGATAATAACGAGCACCAGCAGCACAATTTTTAAAAGCTTAATCACTATGCATGTCATCATGGCGTGCAGATAAATACGCAACAGCCTTAAGGGGGGATTATGATCACGCATGCACAAATCATTCTCTGTCTTGATCTAGGTAGCAAGACTGGCTGGGCTATATGTGGTGCTGATGGTCACATAACAAGCGATACAGAACATTTTCAATCACGCCGTTTTGAAGGCGGTGGGATGCGTTATTTACGCTTTAAGAGATGGCTTACAGACATAAAGCAGACAGCAGATGGCATTGACGCGGTGTATTTTGAAGAAGTACGCCGGCATGTGGGGACTGATGCAGCGCATGTTTACGGTGGCTTTCTAGCAACTTTAACGGCTTGGTGTGAACATCATCAGATACCGTATGAAGGCATTCCAGTTGGTACGATTAAGAAAGCGACAACGGGGAAGGGTAATGCTTCAAAAGAAGAAATGATACAGGCAATGCGTGCAAAAGGGCACGCGCCTAAAGATGATAATGAAGCAGATGCTTTAGCAATTTTATATTTAAAGAAAGAAGGGGGTGCGCATGTCTAATACAATGCCATGGATAAGATTCCATTTGTATGACTGGATAAGTGGTACAAATGGAATGACATCTGAACAACGGGGGGTTTATATAACCCTTCTCGTTTGCATGTATGAAAAACAAGAACCACTTAAAACAGACTTTCAAACACTTGCACGCATTTGTCATTGTTCGCAGAAAAAATTTGCAGCTATTGTCGAATATCTCATGAAGAATGATAAACTTATTGAGACAGATAGTGGGTTATGGAATACGCGCGTTGAAGAAGAGCTAAAAGATTTTGCTGATAAAAAAGACCACATATCACAAGTTCGTAGTGAAGCTGGTAAAAAAGGTGCGCAAGCAAAAAACGCAATAAAACAACATGTTAACAATTTTACTGAAGCAAATGACAAGCAAAACGTTTTTTTTGCTGAAGCAAACGTTAAGCAAAATCAAGCTATAAAGAATAAGAATAATATATATAAAAAAACTAAAACTATCGTTTTAGCAAAAAAAGAAATTAATTCTGAAAATTTAGAAACAAACGATTTGGTTGAAGAACCAACAGAGGTTGATACCCTCCAAAGCCAATCAGAACAAAACGCAACATCATCAGAAACCCAACCTCCCCTTCACGAGCAAGAAAACGTTCCGAAAAAAGCCAAGCAGGTTAACACTGATCGAGGTTGTCGATTGCCTGCGGATTTTGAACCCGATTATGATTTTGCACTTGCAGAGGGCTTGCCTCCAGAGCGTATCAAAATCGAGATCGCAAAGTTTCGAGATTTTTGGAAAGCCAAAGCAGGCAAGGACGCACGCAAAACCGATTGGAAAGCAACATGGCGTAACTGGGTACGCAAGGCGATTGATGATTTAGAAAAAACAAAAAACACAAACAATAATGGTGGAAACAATGGAAACTTTTCAAAAGATCAAAAAACTCGTGGTGGTACCGGAGAGGCAATCCGTAACCTTATCCGTGACGCAGGATTTAGTGAATCCGCTTCAAAACATTGCACAACAGATGGCGCAATACGTCACAAGGGAGTATCCATGGACCTTGATCAGTGGCGTGAAATTGACACCAGCTCTAGAGGAACAAGCTTTCACAACCTATCAGACAGTCCAAAACTTACTTACCTTGAAAGCGTCTGTTGAAGACATTGCAGAGGCTCTTGATGTGCTTGAAGGTGGTTTGACAATGCAAAAAGTTTCCAATGCACAAGCACGTGCAAAGGCTTATATCGCTGCTCTTAACGGCATTTCACTCTGGGCTTTGTTGCAGGCTGTTAAAAATCTTATACGTGGAGAAGCCAAAGGCATGTCAACAACCTTTGTCCCTTCATGTGCTGATCTTGTGCAGTATTGCCGTGATTTAGAAAGCGGGCTTTTTGGAGCTGCTGAGAAAGTTTTTATAGCCATTGAAAATACTCGTAACAAGGCATTGGGTGGTAAACGCATTTCATTCACGAGGATAGGTAAGCCCGATGAAGAGCATCATAACAATTCAAAAGCGGCTTAAAACAGCAAAATAGTGAAAAGTGCTGATCATTTTGGGAATAGATATGCGTTTAAATCAATAAAATGGCACCGTACAGAGCGATTTAAAGATTTTATGATGAAATCCACATCTGCAATATAAAACGCTCTGTATGATCAAATTTGAGGCAAATGGACCAATTGGTAAAGTTAGGATTAAAGAATGCCAATTTTAAAACATTTATCTTTAATAAACCGTAAACAGCCCATGCAAAAAAAGTTTGTGGCAACGGCTGTTGGATATGTTCCATGGGGAGATGGAGCAGCAGAGTATTTTTACAACCTCTACGAATATGAAGATGGCAGGAGAGAGTGTGAAAAATTTGATGGCGGTCAGTATTACACCATACCAAAGAATGCGGATTTCAGTACCAAGGCACAAGTAAAAGCATGGGTTTATGGTGGCAACTTACCTAAAAGCGTTCTCAATTACGAACCGCTCATTGATGAAATCAACAAGAAAATCAAAAAATTATCAAAAGCCATTTGATGTATTTTAAGCGAAAAATCGGTCAAGCCAAGTCTTAATTGCTAAGGAGGCTTACTTGCTCTAAAGACGAAATATCCGGTATGGGATTATTATGCCGTGCTTGCCACAGATCATGTTTTTGTTGTAATTTAAGCCAAAATTCCGCATCATTTAAACCAGCCTTTTCTAAGCGTAAAGCAAGGTTAATACTAATTGCAGCATGACAGTTTAAAACACGTGATAAAGTTAAACGTGCAACACCAAGATGATTTGCAGCCTCTGTTACTGTTAAGCCTAATTCATCAAGCAATTCTTCTTTCAAAATACCACCAGGGTGTGGGGGATTGTACATCATGATAACACCTCAAAAATTAATGGTAGTCTTGATAATCAACAAGTTCAACATCTGTTCCGATAAAGCGAAAAGTAACACGCCAATTTGCATTAACACGCATTGACCAATAGCCTTTTAAATCGCCTGTAAGCTCATGGAGACGATAGGATCTAATCGTCATTTGTTCAGGAGCAGATATCGTATCTAAAATTACCAAAATGTTAGCTAGTTTTTTAGCATGTGCAGGTTGTATTCCTTTACAAATTCCTTTTTCGAAAAATAACTTCAACCCTTTATGCTTAAAACTAACGATTGCCATAATATTACCCTTTGCTACTTGATACGATACACCATACACTTATGTCAATCGATTATTTATTAATTTGTTATGTGGAACATAATGTTATATGTTAATAAAAAATAATATCCTTTTGAAATAATTGAAAAAACAAACAAATTATGATAGGGTTTTACGTATATAAAATGCAAATCGAATGGAACTTACAAACATGTTGAATAAAGTGATACTCATTGGCTATTTAGGGGATGACCCCGAAAGCAAAACAATGATTTCTGGAGCTGAGGTGGTCAATTTTCGGTTGGCAACTTCTGAAAGCTATACAGATAAAAATACTCATCAAAAAGTAGAGAAAACAGAATGGCATTCCGTAGTGATTTTTAATCCACATTTGGCAAAAATCGCTCTTCAATACTTAAACAAAGGTTCAAAAGTTTACGTAGAAGGCAAATTACAAACCCGTAAATGGCAAGATAAAAGTGGGCATGACCGTTACACAACAGAGATTGTCTTGTCACAATATAAAGGCGAATTGCATTTACTTGATGCCAAGAAAGAGCCATCCACTTCTTCATCTGTCACTTCTCAAAGTTATGCTATCGCTTCAGGTGCTGATGATTATGGCATATCTGCGCATGACAGCATGCCATTTTGATTTAAATAGCAAAAAGAAAAAATGTAAGTTCCATAGATGAGGGGATGTATGAGAAAGCAAGATGCTGACATTTCACAAGTAAAAGTACGTCAAGATCCTGTTAATCAATTGGCAATTGAAATGCGTGCAAAGCGCTTCTGTTTGACCATAGAAGAGGCTAAAAATCCGCTTTCTGGGACTTATATTGGGCGGTTATGTTTACAAGGGGTGCTTACTCAAGATCAGTATGATGCTGCACAAAAATATCTTGAAGTAAAAAATGACTATTCGTGTGCAAAAGGTTTACCAAGCGCTGTGTATGATGAAATACCATCATCTTCTGATGAGACAGCAAGAGAAAAATGGGTTGAATTTGCAACAGAACAGTTTTCTAATATGCAAGAGGTGATAAAAGAAACACAACATCTCTATAGACAGTATAATCTTTATGCAGCGATACAATATATTGTTATAGAAGACCAAACATTACCACATCTTGTGAATTCATTGCGAATTGCTCTGAATGCTCTCCAGAAATATTTTGATCAAAAAAAGAAATGGTAAATGTTTTACGAGTATTTTTATAAAAGCATCAAAAGCTCTTGAAATAGTTTTTAAGATGTTATATTTTTATATAATATTTTAGAGAGGGTGTTTTATGCATACAACAAAATTACGTAAAGTTGGAGGGTCAGTGATGCTTTCTATACCACCTGCCTTGCTTGATGTTCTCCATCTTACTGAAAACACACAAGTAGGTTTGGCTGTTGATAATGGACAATTGATTGTAAAGCCACAAACATTTCCAAGTTACACTCTTGATGAATTATTAGCCCAATGTAATCCTTCAGATGATTTTGCGGATGAGGATATAGAGTGGTTTGATGCTCAACCTGTTGGTAGAGAGCTCTTGTGATGAAGCGGGGCGAAATTTGGCTTGTATCTCTTGATCCAACTTCGGGTTATGAACAAAAAGGGACGCGTCCTGTACTGATTGTATCACCAGAAGCGTTTAATCGTGTAACGAAAACACCCATTGTCTTACCTATTACAAGCGGAGGAAATTTTGCTAGAACAGCAGGTTTTGCTGTCTCATTAATGGGAGTAGGATTGCATACAACAGGTGTGATACGTTGTGACCAGCCACGTGCTCTTGATATTGGAGCGCGTCAGGGTAAGAAAATGGAAACAGTTCCCCCCATGGTTATGAACGAGGTTCTTGCTAAGCTCGCAACATTTCTCACGTAGTTTTTTTGCGGCATGGCGTGAAACGTTTTTCTGTACAATACGTTGTTTTTGTATTACAGTGAATACAAATATGAGGATTGCGTTATGACAATATCTATTCGTTTGCCAAGTGATCTTGAAACACGTTTGAATAATTTGGCTTCTAAGACAGGACGTACAAAGTCTTTTTATTTGCGTGAGATTATTGAACGTGGAATAGAGGAAGCAGAGGATTATTATTTAGCTTCACAAGTAAGAGAGCGCGTTCGAAGGGGAGAGGCTACTTTTTATAGCTCTGAAGAGGTGAGGAAAGAGCTTGGCTTGGACGATTAGATATGAAAAAAAAAGCTCTTAGTTTTTTAAAAAAATGCGATAAAAAAGAAGCGCGTCGGATTGTTGATTTTTTAGATCAACAGGTTGCTTTTCTTGAGGATGTGCGTGCAATAGGTAAGCCCTTAAGAGGTCAATTATCAGGTTTATGGAGGTATCGTGTGGAGATTACAGGATATTGTGTGATCTTTATGATAAAGAGCTTGTCGTGTTAGTTTTGGCTGTTGGACATAGAAAGAATATATATAAAGGTTAAGGGAAATCTTTTATAAAATACTTTGATTCTTAATCAAGGATTAAAAGGAGTAATACCGCGCAACTAATTAGAGCAGTTGTTAATAAAAAGAAATAAGCAGGAATTTTCAATTTAAAACGCCAAAGTAAGTTAATGATGATGGACATTATACTAATAAATATGAATATTCCTATTATAATGAAGAATATAGTGATGAAACCATCGAATGTTATGCGCCTCCGAGGTTTTTCATAATCAGAGACAGTGGAAAATGAAATGTTATATTGATTAATTCCACTATCTGATAAAATCTTTTCTGCTTCGTACTGCTTTTGTAAAACTTTAATTCTTTCATATAAACTTTGTTCAATATTAGCAGATTGATAATGAATAGGGAGTTCACTATTGGCGTAATCAGAAAGAAAAAGCACACTGATTACTATGACGAATAAGTAACTTATTTTTTTTGCTGATAAATAATTCATTATTTCTTTTATGGCTGGAGTTTAAGTGTATATTAAAGATTAAGGAAAAATGCTTAGTAAATATTTTGATCGTTAGACAATTTTCCAAATAAATTTGATTAACGCTATCAACGCTATAAGACAAATTAATATCAATGCTATAATCGCTACGATCCCTACAATTTCATCTAAATTTTGTATTATAGCAATAAAAATTAACACTCCTAAAAATGCTATTCCTAATACAGGATAAAATACAAAGGCTGCTGCCATAGCTGTATAGCATCCTGTTTGGAATTGGAGGGACAAGAGCTCATAAAATGCGCTGTCAATATTTTCATCTTTTAAACTTAGCTTTTCTTCTCTTGCACATGCACTTAGTATCAAAAAATACGATACAAATGCTACAAATATTGGTACGACTAATTTTTCTACTTGTTGGTCATCTAATCCGAAGGGATTAAAAGCAAGTATTATAAGACTAATTATAGCAAAGAACGGTAAAAACAAAATTAGTGTAAATCTCTTTTTAATTCTGCATAAAGCAGCTTTTTTGAAAAATAACATTAATTCCCCCCACTTTTTGCTAATCAATAACTTTGTGCGTCCATATAATTGATTCGTTTAGAAGATACAATTGTGAGTGGTTGGTTGTTAAAGATACTAGATTTAGGCAAGAAAATAAAAAAAGATACAATATCATGATTTTTTTTGTTGACATAGTGTGAATAATGGTGTTTTATAGCTGCGCTGTACTGGTCGAATTGCGTCCAAAATTACAGTAGATCGTTTCTCGTTAAACCCCTTTTATAATGATATGATTGTTTAGAGCCCTGCGTTTGCGGGGTTTTTTGTTATCTGGAGAAAATATTGGATGACAACAGAAAATACAGAGTTGACTTCGCAGCCAAAAAGAATGCCACCGAAAGCAGGGCAAGGGCGTGTCAAAGGGGTACCGAATAAGAATACACGTCTTCTTAAAGAAGCAATTATTAAAGCCGCTGAATTGGCAGGCAATAAGTATGGCAAGGAAGGGTTGATCTCTTATTTGGAAAGGTATAATACCTAAAAATACAATAAAGTCAATATGTTGCGTGTAATTATTTTATATGAATCCACTTAAGAATCCATACTTTTATGCATGATTCATTTGACCATTTTCTATAAAAGATTGGCACGTATGAATAGAGCATAAAAAGCAAATCATGATGTAAATATTATAACGCATGTGTGTATTCAAATGAAATGAAAAGCAGCTACCATTTAAACAGTTCATAAATTTTATGATACGTTTTTATCACTCAAAAATCGCATTGTTTTTAAATTTAGTCGTTTGGAATGATCGATAACATACGTTTAAAGATCACAGCTTGTTTTAACGATTGGATTGGTAATCGCATTATCAAGTATGAGATTATGATTCTTAAAATTGAGAAGCGTAAAATCTAAAAATGCTATAGCAATATTTTATTACCTATAAGAGGGTAATCGTTTGAAACTGTCATAAGCTTATAGGTTTTCATTTATAAGATTGCATAAAAAGATTTAGAGACAAGATTGATTTTATAACAGCGGTATTTTTTTACCAAGGTGCGAAATAGCAGGTATGAAATCAAAAGCCTTTTTATGACGTATGCAAGCGAGCAACAAACGTTTTAAAAGTCATCGTTAAAAAATATGAAGCCAAATGGGGGCAATCCAAATTTGGATTGAGTAATTTTAGTGACCCCAAATTTGGGGGCAGCTCTTTAAGATAAGCAAGCAAAATTCAAAACCATTGTAAAATCTAAACGCATAGGGTTTTACTCAATTTTTAGAAAAAAGCGAAATGTTTAAAGAATCTCTATTTTAAAGATAACCAGCTCAAATTTGAGCCGGCTAATTTTTAAAGAAATTAGGTTTTAATGAAAAGTAAAAATACGCTTATGGATAACCTTTTTAAATGAACGTTTAAACGTTTGAAACTGATGTTTTATAACAGCTATAAACTTAGTTATCATTTGCTCTTAAGAACGTTTCATTTACGAAAAACAAAGATCTAGATTTTACAGCAGAGCAAATCTTGAAACCCTTAAATTCTATAAAAACGTTTGTTTATTTGTCTTATGAAAGGCTGCTTTAAAAACCAACGCGCATAAATATAAAAACGGGTTTTGTTATAGACAATTTCACTTAATACACATTTGCTTTTGATTGGTTTGATAAAGCTATAAAGCGTTTATATTTTCTCTCATTCAAATGAATGCTATCAAGATGATACCCAATTATTTATGATCCTTTTGATAAGTTTTCATAAAAACAATAGAACGCTTGCAATATGATACGTTTTGTATATATGCATTTATCACTCCATTGTGGATGGTTAGAAAGCCGCGTCATATTACTTGATACGGCTTTCTTTTTGAATTCTCTCTTTTATGATGCGTTTATAGCTCTCAAAAAAGACGTCCCCCACGCCGCTCTTTATTCTGTTTTATCAACAATCTTTACGATATGATCATTTTCATAAACTTCGCAATTTTTTGGTACCAACTTTACTTTGCTTTGCTTGTTTAATTTGGCATTGCCATAGACCTTACCCCACACCTTAGTATAATCAGTTACCTTAGCATTGCCATACACAGAGCCATAGACCTCAGAAGAGCCACCAACACTAGCATTGCCATAGACCTTGCCATAAATTTTGGCACGCCCATTAACAACCGCATAATTATAAATTTTTGCATGGCTATGAATGCGAGCAAAGCCAGAAATCTTGGAACGCCCATAAACTCTTGCATAACTAAAAACCACAGCATCATAAGAAACATGAGCATGGTCATAAATATGGGCATCAGCATGAACAAAGGCGCCCCCACTCACATGGGCATTGCCATACACATTCCCATAAACATGGGCATTGCCATAGACACAAGCATTGTCATAAATATTTGCATATTGAGAGATGAAAGCCCTCCCATAGACCTCACAATCCCCATAGACTTGACCACAGATTTGAGAATAATGACGTATTTTTGCATTGTCAGAAACGCGCGCATGACCATAGGCACAAGCATCATCATATACCCAGCAATTGCCATCATGAGAGAGATTTGCTTCCTTTTCGATAAAGCCACCAAGGTCACCTTC
>NZ_JAQITA010000079.1 GCF_028618575.1 Bartonella sp. ML70XJBT.G | reverse complement strand
ACCAATCCTTACTCAATGATCTTAGAAACGATACCGGCACCAACAGTACGACCACCTTCACGAATAGCAAAGCGAAGTTTCTCTTCCATGGCAATAGGCACAATCAATGAAACATCCATCGCAACATTATCACCAGGCATAACCATCTCTGTACCTTCTGGTAGCGTCACAATCCCTGTAACATCCGTGGTACGGAAATAAAACTGAGGGCGATAATTCGTGAAAAAGGGAGTATGACGACCACCTTCATCCTTCGTTAAAATATAGGCCTCTGCTTTAAAGCGGGTATGAGGAGTAACCGAACCTGGCTTTGCCAAAACCTGTCCACGCTCAATTCCTTCACGATCAACACCACGGAGCAGCGCTCCAATATTATCACCTGCTTGACCTTGATCCAAGAGCTTACGGAACATCTCAACTCCCGTTACCGTTGTCTTAGACGTTGGACGAATACCAATAATCTCAATTTCTTCTCCAACCTTAATAACACCACGCTCAACACGGCCCGTAACAACCGTTCCACGTCCCGAAATGGAAAAAACGTCCTCAATGGGCATCAAAAATGGTTGATCAACTGGACGCTCAGGTGTCGGTATATAATTATCAACTTCACTCATCAGAAGACGTACCGCATCTTCACCAATACTCTTATCTTTATCTTCAAGCGCTGCCAACGCAGAACCCTTTACGATCGGTATCTCATCCCCTGGGAAATCATATTTTGACAACAGCTCACGCACTTCAAGCTCAACAAGCTCTAAAAGCTCTGTATCATCAACCTGATCAACCTTATTGAGAAAAACAACAATTGCTGGAACACCCACTTGCCGTGCCAACAAAATATGCTCACGTGTCTGAGGCATCGGACCATCAGCTGCAGAAACAACCAAAATTGCACCATCCATCTGCGCTGCTCCCGTGATCATGTTTTTCACATAATCCGCGTGTCCAGGGCAGTCAACATGCGCATAGTGGCGCTTGTCTGTTTCATATTCAACATGCGCTGTAGAAATGGTAATCCCACGGGCACGTTCCTCTGGCGCCGCATCAATTTGATCATAGGCTTTAAATTCACCAAAATATTTCGTAATCGCTGCTGTCAACGAAGTCTTCCCATGATCAACGTGACCAATCGTTCCTATATTAACATGCGGTTTCGTGCGTTCAAATTTGCTCTTTGCCAT
>NZ_JAQITA010000078.1 GCF_028618575.1 Bartonella sp. ML70XJBT.G | reverse complement strand
CCTAAAAAGCCCCACCAGCCCATGTTTGATGCTGTTTGCGTCGCTTTTTGGGCAGTGTTTTTTGCTCCCTTTAGGGCATTCTCAAGATTATCAGAGAGCGTTTCAGTCTGTTCTTCAAGGGCTTTTATCGCTTTTTGCGTTTTTTCCTCTGCTCTTTGATAAACATGAATGGCTTCGTTGGCTGCTGTTTGTGCATCGGCACGTGTCATGCCATCGTGCATAAGGGCATTGATAATATCGTTTTTATTAAACTTTGCAGTAAGGACTTCTATCCGATCAGAAAGGCGATCACCAAGATTTTTTAAGTAGGTGCGGTAATGAGAAGGGTCATTTTTAAAAGCTGTTATTGCAGTGCCAATGTCTTTTAAGGCGCCTTGATAGGAGTCTTTTAAGCGCTCAGGGTTGAGAGCAGGGATGTTGCTCTTGTTGAGAAGTGTATGCAACTCATTGCCCAGTTTATCAAAATTGATACTGCTGTCGCTGTTTTTGACCAAAAACTTTTCCAAGTTTTCGCCCTTGAAATTTGTCAGCAGGGGAGCAATCTTTGTTTTGAAACTGTCCACGGTTTGTTGAAGTGTGGAGCTGTTTTCTAGAGCTGTTTTAGCACCTATTTTTGCTGTGCTTGAAACTACGTGGATGGCTTGAAGGGTCATCAGCAGTGTTATCAGAGCCCAAGTGAGAAAGCCATGCAGTGTTCCTGAGGATTCAGCAAAACGCCCAGCAACAAAACCTCCCAAGGCAAGGCTGATGAGTGTTACGATAAGAGATCCTATGCCAAAAGAGAGGAAAGAGCCCTCAAACGAGCTTGAAGAAGTGAAATCCATTTGCCCTAATCCTAATGCTGCCACCAGAAAAGAGAGGCAGATTGATGTGGCAAGAGCTGTCACCAGTCCAGCAAAGATTGCAGACCATGAAATGGGTGGTTGGAAAAAAGGATATTCTGTCTCTAGGGATGTTTCTCCTAGAAAATGCGTATCGAAGGGTGTGTTTTCAGGAATGCGGGTTTCCATGTTTTTATCTCCTTGAATGATGCTGGAGATAGAATGCTTGCTGATCCATTATGTTCCCAAAAAGACGGATTTGCATCTCCAATGGGCAAAAAAACCGGAAAAAGACACGGATTGTTGTGCTGAGACTGTTGTGCTTTAAGATGCTGTGATAATCCATCTTCAGATGGTGAAAAGTGTTTTTGGGCGATTTCCAAACGAGAGCTTGTTTATAGGGATTTTGCTGATTGGTGAGAGAAATATC
>NZ_JAQITA010000077.1 GCF_028618575.1 Bartonella sp. ML70XJBT.G | reverse complement strand
ATTTCCATCAGTGCTAAAGGCGGTATAAGCTCTACACGTGACTTGCCGTCATCATTCTTATGGGCTTCATTTGCGTTCTGTGAACGTATAAAAACTCTATTCTTACTGCCGTATTCTTGATGCCCGCAAACATCTGCATTGCCAAAAATATAGGCTTCGCCATAGGCTTTCACCGCACCGTAAACTCTTGCCGTATCAAAAACTTTAGCAGATTCTAAAACACAAGCCCCGCCAAAAACATGGGCTTTTCCATAAATTTCAGCATTGTCATAAACCCAAGCATTGTCATAAACCTCGGCAAAGCCATAAACCTTGGCAAAACCAAAAACATCGGCATCATTATAAACCTTGGCATCACCAAAAACCTTGGCACCACCAAAAACTTCAGCATTGCCATAAACCTCGGCATTGTCATAAACCATTGCATGACCAGAAACCTCGGCACAACCATCAACATCGGCAAAACCATAAACCTTGGCATTGTCATAAACACGAGCGGCACCAGAAACCTTAGCACTGTCGTAAACTTTGCCACCCATATAAACTTCAGCATCATTATAAATCCAACAATCGCCCTCATGACTTAAATTATCTTCATCCTCTACAAAGCCGCCAAGATCACCTTTCTTGACATTTCCAAAATCTCTTAATGCTCTAATCCTATGAAGTGTATTGAAACCAACTTCGATTGTCTCATCAGTCAATTCGTATTTCTTTTCCATGATTATTGCCCTATCTTAAAACAGTGTTATTTTGGGAAACTTCTGTATTGCCGGTTACTTTGGCATTGCCATAAATCTCAGCCCACCCATAAACATGTGCATCACCATAAACTTGAGCATCATCAAAAATACGGGCACTGCCTGAAACCTTAGCACAACCATAAACCTTGGCATTGTCATAAACACGAGCTGCCACACCAACACATGCTTGCCCACAAACAAAAGCATCACCAAAAACATGGGCGCAGTCATCAACCTTGGCATCACCACAAACCTCGGCATTGCCAAAAACCTTGGACCTACCCAAAACCTCGGCATTACCAAAAACATCGGCATTACCAAAAACATCGGCACGATCATAAACTTGGGCATTATGATAAATACGAGATTTCCCATAAACCCTTGCACCATAAAAAACTTTGGCATCATCATGAACCTCCGCATTTTCATAAACTTGTGCAAGGATATAAACACATGCATCATCACTAACCCAGCAATTGCCTTCGTGACTTAAGTTACGTTCAAACTGTATAAACCCACCTAAATCACCTTTTTTGACAT
>NZ_JAQITA010000076.1 GCF_028618575.1 Bartonella sp. ML70XJBT.G | reverse complement strand
CTCGTCAATATACAAGACCTATCGATTTATCTTGGAATGTCTATGACCTCTATTAGAGAGCTTGTAAAAGCTGGTGTTTTTCCTAAACCAATACAAGAAGGACGATACTTAAAATGGGATATAGTTGAAATCGACCGCTATATTGAAAGCAAAAAAGCCGAAAGAGACTCTACAGAATTACCACCACTATCGTAACAATCAACACCCAGTCACAAAAGATGCCCATTGTTCTAAAAGAACACGGCGTTGTTCCAAAAAATCAGTCCTCATATAAGCTTTTGTGACTGAATTTCCTACTGAATGAGACAACGTAAATTCCGCAATTTCAAATGGTGCTGACGTTGTCTCTGCTATCCAATCACGAAGACTAGACCTGAAACCGTGTGGACGATAAGTAAGCCCTCTATCTTTCATAAATTTAGAAAGTGTCATATCAGAGATAGGCTGTCCAGAATTCCCAACAAACAAAAATCCATTCTTTTCGATTGCTTTTGCTTTTTCAATAATAGCAAGCGCTTCATCTGTAAGCGGTACACGAAAATCAAAAACCTTTCCAACTATCCCTTTCATATTTTCTTTTGGAATCGTCCAGATTGATTGATTGATTTCCTCCAACCGTATATGCCGAATTGGCATTGAACGAACACCAGTTAAAATTAGAAGTTTTAAGGCTAAATTTGAGACAAGTTCATCATTTAAAGATTGATAAAAATGAGGAACTTCTTTCCAGGGCATAGCCGGAATATTTTGAACATTTTGAATAAATTTTCCCAATAAAGCTTTTGCTTTTGGTACCAATTGCATATCTACATCTATACCGCGTGCCGCTGCATGTTTTATAGCAATATTTAAACGCGATAAAGCCTTGCTCGCTGTTTCGTTTTTTGTTTTCCAAATAGGTGATAAACACTCTTTTATATCAATCTGCGTCAATTCAGTAATTGCTATATCTCCAAGCTTTGGGAAAACATGCAATGTAAGAGGTGTTAACCACCTTGCGGCTGTTCCTTCATTTTTCAATTCGCTTTTTTTGGCTTCAAAGGCGCTTAAAACAATTTCTCGTAAAGAAATACTATCAACAACCTGTCGTAACTTTTCATTTTGCCTTTTACGAATCGGGTCAATCCCTTGGTTTAAAAGATCACGGCAAGAGGTAGCCTTAAGTCTTGCTTCTTTCAAAGATACAACACTACAAGAGCCTAACCCCATTTCACGACGTTTTTTATTGAAATCGAATCGAAAAACCCAACGTCCTTGATTCTGTGCTGTTTTAATAAGCCATAATCCAGCTCCATCTGCATATTTGCCTTTAGGCAAATTTTTTACAGATAAAGCAGATAATCTATCACGTGTTCTTGTTTTCCTAGTCACTTTTCAAACCACCTTTTGAACCACCTTTTGAATTGCGCTTTCGGTGG
>NZ_JAQITA010000075.1 GCF_028618575.1 Bartonella sp. ML70XJBT.G | reverse complement strand
AAAACATGGGCGCAGTCATCAACCTTGGCATCACCACAAACCTCGGCATTGCCAAAAACCTTGGACCTACCCAAAACCTCGGCATTACCAAAAACATCGGCATTACCAAAAACATCGGCACGATCATAAACTTGGGCATTATGATAAATACGAGATTTCCCATAAACCCTTGCACCATAAAAAACTTTGGCATCATCATGAACCTCCGCATTTTCATAAACTTGTGCAAGGATATAAACACATGCATCATCACTAACCCAGCAATTGCCTTCGTGACTTAAGTTACGTTCAAACTGTATAAACCCACCTAAATCACCTTTTTTGACATCACCAAAGCCTCTCAATGCGCGGATGCGGCGTAAAATATGACCATCAATTTCTATTGTCTCATCAGTAAGTTCGTATTTCTTTTCTACAGACATCATCATCTCCTAAGGCTGTAAACTGTCGCACGCGCTATCAACGCGGGGGCTTTTGGAAAATTTTGTCATTGGGGCGCTTGCTTGCTCGCATAATGATTTTAAAAGATAAGCAACCGCTCCTCTTGAAGGAACACCATATTTTTCCCAACGCCATACTGTTGATTTGCTGACCCCTAATAACGCTGCCATTTCGTCCTGCGTGAGATTAAGCTGTTTTCTTAGTTTTTTTACTTCTGTCTTATCCATAAAAAATAATGTGCAATATGCACAGACAAAAGTCAAGTCGAAAAGCACATATAATATGTGCATTATGAATGGAAAGGAGTTGACAGAATGCAAGAACAAAAGCCCGATCAAGCTATACGCTTAACAGAAGCAAGAATTGCCAAAGGATTTAAATCTGCTCGAGCTGCCGCTCAATATTATGGCTGGTCATATTACACTTATATACAACATGAACAAGGAGTTCGCGGTATCAATAAAGCCGCAAGTCGATACGCAAAAGCTTTTAACGTAAGTACAGGTTGGTTATTGACTGGTGAAGGACAGGGTATAAAAACAAAATCTACAACTGCTCTTTCAGACCGCGAACTTCAAGAAGAAGTTTTTAATGCTCTAAAAGATATATCTCCTGAAAAACAGCAGTGGCTTCTTCGCATTTTAGATACTTTAAAAGACGAAGAATAATAATTAATCTTCTCTTTTTATCTATACTAAGCTTATTCACTGCCTCCATTATAAGATAAGCGGTATCATTCATTTTATATATCCTAAAATAATATATTACTTACATAGATATGTTCATCTTGCACATTTTTTTTGTTGACATGTGTGCAATATGCGCATACATATGCCTCATATCGTATAAATTAGCTACTGCCAATAGGCTCTATGGAGGCAATTGTGGACAAACCAGTTTTCATAACTTCTAAGGAAATTCTCTTAGTCATTTGCGAAGATGAAACAGAAAACCTCGCTAAATATGGACCTTTCTTCGAAGAAAAAGACATTATCGACTTTATTAATGAAGCCGATAATGCCTTCCAAATCTTCCGCGTTGAACCCGCAACTAACCGGTGTGAAGACATCTCTGAAGAGATCGCTGAATTCTATGTAAACGAGAACAGAGAGCGCCTTAATGAGCACTCTAAGGTTCATAGCTTTATTCG
>NZ_JAQITA010000074.1 GCF_028618575.1 Bartonella sp. ML70XJBT.G | reverse complement strand
TGCTATTGGCACGGGCGTTCAAACGGCTCTTGAAGGCGGTTCTTTAGATAAGAACTTTTTAAACAATCTGCGCATCGCTCTGTCTGATACGGTTGGCAAATCGTTGGCAGAAGAAATCGGTACCGCCAAGGCTGAAGGGAAGATTGACACGGTGACGCAGATCGTTGCCCATGCTGGTCTTGGCTGTATTGTAGGTGCGACAGCGAGTGGTGATTGTACGGTTGGCGCCGTGGGGGGTGTTGTAGGCGAAGCCGCAGCCATGCTCCAGTTTAAACTGTGGATGCAAAACATTATCAAAGAGGAAATGGGGGCATTAGATGGTCGCACCCCAACGCCGGAAGAGCAGGCGCGTATAAACGCCAAGATTGATGCGCTATTTGCTAATAAAGAGAGCATGATTGATGTGGCACGCGTTGCTGGTGGCTTTGCTGCTGCCCTTACTGGTGGTGATGTCAATACTGGTGCTGATGCTGCAGGTAATGCCGCAGAGAATAACTACCTCAGCAGTGCTCAACAAGCCCAGATGAAGAAAGAGTTAGAAGAGTGTCCTGACGATCAATGCCGAAAAGACGTTGCAGAAAAATGGCATGAGATTGATGACCAACAAGATAGAACTTTTTCGACAGGACTTATGTCTGGTCTCATTGCCGATACACCAATCAAGCTATACGAGTTAGCTGATAACGCTGTGAAGAACATGATGTTACAAATAATAATATTTGCTAGCAATCCATGGGGGGGCGGTAAAAGGGCTGTTAAAGACATTGGAACAGGAGCGTCTTGGGTTGTGAGTGGACATGTGATTGATGATGTCTGGGAAGGTGCTGGTCAATTCTGGGGAGGTGTTAGGGATTCTTTTATAGGGGATATAGATTACGTAAAAGAGAATCTTGAAAAAGCGGGAGTTGACGGAGCTTTTAATGCTGGTTTTGAAACTGGAAGATTATCAGCCGGAGTGCTAGAAAACTTTGCTGGAGGAGCTGGAGTAGTCAAGGGAGGCATAAAGCTTGGCGAAAAGGCTTTGATCAAATTCATGGCGAGGAAAGATTTTGCCCAATTTGCTTCCAAGAAAAATCTTGCAGAACTTGCCGCTCAGGGAGATCTTGAAAAACTTGCGGCGAAGAAAGAAAAGACCAACCTTGCTGCTAAAGAAAAAAAGAACTGGTTAAAAGGAAAACCCACTAAATTTACCGATAGCAAATTTGGCCAGACAAACAAAGTCTATCAGAGAGATGATTTGTTTGATCCTAACAAAATGGTTAAATGGAGAGAAAACAAAAAAGACGTATGGGGCACCAATGTTGAAAGAATGGAAACAGGAAGAGCCCCTATAGGACATGATGGTAAGCCCGTTGAATTGCATCATCTCTCGCAAACGCCTGAGGACGCCATAGCAGAAATGAGCCACGAATCTCATAAAAAATATACTTCTGTGATTCATAATAATCCTCAAAAACATCAATCGCTTATAGAGAGAAAAAAGTTTGATAAGTGGAGAGAGGAATATTGGAAGGAACGTGCTAAAGGGTATAGAGAACAAAAAAACACTAATTTAGAAGGAGTAATTGATATGAGATGGGGTATTATAGGTCTAGATTTTAACAGATGGGGACAGGAGCATCGACAGTAAATGCTCTACGGTT
>NZ_JAQITA010000073.1 GCF_028618575.1 Bartonella sp. ML70XJBT.G | reverse complement strand
GCGGGCATCAAGAATACGGCAGTAAGAATAGAGTTTTTATACGTTCACAGAACGCAAATGAAGCCCATAAGAATGATGACGGCAAGTCACGTGTAGAGCTTATACCGCCTTTAGCACTGATGGAAATAGGTCGTGTTTTAGAGTTTGGAGCAAAGAAATACGGAGCAAACAACTGGCGTAATGGCATGGATTGGAGCCGGTTTCACGGTGCTGCTTTGCGTCATTTATTAGCATGGTTTGGTGGAGAACAGAAGGATGCTGAGAGTGATTTATCACACTTGGCACATGCGGCTTGTTGCCTGCTTTTCTTAATGGAATGCGAGGCAAAACAGATTGGTTGTGATGACCGCCCTCATAAAAATTAAAGGAGATCAAGATGAGTTCAAATGAAATGATAATTATGGGTGTTGTATTTGGTACTTTGCTTTTTGGCATAATAATGTTGCGTGTTGCATTGCATTATCGTGATAAGGCGAAAAGATTTGCAGGGCAGATTGAAAAGCTTCACGTCCAAGTTACAGATCTTGAGAGAGAAATTGAAGAAATTTATGCATGTGATGCAGATATTAAAGAACTTAATCAAAAGATAGATGCGTATAAAGAAGCGTTCAAACGGAAGAACGATCTTATAGATGAACTAACAGCAGATGTTCAATCACGCGATGAGCAAATAGAGAATCTTAAACAAGAGCTTAAGCAGCGTGATGCATCTGTAAAAAAGCCTTCTCATAAGAATAAGAAGAAAAGTAAGTGAGGAGAGAGATGGGTTTTATTGCACTTATTATATCTTGTTATGCAGCTTATAGCGCTTTTAAAACCATAAAAATGCTTAGAAAAGAGCTAGATGAAAAAGACAAAACAATAGACGAGCAAAATCATCTAATCCAAAAATTATCTCATTCTAACATTTTCTATTGTGCGAATTGCAGCAAAATTGTGTGCAGAGAAGTCGTTTAAAGCACCATTCTAAAAAGGGAATAATCAGTAAATACAGGTGTTTCAGATGTCTCATACAATTCTTTGTTTTGATCTAGGTACGAGGACAGGGTGGGCGCTTTGTGGTGAGGATGGTGGTATCACTAGTGGCACCGTTGATTTTAAATCACGCCGTTTTGAAGGCGGTGGGATGCGTTATTTACGCTTTAAGAGATGGCTTAATGAAATAAAGCAGGCAGCAGATGGCATTGACGCAGTGTATTTTGAGGAGGTGAGGCGTCATGTTGGAACCGATGCAGCGCATGTTTACGGTGGCTTGTTAGCAACGTTAACGGCGTGGTGTGAACATCATCAGATACCGTATGAGGGAATACCGGTTTGTACGATTAAGAAAGCGACGACGGGCAAGGGGAATGCGTCGAAAGAAGAGATGATAAAGGCAATGCGTGCAAAAGGACACGCGCCTTGTGATGATAATGAAGCGGATGCTTTGGCAATTTTACATTTAGTTAAAGAGAGGGAGATCACGAATGATGTCCAGTAATAAAGTAGCGTATGGAAAGTTTAGTACAGATAAGTTTTTAAAAGAGCTTATGGGATTAAAGGCAAAAGAGAAGGCTGTTTATACAACCCTTGTGTTGCTTATGAATGATAAGAAAGCGTCTCTTATCAATAATGCGTCTTATTTATCAAGTTGGTGTGGGTGTTCAGTAAGAACGTTTCAAAAGACATTAGAGACTTTAATAAGCATGGGTTACATCACGCGTTTAGAAAATGGAAACTTATGGCATAGGTCATTAGCTTTTGATTATACGATTAGCAAAGCTTCAGAAAGGGCTTCA
>NZ_JAQITA010000072.1 GCF_028618575.1 Bartonella sp. ML70XJBT.G | reverse complement strand
AGATTAGCCAAGTTGTGAGTGATAGCCTTGTGAAGCAAGATAAAGAGAGTAAGGTTATCAAGATAGGTTCTGAGAAAGAAGGTACAGAAATCACCGTTGCGAATAGTACTGGAGTGGCACGTCGTATCTCAGGTGTGAAGGCAGCGACAAAAGGTGATGAAGCGGTTAACAAAGAGCAGCTTGATCAAAGTTTAGAGCAGCTTTCGAACAGTCTTCAGTCTGAGGATTCTTCAGTTGTTCTTTACGATAAGAAGGAGAATGGTGAGACTGATTATACCAGTGTGACTTTTGGAAAAGGAGATAAAACAGCTCCCGTTGCGCTTCATAATGTTGCGGATGGTAACATTGCTGATGGCTCACATGATGCGGTGAATGGTCATCAGATCAATACCATCTCTCAGGATGTAGCAAAATTCTTAGGTGGAGCTGCAGTCTTTAAAGAAGGAATTTTTACAGGTCCAACCTATGAATTATCAGCTGTTTCTGTAGATGGTATGGTTACAAAGAAGAGCTATGATAATGTTGGTTCAGCCTTTGCAGGTCTTGATACGAATATCCAGAATGTGAATACTAATCTCACGAATAAATATAATGAACTTACTGAAAACATCACGAATATTACGCAAGAAGTTAAAGGGGATGCTTTGTTGTGGAACAAGGATGAAGAGGCGTTTGTAGCTCAGCATGGCGAGAAGAAAAGCAATAGCAAGATTACCCATCTTTCGGATGGCAATATTGCTTCTGACTCAACGGATGCCGTGAATGGTTCACAGATTTACTCGATGAATAATACGCTAGCGAATTATTTTGGTGGAGGCGCTAGTTATGAGAATGGCACTTGGACAGCACCAAGCTTCAAGATAGTGAGCTTCAAAGAGGATGGAAGTTCTGAGGAGACGATCTATAATGATGTAGCAGCAGCTTTTGCAGGTGTGAATAATTCTTTCACGAAGCTTCATCAGGAGCTTTCAGACAACGTTGAACAGAATGCGTTGTTGTGGAGTGATGCAGATGAAGCGTTTGTAGCGGTTCATGGCAAAGGAGAGGGTAAGCGTAATAGTAAGCTTAGCCATCTTGTTGACGGTGATATCTCATCGGGTTCGACAGAAGCGATCACGGGTAACCAGTTGTATCAATTAAATCAGACGTTAGCGCTGTATTTAGGAGGTGGAGCCAGCTATGCGAATGGTCAATGGACAGCGCCCCATTTCCAAATAACGCAGTTCAAGAGCGATGGCAGTTCTGCTGGCGAGAAGAGCTATGAGAATGTTGGCAGTGCGTTTGAAGGTGTTAATGGTAGTTTGTCTAGTATCAATGATCGTATAACGAATGTAGAGCAGAATGTATCAACGAACGGATTAAATTGGAATGAAGAATTAGGCGGTTATGACGCTAACCATAATGGAAAGCCAAGTAAGATTACGCATGTAGCGGATGGTTCGGTATCAGAGGGCTCGAAGGAAGCTGTTAATGGAGGACAACTTTGGGATACGAATAAGAAAGTAGAGGCAGTTGAAAAGCGTGTAGATGGTATAGATCAACAACTGCAAGCTATTGAAGATACGGTAACGAATGATGCGGTTAAGTATGATAAGGGAGAAGATGGCAAGAAGACGAATAAAGTTACGTTAGTTGGTGGGAATGAAAGTGATCCGGTATTGATAGACAATGTAGGTGATGGTCGTATTGAAAGTGGATCGAAAGAAGGGGTTAATGGAGGACAATTGCATGATTACACGGATCAACAGATGAAGTTAGTTCTTGATGATGCGAAGAAATATACGGATGATCGTGTGACTGATTTAGTAAACAATGGGGTTAATGAATCCAAAGCCTACACGGATATGAAGTTTGAGACGTTAAATTATG
>NZ_JAQITA010000071.1 GCF_028618575.1 Bartonella sp. ML70XJBT.G | reverse complement strand
CTCTTCCTTTGTCGCTCTTGAAAAGAACGGCATTGGTTTGTGTTGTAATTTTTTGAAAAAGGGTGCGCTATGAGAGGCGCTTTGAATATATTGAGTAATTTGGATAGTCAGGAAGGACATCAGAAGGTCGTAAACGGTTTTGCTCTTCATAAGTGCCGTAGACTTTATCAATGTATTCTTCTTGAGCTAAATCATCTAAAAGTTGATTGAAAGCCTCACTTTCACGAATAAAGCTGTGAACCTTAGAGTGCTCATTAAGGCGCTCTCTGTTCTCGTTTACATAGAATTGAGCGATTTCTTCAGAGATGTCTTCACACCGGTTAGTTGCGGGTTCAACGCGGAAGATTTGGCCGGCATTATCGGCTTCATTAATAAAGTCGATAATGTCTTTTTCTTCGAAGAAAGGTCCATATTGCGCGAGGTTTTCTGTTTCATCTTCGCAAATGACTAAGAGAATTTCCTTAGAAGTTATGAAAACTGGTTTGTCCACAATTGCCTCCATAGCGCCTATTGGCAGTAGCTAATTTATAAGATATGGAGTGGATATAGATGCAAAAAGTGCAATAGTCAACATAAAAATGTAAAAAGTGCATATTTATGTTAGGTGTGTTTTTTTTAAAAATGCACTATCCACACTTTATGGAGATATGATTATGCAAATAGCGGAACAAGATTCCAACCTTTTAGAAAAGTTTTCTCAGAAAGAAAAAGAAACCATTACTTATCTTTTGATTGCCTTAAAAACTCAATATATGAAACCACAGACTTCTTATTTTCTTCAGAAAGATCACGATAAAAATTCATAAATTCTTGATCAACATCAGAGAAGAAATTTGGGGGGGGTTCATTAAAAAACTCAGCTATTTTAACTAATTCCCCAATACTTATGCTTCTGGATTTTCCGTTTTTGTAAGGATTAATCATTCTGCTTATAGTGGATTGATGAATTCCCAAATAGGCGGCTAGTTCTATTTGAGCACCGTGTCCGCGCTCCTCTAATTTTTTTTCTAGCCATTGCTGGATACTTTTTTCAATATTGCTACTCATAATCTGATTATTATCCTTAAAAATACGGAAAATGCAAAAATGTTAAAAGTGCATTTTTTGTTGACATATGTAAAAAGTGCAATTATTTATTGCGCTGTTATGGAGATTACATATGCCTTCAAGATTAATCATAAAATATTTAGGTGGTTTCAAAACTGTAGCAACCATAGTGCAAAGAGATGTGTCATCTGTTTCTAGATGGCGTGGTTTTATACCAGCAAAACACCAGCAAAGACTTTTAAATTATGCGCGTTCCCATGGGATAGATTTGCGCCCTGATGATTTTTTTTATCCAGAACGCTTGCAAAGATTAATGGAAGAGCAAGCAAGCACCCCAATGACAAAATTTTCCAAAAGCCCCCGCGTTGATAGCGCGGGCGACAGTTTGCAGCCTTAGGAGATGATGATGGCTACAGAAAAGAAATATGAATTTACTGGTGAGACAATCGAATTTGACGGTCATATTTTACACCGAATTAGAGCATTAAGAGATTTTGGAAATGTCAAAAAAGGTGATTTAGGTGGGTTTATACAGTTTGAACGTAACTTAAGTCACGAAGGCAATTGCTGGGTTAGTGATGATGCATGTGTTTATATCCTTGCACAAGTTTATGAAAATGCGGAGGTTCATGATGATGCCAAAGTTTTTTATGGTGCAAGGGTTTATGGGAAATCTCGTATTTATCATAATGCCCAAGTTTATGATCGTGCCGATGTTTTTGGTAATGCCGAGGTTTTTGGTAATGCCGAGGTTTTGGGTAGGTCCAAGGTTTTTGGCAATGCCGAGGTTTGTGGTGATGCCAAGGTTGATGACTGCGCCCATGTTTT
>NZ_JAQITA010000070.1 GCF_028618575.1 Bartonella sp. ML70XJBT.G | reverse complement strand
AATAAAACTATCTGATAAAGAAATCCAATTTTTATTTTACTATTCCTAAAAATACAGCCAAACAACGTTCAATTTCTACCATTTTATCTACAGGAATGAAACCGAAAGCTGGACTCATTTTTTCACATCTTACCGTCATAATTTTATCAATCATGACTTGCGAAGGTTTCTGCAAACCATTCTTGTCGTTTGGCTGAATCGTAATGCGGAGTAATGGAGCATCAATAAGTGTACTTGTAATTGGTAAAACCGTCACGCTTGTATGTTCACTAAATTGATGAGCTTGAATGATCAATGCGGGTCTTGGTTTACCAAAATCACCTTGTATCGCTATTGTTACCAGAGAACCACGCATCATTCTGTCCATCCATCAACATCCATTAAAGATTGATCCATAAACAACTGTAGAGATGTATCAGCTTTATCCATTTTTGCTACTAAGCGGGTTTGACGGTGGCACTCTTCTGCAAAATTTGGCTGGCGTGTATCTGGAACCCAAATTTGCATTAAGCGCAAACCTGCTTTTCTTTGTGCATTGCGATGTTTTTGAACCCGTTCATTAACGTTCATTGTACCCATAACAAAATCTCCTTTTGTTTCATGTAACGTATAACACAGAAAAAAGTTACATGAAACGAGATTCTTACAATACGCGATAATTACAAGTTTCGATTTTCACTCAGCCTCACCTTGTGTGGGGCTTTTTTTATGGAGGAGCATATGCGAAAAATATCACAACAAGGACTTGCACTGATCAAACAATGGGAAGGTTTGCGCCTCAATGCTTATAAAGACGCCATTGGGGTATGGACTATCGGTTATGGACATACCAACAGTGCTGGCAAACCTTTTGTTCACAAAGGCATGACAATGACCGAAAAACAAGCAGAAGAATTGCTTCGCCAAGATTTAAGACAATTTGAAAATACCGTTGAACAAGCGGTTCAAGTTTCCTTAACCAATGAACAATTTGCAGCATTGGTTTCCTTTTGCTATAATGTAGGAACAACAGCTTTTTGCAATTCCACCCTATTAAAAAAGCTTAATAACGGTGAATATGAAGCAATACCCGCCGAACTACAGAAATGGACCAAAGCGGGTGGTAAGCGCTTGCAAGGTCTGGTCCACCGGCGTGTCGCAGAAGCAGGGTTGTGGGCAAAAGGGGCGTTTGTTTCCTCCAACTATCAAACCGTAGAAACGCAAGCACCAACAGGGCTTTTCAAAGCAGAAGCTCTTGCACCAGTCATTGGTTCTTTTTCAGGCCTTGGCGGCTTGTTGGCAGGCAATGGTCCAGTGCAATGGGCATTCGCTGCCATTATGGTTTTAGCAGCAGCTGTTGGGATTTTCCTTGTTGCCAAACGTTTTCAGGAGCACCGGCTATGATGTTCTGGATGAAAAAAAATCTCATGCTCACAGGTGCGGCACTAGCCGCTTTTTTTATGGCTTTAGCCAAAGCTTTCACTCTTGGCAAAAAGAGTGAACAGCAAAAGCAGATAGAAAAAACTTTAAAGGCAGCAACAACACGGCTGGAGGTGGAAAATGAAGTTAACAAAGAAACTGATGCTGATGTGCGCACTGCTCTCTCTGACTGGTTGCGTGACCCATAAATATGCTTCTTCTTGTGTTGGCTGGTTGCCAATTTATTTAGACAAGAAAGATCTAGATGCCATCAGTTCAAACTTAGCAAAAGAGATCTTAAAGCATAACAAACAGGGAGAACGCTTGTGTGGATGGAAACATGGCCAGAAAAAAAACTGAAAAAAAAACAGAGCTCACAGAAGCGGAAAAAGCCATGCTTCAAGAGATGATCATTGCCTATAAAAGTGTGAAGATGATGTCGCGTCTCATGAAGTGGATAGCATTTTTTCTTTTTTTGCTGATCCTTGATTTTGCTCGCCTTATGGACGCCATAGATAATGTTATTGCACATCTCAAACAATGGTTTTCAAA
>NZ_JAQITA010000007.1 GCF_028618575.1 Bartonella sp. ML70XJBT.G | reverse complement strand
GATGATAGAGACGTACCAAGGTATAAAGATGATGTCACGCTTTATGAAGTGGATTGCCCTTATTGTCTTCATGTTTGTAATCGATTTAGCTCGTTTTATGGAGGCGCTAGAAAATAGTCTCTCACACGTGAAAAAATGGATCACGAAGAGTTAGAGAAATAGCAAAAAAAAGACCTCGAAAAGAAGTTCTAATTCACAATAATTGAGAGGTACATTAAGAATCCTATTCCCTTACTTTTATTCTAATATCCCGAACCTTAAAAAACACCTATGAAGTCAATAAGTTATAGGGTGGGAAAAATGTTGTGGCGGAGGGGGTGGGATTCGAACCCACGGTACAGTCTCCTGCACGCCGGTTTTCAAGACCGGTGCCTTAAACCGCTCGGCCACCCCTCCAAAACAAATACGTCTTTTTACAAAGTTCTTGCCAAAGGTCAATCATTTAAATGCATTTCTAAACGTTTTTAATAAAATTGCTTGAATACCACTCGAAATAAATTCTAGAATATCCTTTTTTTGAGAATTATACTAAATCTCGTCTTAATGTGAGCACTTGCAAAAAAGTCGCAAGAAATATGATATCTATAGCGAAATTTCATCTCTCATCGTCGATTGAAATTTTGAAGAGACTTTTTTCAAAAGAGTATTGGATGAAATTTTATACAAACTTCATATTCATCATTATAAATACTTATTGAATATTGCAAATAAACTAGCACTACCTTGAGTGTTTTTATTTTTGTCTAGAAATTAGCGGAAATCTATATTTATTGGAATAAAAAACAAAGTCATAAAGTAATACAATTTAGGTTAGGGAAAAATTTCTGGCAAATCTTTTGCCATAAAAACTTCTGATTCTTTTGGTTTTAAAATTTTATGGCACACTTCTTAGAACACTGCAAAATTTTTATAGTGGAATTTTGCAAGTTCAAAGCATTACAAGAAAAGCTAATAAAAAGGAACGCTTTATAGAATCATATTGGAAAATCTTATTCCCGCACCTTTATTCTAGCACCCCTAACCCTAAAAAACATATGAAAAATCAATAACTTATTTATGATATAAAATGCAATGGTGGGCGATGAGAGACTCGAACTCCCGACATCCTCGGTGTAAACGAGGCGCTCTACCAGCTGAGCTAATCGCCCAATGCAATGATCAGCAATCGAATAAGCACTCTTTAAGGAAAAAAAAATGTAAACGCAAGAATAAAGATGATGTTTGACGATTTTTTAAAAAAAATGCACAACTCTGCTTGACATCAACGAATGAACCCCTTACACGACCGCTTATACCAATCGTGAATTGGTTTGAGATGTGCGAGTGTAGCTCAGTTGGTTAGAGTGCTGGCCTGTCACGCCGGAGGTCGCGGGTTCGAGCCCCGTCACTCGCGCCATTTCTAAGTTTCTTTATTAATTCCTGTTTTATTAAGTAAAACGCTTTCGTATGCAGAATATATAGCCATAAAGTGTTGGCTTTAGGATACTCTTTAAAATAGAGATTTTTCTTCTTTTTATGTGCTTTATAAGAATAAGGCTTGCGTCTTTTTTTGCTCTGCGTTACCTATGCTGATAAGAAAAGTACCGCCCAACATGTCATGAAAACTATCTGAGCGGGATTAACAGAGCAGTTAATAATTTCTATTTGATTTAATAATGTGGAGTGATTACGTTAATTCATATCATTTCGTTTAAGGTGGAAGAAGATTATGACTCATTTATTGAGCTCTTATTTACCGGTTTTGATCTTTATCATTGTTTCAGCGGTTATTGCGGGGGTTCTTTTAATTATACCTTATATTGTGGCTTATCGTTCTCCCGATCCAGAAAAATTATCGGCTTATGAATGCGGGTTTAATTCATTTGATGATGCGCGCATGAAGTTTGATATTCGTTTTTATTTAGTATCAATTTTATTTATTATTTTTGATCTTGAAGTTGCTTTTCTTTTTCCTTGGGCAGTTTCGTTTAGTTCGATAGGGATGTTCGGCTTTTGGTCAATGATTGTGTTTTTAGCACTTTTAACTATCGGATTTATATATGAATGGAAAAAAGGAGCTCTTGAATGGGATTAATATCTAACAATTCAATGATGATTGCTCCAAAGCCAAAAGGGGTTATTGATCCCAATACGGGCAAGTTGATAGGTGCTGATGACGAATTCTTTCGTGATGTAAATGCTGAATTATCAGATAAAGGGTTTTTAGTTACCTCGGCAGATGCCTTGATCACTTGGGCGCGTACCGGTTCTCTCATGTGGATGAGCTTTGGTTTGGCTTGTTGTGCTGTTGAAATGATGCAGTGTTCCATGCCTCATTACGATAATGAGCGTTTTGGATATGCCCCACGTGCTTCACCCCGCCAATCAGATGTGATGGTTGTCGCGGGCACTCTCACAAATAAGATGGCACCGGCTTTAAGAAAAGTCTACGATCAAATGCCAGAGCCGCGTTATGTGATCTCTATGGGATCGTGTGCAAATGGTGGGGGATATTATCATTATTCTTATTCAGTTGTACGTGGCTGTGATCGTATTGTGCCTGTGGATATTTATGTTCCAGGGTGTCCTCCTACGGCGGAGGCGTTGCTGTACGGTATATTATTGTTACAGAAAAAAATTCGTCGTACTGGTTCTATAGAGCGATAGAGGCTTCATTGTGATGATGAATGAAACATTGGTTGAACTTGCTATCTATTTGAAAAACAGATTAGGCGATAAGCTTGAAGAAACCGTCTTGGCATTTGGTGAATTGACTATTGTATCGCGTCTTGATGCAATTACAGACGTTTTAATGTTTGTTCGTGATGATTCGCGCTGTCAGTTTATTAATATTACAGATATTAGCGGTGTTGATTATCCATTTCGTGATAAACGTTTTGATGTTTCTTACCAGCTCTTGTCTCCTCGCGAGAATTTGCGCTTGCGTGTTAAAGTGCGTACTGATGAAAATACTCCCGTTGCCTCTGCATGTTCTATTTACCCTGGGGCAGAGTGGTATGAGCGTGAAACATATGATATGTATGGAATTTTATTTTCAGGGCATCCTGATTTAAGGCGGATTTTAACGGATTATGGTTTCGAGGGGCATCCTTTGCGCAAAGACTTTCCTGTAACTGGATTTGTTGAATGTCGTTATGATAATGAGGTAAAGAGAGTGATTTATGAGCCGGTTGTTTTACGCCAAGAGATGCGCAGTTTCGACTTTCTTTCTCCTTGGGAAGGAGGGCAACATGTTTTACCATGTGATGAAAAAGGGAATGTCAATAAATGATATTGAAGCAGGTAAGGCTTAAGATGAGAGTATCAATTCTTAGAATAACCGAGTTCTTAGTATAATGAGCGTTTTTATTAATATTTGATATGAAGTTTTTTAGAAAAGCAAGGGGTTGATTGTGGCTGAGGTCAATGTTCGGAACTTTAATATCAATTTTGGACCGCAGCATCCTGCAGCGCATGGGGTTTTGCGCATGGTTCTGGAATTGGACGGTGAAGTTGTTGAGCGTGTGGATCCGCATATTGGATTGTTGCATCGCGGTACCGAAAAATTAATGGAAACAAAAACCTATCTTCAAGCGGGCCCTTATTTGGATCGTTTAGATTATGTTGCTCCTATGAATCAAGAGCATGCTTTTGTACTTGCTATTGAGAAATTGTTGGGCGTCGAAGTTCCAAAAAGAGGGCAGTTAATACGTGTTTTGTTTTCTGAAATTGGGCGTATTCTTAATCATTTACTGAATGTAACAACGCAGGCAATGGATGTTGGTGCTCTGACACCACCACTTTGGGGATTTGAACAACGTGAAAGATTGATGATTTTTTATGAGCGTGCGTGTGGCGCACGTCTTCATGCCAATTATTTTCGCCCTGGTGGTGTACACCAAGATTTACCAGAGTCTTTAATTGAAGATATTGGTAATTTTATTGATCCGTTTCTTGTTGCTCTTGGTAAGCTTGATGCACTTATAACGCCAAATCGGATTTTTAAGCAGCGTAATGTAGATATTGGAGTTGTGAGTATTGATGAGGCTTGGGCGCGTGGTTTTTCTGGGGTTATGATTCGTGGAGCCGGTGTAGCATGGGATTTGCGGAAGAGCCAACCTTATGAGTGTTATGATGAAATGGAATTTGATATTCCTGTAGGTAAGAATAGTGATTGTTATGATCGTTATTTGATTCGTATGGAAGAGATGCGTCAATCAGCAAAAATTATGCGCCAATGCGTAGATCGCTTGCTTAGTACTGAAAAAAATGGACCAGTTTCGAGTTTAGATCGTAAAATTGTGCCCCCCAAGCGGAGCGAAATGAAAAGTTCGATGGAGGCGCTTATTCATCATTTTAAACTTTATACTGAAGGTTTTCACACCCCTCCTGGTGAGGTATATGCTGCTGTGGAAGCTCCAAAGGGTGAGTTTGGAGTTTATCTTGTTTCTGATGGTACGAATAAACCTTATCGTGTCAAGTTGCGTGCTCCTGGTTTTGCTCATCTTCAAGCTATGGATTTTTTAACCAGAGGGCATATGTTGGCGGATGCTACCGCTATTTTAGGTTCGATTGATATTGTTTTTGGGGAGGTTGATCGCTAATGTCCGTACGCCGTCTTGCAGATGATATCTATCAGCCTAGAGAGTTTTCTTTTACAAAAGAAAATCAGATATGGGTGAAAAATACTATAGAAAAATATCCTGTCGGGCGTGAGCAGTCTGCTGTTATTCCATTGCTCATGCGCGCTCAAGAGCAAGATGGCTGGGTGACACGTGCTGCGATTGAGCATATTGCTCAGATTCTTTCCATGGCTTACATTCGTGTTCTAGAAGTTGCAACTTTTTATACTCAGTTTCAACTCAAACCCGTTGGGACAAAAGCACATATTCAAGTTTGTGGAACAACGCCCTGTATGTTACGTGGATCTGATGAATTGATTAAAGTTTGTCAGAAGAAAATTCATCATGATCCTTTTGTCACCAATCCGGATGGAACATTATCATGGGAAGAGGTAGAGTGTCTTGGTGCTTGTGTTAATGCTCCCATGGTTATGATTTTTAAAGATACTTATGAAGATCTTACAGCTGAACGTCTTGAAGAAATTATTGATGCATTTGAAGCGGGAAAAGGTTCTGAGATAGCGGTTGGTCCACAAAATAGCCGTCAATCATCGGAGCCGATTAGTGGTTTAACTTCCCTTATTGATGAAGAAAAGAAGTCGCTGAAATCTTCAAAGAAAAAGGATAAAGAAGGAATGGAAGCATAATAAATATTTTTTCTGATAAAAGATATTTTATTGTTTTATTCATTGCAGAGACATTTGATGAAAAATAAAAATTTTTGAAAAAATATTTAAGAATTGCGTTTGAGGAAAAGCTAAAAATGCTACGGGTAATAGAAAAAAAGGTGGGGTATGCTAGCTGATAAGGATCGCATTTTCACCAATATTTATGGTTTAAAAGATAAATCACTAAAAGCTGCAATGTCGCGCGGGCATTGGGATGGGACCAAGGCGATTATTGAAAAAGGCCGTGACTGGATCATTGATGAGGTGAAGGCATCAGGTTTGCGTGGGCGTGGTGGTGCGGGTTTCCCTACTGGAATGAAATGGTCATTTATGCCCAAACAAAGTGATGGTCGTCCTCATTATTTGGTTGTAAACGCGGATGAGTCAGAGCCTGGAACATGTAAAGACCGTGATATTTTACGCCATGATCCCCATACTCTCATTGAAGGATGTGCAATTGCTACTTTTGCCATGGGAGCAAATGTTGCTTTTATTTATATTCGCGGTGAATATATTCGTGAGCGTGAAGCGCTGCAAGCTGCTGTTGATGAATGTTATAGTGCAGGTTTACTTGGCAAAAAAACGAAATATGGACATGCATGCGATATTATTATTCATCATGGTGCGGGAGCTTATATTTGTGGTGAAGAAACGGCTCTTCTTGAGAGCCTTGAAGGAAAAAAGGGTCAACCGCGACTTAAGCCACCATTTCCTGCGAATATGGGAATTTATGGATGTCCAACGACCGTCAACAATGTGGAATCTATCGCCGTTGTTCCAACGATTTTGCGTCGGGGGGCTTCTTGGTTTTCCTCGATTGGACGTGCAAATAACGTTGGAACGAAATTGTTTATGGTTTCAGGGCATGTCAATGCGCCTTGTACATTTGAAGAAGCTCTTGGTGTTTCTTTTCGTGAGTTAATTGAAAAACATACAGGCGGTATTCGTGGTGGGTGGAATAATCTTTTAGCAGTTATTCCAGGAGGTGCTTCTTGTCCAGTTGTTCGTGGAGAGGATATGGTTGATGCGATCATGGATTTTGATGGAATGCGTGATGTAGGATCTTCTTTTGGCACTGGGGGTGTCATTGTTATGGATAAATCAACTGATATTATTAAAGCAATTTGGCGTATAGCTGCTTTCTTCAAGCATGAAAGCTGTGGTCAGTGTACACCGTGTCGTGAAGGTACGGGGTGGATGATGCGTCTTTTAGGGCGTATGGTTGAAGGAAGAGCGCAAAAGCGCGAGATTGACCTTTTGTTTGAGGTATCTAAACAAGTAGAAGGACATACTATTTGCGCTCTTGGTGATGCAGCTGCATGGCCTATACAGGGTTTGATACGTAATTTTCGTCCAGAAATTGAGCGTAGAATTGATGATTATACGCGAAATGTCGTGCAAAGAAAAAATCCTGCTTTAGAAGCGGTTGGATAGAGGTTTTTGTTTTATAAAGCAATGAATACAAATTTAAGTGGATTATCCGCAGGCTGGATGAGTGATGATAAATATCAAAGTTGATGGTAAAGAGATTGAAGTCCCTGATTACTACACGTTGCTTCAAGCTGCTGAAGCTGCTGGTGCTGAAGTGCCACGTTTTTGTTTTCATGAAACTTTGTCAATTGCTGGAAATTGTCGCATGTGCTTGATTGAGGTTAAGGGGGGACCTCCAAAACCTCAAGCATCTTGTGCTATGGGTGTTCGTGATTTACGATCAGGGCCTAATGGTGAGGCGCCAGAAATTTTTACCAATACAGAGATGGTAAAAAAAGCACGTGAAGGTGTGATGGAGTTTCTTCTCATCAACCATCCTTTGGATTGTCCTGTCTGTGATCAGGGCGGGGAATGTGATCTTCAAGATCAAGCAATGCTCTATGGACGTGATTGCTCTCGATATACAGAAAATAAGCGTGCTGTAGAAGATAAATATATTGGACCACTTGTAAAAACTGTTATGACACGCTGCATTCATTGCACACGTTGTGTTCGTTTTACGACAGAAGTAGCAGGTATTTCTGAACTTGGATTGATCGGTCGTGGTGAAGATGCTGAAATTACGACATATCTTGAAAAAGCCATGACGTCTGAGTTGCAAGGCAATGTTATTGATCTTTGTCCCGTTGGAGCTTTAACTTCAAAACCTTATGCATTTCATGCACGTCCTTGGGAATTGAGTAAAACAGAATCGATTGATGTCATGGATGCACTTGGGAGTGCAATCCGCATTGATAGCCGTGGTCGTGAAGTCATGCGGATTATGCCGCGGACAAATGAAGATGTAAATGAGGAGTGGATTTCTGATAAGACGCGTTTTATTTGGGATGGGTTACGTACACAGCGCCTTGATAGGCCATATGTACGCAAAGATGGAAAACTTCAACCTGTAAGTTGGACAGAAGCGTTTGAAAAAATTAAAATGGTGCTTTCTAAAACCTTGCCAGAAAAAATAGGGGCAATTGCAGGAGATCTTGCCTCCATTGAAGAAATGTATGCACTTAAAAAATTACTCATTTCACTAGGGTCTAACATCTTTGATTGTCGTCAAAGAGGAATGGCTTTATCTTCTGAATTAGGACGTTCAAGTTATATTTTTAATCCAACGATTGCAGGTATTGAACAGGCTGACGCATTGCTTATCGTGGGCTCTAATCCGCGCCATGAAGCGGCTGTTTTAAATGCGCGTATTTTAAAGCGTCAACGGATGGGACAGTTTCCCATCGCTTTAATTGGTGAGAAAGTCGACTTACGGTATCCTTATTCTTATCTTGGAGCTGGTACTGATGCATTGAGTGCGCTTATTCGTGGAGAAGATGCGTATTTTAATGTCTTAAAAGAAGCGAAAAGGCCGCTTATCCTGATTGGGGAGGGGGCTGTTTCAGGTAAAGAAGGTTTAGCTATTGTAAAAAATCTTGCCAAATTAGCTGATAGTGTTGGAGCTCTGAGCCAGGAATGGAATGGCTTTGCAGTTCTTCACAATGCAGCATCAACGGTTGGGGGATTGGACATTGGTTTTACTTCTGAGCTTGGGGTTGCAAATATTCTTAAAACCTGTGAAGTTTTATTTTTACTTGGTGCTGATGAAGTAGAACTAGCCAATGTAAAAGCGTTTACAATTTATATTGGTAGCCACGGTGATAATGGTGCACATGCTGCTGATGTTATTTTGCCAGCATCAGCTTATACTGAAAAATCAGGACTTTATGTGAATACAGAAGGACGTGTGCAAATGACGAATCGGGCTGGTTTTGCTCCAGGTGAGGCGAAAGAAGATTGGGCAATTTTACGTGCTTTATCGGATATTTTAGGGAAAAAGCTTCCATTTGATTCCCTTTCTCAGTTAAGACAGAAACTCTTTAATGATTATCCGCATCTTTGTGCCATTGATGATATCATACCTTCTGATATAGATAATCTTAAAGCGCTTGGTTCACATATGATTGCTCTGGAACGGCAAGCATTTACTTCTATGGTTAGGGACTTTTATTTGACAAATCCGATAGCGCGTGCTTCTGCAGTTATGGCTGAATGTTCATCTCTTGCGAAAAATCGTGCCACGCAAGCTGTAGAGTAGGGGCAGAGGGAAAAGAATAATGATGTATGATTTCTTTATGACTTGGCTATTACCATTACTCATTATCGTTGGCAAAACACTTCTCCTTTTGGTTGTTCTCTTGGTTTTAGTTGCTTATCTTCTTTACGCGGATAGAAAAATTTGGGCGGCGGTGCAATTACGGCGTGGTCCAAATGTTGTTGGTCCGTGGGGATTGTTGCAGTCTTTTGCAGATTTAATTAAATTTGTTGTTAAGGAGCCTATTATCCCTGCTGGTGCGAATAAGGGTGTTTTTCTTTTGGCACCGTTTGTTTCGGCAACACTTGCTTTGTCAACGTGGGCCGTTATCCCCGTTAATGAGGGTTGGGAGATTGCACATATTAATGTTGGTTTGCTTTATATCTTAGCTATTTCATCTCTTGAAGTGTATGGCGTTATTATGGGAGGATGGGCATCCAATTCCAAATACCCTTTCTTAGGAGCTCTTCGTTCAGCAGCACAGATGGTTTCTTATGAGGTTTCCATTGGTTTTGTACTTGTAACAGTCATTTTAATAAGTGGTTCACTGGATCTCACAACCATTGTTTATCAACAAACTCATGGGTTTGGAACGGCTCTTGGTCTTCCTTTTAACAGTTTTCTTGATTGGAATTGGCTTGTTCTTTTTCCGATGTTTATTATCTTTTTCATTTCCGCACTTGCCGAGACAAATCGCCCTCCCTTTGATTTAGTAGAAGCAGAATCTGAGCTTGTTGCTGGCCACATGGTTGAATATTCTTCAACGCCTTACATGCTCTTTTTTCTTGGAGAATATGTTGCTATTGTTTTAATGTGTGCATTAACAACTATTTTATTTTTAGGTGGTTGGTTGCCTCCTTTAAATGTTTGGTGGCTTAATTGGGTTCCTGGTGTTATTTGGTTTGTTTTAAAAGTTTGCTTTGTATTTTTTTGGTTTGCTATGGTCAAGGCGTTTGTGCCACGTTATCGCTATGACCAACTCATGCGGCTTGGTTGGAAGGTTTTTCTTCCTCTCTCACTAGCAATGGTTGTCATAACTGCTGCGTTTTTAAAGTATACTGGTTTTGCTTAAGAGGAGTTTTTACGATGTCAGGTCTTTTTCAGGCAGCAAAGTCACTCCTTTTATTAGAATTTGTGAGTGCTTTTTTCTTAGCCATGCGTCAGTTTTTTGCACCAAAGCCTACGATTAATTATCCTTATGAAAAGGGTTTTGTTTCTGAGCGTTTTCGAGGAGAACATGCGCTACGTCGTTATCCAAATGGTGAAGAACGTTGTATTGCTTGTAAATTGTGTGAAGCAATTTGTCCCGCACAAGCGATTACCATTGAAGCAGGGCCGAGGCGTAATGACGGTACGCGTAGAACCGTTCGTTATGATATAGATATGGTGAAGTGTATTTACTGTGGTTTTTGTCAAGAAGCTTGTCCAGTTGAAGCTATTGTAGAAGGACCAAATTTTGAATTCGCCACAGAAACGCGAGAAGAACTTTACTATGATAAAGAAAAGCTTTTAATGAATGGAGATCGCTGGGAGCGAGAAATTGCTCGCAATATATTGATAGATGCGCCTTATCGTTAAGTGCATCATTTGAGGTGTCGGATAATTTTTCCGATAAATTGTAATCTGGTATAAAATTTTGTACCAATTTTGTAGTTAATAAGGAGAAGCCTATGCTAACAGATCTAGCAGCGGCATTTTTCTATTTATTTGCTTTTATTATGCTTGCAAGTGCGGTTATTGTTGTAACTGCACGAAATCCTGTGCATTCTGTTTTATTTTTAATATTGGCATTTTTTAATGCTGCAGCTTTGTTTTTGCTTGCAGGGGCAGAATTTTTGGGACTGATTCTCCTCGTTGTTTATGTTGGTGCTGTAGCTGTTTTATTCTTATTTGTCGTTATGATGCTTGATGTTGATTTCGCTGAGTTAAAAAGTGGTGCGCTTCGGTATGCTCCTATTGGAGCTCTTGTTGGGGGCATTGTTGCTGTAGAATTAATTGTCGTTTTTGTCAGTAGCCATTTTTCTCCAGTTCTTAAAACACACATTACCCAGCCAATGCCAGATTTAGCACAGCGAACAAATACACAGGCATTAGGTGATATCATTTATACAGATTATGTTTTCTATTTTCAAACAGCTGGAATCATTTTATTAATTGCAATGATTGGTGCAATTGTTTTAACACTGCGCCATAAGTCAGGTGTAAAGCGGCAATCTATAGCAGTGCAAGTTTCTCGGACAGTAGAAAGTGCAATTGAAATCAAAAAAGTTGAATCAGGCAAGGGCATTTAAGGGGGGGCTATGCACATCGATATTACACATTATCTCATCGTTTCTGCTTTGATGTTTACAATCGGTATTGCTGGTATTTTTCTCAACAGAAAGAATGTCATTATTATCTTGATGTCCATTGAGCTTATATTGCTTTCAGTTAATCTCAATTTTGTTGCATTTTCAGCATTTCTTCATGATCTTGTGGGGCAGATATTTGCCTTATTTATCTTAACAGTAGCAGCTGCTGAAGCTGCAATTGGTTTGGCAATTCTTGTTGTTTTCTTCCGTAATCGTGGTTCTATTGCAGTTGAAGATGTTAATGTAATGAAAGGCTAACCAGTGATGTATTATACGATTGTCTTTCTTCCACTTTTGGGCTTTTTAATTGCTTCACTAGGTGGAAAAACTATAGGAGATCGCCCGAGTGAATTGATAACATGCAGCTTTATGGTAATTGTTGCTGCACTGTCATGGGTTGCTTTTTTAAAGATTGCACTTGGTCATAGTCCAGTGGTTGATGTCTTGGTATTGCATTGGCTTGATGTTGGTGGTTTAAATTTTGATTGGGCTCTCCATATTGATACATTAACAGCTGTTATGCTTATTGTTGTGAACAGTGTTTCGGCATTAGTGCATATTTATTCGATTGGTTATATGCACCATGATCCTTCAAGATCTCGTTTTTTCTCTTATCTTTCTCTCTTTACATTTATGATGCTGATGTTGGTGACATCCAATAACTTACTGCAGATGTTTTTTGGCTGGGAAGGTGTGGGGCTTGCGTCTTATTTGCTCATTGGTTTTTGGTTTCAGAGGGATTCTGCTAATAAAGCTGCGATGAAAGCTTTTGTGGTTAATCGTGTTGGAGATTTTGGTTTTCTATTAGGAATCTTTAGTATTTTTGTTTTATTTCAATCGGTTGATTTTAATTCTATTTTTGCCAAAGCGGCAGACGATAGCTTCGTACAAAATGTGACGTTTTTAGGTTGGCAGTTTGATGGACAAACGGCCATTACTGTTACTTGTCTCTTGTTATTTATTGGTGCAATGGGAAAATCGGCACAATTTCTTTTACATACATGGCTCCCTGATGCCATGGAGGGGCCAACGCCTGTCTCAGCGCTTATTCATGCAGCGACAATGGTAACGGCTGGTGTCTTTATGGTAGCGCGTATGTCGCCCATTTTTGAACTTTCTTCAATTGCTTTGACTGTGATTGTTATTGTTGGAGCCACGACAGCATTTTTTGCAGCAACGGTGGGGTTAGTGCAGAATGATATTAAACGTGTCATTGCTTATTCTACATGTTCACAACTTGGTTATATGTTTGTCGCTCTTGGTGTTGGAGCTTATGGGGCAGCTGTTTTTCATCTTTTTACGCATGCTTTTTTTAAAGCTCTTTTGTTTCTTGGTGCGGGCTCTGTCATTCACGCTGTCTCCGATGAACAAGATATGCGAAAAATGGGTGGGTTACGCAAGCATATAAAGATAACTTATTGGATGATGATGATAGGCACCATTGCCTTAACAGGGGTTGGAATTCCAGGAACAGTTTTTGGGACGGCTGGTTTTTTTTCCAAGGATGCGATTATAGAGTCTGCTTTTGCATCACATAATATTGCTTCAGGATATGCTTTCTATCTTCTTGTTTTTGCTGCCTTCTTAACAAGTTTTTACTCATGGCGGCTTATCTTTATGACATTTCATGGTAAACCACGCGCTACAGTTGATATTATGCATCATGTTCATGAATCTCCCTCAGTGATGTTGATTCCACTGTTTATTTTATCTCTTGGAGCAATATTTGCCGGTGTTATTTTTCAGCCTTATTTTTTTGGTGACTTATATGATGCTTTTTGGAAGGGAGCATTATTTACCAGCAGTCACAACCACATTCTTCATGATGCGCATCATGTTTTGAATTGGGTAAAATGGTCGCCCTTTATAGCGATGGTTCTTGGATTTACAATCGCTTATTTATTCTATATTTCTTTTCCGTCTCTTCCCAAAAAGTTGGCTGGAATTATGCCAGCGATGTATAACTTTCTGTACCAAAAATGGTATTTTGATCAATTATATGACTTTTTGTTTGTTCGTTCTGCTTTCAGAATAAGTTTCTTTCTTTGGAAGGTGGGGGACGGGAAAATTATTGATGGTCTAGGTCCGAATGGTATTGCAGCACGTGTTGTTGATATTACGAACAGAGTTGTTCGGATGCAAACAGGCTATCTTTATCACTATGCATTTGCGATGCTGATAGGTGTTGCATTGCTGATCACATGGATGATGATCGGGGGCGTGAACTGATGACCGATTGGCCTATTCTTTCTACGGTTACATTTTTGCCGCTTGTAGGTGTATTGCTCATTTTGTTTATCAAAGATGATAGCGAGACAGCACGGCATAATATACGCAATGTAGCATTTTTTACCACTGTGTTTGTTTTTATTATTTCCTTAGTGATTTGGGCAGGTTTTGATTATACAAACACGCATTTTCAAATGGTTGAGAAAGTCAATTGGTTAGGGGGTGGCATTAGCTATCATATGGGGGTTGATGGTATTTCTGTTCTTTTTGTTGTTCTCTCAGCTTTTCTTTTGCCTTTTTGTATTTTGGCAAGCTGGGAGAATGTGAAAGATAGATTAAAAGCTTACATGATTGCTTTTCTTCTCCTTGAAGTTGCAATTATTGGTGTTTTTTGCGCTCTTGATGCAATATTGTTCTATGTGTTTTTTGAAGGCAGTCTCATCCCAATGTTTATTATTATAGGTGTTTGGGGTGGAGCACGTCGTGTCTATGCAAGTATAAAGTTTTTCTTATACACTTTACTTGGTTCAGTTCTGATGCTGGTTGCTCTTATGGCTATGTACTGGCAGGTTGGAACACTCGATATCCCAACTTTACTCAACTATCAATTTCCTGCACATATGCAAATATGGTTATGGTTGGCATTTTTCGCTTCTTTTGCAGTAAAAATGCCTATGTGGCCAGTTCACACATGGCTCCCTGATGCTCATGTGGAAGCACCAACGGCAGGTTCGGTTATTTTGGCTGGTGTTTTGCTCAAATTAGGTGGTTATGGTTTTCTGCGTTTTTCTTTACCAATGTTTCCCATAGCTTCAGCTGATTTTGCACCTTTAGTTTTCACCTTATCGCTTATCGCTATTATTTATACATCGTTGGTTGCACTTGTGCAAAATGACATAAAAAAGTTAATTGCCTATTCCTCAATAGCACATATGGGGTACGTGACGATGGGGATTTTTGCTGCAAATGAACAAGCTATCCAAGGAGCTATTTATCAGATGCTATCCCATGGAATTGTTTCAGCAGCTTTATTTCTTTGTGTTGGAGTTATTTATGATCGCTTGCATACACGTGAAATTTCAGCATTTGGTGGTTTAGTGAATAACATGCCCAAATATGCTGTTGTTTTCTTAATCTTTACTATGGCAAATGTTGGATTACCTGGTAGCTCAGGATTTTTAGGTGAATTCTTAACCTTAATAGGTGTTTTTCGAGTGAATAAATTGGTTGTTATTTTTGCTACAACTGGCGTTATTTTATCGGCTGCCTATGCACTTTATCTTTATCGGCGTGTGGTTTTTGGTTCTTTGGATAAAGAGAATTTAAAAGTCCTTATAGATCTTTCTTCAAGAGAGAAATTGATTCTTTATCCAATGGTTGTTCTTACAATATTTTTTGGTGTCTATCCAACGCCACTTCTTAAAGCAACGGCGTTTTCCGTAGAAGCCCTCATCAATAAACTGCACTAGATAGGGAAGAATGCACATGCAAACTGAAATAATAGCACAATTAGTATTAATTCTTCCAGAGATTCTCATAGCATTAGGAGGCGTTGCATTACTTTTAATTGGTGTTTATTCCAGTGCGCGTTCCTTTTTAACGGTAACGGGTCTAGCCATTGCCCTTCTTGTTGCAACTATTATTATTATTGTTGTTTTTCCGAAAAGCGGCTTATTTCAAACCAATGCGCTCATTATTGACTCTTTTGGTCGTTATATGAAAATTCTAACGCTTGTTGGTGCACTTTTTGCTGTTATTATGTCGGTTGGTTTTATCAGTTCTCAAAAGTTCAATATATTTGAATTTCCTGTGCTGGTTCTTTTTGCAACTCTTGGCATGATGCTGATGATTTCAGCGGGTAATATGCTATCACTTTATATGGGGTTGGAATTACAATCCCTAGCTTTATATGTTCTTGCTGCAATCAATCGTGATAATGTAAAATCTTCTGAAGCTGGTATAAAATATTTTGTTTTAGGAGCGTTATCTTCAGGATTACTGCTTTATGGTATTTCTCTGCTTTATGGCTTTACTGGTCAAATTGGTTTTCACGAAATAGCCATTGCTTTAAAAGGTGAAAGCTTACAATTGGGGGTCATTTTTGCAATTGTTTTTATTTTAGCGGGTTTGGCTTTTAAAATTTCTGCTGTTCCATTTCATATGTGGACACCTGATGTTTATGAAGGAGCGCCAACACCTATTACAGCATTTTTTGCTGGAGCTCCTAAAATTGCCGCGATGGCACTTATTATTCGTGTGATTGTTACGGCCTTTATTCCACTGGAGAATACTGACGGTTCTATGCCTGCATGGCAGCAAATTTTGGTCTTCATGGCGATTACATCGATGCTCCTTGGTGCATTTGCTGCAATTGGTCAAAGCAATATTAAGCGTTTAATGGCTTATTCATCAATTGGTCATATGGGATATGCGCTTGTTGGTTTAGCTTCTGGTGATATGCTTGGAATAAAAAGTGTTATTCTTTATATGACTATTTATCTTAGTATGACGCTTGGTTCATTTGCTTTTATTCTTGGGATGCGCTCGAGTAATGGACATGTTGAAAATATTTATGATCTTTCAGGGCTCATAAAGACGAATCCGTTTATGGCTGTTGTGATGACAATACAACTTTTCTCTCTAGCAAGCATACCACCTATGGCTGGTTTTTTTGGGAAATGGTATACATTTTCTGCTGCGGTTCATGCTGGACTGACTCCCCTCGCAGTTATTGGGATGATAGCGTCTGTTGTTGGAGCTTTTTATTATTTACGAGTCATCAAAATTATGTGGTTCGATGATGCAAAAGCATCTTTTGTTGTGTTATCAAAAGAGCTGCAGTTTTGTCTTGGGCTTTCTGCATTATTTGTTTTATTTTATACGCTTTTTGGAGTTTGGTTCATGGAATTGGCAGAAAAGGCAGCAGCCGCATTATTTTAATATGGTCTATATTTTATCAGATTTTGCACAAAAACAAGGATATACTGTTGAAGCATACGAAAGTGTTGATTCAACAAATCTCATTGCACAACAGAAAGCGCAAGCTGGTCACAAAGGTTATCTTTGGGTTGTTGCACAAGAACAAACGAAGGGAAGAGCAAGAAGAGGGAGGGTTTGGTCTAGTCCGAAAGGGAATCTTTATTCTAGCCTTTTATTAATTGATGGCATTGTTCATCAAACTGCTGCTCAGCTTGGTTTTGTTGCTGGAGTAAGTGTGGTAGAGACCATAGAACAATTTACAGAAAATGAAAAGCAAAAGAGCGATATCGTTAGCTTAAAATGGCCAAATGATATTTTGCTGAGAGGAGCAAAAAGTGCAGGAATTTTGCTCGAGATTTTTAAATTGCCATCAATGCAGGACGCCTTGGTTCTTGGTATTGGAATAAATGTAAAACATCATTATGAAAACGCCCCCTATCTCACTTCAAGCTTAAAGAATATTGGTTTGGATATTGAAAGAGAACAGTTATTTACTGTTTTGACGGAGTGTTTTGCTAAAAATTATCTTCTTTGGAAACAGCTTGGAGGATGTGATGTAATCCGCGAAAAATGGCTTTTATATTCTGCTCACCTTGGGCAGCATGTCAAAATAGTGAATGACGAAAAAATCATCGAAGGTATTTTTGATGGTCTTGATCGTGACTTTAACTGCATCATAAAACAAAAAAATGGTGAGAAAAGCATTATAACAGCTGGAGATGTTCATTTTGGTTCGGCAGCTTCTGTTCATGCAGATCGTTATTAAAAAATTTTATTTTACTGTCGGATTGCCTTAATGATTGAGGAGATGTCTATGGTTTCAGCCAATGAAAATGAATTTGTTTTTTTACCTTTAGGAGGAGTAGGTGAAATAGGAATGAATCTGGCTGCTTACGGATTTGGACCACAGAATCTCCGTGAATGGCTGCTTGTTGATATGGGAGTTAGTTTTGCTGGTCCTGAATTACCAGGAGCAGATCTTATCCTTCCTGATATTCGTTTTCTGGAAAGTGAAAAACACAATGTGCGTGGTCTTGTTTTAACCCATGCTCATGAAGATCACTATGGCGGTGTTCTTGATTTATGGCCAAAGCTTAAAGTCCCACTTTACTGTACGCCTTTTACGGCAGGACTATTGGAATCTAAAAGACAATCAGATTTTGAATCCTATAAAATTTCCCCCAATATTTTTCAAGCTGGTGATTGTTTTCAAGTAGGTTCCTTTGCGCTAGAAGCTATAGCCGTTAACCACTCGATACCAGAATCTGTCTCTTTGGCAATTACAACGTCTTTAGGCACTGTCATCCATACGGGCGATTGGAAAATTGATCGTACACCGTCACTTGGGCCTGTAACGGATGAAAAACGATTACGTGCTCTAGGCAATAAAGGTATTTTGGCATTGCTTTGTGATTCTACGAATGCATGTCGGGATGGTCTAACACCCTCAGAACAGCAAGTTCAGACAAGCCTCTGTGAAGTTTTTTCAAAAGTTGAAGGGCGTGTCGTACTTGCAACTTTTTCCTCTAATATTGCTCGAATACGTTCCATTGCTCTTGCAGCTGAATCCGTTGGGCGCAAGGTTCTTGTTATTGGGCGCTCTCTAAAACGAAGTATTATGGTTGCTCAAGAGCTTGGTTATATGGATGGTTTGGCACCATTTGTGACAGAAGATGATTATGGGTATATTTCACGGAAAGATCTCGTTTTAGTCGTCACAGGAAGTCAAGGGGAATCGAGTGCGGCTCTAGCTAAACTTTCACGTGGTGAAATGAGAAATATTACACTTTCTATTGGTGATACTGTTATTTATTCGTCACGTAGTATTCCAGGAAACGAGAAAGCTATCCTTGAGATACGAAATCGTTTTATCGATAGGGGAATAAAAGTGATTACGAATGAAGATGCTCTTGTTCATGTTTCTGGTCATCCTCGCCGCTTAGAACTTTTACAAATGTATGATTGGGTAAAACCACAAATCCTTGTTCCTGTACATGGTGAGGCAATACACCTTACTGCTCAGGCAGATTTAGCACGTCAAGCAGGTATTAAAATTGTTAGGGATATAAGAAATGGTCATATGCTGCGCCTTGCACCAGAGCCAGTAGAAGTTATTGATCAAGTTCCTGTTGGTCGTATCTATAAAGATGGTTGTCTTATTGGAGATGAAGATGAATTAGGAATTCGGGAACGTCGAAAATTAAGTTACGCTGGTCACGTTACTGTTTCTCTCCATATGAATAGCAAGCATGAGTTATTGGGTGATGTCGGTCTTACCACATTCGGTTTGCCTGAAAGCAATGGAAAAGGGGAAAAATTGAAAGATATCCTTTTAGATATTGTAGAGAATACAGTTTATAGCATCCCACGCATAAAACGAAAAAGTAATGACCTCATTCGAGAAGCAGCGCGACGTGCAGTGAGAGCGGCTGTTTATGAAATTTGGCAAAAAAAGCCTCTCTGTACAGTTTTTTTACATCGATCAAAATAGGAGTATTTGAGTATTGCGGTTTTTTCTTTTTAATGAAGAAAAAGAGAAGGGAATTATCAAATCATTTTATTGCTAGAAGCAAGCATCAGAAGCAAGAGAGTTCATAAATTTTTTAACAATCTGTTCGTTATGTTTGCAAGCATTCAGAATGTCGCTATAGATAAGTATATACTCTTTTTAAATTTTTCTCATATGATAGGTCTGATTAGGAGTTCGTTATTTCAATGCGTCTTTCTCAATATTTCCTTCCACTTTTAAAAGAAAATCCTAAGGAAGCAGAAATTGTTTCTCATCGATTGATGTTACGTGCAGGTATGATTCGTCAACAAACTTCAGGGATTTATTCTTGGCTTCCTTTGGGGAAGAAAGTACTCGATAAAGTTTGTAAGATTATTCGTGAAGAGCAAGAACGAGCAGGTGCGATAGAAATATTAATGCCTACCATTCAGTCTGCAGATCTTTGGCGTGAAAGTGGTCGTTATGATGATTACGGTTTGGAAATGCTCCGTATGAAAGATCGGCAAAAGCGTGATTTACTTTATGGTCCAACAAACGAAGAGATGGTAACAGATATTTTCCGTTCCTATGTTCGTTCTTATAAAGATCTTCCGCTTAATTTGTATCATATTCAATGGAAGTTTCGTGATGAAATCCGTCCACGTTTTGGTGTGATGCGTTCACGAGAGTTTTTAATGAAAGATGCTTATTCTTTTGATCTTGATTATGAAGGTTCTCAAACATCTTATAATCGTATGTTTATTGCTTATTTACGTACTTTTTCTCGACTTGGCTTAAAGGCAATTCCTATGCGTGCTGATACAGGCCCAATTGGTGGTGAACTGAGCCATGAATTTATTATTTTAGCAGAAACTGGAGAAAGTGCGATATTTTGTGATAGACAATTTCTTGAACTCACCGTTCCAGATAGTTCAATCGATTTTAGTGATAGAGCTGTTTTGGCTGATATTGTTAAACGGTGGACGTCTTTTTATGCAGCGACAGAAGAAATGCATAATGAAGAAGAATGGGCTAGAGTTTCTGATCAAAATCGTCTTTCAGCGCGTGGCATTGAAGTAGGGCATATTTTTCACTTTGGTACGAAATATTCTGCACCCATGGGAGCAAAGGTTATGGGACAAGACGGAAAAGAGCATGTCGTCTCTATGGGATCTTATGGTATTGGTCCCTCACGTCTTGTTGCAGCCGCGATTGAAGCTTCTCATGATGAAAATGGTATTATTTGGCCAAAGCCGATTGCTCCGTTTGATGTGGGTATCATCAATATGAAGCCTGATGATGAGAAATGCACATATGCATGTGAAACTCTCTATCAGGCGTTAAAATATGCTGGTTTTGATCCATTATTAGATGATAGAAATGAGCGTCCTGGGTCGAAATTTGCAACGATGGATCTCATTGGTTTGCCAACACAAATCATTGTTGGACCTAAAAGCATTGCACAGAATGAAGTTGAAATGAAAGATCGAAAAACAGGTGTCAAAGAATCTTTAACGGTTGAAGATGTACTCAAACAGTTTTCTGTAGTTTGATAGGCAATGTTATGAAGAGGTTGAGCAGTAAATGGTTTTCATCTTATGAGTGGATGATCGCTTTTCGTTATATGATTCCCAATAAAAAACATGTTGTAGCATCTGTGATTTCCATCATTTCTCTGATTGGAATTATGCTGGGAGTGTTTGCTTTGGTCGTCGTCATGGCAGTGATGAATGGTTTCCGTACAGAGCTTCTCAACCGTATTCTTGGTATGAATGGGCACCTTGTTGTTCAAGCAGTTGATTCTGGTTTTACCGATTATAAAACTCTTATTTCTTCTTTAGAAGCTGTGAATGGTGTCAAGTTTTCTCTACCTGTTATTGAAGGTCAAGCGCTTGTTCAAGGTGAGCTTCAAGGAGGGTCTGGTGCGTTAGTTCGCGGTATGCGCAAACAGGATTTAGAGAAGCTTAAAACAGTTTCTCAAAATATTAAGTTAGGTTCAATTGCGCAATTTGATAAAGAGGAAGGTGTCGCAATTGGCAGTGGTTTGGCGGAAAAATTGGGACTTACCATTGGGCGTGATCTTCGTATTATTACTCCAGATGGTGATGACACTCCTTTTGGAGTAACGCCACGTGTTAAAGCGTATAAAGTGACGGCTATTTTTGAAGTTGGTATGTCTGATTATGATTCAATATTCGTTTTTATGCCTCTTCATGAAGCGCAAATGTTTTTTAATTTAGGAGATACGGTTCAATCTTTAGAATTATTTTTGAATAATCCTGATGCCGTTGATCGAATAAAACCAGTTATAGAAAAAGCTATAGGTCAACAAGTTTATTTAATTGATTGGCGTGAACGCAATCAGGCTTTTTTTTCAGCCTTACAAATTGAACGCAATGTTATGTTTTTCATTCTTTCTCTGATCGTTCTTGTTGCGGCTTTGAATATTATTTCAGGACTCATTATGCTTGTAAAAGATAAAAGCCATGATATTGCCATTTTACGTACCATGGGTGCACAACAAAGTACGATTTTACGTATATTTATTGTTACAGGCATGATGATTGGATTCATTGGAACAATATTAGGCTTAGTGTTTGGTGTGATAGCGACCGCGAATATTAATCATATCCAAGATTTTATTTCTTGGTTATTTAATGTCGATGTTTTTAATCCTCAACTTTATTTTTTAACAAAATTGCCGGCGCAAATTGAATGGGGACAGACAGTTCTCGTTGCCATAATGGCTTTATTTTTATCATTTTTAGCAGCTCTTATTCCAGCATGGCGTGCTGCTAAGCTTGATCCTGTCCAAGCTTTGAGGTATGAATAATGGCAGCTATTTTAGAGCTTGTAGAGATTGAGCAGCATTTTTTTGAGAGTCATAAACCTCTCATTATTTTAGATAAAGCAAATTTTACTCTTAATCGTGGAGAACTTGTCGCACTTGTAGCACCATCTGGTGCAGGAAAATCAACTCTGCTTCATATTGCAGGATTATTAGAAAAACCAACGGCTGGTGATGTGATGTTACGGGGCGTTTCTTGCGCAAAACGTTCTGATAGTGAGCGAACAGCTATCAGACGAAATGATATCGGTTTTGTTTATCAATTTCATCATTTGCTTCCAGAGTTTACAGCGTTGGAAAATGTGATGATACCACAAATGATAGCGGGATTTAAAAAATCTCTTGCTGAAGATCGTGCACTTAAATTACTGACATATCTGCGTATTTCTCATCGCGCCAATCATCGCCCATCAGAATTATCAGGTGGAGAACAACAACGTGTCGCTATTGCACGTGCAGTAGCAAATGGCCCTTCAGTGCTTTTGGCGGATGAACCTACCGGAAATCTTGATCCTGTCACTTCAGCTTATGTTTTTCAAGCTTTATCTGCGCTTGTTCGCCAATCTGGTCTTTCTGCTCTTATTGCAACACATAATTACGCTTTGGCTAAACAAATGCATCGTCGAATTACGCTCAAAGAAAAGAAGATTATTGAACTTCCCTAGATGATGAGGGTACAGAATTTATTCTACAAATCGGAAATTTTACTTATACATCATCACTGAATTCAAGGAGACATTTATGGCAGTTTTTGTCGTTGACGAAAATCAATTGGATGCGCGTCGCCGCCGATTGATTTTTCGTGCATGGCACCGTGGTATTCGTGAGATGGATCTCATCTTTGGACACTATGTAAATGCACATATTTCTGGGATGAGTGATAAAACGGTTTCTGAACTTGAGTATATTATGTCTTTTGATGATCGTGATTTATTAACATGGGTTACAGGAGAAGTGTCTCCCCCTGCTGAAGTTAATAGTCCACTTTTTCGTGACATTGTAAATTATCATATTTGCATAGATTTAAATTGATTCCGATGTCTATATTTAAAAAAATTGTTATTCCCCAAAATATTTCTACTCCCATGATTTTTGATGGGATTACCGATGGATTTGAAGCCTTTGCACTTGCTCAATTGCGTTCAAAAATTGCACAAGATAAGCCACTTATCTATGTTATTCGTGATGGAACAAAAATTTCCCATTTACAGCAAGTTTTAAGTTTTATTGAGCCACATTTACCTGTTCTTCAATTTCCTGCATGGGATTGTCTCCCCTATGATCGGGTCTCACCTGGAAGTGCTGTTATGGCAAGTCGGCTCTCGACTTTGGCTCATATAAGCAGTTTGCGTAAAAATCCACAGGCTGCAATTATATTAACAACAGCAAATGCAATTATGCAAAAATTGCCTCCTCGTGAAATAATTGAAACTCAAGTAATTCACGCACGTGTTGGCCAACGTATGGGGATGGGGCATTTCATTCAATTTTTAGAATCTAATGGTTTTGAACGTGTTACAGTTGTTCGTGATGTTGGTGAATTTGCTGTGAGAGGAGGAATTCTTGATATTTTTTCTCCCATTGATACTGAACCATTACGGCTTGATTTTTTTGGAGACACTCTAGAAACCATCCGTGTATTTGATCCTGCAACCCAAAGAACAACAAGCAAACGAACGGAATTTCTTCTACATTCAATGAGTGAGGTGGTTCTTACAGGTGAATGCATCAGCAGGTTTAAAAGTAACTATATTCGTACATTTGGTGTGTCACAAAAAAAGAACATGCTTTATGAAGCTCTTTCTCAAGGGCGACGTTTTTCCGGTATGGAACATTGGTTACCTTTTTTTTATGAGAAACTTGACACTTTTTTTGATCATTGCGGTAATTTACCAGTAGTTTTTGAACATCTCATAGAGGAAGTGCTTATCGAACGCCATCGCCTTATTGAAGATTATTATAATGCGCGTAAAGAGCATGAAAATGATAAAGAAAATCCTACTTCTTATCATCCCATAAAGCCTAACCTTCTTTATTTAACACCAGAGGATGTCGTAGAAATCACTAAAACATCCGGACAACGTATTGATTTTACGCCTTTTAATGTCCCACAAACTTTTGGAAAAACGGTTATTCATGCAAATGTCAAACTGGGATATGATTTTGTAAAAGAGCGCAATGCGCAAGAGAGAAATGTTTTTTCAAGTGTTGTTCATCATATTACTTCACTGCGTTCTGCTGGCAAGAAGGTATTATTAACTGGTTGGAGTGAAGGATCTCTCACACGTTTGCTGCAGGTTCTAGATGAGCATGGAGTGAAAAAAATAGATGTTGTAAAATCATTACAAACGGTAAAAGCAACACCACGTGATCGCATAACAGCAGCTGTTATACGAATAGAGCATGGTTTTGAAGTGGAAGATTTTGCTCTCATAACAGAGCAAGATATTCTCGGTGACCGTTTCATAAGATCACCCAAACGACGGAAACACAATACAAACTTTATTTCTGAAATTGCAGCTTTAAATTCTGGCGATATGGTTGTGCATGTCGACCATGGTATTGGACAATTTGTTGGTCTTAAAACGATTACAACAACCGGAATTTTACGAGATTGTCTTGAAATTAAATATGCTGGAGGCGATAGGCTTTTCTTACCTGTTGAAAATATCGAACTTCTTTCACGTTATGGATCGGAAGGAACCGATGTTACATTAGACAAGTTAGGTGGTGTTGCTTGGCAAGCGCGCAAAACACGACTTAAAAAACATTTATTGGAAATGGCAGGCCAATTAATCCGTATAGCGGCAGAGCGTGCTCTGCGTTATGCACCTGCTCTAGTTCCGCCAATTGGCCCCTTTGATGAATTTGTTGCACGCTTTCCCTATGAAGAAACAGAAGATCAAATGAATGCTATTGACGCTGTATTAGATGATTTGGCATCAGGCAAACCGATGGATCGCTTAATATGTGGCGATGTTGGCTTTGGAAAAACAGAAGTTGCCATTCGAAGTGCTTTTGTTGCCGCTTTAAATGGATATCAGGTTGCTGTGGTTGTGCCGACAACATTACTTTCACGACAACATTACAAAACTTTTCTTTCACGTTTTCAAGGATTACCTATTAAAATTGGTCATGCATCAAGGCTTGTGAAAGCTAAAGAACTAGCACAAGTCAAAAAGGGTATTGCAGATGGTACGATTGATATTGTCATTGGCACACATGCTCTCTTAAGTGATGCCGTTCATTTTTTACGGTTAGGACTTCTTATCATTGATGAAGAGCAACATTTTGGCGTAAAACACAAAGAGCGTTTAAAAGAGCTCAAAAGTGATATTCACGTTCTCACACTCTCGGCAACTCCCATACCGCGCACTTTAGGACTCGCATTATCAGGGGTACGGGAACTGTCATTAATAACCACTCCTCCCATTGATAGAATGGCGGTGCGTACTTTTATTTCTCCCTTTGATTCACTTGTCATACGCGAAACATTGCTTCGAGAATATTACCGTGGTGGACAAAGTTTTTATGTTTGTCCTCGTATTTCTGATCTTGTTTCTGTAGAAGAGTACCTCAAAACACATGTACCTGAACTCAAATTCGTTGTTGCTCATGGGCAAATGCCAGCTGGACAACTTGATGATATTATGAATGCATTTTATGATGGACAATATGATGTTTTGCTATCAACAACCATTATTGAATCAGGCCTTGATATTCCAACAGCGAATACATTAATCGTACATCGTGCTGAGTTGTTTGGTCTTGCTGCTCTTTATCAATTACGTGGCAGGGTAGGGCGCTCAAAACAACGTGCTTACGCACTTTTTACCTATCCCTCAGGTAAAGTTTTAACGCCTACTGCTGATCGTCGTCTTAAAGTCTTACAATCTCTGGATAGCTTAGGAGCTGGTTTTCAATTGGCAAGTCATGATATGGATATTCGCGGTTCAGGAAATTTTTTAGGTGAAAAACAATCAGGACATATCAAAGAGGTTGGATTTGAACTCTATCAAAAAATGCTTGAAGAAGCTGTTGCTGAATTAAAAGATGGCAAACAGAATGAGGATCAACAATGGTCTCCTCAAATTTCACTTGGTACAACAGTGATGATACCAGAAAGTTTTGTACCTGATTTACCATTACGCATGGGGCTTTATCGTCGTTTAACAGAACTTGATAATTTGGAACAAATCGATGAATTTGCTGCCGAATTAATAGATCGCTTTGGTCCTTTGCCATTGGAGGTTCAGCATCTTCTTAAAGTCTTTTATATTAAAACCTTGTGTCGAAAAGCACATGTGGAAAAATTAGATACGGGACCAAAGGGACTTGTTATACAATTCCGCAATAATTATTTTGCAAACAGTGTTGCTCTTGTCCAGTGGATTGGAAAACAAGGTTCAATGGCAAAAATTAGACCAGACCAAACGATAGCTCTGATTCATGATTGGTTAACGGTCGATGAAAGGCTTACTGGAGTAGCAAAAATTATAACACAGCTTGTAGAAATGGCAGAACACCATTCTGTTTAGAATGTTGTTCTGTATTACATTTATAGCAAAATAATTAAAGAATAAAAATAATTGTAACAAATATTTAGTATGTGTCATAATTAATAAAATGAAATTAATTTTTGACGACCCATAATTTTATAAATAGCAGAAAATAACAAAAATATAAATATATACTCAATAAGTTTCTTATACAGTTTTTATTAAGTCAAAGTATATTAAAGTAAAAATTATTATAAAATAAACTATTTTAGATACAAAAAAATCTACGCCATCTAGATGAAAACGCTGTTGGTTTTCGCGTAGAGAATTATATTGTATGACATTGTTCTTTCTATACTATTTTTTAGTATAATATCTATTATGAACATTGAACTTTTTTCATTTCATGAAGAAATTGTAACAAGAGTTTATAGAACTAAATTTTACTAAACCATTCGTGCATATAGAAAAGCATACGACTTATAATATTTTTTCTTTTATTTGGCAAAACTATATTATGCACTCCCTCAAATGCTCTGCAAATCATAGGTATATTTTCCAAAGATGAATCCCCACGTATGACAGCATTTATTATATTGTCATACAACTCTTTTTTATAATGATAAGGTCCTGTTTTTAGAAGTTCTTTAATGCTTTTGACTAACTTTAGATCTATTGACTGGATTGCATCTTTTGCCCAATTGAAATCCTTCTTTTTCCAACCAAAATCTTTGCGCAAAACAGCAGCTATATCACTATGCAAGATGCTTTCAAAGGTTCTGCAAGCAACAACAAAAATAAGATAGTTTTTCATTATCTCATCATTACCTAAAACATTTTCAGTTACTTTCCATTCATTAAAAAATTGAATTCTTTCTAAATATTCCTTTGCTTTAAGACGCTTTTCTTCATATTCTTTTTCCTCATACTCTTGCGCGATGTATGTTCTATATATCAATTTAAGTTTTTCTTCAGCTAACTTATTTAGTTTTAAAGTAAGCCTGAAATGTTCCTGACTGAGGTCATCCTGTTTTTGCAAAAGCTTATTCTGTTCATGCAAAATCTTGGAGTGTTTTATACGAGGAGTACGTTTTATCAAAAGATTCAACTCATCCAGTTTTTCTTCAATGAATCCAATTTCACTGTCAACAATAATTTTTCTATCTTTAAAACGTTGATATTTTTCATCAAGAGTTTCATTAAAAAGAAATGCAGCATAAACATTTTTTACTCCACATATCAAAGCGAGTAATAAAAAGATCATATTTAACAATCTTTGTAATGAGGAAATCATCTTATTTCACTTTATAAATGGTGTTCTCTATTTCAATAGCGCACTGTTTAATATATTTGCCTGATGATATCAACTCAATTATATACAATATGTGTAAAACGTGTCAGTTAAAACACTCAAAAATTTTTATATTTTACCAAAATATCACTTTTAATTAATACATATCGATACAATATTTTTTTAATGACAGTAATAGATTCATATGATTTTTAGAAAGAATGAAATGTTTTCTTTATTACAAAAATTACTTTTATAGCTTTTTTGTTACTCACTTTAATTTGTTGCTTCAAAAATTCTTATGCAGAGTCCAGCTTAGCCAAATTATTTTTTGATGAAAAATATCAGTATTTTAAAGAGAAAAGAGAGAATATTAACAGTAGAGTAAAATTTATTGAAGAAAAACTTGCTAATTTTAATCTTTTTAAAAATCGCAGTTCTAAGAATACAGAATACTATGGACTCTTGCAGGAACAGAATACGCTTTTGCAAGAACAGAAAGATCTGAAGGATGAATGTTATAATTTGGGTTCTAAATTAAATAGTCTCACTGAAAAAACTAAAATTTATATCTAAAATGCATGTGGCAGGGGAGTACTACGTAGAAGAGTATGAGGAAAAGCTCATTAGAGCAAAAAAATATTTGAAAAAGACTCAATTATTTAACGAATTGAAAATGAATGAAGGTGTTAGAGGTGATGATGAAGTAATGAAGAATTATTTAACCTTTACGATTTTTTTAAAACTCTTTGGAACATATTGCAAAGCGATATAGGTGTTATTTTACGCAAAGATTTTGATTGGAACATAAAGATTTTATTTGGGCAAATAATTCAATAAGTCCCGTTTTAATAGGAGTATTAAAGAATTGTTAACGAACAGTTCTGATAGCTATGAAAAAGAACTATTTAACAATATAAAGGCTGCTATTACACAGGATGACATGTTGTTGAAAAGAGATGCACCTATGCTTTGTAAAACCATGAGAGAAGTACATAAATATAATGCTTTCAATTAAAAGGAAGAATATTCTAAATCGGACAGTTTCTCGTATTGAAGAGTGCTTTAATCAAAGGTAGTTGTTTCTATTCTCGTTACACTTTATGTAAAGTGGAAAGGCTTTTAATTTTTGTACAATAATATATTGGGAGCAAAGCATAAGAAATAATGCTGTCATATAGCATGAAACAAACACTTATAGTGAATACATTAAAATTTCAATTAAGGTTATAGAATAAAGATTTACTATATAATTTATAGAAGAGGCTGATAATATGATTTTTGTTAAAAAAATTTATTACAATATGCTATTAGTTTCGTTCTGTTCTTCGCTGAAAAATATTGATATTTCTACGTTTTAGGAAATTCTTATAAGAAGATTTCACATTATTAGCTTTTTAGTTTATGTTTAACTTTATTTACGAATCTTTGTAAATTTATACCATATATAATAAGTACATACTTATTTTTCTAGAGAGCCATTGCATATGGCTATTCTAGATTAAGTAAAATACAGTAAATTTATTAAATAAATTCTAAATTTAAAGAAGAAACATAACGATTTTTTTTTATTTTATGTAAAAAATAAAGCTATTTTTATAAAATTTTATTATTTTTATCAATATGTTATCATAAATAAAATAATTTTTGTTTAATTATTTTTTACTGACACCACCAAACAGGCAGAGATATCCATAAATTGATATATTAGTAGGGTATTTAATGTATGATCAACGCGTTATCCACTGCAGGTAAATGATACAGAGCTATATAGTAACTTCCAGAAATCAGAATTCTATCCAAAGCTCGAACTTCTGCAATGAAATCAACATCTGGTGTGCATCAAGCATGGCTTTTATCATTGCATCTATAGCAAGATCAGTTGCTCCAGAAAAATTAAAACTCCCTTTTAAATTTCGAGAAGTAGAACTCCAACATTTTATTTGTTCGTTTGCTGGAGAGAGCGTTTTTAAATTTTGCTATAATCATATCATAGTTAAACATTCCCAAACGGTTTTGGTATGACTATCATAAACAGTTCTGACTTCAGCGTGAATACTTATGCGTGACAACATATTTTGAAAGGCAAAAGCAATTTTTGCTTTTTCACGTGATTGAGTCATAATTTCAAATTAAAAAGGCAAACCATTACGGGTAATAGCTTTATTATTTTTTTCGTAAATCCTACTTTTTATAAAAGTTTTCAAGCTTTTTTCATCCTTGATCGATCCATACTTGATCCATTTGTTTTGCAAATACACCAGTTTTCATCAAAAACCTCAGAAAGAACTGTATCAGGATAAGGTGCTAAAAGTGTTTTTTCTTTTTCGCTTGCTGGTTTTCCAACAGATAAAAGAAATAGCTACATCCCAATAATCTCCTATTCTACTATAGATATGATTGCAAAGGCAATGATTGGCCAATTCAAACTCAAAAAGGAGAGACAAAGCTCATCATATTTTTTTATCTTTAAAAATGTTACGATGTGTATAAAAACAGATCTTATGAGATCGACAGAAATTCCCTTTGAGAAATTATTCTTTAATAACACGTTCTTCGCGGACAGCTGGAAAATTATAGGAGTGTTGCCCACGATTGGGATTTGCCTCAATAAAAACAACAATCATACCTTTTAAAGAGGTCCAAAATATGCCATATTATTACAAAATATTCCATTTGCATGCTATCAAAGTTATTTAATCCTTTATTAATGGAAAGATTTTTCCTCAATAATGAGGATTGCGTTTATAAATAATTCATTCACTTAGATCAGCATGTTCAATAATATAGGGACTGCTTCCTGAAATTTTATTCGATTCATTTTGCAAAATCATCAACATTAATAATATGTCGAAGTACTATAAGCATTAGGCTTGCCAAAAAAAATGGAAATTTGCGATCTTTTGAACGTCGGAAGCGTATACCATATAATCTTTGATTCTTTCGATAGCTTCTATATATTTCATATAGCGATCAAATTGAGGTCTTCCTTTATCTTTAAGAAGTTTTATTGTGAAGAATACGTTTTCAACTGTAGTAGCTTTGCATTTGAAAATGCGCACTTTTGGATTCAGAAAAAATAATGTCAGTGCGTGGATTATTTAATTCAACTTTTCTGCCGAGAGGTTATTAAAGTGTAAAAGCTTCATCGCGAGATGCATACCATCATTGTTTTATAAACAAGACTAGAAAATTGTTCATCAGAAAAAAGTTCTCTCGCAGTTGTTCTAAAACTGCGAATGATGAAGAGATTTAATCCATCAAATGTACCAACAAAACCTTAAGTAATTCTACTTTTTCAATTTGCATCAGGAAATGCATAAGGAAAATGTTTAAATTTTTCCAGTAATTTAGCAACTCCATGCATTGCAATATCTCTCGCTAGAGCTTTATGGTTTAAAAGAAGAAGTATAAATATAAAAAATTTAAATTAATAATATCTATAGAATAACAGAAGAATTTACTTTAACTATATTATAATACTGATTCGTTTATACAATTTTATCCCATTTCGTAACACTAAAGTATTTTGTGGATCAATTTCATAAAATCTCAATGCTATAAATGGTGGAATCTGTATAAGAATGCATAAGAATTCAGCTGGCAATTTGTAGTTTTTCCTCTAAATTTGACTTTTCTCTTTATATTGAAGTAAGAAGCGTAAAGAGAGGGTGTCATTTCATTGGTTTAATTTAATACACTTGATTGAAATTATATTTAGTATTCCTGTTGTTGGGGATATTATAAAAGCGCGTTGAAAGGATTAACTTAATCATGTCGCATAAAAATATCTATTCTGTTATTTCAGGGGTAGCGGGAGCTATTGCCCTTTTTTTTACAATTCATACTTCTGCAGGGGCGCAGACTTTATCTCAAGGTTGGTATAAGGTTTGCAGTAAGCAGCATGATGTTGATGTTTGTAACACCATGAACACTGTTGTATCAAATACAGGACAGCCTTTAACAGCCTTTAATCTTGTTGAAATAAAAGGAAAACAAAATGAAAAACGTATAGGTATTCAAGTACCTACAGGTCGTTTTTTGCCAGAAGGGGTTCTCATTCAAATAGGAGATAATTTCTCTAAAAAAGTTCCTTATATTATTTGTAACGGTCCTAGTTGTATTGCCAATGATGTGTTAGATGACAAGCTGATTACAGCTATGAAAAGTGGTTCAAAAATGGTTGTCACTACAATTAATTTCCGTGGTTCAGCTAATCCTATTGAATTTTCTCTTAATGGATTCACAGCTGCATACACAGGTCCTGGTATGGAGGAAAAAGATTTTCAACAAGAACAAATAAAATTGCAACAAGCCATTCAATCCAAGCAAAAAGAGATTGAAGATCGTATGCGCGCTGAGCAAGAGAAAGCGAAACAAAACTAACGAATATACGACACAAGTGAAGTATTTTTTGGATCTTTTTCGCTATGTATACTTGTTGAAACCGCCGCAAAATATTTACGGCGGTTTTCTTATATTTAATTTTTAGAAAGATTTCTACGTTTCCACCAACCAATGCGCTCAGTCTTTGGAGAATCATCAGGGGTTGATGATATAACAACAGGAGTATTGATTTTCTCTTCAACTTTGGAGAAAGTTGGTTTGGCAGTTTCCTCACTTACAGTTTTTTGTTCTGAAGTTTCTTGTGTTGTTAACTCTTTAGAGAGTGCTTTTTTACGCGTTCTACGTATTCGTTTTTTGCTATTTTCAAGCGTTTCTTCCGCGATCTCATGTGCAGTTTCATTCACTTTTTTTGTTTTAACCTTACGTTTTGGAGCTGTTATAGGTTTTTCTTCTAAAGACTCTGCTACTATTACATTTTGATCGTTTTCGATATTTTGCTGACTGTGCACTGTTTTTGACGAACGCGCTTTACGCTTTTTAGGTTTAGCAACCGTATCAACTTTTACAATGTCATCTTGTTGTATATTCAAGTGTTGCGTATCGTTTTTTGCTTCTTCTAATGGAACTGATGGAACAGATTTTTCAGCTGGAATACGACGTTTGCGATAGGCTGTCTTGATTTCTTCTAAGGCCTGTTTGGCAAAATCTCCAACTGGTTCCGCATAAGGAATACGAGGTTGATAAAAACTGTTATCCTGATTGTGCCGCCCACCACGACGTCCCCGACGACGTCCCCGACGACGAGTATCATCATTGAGTGCATCATCTTTTTTATGCATGGTGGAAAGAGAATTCTCATTCATTTCGCCTTGACGATTTTTACGTCGACGTTTTTGTTTTGTTTCAACAAGTGTTCTATCTTCGCTAACAGGGTTATCTATTAAAATCTCATCTGCGATTTCCTCTTTATGACTCTCTTCAAAGAGCAATGGAGTCTGAGAAACTGCTTCTGCTATTGTCCCTTTAGAAATAATGAGATGTTGCGTTCCAATGCTATCATCGGCTTCAATACTAATATTAAGTTTAAAGCGCGTTTCTAGATTAACAAGAATACTGCGTTTATGATTTAAAACATAAAGCGCTGTTGTTACGGGCGTGCGCACAGTGATATTGTGTTGCGGATTGTGAAGAAGATATTCTTCAATTGAGCGCATGACATGTAAAGCGATTGATGATTCAGAACGAACATTTCCTGTTCCAGCACAGTGCGGGCAGGGTTGTGTTGTACTTTCTAAAACGGATACGCGAATACGTTGACGGCTCATTTCCAAAAGGCCAAAATGTGAAATGTGACCAACTTGAATACGAGCACGATCACTTTTTAAGCAATCTTTCAATTTTTTCTCAACTAGTCTCACATTACGTTCTTCAAGCATATCGATAAAATCAATCACAATCAAACCAGCAAGATCACGTAAACGTAATTGACGTGCTATTTCTTCTGCAGCTTCAAGATTGGTCTGTAATGCTGTTTTTTCAACAGACAGCTCTTTGGTAGAACGACCAGAATTGACATCAATAGCAACAAGCGCTTCTGTTTGATTAATAACAAGATAACCACCAGATTTTAAAGAAACTTGCGGGTGCAACATTTTATCAAGTTGCATTTCAATATTATTGCGCGTAAAAATCGGAATAGGGTCACGATAAGGCTGTACAACTTTTGCATGACTTGGCATAAGCATACGCATGAAATCTTTTGCTTCACGATATCCTTGGTCACCTGAAACAAGAATTTCATTGATATTTTTATTGTAAAGGTCTCGTATAGAACGTTTTATGAGATTACTTTCTTCATGAACAAGACATGGAGCGGTAGATTTGAGAGTCAAAGTGCGGATAGTATCCCACAATCGGGTAAGATACTCATAATCGCGTTTAATCTCGGCCTTTGTTCTATTTGCTCCAGCCGTTCGTAAAATAACCCCCATGCCTTTAGGAACAGCTAACTCTTTGACAATTTCTTTAAGACGCTTGCGATCTTGTACATTGGTTATTTTTCGCGAGATACCACCCCCACGTGCTGTGTTGGGCATGAGAACAGAATAACGACCTGCTAGGGATAAATATGTTGTGAGTGCAGCACCTTTATTGCCACGTTCTTCCTTGATAACTTGCACCAACAAAATTTGACGCCGCTTAATCACTTCTTGAATTTTATATTGACGTCCTTGTTTTCGTTGATAGGTAGGGAGTTCTTCACGCACATCCTCAGCACCAACCATTTCAATATCATCATGAGCAATACTTGCACTAAAAGCTTCTTCTGCATCATCAACGGTTATTGCTTCAGATCTCATGTCATTTTCAACACCAGCTGCCATGACATCATTACGCTCATCTTTTTTTGTTTTTCTGGAGCGTCGTTTATTCTTTTTTGTTTCTTCAGTAGGGGCATCTACATCATTGTCTCCCACAGCAGCTTTTTCTTCTTCTTCGAGAAGGGCCAAACGATCCGCAATAGGAATTTGATAATAATCGGGATGAATTTCAGAAAACGTCAAAAAACCATGGCGATTACCACCATATTCTACAAAAGCGGCTTGGAGCGATGGCTCTACACGTGTAATACGTGCCAGATAAATATTCCCCTTAAGCTGCTTTTTATGTTCTGATTCAAAATCAAGTTCCTCAATTTTGTTGCCGTGAACGACAACAACACGTGTTTCCTCCGGATGGGAGGCATCTATAAGCATTTTGTTTGACATAAGTTAAAATCCTGAAGGCGACAAGCGCAACTTTATTCAAACGAATAGTATGGCTATTCGCAAATGTGAGGGGCTGTCTGCCATAAAAGGGAAGTACCAGTAAAACAGAACGGGATACTCCATAGAGATGCATGACTGCATTTACAGTAATTCTCATCATCATTTCCCTCTGTTTTTTGTGACTCATAATTTTTGTAAGTCTCCGGTAAAATAATCTTTTAAATAGCTCGGATATCCGAACCAGCGAATCTAAATAACGTAATCCTAGCTTTTGTGACACAAAAAATTTTCATCCATAAAAGCCTGAATGTATAACGTGGTAAGAAATATTCTAAAAAACAACTTAATATGGACTACAGATTATTTAGGTGGTTACTATTGGCTAGGAAGCCGTAAATGTTCTTTTATGTTGATATCATGATTTTGGCAAGTAACAATGTAAATACATATCATTATAATGCCTTTATTGCCTTAATTTAATTTTTAGAGGTATTTTTTAAAGTTGGAGAATTCAGCATTTATTGAAAAAGATGAAATAAATCTGATAGATCGCTTTTATACCATTGAGATCAATTGTTGCTAATAGAGAATTTAAGAGTATTTCACTTATGATAAAAGGGGTTTCTATCAAAAAGCCAAAAGCAGCCTATTGGGATATTATTTTGTACGTCCTATGTTATGTATTCTTTTTTTTAACATTTCAAATAAATATCCAAGCGGCAAATGCTTTAGAACTTGTTGATTTGCGAACTATTGGAGATAGTGCACGAACACGTATTATTGCGGTTTTTAATGCTGAACCCAATGTTCGTTTACAGATTTTGGATAAGCCTGCCCGTTTGATTATTAATTTGCCTACTGTTGATTTTTCCACACAAAATACACCTTTTAAAAAACAGAAGACATTATCAAGTATGTTATCAGATGTTCGTTATGGTTTTTCTGATATACGGACTTCACGCATTATTTTGACGAGTAAAATTGCGTTTGTTGTTGAAAAGAATACAGTCCAAAAATTAGAGAATGGTTTATGGCAACTCCTGATTGATATTCGTAAAACGACACAAGAAGAGTTTAATGAAATATTTGAAAAACAAGAAAGCAACAAGCTTGATACAAAAATACAACGAATAACAACACGTAATTTTCGTGTTGTTCTTGATCCTGGTCACGGTGGAATTGATGGAGGTGCGCGAGGTATTAGTGGGATTTTAGAAAAAGATGTAACACTTGCCTTTGCTCGTGTTTTGCGAGATGAATTAAAAAAATACTCTCATATCACCGTAGCATTAACACGCGATTCTAATATTTTTTTAAGATTGAGTGAAAGAGTTAAAAAAGCGCAAGAATTTGATGCCGATCTTTTTATATCTATTCATGCAGATACTATTAATTTACGTTCTCTTCGTGGTGCTACAGTCTATACCATATCAGACAAAGCATCTGATGCAATTGCAAAGTCCTTAGCTGAAAATGAAAATAGAGTTGATCTTCTGGATGGTTTACCGGCAGATGAATCGCTTGAAGTTACAGATATTTTGCTCGATCTTACCCGACGTGAAACGCACGCATTTTCGGTGAGTTTTGCGAATAGTGTTGTTGCAAATTTATCAAAAAGTAATATCAATCTGATAAATAATCCTCATCGATATGCTGATTTTCAAGTTTTAAGGGCCTCAGACATCCCCTCTGTTTTGATAGAAATTGGTTATTTATCCAATAAAGAGGATGAAGAATTATTAAACAATCCCCAATGGAGAAAACAAATGGCTATCTCAATTGCGCATTCTATCCGCCAATTTGCTGAATATAGGCAGAAAATTATGCAGCCTCTTTAAATTGGTGAGAAAATAAAGTATCAGTATCGGGTTCTGATAGAGTTTAGTATAAACAATAAAAGATAAAAATAGTTTTTCTTTATCTTCCTTCTCGCGGTGATATCCGCGCAGCGTTCGTAAGATAACATATTTTTCTTTAATCAATTCTAAAGGAGTGGATAGCCGTTCTGATGATGATTTTTTTTAGATACCTTTTGAGTTTTGTTATGCTTCTTGGGTTTTTCCGAGCAATGATAGAAGATGCATTCGCAACAGATCAGGCGAATATACTTCCTGATTATGAAGTTTTATCGCTCTATGAACCACCTGTGATGACACGCGTTCATGCTGCTGATGGTAGCCTGATGGCAGAGTTTGCAACGAAGCATCGCCTTTATTTACCGATTCAATCAATACCCAAAATTCTTAAAGAAGCTTTTATTTCCGCTGAAGACAAAAATTTTTATCATCATTTTGGCTTAGATCCCGAAGGACTTTCTAGAGCTTTAATCAATAATATCCGTAATATTGGTTCAGGGAAACGCCCAGAAGGGGCATCAACCATTACACAACAAGTCGCTAAAAACTTTCTTTTAAATTCAGAAGCAACATTAGAACGGAAGTTAAAAGAAGCTATCCTAGCGATGCGTATTGAGAAAACCTATTCAAAAGAACATATTCTTGAGCTTTATCTCAATGAAATTTATCTTGGTCGTGGCACTTATGGTATCGCGGCTGCTGCTTTGACGTATTTCAATAAATCCGTCAATGACCTAACATTAGAGGAATGTGCTTATTTGGCGGCTCTTCCAAAAGGTCCGGGAAATTATGATCCCTTCAAAAATACACAGCGTGCTATTAATCGGCGCAATTGGGTTATAGATCGAATGGTAACAAATGGATATGTTACGCGTGATCAAGGAGAAAAAGCGAAAAACAAGCCCTTAGGAGCGAGATTACGTGGTAGTGATAGTTATGTTTTTGCTGCTGACTATTTTACTGAAGAGGTACGCCGCCGTTTAATGCGTCGTTATGGTGCAAAAACACTTTATGAGGGTGGACTTTCGATTCGTACAACATTAGATCCACATTTACAAATTCTTGCTCGAAAAGCTTTACACGATGGGCTCATTAAATTTGATCATTCACAAGGATGGCGTGGAGCTTATAATCGTATTGATAAAAAAGATGATTGGGGGGGAGAGCTTGCAAATATCACGGGGTTAAGTGATGTTCCTGAATGGCGTTTAGCTGTTGTTCTTTCTGCTAATGCCAATAAAGTAGAGATTGGTTTGCAACCTCAGCGTGAAAATTCAGGTTTATTATCAAAAAAACGGGAAACAGCTATTTTATCTGAGAAGGATTCAAAGTGGGCTTTAAATGTTGTGAAAGAAAATGGCTACCGAAGGGTTGCTCATAATCTATCGCAAGTTCTGCAAGTTGGCGATGTTATTTTTGTTGAAAAAATACCCAATACAAACAATATTTATCGTTTACAACAGATTCCCAAAGTTGAAGGTGCTATTGTTGCGATGGAACCTGAGACAGGACGTGTTCTTGCAATGGTAGGAGGATTTTCTTTTTCTACATCTGAATTTAATCGCGCGACACAAGCCTATCGCCAGCCTGGTTCTGCTTTCAAACCTTTTGTGTATGCAGCGGCGCTCGATAATGGATACACACCAGCATCTGTTGTTTTAGATGGCCCCATCGAAATTCGCCAATATAATGGTGAGATTTGGCAGCCTAAAAATTATGGTGGTACATATGCAGGACCGTCAACACTACGTTATGGCATTGAACATTCCCGCAATCTTATGACCATACGCCTTGCCTATGATATGGGAATGCCTCTTGTTTCTGAATATGCAGAGCGTTTTGGCATTGTTGATAAATTACAACCTTATCTTCCCATGGCCTTAGGAGCTGGGGAGACAACGGTTTTACGAATGGTGACAGCTTATTCAGTAATAGCCAATGGAGGACGCTCTATTCATCCTTCTCTCATAGACAGAATTCAAGATCGTTATGGAAAAACCATTTATCGGCATGATGATCGTCTCTGTGAGAATTGTAATGTTCAGGCTTGGGATAATCAAAATGAACCCAAATTAATTGATGAAAGAGATCAAGTTCTTGATCCTATGACGGCTTATCAGATTACATCAATGATGGAGGGGGTTGTTCAACGCGGTACAGCAGCACGTTTACGTTACCTTAATCGGCATATTGCGGCTAAAACAGGAACCACCAATGATTCTAAAGATGTATGGTTTATGGGTTTTACCCCTGATCTTGTCGTCGGTGTTTTTGTTGGTTACGATCAACCAGCATCATTAGGATATAATGGCACCGGCAGTTCATTAGCTGCACCTATTTTTGGAGAATTTATGGAAGGCGCTTTGAAAGGAAAACCAAATGTGCCATTTAAAATGCCAGAGGGTATGATTTTAATGCCAATTAATCGTAAGACAGGCATGCTTGCAGAAAGAGGAGAGCAAGATGTCATTATAGAAGCATTTAAACCAGGAACTGGACCTGCTGATATCTATCAAGTCATTGGTGGTACAGATTCTTTTCAAGAAGGAGTTCCAGCAATGACCACTTCTCCACAGGTTAATAAAGCTCTTGAAAGCGGTACAGGTGGGCTGTATTAATCACAAAATTCTCTTTTGATATAACGGATGAATGGAATAAACGCATTTTATCTGCTTTTTGCAGTGTCCTACATTAAAACAGATTGATGAGGTGATACCATCCTCTTATTACGATCATTGATTTGTAGAAAATGTTCAAAAATATAACGAGAAAGAATAAAAAATAAAAACGACGGTGTGAAATTATGCGAGCAGAAATAGAAACATTAGTTGATGAAATCCAACAAGCAATTAAATTGCTAAGGGGGCATCTTTGACTGGGATCAATCACTCAAACGTCTCGAATATCTCAATCAAAAAGCAGAGGATCCAACACTTTGGAATGATGCGCAACAAGCACAGGATATGATGCGTGAGCGTCAGCGTCTTGATGATTCAATTCAGGGTCTTCGATCATTTACAAAAACACTTGAAGAGTGCATTGAATTAATCGCGATGGGTGAAGAAGAAAGTGATATCGAAATTATCACTGATGCAGAAAACACCATACGTAATCTTAAGAATGCAATAGAGAAAAAACAGATTGATGTGCTTCTTTCAGGAGAAGCAGATCAGAATGACACTTATCTAGAAGTTCATGCCGGTGCAGGAGGCACGGAAAGCCAAGATTGGGCTTCTATGTTGTTACGTATGTATACGCGTTGGGCTGAACAGCATAACATGAAGGTTGAAATATTAGAAATTCATGATGGAGAAGAAGCCGGCATAAAATCAGCAACTCTTTTCGTAAAAGGACATAATGCATATGGTATGTTGAAAACAGAATCAGGGGTTCACCGTTTGGTACGCATTTCGCCGTTTGATTCTAATGCAAAACGCCATACCTCTTTCGCAAGCATTTGGGTTTATCCAGTCATTGATGATAATATTGAAGTTGACGTATCAGAGGCAGATGTTCGTATTGATACCTATCGTGCATCAGGGGCAGGAGGTCAACATGTCAATACGACAGATTCTGCAGTTCGTATCACACATATAAAAACGGGTATTGTTGTTCAATGTCAAACGGAGCGTTCTCAGCATAAAAATAGAGCAACTGCATGGTCTATGTTACGCGCAAGACTCTATGAAGAAGAGCTCAAAAAGAGAGAAGAAGAAACAAATGCTGTTGAAGCTTCGAAAACAGAAATCGGATGGGGACATCAAATTAGGTCTTATGTTCTGCAACCCTACCAGCTTGTCAAAGATTTACGCACAGGTGTTGAAAACACTGATCCACAATCCGTACTCAATGGCAATTTAGATGCATTCATAGAAGCAGCACTTGCACGGCGCATTTACGGAAAAGCCCAGGAAATTGAAGACATTGATTAACCAAAGGCAATATTTTTAAGATGATTGCTTGATCCGTTAATTCTATTCCCATTGCTAGATTTATGACATCCAGCAATGGGGTGATTTTTACATTTGATAACTATTTGAATACCAACATTTATAAATCTTGATTATGTAAAAGTGTGGCAGCAGCTAACACCTTCTCAGCATGTCCAGACACGCTCACTTTACGCCATTCTTCTGCTATTTTTCCGGTTTTATCAATGAGAAAAGTGCTTCGTTCAACGCCCATATATTTGCGTCCATACATGCTTTTTTCAACCCAAACACCGTAAGCTTCAAGCGTGGTTTTTTCTTCATCGGAAACAAGGATGACATCAAGCCCATGTTTTGTTTTAAATTTATCGTGTTTTTTAACATTATCTGGAGAGATTCCAATAACAACCACTCCTATTTCATCAAATTTTGCTTTTAATTGCGTAAAATCAAGTGCTTCACACGTGCAGCCACTCGTATCATCTTTTGGATAAAAATATAAAATAACGCATTTTCCTTGTAGATCAGAAAGACATATTTTATCTCCCCCATCACGGGGCAAATGAAAATCAGGAGCAAGGGTGCCTTTCATCGATTGTGTCATTTTTTTGACTTTCTTTTTTGTTTAATAACTACAAGTTATCACAATACACACAAAAAGAAATGATTCAACTTTCTAAAATATGATTGTCCAAAAGAGCCATGTATTACAAGGATTGAAGTGAGGAAGAGAAATCAGTCTAAACGGCATGAAAAAAGGAGTATAAAAATTATAAAGCGATTATAGTGGTTTTATCAAAACATGTTTTTTCTTACCGAAGGAAAGTTTAAGGATTCCATCGGCATTGACATCTTCTTCAAGAATAAGACGTGTCTCATCTTCAATGATTTCATCATTAACACGTACACCTCCACCTTGAACATGACGGCGAGCCTCACTGTTAGATTTAGCGAGTCCTGCTTGTACTAAAAGATTGAGTAATCCAATTCCCATTTTTAATTCTGTAGCTTGAATTTCAACAGTTGGAAGATTTTCTCCAAGTGTTTTTTCTTCAAAAGTTTTTCGAGCAGTTTCGGCTGCAGCATTTGCAAAACTGCGCCCATGCAACATTGCGGTAATTTCTGTTGCAAGGATCTTCTTTGCTTCGTTAATTTCACTCCCTTGTAATGCAGAAAGTTTGACAATCTCATCCATTGGCAATGTGGTATAAAGCTTTAAAAATCGAATAACATCGGCATCTTCAGTGTTACGCCAATACTGCCAAAATTGATAAGGTGAAAGCATATCTGCGTTAAGCCATACAGCACCATTCAATGACTTGCCCATTTTTGCACCAGAAGACGTGGTGAGCAATGGTGAAGTTAATGCATATAACTGTACTGTTCCTAAGCGATGTCCTAACTCAATTCCGTTAACAATGTTGCCCCATTGATCAGAACCACCCATTTGCATACGCAGTCCATAACGCCTATAAAGTTCAACAAAGTCATAAGCTTGCAGGATCATATAATTAAACTCCAAGAATGACAAAGAATGTTCACGCTCAAGTCTTAGTCTGACGGAATCAAATGACAACATACGGTTAACAGAAAAATGTTTTCCTACATCACGCAGAAATTCTAAGTAGTTTAAATTGCATAACCATTCAGCATTATTCACAATACATGCATCAGTTTCTTTATCACCAAATGTTAAGTAATGAGCGAAGACCTTTTTAAGACTAGCAATATTTGTCGTAATATCATCTTGTGTGAGAAGGCGCCGTGCTTCATCTTTAAAAGAAGGATCACCAATCAATCCTGTTCCTCCACCCATCAAGATAATAGGGCGATGACCAGTTTTTTGTAACCAATAAAGCATCATAATTTGCAGAAGACTCCCAGCATGCAAGCTCGACGCTGTAGGATCAAATCCAATATAAGCGCTTACAACTTCTTTTGAAAAAAGATCATCTAAGCCTCTTTCATCCGAAATTTGGTGGATAAAACCACGCTCGTGCATAATGTGTAAAAAATCAGATTTAAAGACAGTCACAGATTTGTTTCCTCATTAAAATTGCATTTATTGATAGGATGTTTGCTAACATGCTCTCTCTAGCATAATTAAGACCTATCTCACAAGGGAACGAAAAATACTGGATAAAAAAACAAAAGTATCATTTTACTTGTTTTTCAGCAGAAAATACTTTTTTCTCAAAGAGAATTATCCTTCTTAAGTTTTTGAGTGCAGATAAATGACAGAAAAGGAAAACCAGTGCAAAAAGGTTTTTCTGCGTTACAGGAGTTCTTTTTCACTTTTTATAAATTCTCATTTTAAGTAAGGGAAAGTATTTCAGGCGGAGGAGCGAGGAATTCACCGGTAATATGGTTATCTAAATATTGTGCACATCGTTCAATAAGCTCTTGATGATATCCGCTAAAAAAGTGATTAGCACCCTCCAATATTTCTTGTGTAATAGTGATACCTTTTTGTGTTTTAAGTTTATCTACAAGGGTTTGAACATCTTTTGGAGGAGCCACTTTATCAACAGCACCGTGAATAATAAGCCCAGAGGAGGGACACGGGGCAAGGAATGAAAAGTCATAAACATTTGGTTGAGGAGCAACGGATATAAAGCCCTCAATTTCCGGTCGGCGCATTAAAAGCTGCATACCAATCCAAGCTCCAAATGAATAGCCAGCCACCCAGCAATTTTTAGAATCAGGATGCTGTGCTTGCACCCAATCAAGAGCAGCGGCAGCATCTGAAAGCTCTCCTATTCCATAATCAAATTCACCTTGACTGCGACCAATACCACGAAAATTAAAACGTAATGTCGTAAAGCCACGTTGTTGAAACATATAGAAGAGATCATAAACAATTTTATTGTTCATTGTGCCACCAAATTGGGGATGAGGATGCAAAATAATCGCAATTGGTGCATTTCTTTGTTGAGAAGGCTGATAACGCCCTTCAAGCCGACCCGCGGGACCATTAAAAATAATTTCTGGCATTAAATGCTCCTTAACATACGATAAGCTCTCATTGACCTTGATCGACTTTTACCATAGAATCTCTTAAACAATCACTAGATATTCTTTTTTAAGTGCATTTTTCAAGAAAATTGCACTATTTTTTTAATCAATTCATAGATGAATGATTGCGATATAAAATGGTTATGAAACGCCGATATTTTGATCATAACGCGACAACACCACTGAAAAAAACAGCACGGGTGGCATTACTGGAATCTTTAGAGATATTTGGTAACCCCTCATCGGTTCATACGGAAGGACGTGCTGCAAAAGCGTTATTACAAAAAGCACGTCGACAAGTCGCTGAAAGTCTCAATACCAATCCAGATCACGTTGTCTTTACATCTGGTGCAAGTGAAGCAGCAATGACTTTATTAACACCCTTTTATAATATGGGAAGAGCTAAAATTCAATTTTCTCATCTTTACATTGGGGCAACAGAACATCCATCTGTTGCAGAAGGAGGACGTTTTTCTCAAGAATGCATCACTACAGTTGCTGTTGATCGAGATGGGCTTATTCAACAAGATCAATTAGTCTCTCTCTTAAAAATTCACGATAAAACAAGGGGGCTTCCTCTTGTTGCTATTCAAGCTGCAAATAGTGAAACAGGAGTTCTTCAGCCAATAAAAGAGTTAGCTGCGATTGTTCGTGATTTTGGAGGGATTCTAATTGTTGATTTAGCACAATATGTAGACAAAAATTTTGTTGATATTGATCAGATGGGAGGGGATTTTTTTATACTGTCGGCCCATAAAATTGGTGGTCCTAAAGGGATTGGTGCTTTTGTTTCATCTGGGAGCCTTTTGATGCCAGCGCCTCTTATTATAGGAGGAGGACAAGAAAAAGGGTTACGTGGAGGAACAGAAGCATTGCCACTGATTGCTGCTTTCGGTGCAGCAATCGCTGATTGTTATATAAAAGAAGAGATAAAACAGTTAGTATATTTACGCGATAAATTAGAAAATGGAATACAGAAAATATGTCATGATGTTGAAATTTTTGGCAAAAGAGTTCAGCGTTTGCCAAACACGACTTATTTCACTGTGCGTGGTATAAAAGCTGAAACGATGCAAATTGCTTTTGATTTAGCAGGATTCTCTGTATCAGCAGGTTCTGCCTGTTCTTCAGGGAAAGTAAAACAAAGCAGAGTCTTGGAAGCAATGGGATATCATATTCCCAATGGAGCAATTCGTATTTCAATAGGGCGGTGCACAACTTCTCAAGACATTGATGATTTTCTATTGTTTTTTTCTCAAATTATCAGTAATAGAGAAGGATAGGATTTGTCATTGAATTTAAAAAATTAGAATTATTTTAAATAAAAAGCTTGATTAAAATTTTCCCACTTTGCATATAGCCTAAAGTGCGTATAGCCTAAAAATGAATTATTCATTTTAATCCTGGAAAACACGAGACTTTTAGTCACCGGTTCTTGATGCCAAAAAGGGAGAAAGTTTATGCCGGCAGTACAAGAAACAATACGTCAAGTACGTGAAATAGATGTTGATCAATATAAATATGGCTTTGAAACCAATATTGAGATGGACAAAGCCCCAAAAGGTTTAAACGAAGATATTATCAGATTTATTTCTGCTAAAAAGCATGAACCTGAATGGATGCTAACGTGGCGTTTACAAGCTTTCCACCGTTGGTTAACAATGCACGAACCCAGTTGGGCGCGCATTAAATATCCTCCAATTGATTTTCAAGAGCTTTATTATTATGCTGCTCCTAAAAATCATACAGGACCAAAATCTTTGGATGAAGTCGATCCTGAATTATTGGCAACCTATGAAAAGCTTGGTATTCCCCTTAAAGAACAAGAGATTTTAGCAGGAGTAAGAAAACAGTCTGATTCTTCTACTTTTGATGAAAGTATCTATGCATCAGGGCAGGTCGCTGTCGATGCGGTTTTCGATTCTGTTTCTGTTGTGACAACATTTAAAAAAGAGCTTGCACGTGCGGGCGTTATTTTTTGCTCTATTTCAGAAGCAATTATCGAACATTCTGCTCTTATTAAAAAATATTTAGGAACTGTTGTGCCTGTGGGTGATAATTATTATGCTGCCTTGAATGCAGCAGTTTTTACAGATGGTTCATTTGTTTATGTTCCCAAAGGCGTCCGTTGTCCTATGGAGCTTTCGACCTATTTTAGAATTAATGAACGCAATACAGGTCAATTTGAGCGAACATTAATTATTGCCGATGAAAACTCCTATGTTTCTTATCTGGAGGGGTGTACAGCTCCACAACGTGATGAAAATCAACTGCATGCCGCTGTTGTTGAGCTTATTGCACTGGAAAATGCAGAAATTAAATATTCTACAGTACAAAATTGGTATCCCGGCGACAAAGAAGGGAAGGGTGGCATTTATAATTTTGTTACAAAGCGTGGAGATTGTCGGGGCGATAATTCTAAAATTTCATGGACACAAGTCGAAACTGGTTCTGCGATTACTTGGAAATATCCATCTTGTTTGCTACGTGGTAATAACTCACGTGGAGAATTTTACTCTATTGCTGTTGCAAACGGTTATCAACAAATCGATTCCGGTACAAAAATGATCCACTTAGGTAAAAATACCTCCAGTCGTATTGTTTCTAAAGGCATTTCTGCTGGTTTTTCAAATAACACTTATCGTGGACAAGTAACAGCACATCGAAAAGCACAAAATGCACGTAATTTTACGCAATGCGATAGTTTGTTAATTGGCAATGATTGTGGTGCTCATACGGTCCCTTATATTGAAGCAAAAAATGCGACAGCGCAATTTGAACATGAAGCGACAACATCAAAAATTTCTGATGATCAACTTTTTTATGTTATGCAGCGTGGCATTCCTGAAGAAGAAGCTATCGCATTAATTGTGAATGGTTTTGTAAAAGAAGTTATTCAAAAACTTCCCATGGAATTTGCCGTTGAAGCACAAAAGCTCATTGGCATCAGCCTTGAAGGTAGTGTGGGATAATCGGTGAGCTAAAGGCATCTTTGGTCTAAAAGAGTCGGAACAGGATTTCATTATGTTAGAAATAAAAAATTTGCGTGCGCGTATTGTTGGAACCGATACAGAAGTTATTCGGGGGTTAGACTTGACCGTTCAAGATGGTGAAGTTGCTGCTATCATGGGACAAAATGGAGCTGGAAAGTCAACTTTGTCTTATTTACTTGCAGGTCGTGATGATTACGAAGTCATAGAAGGCGATATCCTTTATAATGGGCAATCACTTTTAGAAATGGATCCAGCAGAGCGTGCAACCTATGGTGTTTTTCTTGCTTTTCAATATCCAATGGAAATACCTGGAGTAGCAACGATGGAGTTTTTAAAAGTTGCGATGAATTCTCAACGAAAAGCACGCGGTGATGCAGAACTTAAAATTCCTGAATTTATAAAATGTGTTAAAGAAGCTTCTTCAAAACTTGATATAGATATGGATATGCTAAAACGTCCATTAAATGTTGGTTTTTCAGGGGGAGAAAAAAAGCGTGCTGAAATTTTACAAATGGCACTTCTTAAGCCGAGACTCTGCATTTTAGATGAAACAGATTCTGGTTTAGATATTGATGCACTAAAAATTGTTGCAGATGGTGTTAATAAACTCAGAGATTCACAACGTTCATTTTTAGTCATTACCCATTACCAACGTCTACTGAACTATATTATTCCTGATACGGTACATGTTCTCTATAAAGGACGAATTATTAAAAGCGGAGATAAATCACTAGCGCTTTATTTGGAACAAAATGGATATGCTGACCTTATTAATGAAGCAGCTTGAGGTTATTGTAATATGAGCGCACAACAAGAATTGATAGCGGTTGAAAAGGAGATACTCAATCATTTCAATCAATCTATAAACAATTTACCTGGTGATAAGAGTGTGCGGGCGGTTCGCAAAAAAGCGATTGAACTGTTTCAAATCACACGTCTTCCTTCACGCAAAATCGAAAATTGGCATTATACTAATCTGCGCACACTCTTGAAATCTGTGAGTGATTTTTTACCAACAAATACGGATGAGCAATACATTGATGCATTACTTCCAGAAAGTACTGTTTTTTCTATTAAAAATGGAAAAACAGCGACACAGCCAAATGTGGCAAATATGACCATAAAGCGGCTTGCTGATGCCTTAAAAGAAAATGAAGTAAAAATAGATCAAATCACTTCGGATGAAGACTTTATTGGACAATTAAATACCGCTTTTGTTACGGATGGTTGGCTTTTTCACATTCCTGAAAATACAAAGTTAACTGTTCCCATTGAATTGCAAAATATCCAAATGGGTGGACAATCGCATATTTTTTCGGACATAAAAATGGGCAAAAACAGTCAAGCTGTGTTTGTTGAACGTGAGATTGGCGATGATAAAGAGAGTTTTGTCAGTTCAATATTTTCGCTACATGTTGCTGCTTGGAGTGATGTAACATGGATCCTTATTCGCAATCGTGGTTTTCATTCTACACAGTTTGGCCGGTTTCGTGCTGTTCTTGAGCAAGGAGCAAAATTATCACTTTATGTAATTAATATAGGCAGTCAACTTAATCGTCAGGAAATTGATGTTGAGTTACAAGGAGAAGATTCTAACTTTCAATTACGCGTCATCAATTTATTATCAGGAGAGACGCATAGCGATCTTACGATGAATGTTCGCCACGTTGAAGAAAAATCAACCTCAACAGAAATTGTACGCAATGTGGTAACAGATAAAGCAGTTGGTGTTTTTCAAGGCATAATACGTGTTGCTCAAAAAGCCCAAAAAACCGATGCACGCATGGCCTGTAATAGTCTCATTCTTTCAGATGAAGCAGAATTTAATGCAAAGCCTGAACTAGAGATTTTTGCTGATGATGTTGCATGTGGTCACGGTGCGACAGTCGCCAATATCAATCATGATTATCTTTTTTATCTTATGGCACGCGGTATTCCTTTTAAAACAGCTCGTGCACTTCTGATTAAAGGGTTTATCTCTGAGTTTATTGATGAGATTAAACAAGAAAATATCCAAACTGTTTTGAAGAATATGATTGGCGAATGGCTAGAAAAAAATGTTTAAGGCAAAATAATGGAAAGTGACATACCAGTATTAAATTATAACGTAGAAGAAATTCGCTGTGATTTTCCTATTTTACAATGTAATGTTTATGGTAAACGGTTAGCTTATCTTGACAGTGGAGCATCTGCTCAAAAACCGCAATTTGTGCTTGATGCGATGGATAATTTTTATCGATGTCGTTATGCAAATGTGCATCGAGGAATGCATTTTTTATCGAATGCAGCGACGCAATGTTATGAGAATGCTCGTGAAACAGTTCGTGCGTTTTTAAACGCTAAAACAGCAAAGGAAATTGTTTTTACGAAAAGTGCTACGGAAGCTATTAATACTGTTGCTTATGGTTGGGGGATGTTTCAATTAAATGAAGGTGATGAAATTATTCTCACCATTATGGAGCATCACTCTAATATTATTCCGTGGCATTTTATTCGTGAACAGAAAGGTATTAAGCTCGTCTTCGTGCCCGTTGATGAGAATGGTGTGCTCCATATTGAAGATTTTCAAAAAGCTTTAACGAATAAAACAAAACTTGTTGCTATTACGCATATGTCTAATGTATTAGGAACCGTGCCGTCTGTTCAAGAAATTATTAAGTTATCACATCAAAATGCCATTCCTGTTCTTGTTGATGGTTCTCAAGGGGCAGTACATTTAACCGTTGATGTGCAAAATCTTGATTGTGATTGGTATGTCTTTACGGGTCATAAACTTTATGGTCCTACAGGTATAGGTGTGCTTTATGGCAAGGAATTGAGGCTAGAGGAAATGCATCCTTTTCAAGGGGGAGGGGAGATGATTGAGGATGTAACCATTGATAAGGTTCTTTATAATGCTCCTCCTCATCGCTTTGAAGCGGGGACTCCTCCCATAGCTGAAGCTGTTGGATTAGCTGCTGCTATTGATTATATAAAGCAGAAAGACAGAAACGCTATTCACGCCCATGAAGCAAAACTTTTATCCTATGCCCATGAAAGACTTGAAACAGTTAAATCGTTACGTATTTACGGACATTCTCCTCATAAAGGAGCTATTATATCTTTTGAAATGCAAGGAATACATGCCCATGATATCGCTATGTTTGTTGACAGGCAAGGTGTTGCTATCCGTGCAGGAACGCATTGTGCACAACCTTTATTACAACATTTTGGTTTGACATCCGCTTGCCGTGCATCATTGGCTATGTATAGTAATTATGAAGACATTGACCAATTAGTGGAAGCATTAGAAAAAGCAAGGATATTTTTTAATGGCTAAAACAATTGAAGAGCATCATTCTACAGAGTCTGTTGGAAATGTAAGCAAAAATGACAAGTCTTACATATCAGCAATTCCAGCAGATGAAATTGATCGTATGACGGATGATATTATTGCTGCTCTAAAAACGGTTTATGATCCGGAAATCCCTGCTGATATTTATGAGCTAGGATTAATTTATCGTATTGATATTGAAGATGATCGTTCAGTAAAAATTGAAATGACACTCACAGCACCAGGGTGTCCCGTTGCTGGAGAAATGCCAGGTTGGGTAGAAAATGCGGTAAGTGCAGTTGAAGGTGTTTCGCATGTTGAAGTTACCATGACATTTGATCCACCATGGACACCTGATTGTATGTCAGAAGAAGCACAAATTGCTGTTGGATGGTACTAAACACTGTTAAGGTAATATAATTTAGTGTATTTATAAATGAGCACAATAAAATTAATTGGGATATCGCTAATAGATTATAGAGGAAAACAAAGACTTCTCTCATTATATTAAACTTATTTATCAGTTTTATCAAACTCGTGAGATACGCCAGTTCGATTGGGATCAATTTTCATAAGAATATATTTCTAGGTTTTTATCATTCTCAATTTTTTATTTATTTCTCTCTGACTCTTAATTAGCTATAAAACTGCCCATTACATTTTGAAAATGCATTTGTTAAGCCCTTAAAAGGAGCCCTTTTATGAGCTGTGTATATTGCTTTAGAGTAACAAAAACAGCCTCTAAAAGGAAAAGCTTTTGGCTCGACTAGCAAAAATATTTTGTTTGCATTGGCAGATTAATTGAAAACATTTAGATCACTCATATATCAAAAATAAAAATAAGCTTTTCTATCTTTTTTAAAAATTTACAGACTTAAATAGCCTGTAAGAGGTTTATTTATTCAATAATACCACATGCTAAACGCGCACCACCCCCGCCAAGCGGTAATGGATGATCTGATTGGTTATCTCCGCCCAAATGAATTATTAATGAATGTCCTTTAATTTCAGAGAGATTTTTAATTCGTGGGGCAAGAACGCTCATTGTTGATTGCCCTTTATCATCAACATAAAGTGCTGGTAAATCGCCTAAGTGACCATAAGTATTATACGGACCAAGATGTTTATCGGTGTGTTCAGGATCGTAGTGTCCACCAGCAGTAGCACCAACAACACCATCTTTCATATCACATGAAGGGTTGTCATGGAGATGAAAACCATGCAAACCTTCTGGTAAGCCAGACAAATTGGGTGTAAAGATTAAACCATGACTATTTTCTTCAATTTCCATCATACCAATAGGCTTTTTTATGTCGTTCTTTTCTAGTTCATAAATCTTGACTTGCATAGAATCTGCTAATGCAACAGAATGATAAGCCAAAAGCATCAGTGAGGATAAGAGAAAGCGTTTTTTATTCATACAGCACCTTTTATACTTTTATTTTACACATTAAATATAAAAGCGCAGCTATACTTGATAATATATTATTGTATTTAAATATTTTCTTTAAATCGTATTATTATACTCTTAAAAAGTATAATAAATGAAAAAATACTCTAGGTTTTAAATGGCTCTTTTTATACACTAGTATGTTTTAAAGGATTACTCCTACTTATCAAAATAATACAGCTTTTATAGAATGATAACTATATTCCATCTACATTTCTTCAAGAGGTGTTTCTAAAAAAATAGACTTTTTAAGATATTGTGAGAAATCAAATAGGAAACTTTTTAAATGACTTTGCTCTTACAATATTCATAATATGATGCAGATTTCATAACAATACGTTTATGAAAGTCGTAAGAGAAATAACTATTGTGGTTTATATAAATATTCCATAAAAGCATAAAATGCACCGACACAAACACCTATTATTGATCCTATCATTGCGCCTATTATCATTCCAATGAAAAATGCTATACCTATACCCATTGTAATAATTGGACCAAATCCTGGCAGAGCAATATAACCATAAGTTGCGAGAATTGCAGCGACTGCTCCTGATAAACTACCGTTTAAACTTCCTATAAAAGCAGGCTCTTTGAGGAAATTCCAAATTTTTTTAAAAAAAATTCTCTTATAGTGATGAGAGTCAATATTACTATAAATTTTAAAATGAATCATATTCTTTTCTTTTATTTTGAATGCTTATGGTTCCAGAATAATCGATTGATATGAGAAAAAGCTTCCTTTTAAATTCTACTAAAGCACGCCAAATACCTTTATCATCGAGACGCAATCGTTTAATGTTTGTAAAACCATTTTGTATGAGACAATTTTTAATTTGCAAAGCAGTAAATGAATTTTGTCCTGGTTTGGTGATGTCTTTCGTAAAGCTATATCTAGAAGCTTTACAATAAGGAGCATAAAAGACCTTACTTATTGAAGTAGTGACTATAGATGAGAGACATAGAATTATTATAAAAAAAATAGTTAATTTAAAAATTTTACTTAATCTCATCTTATTACCATCTCTTGAAACAACACTTCATTAACCGTTGTATTGCCAACAAGTTCCCAAAACTATTTATTTTAAGTGCTATACTTAATGAAGAAAAATTTTCAAAATTTACCTTAATTAACGAAAATCGTTTTTTTCTTATTTTTTATAAAAGGGGAGGCGATTTAGCAAATTTTGCCTATTATTTTAATAAAAAATTCTGATGTTTAATATTTGATTTGCATAAACGCTGGTAGAATATATCTTCTGACATCTCTTAATTGTGATTGTACAAAAGCTTTTCACACACGCTATTTATGAAAGAGATTTGATACGTTTATTTTTTACGCGATCAAATAAAGACATTCATTGATAAACATTTTTCAGAAAAATTTATTTATAATAATATATTATTATGTATGACAGTATATAATCAATACATTGAATAATTATTTCCAATAGAAGGAGAGTTACTGAAAGTTTTAATAACTTCTATATGTAATTCTTAAAAAATATATTATTATTATTTCTTAATAAATATTATTGATTTTGATTATATCAATAGAGTTGGTTAGGTGATTTGATTGGGAATGTTTGCATAATTTCTTTAAAGCCGTATCCAGGATACATTCCTTCTCGCATAAATAAATTACGTAATGGTGAGCAGTTGCGTAATAATCCAAGTCCAATGCTCCGCATAATATGGATAGGCAGCCTATTAGAAAGTAAAGAAGAGTTGAGCATATGAACAGATCCACTTCGGATCAATATATCAGGTCGACGATATTTATTATAATGGGCAACAATTATTTTAGAATGAAAATCAGATATTTGGTTAGGTAAAATATTAATCAAAGTTTCAACATCACGAAATCCTAAATTTAATCCTTGGGCTCCAATCGGAGGAAAGACATGGGCTGCTTCACCCACTAAAACTGTTTGGTTGGCAGCAAAACGGTGAGAGATAAGTCCTGAAAGAGGCCATGCTTGAATTGGTGTTTCTAATTTGAGTGTTCCAAGCATTGATTGCATCTGCTCTTCGATTATTTTTGCAATTTCTGTTGCTTCCATATTTAACAATTCTTCCGCATGAGAAGAACGAACAACCCATACAAGACTGGATTTTTTTCCTGGTAGTGGAACCTGGGTAAATGGACCATATTCTGTATGAAATTCAGTTGATGTATTTTGATGAGAAAAATCATGAGAAAAATTGAGAACAAGAGCTTTTTGTGGATAGTCCCACTCTCTAATACCAATACCCGCAGCTGCTCGTGCGAGAGAGTGGCGTCCATCAGCAGCAACAACAAGCGATGTTTGAATAATTTTATCATCTGCGAGCGTAATACGAACATAATCGTTTTTTTGTTGAAAAGATTTTGCTAAAGAAACAAATCTTATAATATTGGGCATATGTTCAACGGCAGTCATTAAAGCGTTGTTCAACTCTACATTAGGGATATTATAACCAAAAGCCTCTTCACCAATTTCAGCAGAAGAAAAACTGACGCTAGGAGCATGCACAATCCTAGAAGTGATATCTATAATTCTAATGAAAGATAAAGCCGCTGCATGACTTTTAAGAACATTCCAGATATTAAGTTTTTGCAGCATACGGACTGCCGGCATCATAAGAGCAGTAGTCCGTAATTCATCTGCATGAGCAGGTGGCCCAACGAGATAAACAGAATAGCCTTTCTGCGCAAGAAGAAGTGCTGCTAACATACCGATTGGGCCAGCACCAATAACAGCGATGTTTTTGTAATCGTTTTTTTCAAATGTCACAACGACTTGAGCCTTTTTCCATTTACTAAATATTTTAACTTTTCTAAATCAACAATCTCTTTTTATTGTATGAAAGCCTTCTATTATATTATGTAATAAGTAATACGATATAAAAAAGTAACCTTTTTATGATTTTTTTTTACGATAAATTATGCAATGGGTAAAAATGGCGTGTTGGTAGATGGATGAAAATTTAAGAGACGAGGATAAGAAAACTTTGAAACGTAAGCTAACAAAAAAAATCAAAAAAAATGCTGATCTCTTGCGTCACAAAAAAGTAACGATGCCACAAGCAAAAGCTTTTTCTGTTCATTTACTAACAGCGTCAGGATCATTTTTGGCATTTCTTTCCCTTATCTCCGCATCTCAAAAAGAATGGACTGCTATGTTTTGTTGGCTTGGGCTTGCGCTCCTCGTTGATGGTATAGATGGTCCAATTGCACGCAAACTTGACGTTAAATACGTACTTCCAACATGGTCTGGAGAGCTTTTAGATAATATTATTGATTACGTCACTTATGTTTTAATTCCAGCTTTTGCCCTTTATCAAAGCGGTTTAATAGGTTCAGGATTATCATTTTTATTGAGTGCAATTATTGTCATTTCATCAGCTATTTATTACGCAGATACTGGAATGAAAACAAAAGAAAATTTTTTCAAAGGATTTCCTGTTGTTTGGAATATGATGGTTTTTACACTTTTTGTTTTAAGGCCTGGAGAGTGGATCACTTTTACCCTTATTGCTTTATCGGCGATCATATCTTTTTTACCAATTTATTTTATCCATCCAGTGAGAGTTGTCCGTTTGCGTAAGCTTAATTTTCCTATTTTTCTTTTATGGTGTTCCTTTGCAGGTGCCGCATTTTTTTACCAATTAGAAGCTCCATATTGGGTTAAGATAGGAATTTCAATTACAGGAATTTATATATATTGTATTGGTGCCATCATGCAATTATTTCCCCAATTAGGAAAAAAAGTATAATAAAACAATAAAATAGATATTTTAGAACGGGAATAAGATGCAAATTGATTTTGGAGCAGGTGATGACATTTCTTTTACAAAAGAGGGGCATGCTGGTATTATAAAACTTACACGTCCTTCAGCATTAAACGCTCTTAATGGGCGAATGGTTTTGGCTCTTAAAAAAGCTCTTAGCACATGGGAAACAGATGATGAGGTTTTTTGTATTTTAGTTGAAGGAGAGGGGCGTGCTTTTTGTGCTGGTGGGGATGTTGTAGAAATTTACCATATGGGAAAAAAAGCCTCTTCTTACCAATATTTTAGCGATGAATATCGCTTAAATGCTTATATTAAACGTTTTCCCAAACCTTATATTTCTTTTTTGAATGGTATTTGGATGGGAGGAGGGGTAGGTATTTCTCTCTACGGTTCACATCGAATTGTTACAGAAAATACACTTTTTGCTATGCCTGAAGGTGCTATTGGATTTTTTCCAGATGTCGGTGCAAGCTTTTTTTTACCATCTCTTCCCGATCACTTTGGCATTTATCTTGCATTGACCGGAGCAGGCATAAAATGGGGAGATTGCTTAAATTTAAAATTAGCAACACATGCTGTTCCTGAAAGTGAATTAGAATATATTAGAAAAGCAATTATTGAACAAGGAGATCCAAAATTAGTTTTAGATGAGCGGGCAATGAGAAAGGACTATGAAACAAGTCATGAAATACGCTGTATTATCAATACGTGTTTTGGTGCACATACTTTGGAGGAATGTCTTGAATTGCTTCAAAAAAAAAGCAATGAAGGTGTCTTATTTGCTAAAGAATGTTACGATATTCTACAGTCACGCTCTCCAACAAGTTTAAAAGTTATTTGGCAACAAATGAAACAAAATCCACCTCAAACTTTGGAAGATTGTATAAAAATTGAAAATCGTATTGCGCATCATATGATTAATTCTCATGACTTCTATGAAGGAATACGTGCAATGTTGATTGATAAGGACAAAACACCGAAATGGCAACCAGACAAACTTTCACATGTAACAGATGAAATGATAGATGCTTACTTCAAACCTATTGAAAAAGAATTATTATTTTGAAAACGCATCCTCAAAAACAGATTTCAAGAATCTATTTAATTTATAAATGTTATTTGCGATTTTTAGCGCTCATTTGCTTAAGCTTAAGTATTTTTTATTGGATATGTCTTGTTGGTGTATTTCCAAACACTTTATGGCGTTTTGATCTTATGCCATGGCACTGGCAATTCGCATCTGCCACATTAGCTATTGTTTATCCCATCGCCTTAATTGGGCTTTGGATGTATTCACTATGGGGAATTGTTCTATGGTGCATTGCAGCACTGACCGAAATATTAACGATGTACTATTCTAATTCTATTAATCAATCTTTTGTACTGCTATTTCATGGAATATTATTTCTCATTTTTATAATACTACAAATAATGATCTTTTTAAAAAGAAATCGTACAAAAGACGATTAGATAAAAAACATTGCGATTCAAGCTCTCGGACCAGAAATAACTGGTCCGATTGTAAATCTTAAAGTCCAAAATTTTTTAAGAAAAAAGTACCCACCACAAATCCCAAATACTAGTCATTTTTTTTAATGAAGAAAATATCCATATTAATGTTGAGGCTGCTCCCCAAACTGCTACTGCTGTTGTCATTAAAATATGCCCTTTCCACTTAAAAGTTCCATAATATATATTATGCGATAATATGATCACGATAAAAAAAGATCAAAGATCGTTGCCAAATAAAAAACAATGTGACCCCTACTTTAAATACATTATCATATTTATGTCGCATATTTCTTCTTTTAAACAAAATTATGTCAATAATAAGGCATATTTAATTTATTTATTAAATTTGCATAGTTTAAAAAATAGCTTTAAGTAAAAAAAGAAAATTACTTAAAGCTAAAAAACAATATGTATAATAAAATAAAAGAATTACTGTACTAATTTACAACGTTTCATATGTGCAAGATCACTTAAAACAGCATTTCGGTTATTTAAAGCCGAAATTTCATTGCTTTCACTTGACTTTGCGTCTATAAAAAACAAAGCAGGTAAAAATATAACACCCGTTGCAGCTAAAGCTGCATTTTTACCTCTTGCTTTAGAACGCTCTATAATAGTGTCATTAATCTGACGTTTATTAGCATAAAACTCTCGTTGAATATCAGCACAACTCATTGCACTATCATGTATTGTTGTAACTGAAATATTTTTTTCTAGACGCCCCCCACATGCTGATAAGGAAATCGCTGAAATCATAATACATATTGCCCGCGTAGACCATCTATACATAAGAAACCTCACTTTTAACATAAAAAGAACAAAAATAAGACAAAAATGAAGTAAAGGAAAGATAAGACTATTCAAGAAGGTTTTAGTTAACAGGAAATATGGAGTTTCTCGATTTATACATCTGTTTCAAAAATAAGTCCTTGGTATGCAGGTGTAACGTGCGGTGGAACAGAGTTTACCACCTTATTGTAATCAAGCGATCTATCCATATGTGTGAGGATAGCTTGTTTTGGCTGTAAATATTTTATCCATTGTAATGCTTGATCAACAGACAGATGACTTGGATGCGCTTCAAATTGGAGAGCCTCAATAATGAGAACATCCAAGTTCATGAGTTTTGGTAATGTTTTTTCAGGAAATTTGCTAACATCTGTACAGTAAGCAACATTACCAATACGAAAACCTAAAGAATGAATATTACCATGACATTGTAAATGCGTATTAACAATTATCGTTCCACCCTGCCCGTGAATTGTCAAATGACTATCTTCATTGATGAGATGTTCTTTTAAAATAGGTGAATAAGACGAACCTTTTGGAGCTTGGAAACAATATCCAAAAGCATTTTTCAAATGTTTGAGTGTGAAACTATCTGCGTAAATATCGATTAAACATTTTTGTGCGAGTGCATAACTGCGTAAATCATCAATACCATGAATATGATCTGCGTGAAAATGCGTATAAAGTGCAGCGTCAAGATGGTTTACGCGGGCATTGATCATTTGTGATCTAAAGTCTGGACCAGTATCAATAACAATTGTTGTTTTTTTTCCTGATGGTTTAATGCGATCCACTAACAGAGCACTTCTATAGCGTTCATTTTTAGGGTTATGAGGATCACAAGCTCCCCAATCACCATTAGGGCGCGGTACTCCTGGAGAGGGACCACAGCCTAATATTGTGAAACGGTATCGATCAAACATAGCTTTTGCCTTATTTCATTTTGCTAAATAAACGAAAAGCATTGTGTGTTGTAATCTGAGCGACTTCTTCAAGGCTTAAACCAATCGTTTCAGCCAAAATAGCCGCTGTATAGCGTACAAAAGAGGGTTCATTTGTTTTCCCTCGATGAGGAACAGGGGCTAAAAATGGTGCATCTGTTTCCACCAATAAATAGTCTTGAGGTACAATTTTGGCTACCTCACGGATTTCAAGAGCATTTTTGAAAGTCAGAATACCTGAAAAAGAAAGATAACCACCAAGTTCAATGCCAGCACGAGCCAATTGCATTCCAGAGGAATAACAATGAAGTACAAATGGAAAAGCCCCTTCTTTTATTTGTTCGCGTAATATTTTTTCCATATCTGAATCAGCATTGCGTGAATGTATAACAAGAGGCAGCTGGGTTTCTCGAGAAGCGATGATATGTTCTTGAAAAACTTTCTTTTGCTCTTCTGGTGAGGAATAATCATAATGATAATCAAGTCCGACCTCCCCAAATGCAACAATTTTAGGATGCTTTGAGAGGTGAATAAGCTCTTCAGCTGTAATATTTTGTTCGTCACTGGCACTATTGGGATGTGTTCCAACGGAACAAAACACCTGATCATAAGTCTGCGCAATTGCTAAAAGCTTATCCAATTTACGAACATGTGTTGAAATCGTTATCATACGTTTAATATCAGCATCTAAAGCCCGTTGGATAACCCCATCCAAATCTTGTGAAAAATCTTCAAAATCAAGATGGCAATGTGTATCAATGAGCATGATGTTTCTCATCTTTCTGCAAAATATAACGGGGAAAGATTGGTTCTGGCGGTGGAAGATCAAGGCCTTCTTGAATTTTTGCATGACTGATATGATACAATGACCGATGATTTTCAGGAATGGCAAGGCTGTCGAGAAGTTTGGCTGCTGAGTGTGGTATGAAAGGCAAAAGCATAATTCCTATTTGCCGCAAGATTTCTACCGTTATGTAAAGAACTGTAGAAAACCGTTCTGGGTCATTTTTCCGTAAACTCCAAGGCTGTTCACTCGCAAAATAGCGATTAGCATCTGCTACGATTGAAAAGATAGCGGAAAGTGCTAAATGCATCTCGTAAGAAGACATAGCTTCACGCACAAGCTCAAGCGCTTGAAGAGATTGTTCTAAAAGTTGTTTATCTTGGCTTAAAAGAACCGCTGGTATAGGAACTTTTGCATGGCAATTTTTAGCAATCATAGATAAGGAACGCTGTGCTAAATTCCCAAGATCATTAGCAAGGTCTGCATTAATGCGATTTACAAAACTCTCATGGCTATAACTGCCATCTTGTCCAAATGGTACCTCACGAAGCAGAAAATAGCGAAACTGATCAAGACCATAGTGATCAACGAGTTCAAAAGGATCAACGACATTTCCAATGGACTTTGACATTTTTGCACCACGATTGAGCAAAAAACCATGAGCAAAAATATGCTTAGGCAATTCAATTCCAGCAGACATTAAAAATGCTGGCCAATAGACGGCATGAAAACGAAGAATATCTTTTCCAATGATATGCGCATTTGCAGGCCAAAAATGGCGTTTTGTCGCGTTTTCATCAAAAAAACCAATTGCTGAGAGATAATTGGTAAGCGCATCGACCCAAACATACATCACATGCTTTGGATTATTTGGAACTGCAACGCCCCAATTAAAGCTTGTCCGTGAAATAGAAATATCTTTTAAACCCGATTTGATAAAACTGATAACTTCGTTACGCCGTTCAAGTGGAGCAACAAAATCAGGGTGTTTTTCATAATATTCAAGAAGGATCTTTTCATAACGGGAAAGTCTAAAAAAATAACTTTCCTCTTCGTTCCATTCAACTGGAGAGCCTAACTCTTTTTCACGACGAATGTTGTCTTCTCCAACTTCAGTCTCTTTCTCTTCATAATATGCTTCTTGGCGAACGGAATACCAACCACTATAACGACCAAGATAAATGTCGCCATTTGCTTCCATTTTTTTCCAAATTTCTTGACAAGCTTTATAATGGCGCTCTTCTGTTGTACGAATGAAATCGTCATGAGAACAATTTAAGACTGTAAGCATTTTTTGAAACATAGCACTATTACGATCTGCGAGTTGCTGAGGTGTCATATTTAACGCTGCTGCTGTTTGTTGCATTTTTAAGCCGTGCTCATCCGTACCAGAGAGAAAAAATACATTTTTCCCATCTAACCGTTGAAAACGGGCTAAGACATCGCTTGCAATTGCACTATAAGCATGCCCAATATGTGGAGTACCATTAGGATAAAAAATGGGAGTTGTTATGTAATATGTGTCATGCATGTCATACTCGTTGTAAAACACTATAAAAAAGATACCTTGACATAACGCTTGTTAATTACATTGTCACGGAAAAAGCTCACCCTCATGCATGATCTTATGCACTTTAAAAAGCAAGTTAATAATGAACTGCTTCTTATCAAGATTAAAAGATTGTATTTCCCCTATTTCTTGATGAATCTCCAACCACAGTTGTGCGCATTTTTTTGAGAGAGTTAACTCTCCTTTTTCAACAAGCATGATAGCTTTTTTTTGAATTTTATCAAGAATTTCATCACAGAATTGTTGAAATTGAATCATAGAAGAAAGAGAGGAAAGGGTTTGTGCAAGAGTGTGTACAACAGTTGGATTACAAACAGATTGCTCCAAGAGAGTATCAAGAGTTTTAACAATTTCAAAACCACCATGGCAAAGAAGTAAAGCAGCTTTTCTAGCACTTCCTTTGGCTCTTTGAATAATCATTTGAAGAGTTTCTTCATCAGGTAAATCTTGATTTGAAAAAATATGTGTAATGACTTTTTTTATCTCATCATCATACAATGGTCGTAAAGAAATCTGTTGGCATCGTGAGCGAATGGTTGGAAGCAATCTTCCTGAAGAGTGTGTGATGAGAATGAATAAAGTTTTCGCAGGAGGTTCTTCAAGCGTTTTAAGAATTGCATTCGCCGCACTTCTGTTCATATCTTCTGCGGGATCAATAATAACAATACGCCATCCATTGTCTTGTGATGTTTGATTTAAAAAATGCATAACATCACGAATATCATCAATGAGTATCCCTGTTTTAAACTTTTGTGTTTTTAAATCGAAGCGACGTGAAATGTATAAAAGTCCAGGATGACACCCTTGCGTCATTTTGTGCCATGTAATGGAATTATGCTCTGGTTGTAAAAACTTACCCTTTTGAGAGCTTAAAATATTCCAAGCAAGGTGAAATGCTAATGTGGCTTTTCCAATACCACGTTCTCCTTCAAATAATAAAGCATGATGTAAACGCCACTCCTCACGCATTTGTGCCAAAAAATGACGAGCATCCTCATGACCAAAGATCATATGATTCTGTGAAGAGGATAAAATTGTATCGATATCGTCATATTGACGCAAAATATTTACATCACTCATGAAAGTTGATCCAACAATAGCTGATGACAAATATTTTTTATTTTCTGTGCGATAGTTTCCACTGCATCTGTAGCATCAATCACACGAAATCTATGAGGCTCCTGTTTTGCTAATTGTAAGAAAGCTTGGCGCCGTTGCTCTTGAATTTCTAAATTATCTTTTTCAAAATAATCAATCGTTTCAGTTTCCTTTCTTCGCACTTTTACTCGTTTCATACCATATATTGCTGATATATCTAATAAAAATGTTAGATGAGGCATTATTCCATTAAGCGCTATACATTCTAAAACAGAAAGAATAGAAGAGCTTACCTTATCATTCTGTCCTTGATAAACTCGTGTGGAATCAATAAAACGATCGCATAAGATCACTTTGCCTTTTTGTAAAGAAGGCGCAATCACTTCACTCACATGGTCTGCGCGTGCAGCTGTAAACAAAACAGCTTCCATGAAAGGACCATATTGTTGCGCCTTCCCTGATAACAAAGCATATCGAATTGCTTCAGCACCTGCTGTTCCGCCAGGTTCTCGTGTTGTCATAACATCATAACCTTTACTCGAGAGAAACTCAGCAAGCAAAGAAATTTGCGTTGTTTTTCCTGCACCCTCCCCCCCTTCAAATGTGATCAAATAGCCTGACACCGATAAACCTTTATCCTTAAGTAAGCCTGTATTATAAATATTTCCGTAACCATCCAATTGTTATTTCATAGAATGCATTTCTGACTTTTGCCAAAAAGCTTCCTTCCTGAACATTGTTTCCAGCAAAAACAGGTTTTTCGAGAAGAATCCTTTTATCTTCTAAAATTTGCAGAACACCGACCGGTTGTCCTAAAAGGATAGGAGCTTTTAATGGACCATGATATTTAATTTTTGCTTTAATATTCATCTTTTTTTCATTCGAAAGCATAAAACTTACCGGCTCTTTAACAATAAGAGAAACAGAATTTTGCACTCCACCATAAACAGAAGCATGGCCAACGGTTTCTCCTTTGGTAAAAATTGTTTGAAGATCAAAAGCTGTCATTCCCCATTGAAGAATACGTTCTACTTCTTTTGTATGGCCTTTACCTTCTTGCAAACCGTTTATTGCTAAAAAAAGACGTCGATGATTGCTATAAATAGAAACAATCATTGAAAAACCTTCATTTTTACTATAGCCAAAACCAAATCCTTCTACACCAATTTCTTTAAAAATAAGAGGGTTTTTATTACGTTGAAAAATATTATTCCACGTAAAATGAGGTTCGCGGTAAAGTGTATAATAATCGGGATATTCACGAACAATATGACGTGCTAATGTCATCATATCGCGCAATGTCACAAATTGTCCCTCCTCAGGAAGCCCTGTCGCATTAACAAAATGACTATGCGATAGTCCGAGTATTTTGGCTCTCTGATTCATCAGTTTTGCGAAATTAGCCTCATTTCCCGCTATGCCCTCAGCAAGGATAATGGCAGCATCATTTCCATTGACAATAATGAGACCACGTAAAAGATCAGAAACACTAATTTCTGTCTTTACTTTTGCAAACATAGTGGTTGTACCAGAAGGTGCTCCACCTTTGCGCCATGCATTTTCACTCACCTTAAATTTTTGTGTACTGCTTAATAAACCTTCTTTTAATTGGTGAAATATGACTTCAGCAGTCATCAATTTTGTTAACGAAGCTGGGAAAAACGCAAGATCACTTTGTTTTTCAAAAAGTATTGTATCTGTGTCATTATCTATGAACATTAACTGTGATGCAGAATTTTGAAAATCCTGTGCTCTCCCCCACCCGTCCACTATCAATATCTCCAGTAGGGTGAACAAAACCCTTAATGCCATACGCATAACCGCTTCTCCCATCTTTAGAAGCAGCATAAAGAATCTTCCTCTACAAGAAAAGATTTGTTTTTCGATAAATGGATAATCCGATCACAGAATGAAAACAGGTCTCTACTTTTGCTCAGCATCATAAAAATAAATCAATAGGCTATACTTTCATGTTCATCTTTCACCTAGGGTTTATTTTGAATTTTACGCATTAAAAGCCCCCCTTTATTTCATACAATAAAAAAGCGCCCTTTTTCATTTAAACTAAAAAGTTATTTATAATGAAACAGTTTTGATCATTTATCATCTGAAAACATATCAAAAACAAACATCACTCTTTTTATAAAGAGCTGTAATCAGTTAACTCTTACTTTTTTGATTGGTTTGTTTATAAAAGCCACTTGCTCAAAAAGCGTTGGCTTACTAAGCAAAATTGGACCACTTTCCGGTAATTTTACTGAAAAAGTCTTATTGGACTGTTTTTGTTTACTGATAGCTTGCTCCAATCGTCTTTGCAGATCAGCATCAAGTCTCTCAAGCACGATCTTTTCTTTGTCTTTTGAAAGATCCGCTAATGCTAATGAGGATGAAACATCATTCCCTGATGTGTAAGAAGCCATTAAATAAGCACCATCATAATGACCAATAGGTGCCTCAGAAATATATTCCACTTTAACATTTGTTACACCTGCATTTGCATAACCAAGTATCTCCGCAGCTTGCTTTGATAAATCAATGATTCTATCTTTCATAAAAGGACCACGATCATTCACTCTAACAATGATGGAAGATCCATTTTGGAGATTCGTAACACGAGCATAACTAGGCAATGGCATTGTGGGATGAGCTGCAGTCAAGAGATTCATATCATAGATCTCACCATTTGCGGTTAAACGCCCATGAAAATCTGAACCATACCATGATGCTTCTCCAACACGTTTGTAGGTTGGGTCATTTTGCGGATAATACCATTTTCCTTTTATTTGGTAAGGTTTACCGACAACAGCTCGTCCATTTTTCTTTTCTTTTGATTGATTTTGCCCACTGGAATTTTTGTTAGGATTAGGAAGAACGGTAGTTTTTACCTCACTAGCTCTCTTATTGTAAAAACTTTTTATGACAAAATGTGCTGTTTCGCTTGCGCAGCAAGATACCAATAACTGAGATACAACAATGATAGAAAGAAATTGAAATGTTGAATTAAGAATGAAAGTAAACTTTTCTTTGCTATTTAAAAGCATTTGTCAGCCCGCTTATTTCTAATTGAGTATTTACTGCAAAAAATCACACCGCACTTTCTCTATGCGATAGGGAAATTCACATTTTCAGATGATTCCCCTCGCGCGTTTACCATATCCTAAAAATTTACCATTTATCAAGAAATTAATACATTTCATAAAAACATTAATAGATTATTAATGTTTTTATGATTTGCAAAAAAGAAATGCAATGTCATCAAAATAGAAATAATGGATATAAAAAATAAAGAAATCAATATGTTCATCAAAAATATGATACCACCATATAATTGATGAAGAAGTAGAATGATTCTTATACGTTTAAAGGGGCATTGTAATTTAGCGGTTGATAATGCTTTATTAGACAAAAATTCGACTTCTAACATATAACCACTAAAATTCTTTAATCCAGAAGATTTTCTACCATGGACAGAAGAAGGTATTGAAAATGTAATCAATATTGGTCACATGGTTCCCATGAGTGTGTATAGATTGATATTCTTTTTTACATAGGCTTGCTCTGTCGTGACAGCGTTCGTATCGGCGGGAAAAAATCAAAGAGAATATCATTCATCCCAAGACAGAAAAGAGCCAATTTAAAGCAAATATTTTTTTGCCTATTTTACCGGAATGAGCAGAACCCTTATAAATGACTCTCATAGGTGAAAATATTCATTTGCGGAAAAGCAAGACATAAGCTTGTTAAAGAAAGTTTTGTACTCTGTTTTATAAAGCGTATAGTATAGTTGGAATAAGAAAAATCAGCACACGGTTTGAGAAAATAAACATAAATATGTACAGCCAATGCCGGAGCTACCGCATCACAAACTGAAAGCATTTTTTGTTTGAACGCAGCAATCATTATATTTGTTGGCCTCTGCTATTGCTACAGCCTTTGGCACCTGAAACTCTTCATAAGAGACATTGACGTCTTTTCTTAATAGCTTTATCCACATGCTGATCCCGCTTTTAACCTGCAAGCAAATGATTTTGTTTCATTGAATATCAACAGTTTTGGAATAACAGAATGGTATAAAACTCTCTCATTTAGCATGGAAAACAATGAACTATCTTCATAAATCAATGCGATGCGTCTGGATAGAAGAGCAGCAGAGGATCTTTCTATACCCATACAACGGGTAGAAAATAATGAACAATAAATAAAAAAAACTTCAGACTATAAGAAAAAGGAAGCAAAGTTTTCGAACTTTTATATAAGCTATAATTTGGTGAGCGCGCAGGGATTCGAACCCTGGACCTACTGATTAAAAGTCAGTTGCTCTACCAGCTGAGCTACGCGCTCCCACACAAGCCATTTCGCGTGTCGAAAGTGAGAGAAACATACGGTTGACTTTTCATTTGGTCAACACCTTTCGAAAAAAAATATTATTATTCGGTTTAGTTATCAATACTTTTCTGTTTTTTCTCCTTTTCTCATCACTGCGAATACAATTTTTCCCCTGTTTTAAATTTGAATAAAAGAAAAAATGATCAAGATAAAATGCATCATAACTTTTACAATACGAAAAAGGGCATATTTCAAAATAATAAAAAGAACGGTAAATGTACAAAAACAGTCAACTGGAGTGAATAAAGAATCAAAAAAATAACAAACAGACAAAGCTATGATTCCTTGTAGAATTGATGGATAGAGCAAAAGAAAAAATACTTTCATCGTAAGGGAGGTTTATACCCTCTTCCTGAGAAGGAAATCATCTTGAAATAATGGTGATAAATGACCATCTCTGTTAAATTGAGCAGAATACTATTTATTTGAATTCTGTATGATAGAAATTACAATATACCTAAAAGTATTTTTGAAAGAGAGATAACTTTTTTCCTTAAATTAATTACAGAATTTATTTTACGCGGATATTTTTCATTTAAAATAGTAAAACATATTTAAAACATTTTTTATTCAGTAAATAGTAGTAAATATAATATTCTATATTATATTAGAGATAATATATTAAATTTAATGAAATTATTTTTAAAGTAAATTAAAACATAATATTTTAATTTTATCTAAAAATGTATAATAGTTATAAAAAATATATTTTATATTTACTTTCTCTCATTTGTATTCTTATGATTGGAATATTGAATGCTAACATGTAAACAATATGAACTACTGTTGTTCATTCATAATCATATGAAAGAAACTGGCATTCCTCCCTCCTTTGATGAAATGAAAATTGCGTTGGAGCTTTCTTCAAAGTCTGGCATTCATAAGCTTATGATAGCTTTAGAACAACGAGGTTTTATACGTCGTTTGCCAAATCGAGCCCGCGCCGTTGAGGTGATACGACTTCCCGATAAAATAACATTTAATCTTTCTCTAGCGCGTAAAATTTCTCCCAGTATTATAGAGAAAAATAAAAGAAAAATATCACAAAACTTTACTGATGTTGAAAATTTTGAGACAGAAGAAAAAAAGAACGTCACTATACCCATTATGGGCCGCATTTCTGCAAGTATACCTGTCTCCGCTTTATTACAACAAATAGATACCCTTTCTTTACCACAAGATATGATTAGCTCGGGTGAGCACTATGCTTTAGAAGTCAGAGATGATTCTATGATTGAGGCTGGTATTCTTGATAAAGACACTATAATTGTTAAATGCCAAAGTACAGCAACATCAGGTGAAATTATTGTCGCATTCATCGATAAAGAAGAAGCAACTTTAAAACGTTATAGACGTAAAGGAGCCTTTATTGCGTTAGAATCGGCAAATCCTCACTACGAAACACACATATATGGATCTGAGCGTGTGCAGATACAAGGTAAACTTATCGGACTTATTCGCAAATATTAAAAGATAAAAAAACTACTGATACGTTTATACGTTGAGAAAAAAATGATTTGCTCGTTTTGTTATTGCACTATACTCAGTAATAATACATATATACTCAATAAAGTTCTTTAAGAAAAAAAATAGATATTTTTTAAAGCATCTTATTGCATATGTATCAAAAATAAAAAGACTTTTTATTCTTTATATTAAAGTAAAAACAGCAAATAAAACCGCATCATTATAAAATTGCAGGATTGATTAATGGCAGTACCTCGTATTAGTTTTGTTTCCCTCGGATGTCCAAAAGCACTGGTAGATTCTGAGCGAATTATTACCAGACTCCGGTCTGAAGGTTATGAAATTTCACGCAAACATCAAGGAGCTGATGTCGTTATCGTAAATACCTGTGGGTTTCTTGATTCGGCTCGAAATGAATCATTAGCCAATATTGATGAAGCTCTCAAAGAAAATGGAAAAGTTATTGTAACGGGGTGTCTTGGTGCTGATCCTGATGTTATTCGTCAAGCACATCCTCACGTATTGGCCATTACAGGGCCACAAGCCTATGAAAGTGTTATAGAAGCTGTTCATACAGCAATTCCTCCTGTTCATGATCCCTTTATTGATTTAGTCCCCCCGCAAGGTATTCGCTTAACACCTCGCCACTATGCCTACTTAAAAATTTCTGAAGGATGTTCTAATCGATGTAGTTTTTGTATCATCCCTACTCTGCGCGGTAATCTTATTTCACGCCCTATCAATGAAGTTCTTCGTGAAGCCGAAAAACTTGTACAGGCAGGTGTAAAAGAGCTTTTGGTTATCTCACAAGATACCAGTGCTTATGGTATTGATCTTAAATATCTCGAAAGTCCTTGGAAAGACCGCACCGTAAAAACCAAATTTTTTGATCTTTGTCGCGAATTGGGTGATATGGGAATTTGGATACGCATGCATTATGTCTATCCTTATCCTCATGTGGATGAAATTATTGAGCTCATGGCTGCAAAAAAAATTCTTCCCTATTTAGATATTCCTTTTCAACATGCATCACCAACTGTTTTACGTAATATGAAACGCCCTGCTGTTATGGAAAAAACAAATCGTAGAATTGAAAACTGGAGAAAAATTTGTCCAGATCTCACCTTACGATCAACATTTATTGTTGGTTTTCCAGGCGAAACAAATGAAGATTTTAATATACTCCTCGAATGGCTGGAAGAAGTAAAAATTGAACGTGCTGGATGCTTTAAATATGAAGAAGTAAAAGGCGCTGTTGCAAATGATTTGGGATTAGAAAGTATTTCTGAAGAAGTGAAAGAAAACCGCTGGCATCGCTTTATGGCAAAACAACAACAAATTTCCACCCGTCTTTTAAAGAAAAAAATCGGAAAAAGGCTTCAAATTCTCATTGATGAAAGTCAAGGAAAAGTTGCTAAAGGCCGTAGCCAATATGATGCTCCAGAAATAGATGGTGTTGTACATATATCATCACGACGCCCCCTCCGTGTCGGTGAATTTGTCACTGTCAAAATCGAAAAATCAGATTCCTATGATCTCTATGGTATTGCAGTTTAAAGAGAAGGCTTAGAGTTCGTGTGCTAAAAAATTCAGATTTATAATAAGCTATTGAAATCAAAAATATTTTTATCGAGCAAATGACTTGGACGAACATTTGTAAGAGCACGAATCATAGTATCTTTACGTCCTGGCATTCTTCTTTCGATATCTTTTAACATTTCTTTCATGGCGCCGCGTTGTAAACCATCTTGGCTACCACAAAGATTGCAGGGAATAATAGGAAATTGCATTGCTTGTGAAAATTTGTCCATATCTTCTTCAGCAGCATAAACAAGAGGACGCAAAACAAAAAGATCTCCTTCATCGTTTAGAAGTTTCCCAGGCATAGCTGCTAATCGGCCACCATGAAATAAATTCATAAAAAACGTTTCTAAAACATCATCACGATGATGTCCAAGAACTAATGCAGAACATCCCTCTTCACGTGCAATACGGTATAAGTTACCACGCCGCAACCGCGAACAAAGCGAACAATATGTTTGTGTCTCTGTCAATTTATCTGTAACAATGGAATAAGTATCCTGATACTCAATGCGATATGGAATTTGATAAGAGGTCAAAAAATCTGGGAGAATATGTTTTGGAAAACCTGGTTGTCCTTGATCAAGATTACAAGCTAGAATTTCAATAGGCAAAAAACCGCGCCACTTTAAATCCAAAAGAAGCGCGAGTAAACCGTAAGAATCTTTTCCACCTGATAAAGCGATAAGCCATTTTTTTCCTGAAGAAAGCATGGAAAAATCATCCAATGCTTGCCGTATATGACGTAAAAGCCGTTTACGCAGTTTATTAAATTCTACAGTTGAAGGAGCTGCTCGAAATATCGGATGACAATCATCACCAGCTGCTGATGTGATTTTTCTTGCTAAAAGATCAGCTTTCTCTACATTCTCTTGCATTGCTTGATATTCGACTGAAATATTATCCATAATATCATAATCCTGCACAATAAAGAGCTTGTTCTATAAGAATGACAGAGACAACAACAGAGGTTACACAGTATAAACCGATATTCCGTTGAGCTGTAAAATAAATGGTGCTATAAAAGCCGATTGTTATAAAATATAACAATAAACTTAATATAGCACCATCTATAAGAACTATTCATTAGCTTTAAGGACTTATAAAGCAAATTTTGAGCATATAATCAAAAGCAAGAGAGCAACATTCCCTATAGAGAATTTAACGAGAATAAAACTCAACAACCAAATTGGGCTCCATTTGCACAGCATAAGGAACATCTGCAAAAGCAGGAACACGTGTAAAGGTTGCTTTCATCTGTTTATGATCTGCGTCAATATATTCAGGCACATCGCGCTCTGCTAACTGCACAGATTCCAACACCAAAACAAGCTGTTTTGATTTCTCACGAACCTCAATAACATCCCCTGGTTTACAACGATATGATTGAATATTGGTACGCCGACCATTCACATTGACATGACCGTGATTAATAAATTGGCGAGAAGCGAAGATGGTTGGCACAAATTTTGCACGGTAGACAACAGCATCTAAACGCGATTCCAACAGTCCGATAAGATTTTCACCAGTATCACCACGTCGACGAGCAGCTTCTGCATAAGTTTTACGAAACTGCTTTTCTGAGATATCACCGTAAAACCCTTTTAATTTCTGCTTAGCGCGCAACTGCACACCATAATCAGAAAGCTTCCCTTTGCGGCGTTGTCCGTGTTGACCTGGACCATAATCACGACGGTTTACAGGAGATTTCGGACGCCCCCAAATGTTTTCTCCCATTCGGCGGTCAATTTTATACTTGGTTGTTTCGCGTTTACTCATCGCATTTCCTTTTAAAATAGAAAACAAGATCTCAATATAAGATCTCAAGGAAACGCGCCCTCCTCTGCCTTCAAATAAAAGACTGACAGGATATCTTTAACATTAATATGCAAAGTTACCCACGGGACACGTCAATTCATGCCATTTTCTCAAGAGAAAAAGCTAAAAGAACTTCTATTAATCTTATATCCCAAAGTCAACTCCTTTCATGATATTTAAGCAAAATCTTTTTAACAAGCGTTCTGTTGAAGAAGTGATATTTTGCGATGTAAATAAAGCAAAGTCTTTATGTTTCTTTATATTTGGGGGATTTACTCTTTCCGGTAGTAATGATCTTGTGTGTTTGGCGATAGCTTTTGCTGGATCAATCCATTTTACTGGCCATAATGCTTGTTCACGAAAAAAGTGAAGCAAAAAAGGATAATGTGTACAAGCTAAAACAATAATATCAGTATATTTGCCATTTTTCTCAACAAAGCACGGAAGGATTTCATGGCGTAATTCTTCTAAATCTATAGGCTTTCCACGTAAATAATCTTCAGCAAATCCAGCAAGTTTTTCACTTCCAACAAGCTGAACATGACATTGAGTAGCAAAAGAATTGATTAATTCATATGTATAAGCACGTTTAACTGTTCCAGGAGTAGCTAATACTGAAATAAAACCAGATTTTGTTTGTTCAGCTGCTGATTTAATTGCAGGAACAGTTCCTACAAAAGGAATCTGAGGAAATCTCTCTCGTAAATCTGTCATCATAAGCGTAGAAACAGTATTACAAGCAATAACACATAGGACAGGATTATAGAGAGCTAAAAGATTTGTAAAAACCTTTAAAATGCGACTTTTGAGAACATTTTCTTCCCAATTTCCATAAGGAAATCCGGCATCATCAGCAACATAAATAAATTGCATTTCAGGAACAAGGACACGTACTTCCCTCAACACTGTTAAACCGCCAATGCCACTATCAAAGAAAAGAACAGGTCGCTTATCCATCCGTTTTCACACCTGTTTTTAATTTTGTACGCTGACGCTCTAGGGGTGCAGCGATTCCTCGTGGAAATTGAGGAGAAAAATGATCCAATGAAGAGATAATTCCTCGTAGCAAGCGAACCTCAGATTCACTAAAATGAGCACGTGTAAAAACAGAACGCAGATTCGCAAGCATAACCTCTTTACGTTCTCGAGGCCTAAAATATCCACGGACATCCAAAGCTTCTTCTAATTGAGATAAAAAACCATGAAATGTTGCTTTATTTGCTGGCTCCATTTCTGCGGCACGAAAAGCCGTATCGCTTACATTTTCCAAACCTGATTTCATCCATTCGTAAGACATAAGTAAAACCGCTTGTGCAATATTGAGGGATGCAAAAGCAGGATTAACTGGAAAAGTAATAATTTCATCAACCAGACTAATTTCATCATTTTCTAATCCCCATCTCTCTCGTCCAAATAAAATACCTGTTTTATGCCCAAGATTCTCACTCTGACGTAACAAACTGGCTGCTTCAACAGCACTTTTTACTGGTTTAAAACCACATCTTTCACGTGCTGTTGTAGCAAAAACATAATGCAAGTCTGCAATCGCATCAGGCAATTTCTCAAAAACAACTGTATCATTAATAACATGATCGGCTTTACTTGCTGCCGCTCTGGCTTTTTCATTTGGAAATATTTCTCGAGGTTTAACTAACCGAAGCTTAGAGAGCCCAAAATTCGCCATTGCTCTTGCTACCATACCAATATTCTCAGGCAGCTGCGGTTCAACTAAAATAATTATTGGCCCGTTTGTTAAATTCTCACGATTCTTATTAGTTCCAGCCATCAATCTTACCTAATTTTGTACATTATGCTCCTACAGTTGACTTTTTTCAATGCAACCTTTTTTAGAAGAAATATTCCAAGAGATAACCTTTCTCACAACAAATTGGGGGCAATATTATCTTTTCACGTAGAGTTTATGATGAAAAGGATTAATAATGAATTGTGCAAATAAAAACAAACTTTGTTTTTTAGGTCTTAAAGTGGATATGTAAGTTCCTGTAAGGCTAGCGGAACATTTTTTAATGCGCTATAACATTTCTAAATCATAATTTAAGTTGAATTAAAAATTATGCCTTCTAAAAAATATGCTCTTTATTCCCAAACTTTTTCCTGCAAAACTTATCCGTCGTTATAAGCGTTTTCTTGCTGATGTGAGATGGGATAATCAACAGATCTTTACGGTATCAGTTCCTAATACAGGGTCGATGCTTGGGTTAACAATGCAAAACTCTAATGTTTGGCTTTCATATCATAATAATTCCAAACGAAAATACGCATACCGATTAGAAATCGTTGAGACAAATAATACTCTCGTTGGCATTAATACGACTTTACCCAACAAACTTGCATTAGAAGCAATTCAAAAAGGGCTACTACCCGAATTAAGCGCATACAAAACAATTTTGAAAGAACAATGTTATGGGACGCAATCACGGATTGACTTTCTGCTGCGTGATGGCATTCTTCCTGATTGTTATCTAGAAGTTAAAAATGTCCATTTTATTCGCCAAAAAGGATTAGCAGAATTTCCTGATACCGTAACAAAACGAGGTACACGTCATCTTGAAGAACTCATAAAAATTGTGCAACAAGGGAAACGAGCCGCTATGCTTTATGTCATTCAACGGGAAGATTGCTCAGCTTTTACGATTTGCCATGACCTTGATCCAACCTATGGACGTAAATTTGAGTTAGCATTAAAATCAGGAGTAGAATTTTATGCCATAAAATGCCACGTAAGTGTAGAAGGCATTTTTCCGATTCATCGAGTGAAAATAGAAAACAGAAAAAACAATGACTGATTATATTGAATATAATAAAATGCCCTTAAAATTTAACGGGCAAATCCGTATTTTTGATGAGCATGCTTTTACGAAAATGCGTGAAGTTGGTCGTATTGCTGCGGAATGCCTCGATGCACTCATGGATATTATTAAACCAGGTGTTACTACGCAAGAAATTGATGATTTTGTATTTATTTTTGGTGCCAAGCGTGGTGCTCTTCCTGCTGATCTCAATTATCATGGATATAGCCATTCATGCTGTACATCCATCAATCACGTTGTATGCCATGGTATTCCCAATAAAAGACCCTTGCAAGAAGGTGATATCGTTAACGTTGATGTGACTTTTATTCTCGATGGTTGGCATGGAGATTCAAGCCGTATGTATCCTGTTGGAAAAATCAGACGTGCTGCGGAACGCTTGCTCAAAATAACCCATGAAAGTCTTATGAGAGGCATTTCGGTAGTCAAACCTGGTGCTACCACAGGTGATATTGGTGCAGCCATTCAACACTATGCAGAATCGGAACGGTGCTCAGTTGTAAGAGATTTCTGCGGACATGGAATTGGGCAGCTTTTTCATGATGCACCTAATATTCTTCATTATGGAAATCCTCGTGAAGGAATAGAACTAAAACAAGGTATGATGTTTACCATTGAGCCAATGATTAATCTTGGAAAGCCCCAAGTTAAGATTCTCTCTGATGGCTGGACTGCCGTTACACGTGATAGATCCCTTAGTGCACAGTACGAACATACAATTGGTGTAACACATGAAGGGTGCGAAATTTTTACACAATCTCCTAAGAATATTTTTTATATTCCAAGCTCAAGTAGTTAAATAAATGTAGAAATATCATGGCTAGAAAAATCACAAAAAAGGGAGACAACCAAGGTGACCACTTTGCACTGACATCAAATTCCCCACTCAGTCCAATAGCAGAAATAAAAAGTAAAAAGATTCAGAAAAACGCACAGATACATAAGCACTATCAAGGACATCGTGAACGTCTTCGCAAACGCTATTTAAAATCAAAAGGAAATGCTATTGAAGATTATGAATATCTTGAATTACTCCTTTTCCGCACCATACCTCGAGCGAATACAAAACCAATAGCTAAAGACTTAATAGCGCGGTTTGGCTCATTAGCTGATGTATTGGGAGCTGATATTCACCGACTTCAAGAGATTCCAGGCTGTGGTCCAGCAACTGCAATTGACTTAAAAATTATTTCAGACGTTGCTGGGCGTCTTGCTCGTGCAGAATTGTTTAAACGTGATATTTTTTCATCATGGGATAAAGTATTAGCTTATTGTAAAGCTGTTATGGCTCACGAAACACGCGAACAGTTTCGTATCTTATTTCTTGATAAAAAAAACGGTTTACTTGCTGATGAAGTGCAACAAACTGGAACTATTGATCATACGCCCGTCTATCCGCGTGAAGTTATCTCTCGCGCTTTAGAATTGTCCGCATCAAGTCTTATCCTCGTACATAATCATCCTTCTGGTGATGCAACCCCCTCTAAAGCAGATATAACAATGACACATATGTTAAAAGATGCAGCAAATGCACTAGGCATTATTATTCATGACCATCTTATTATAGCGCGAAACGAATACACAAGCTTTAAAGCATTAAAACTGATATGAATCATATTAAACTGAAGAGAAATTCCCCCCCAATTATTCATGAGGAATTAATTTCCTAAATCAATATCTAATATAGCCATTGAGAAATTGTAGGATAGTTCATCCTCATCTTCATCTCGATAGATAATACCTAAAAACTCATTCCCAATATAAACCTCACAAGAATCATCCTTTTTAGGCCGTGCTTTCACTTGCAATGCTGAATTTTGGAATATATTTTTAAAATAACTATCAAGTTTTTTTATTTCATCAGCATTCACTATGCTCTCCTGTCTTTTGAGACTCTTAAATTAAATCCTGAAGGGCAAATAAGGCACTCCTAAGATTCTGTAAAGATAGTAAATCTCAGTTTCCATTTTTATTTATATTACGTATAGTCACAATAGCACTATCTTAACACATTAACGAAAGCACCTTTACTAAAAGGTGCTTTTCATTCTTAATATAACCGTATAGATTAAAAAGTAAAAAAATGGTTAGAAAACCATGAATTTTAAATAATTTCTATCTTATCCCCAATTTCAACACCTGTGTTTACAGACATATTCGGACAAAATATGAATGGAAACGTATATTTTTTCTATTAAAAAGAGATCATGTAAAACAAAAGCACTTTCCTCTTGTATACAGTGACTTTGTTTATAAACAACCTTATTATAATAATAAAACAACTTCTCTTGAACGACTTTCTAGAACAAAATCAGTTAATCCATAAAAAGGAGGCTTTTTCTCTATAAATAGATAAATACACGCATAAAATTTAATTGTTATTCTTACAGTTTTTCATAAAAATTCACACCACAAATAGCCAAATGTTTAGACAAGTTTTTTACCTCATCCAAGAAAAACATAAGATATTTTTACAAACTCTAAAGCTTATAAATTCTTTTCAACGATAGGATAGCGAGAAAGAAAATCGATAACGCCTTTTTTATAGACTTTATCTCCCACAGCAAGCATATGGTCTCGATGAGGAATTGATAGAGCTTCACCACAGGGCAATAAAGCTGCTAATGGCTCTGCTTCACCACTAATTTCATCGAGTGAACCAACAGCAACAAGGGCAGGTTGTTTAATTTTGTAAATCTCAGATGCTGTTAATTCTTGTTTTGATGTGATAATACAAGCAGCCAAAGCACGTTTATCGCTCTTGGTGTGATCTGCAAATTTGCGAAACATCAAACCACGCGGATTGGTAATGGTAGAAAGATCTTCTGCTAAAAGAGCCTCAGCAACGGGTTCCCAATTTCCTGCTCCCGTCACCATACCAATACCTAAACCGCCAAAAATAACGCTATGCACATATGTTGGATACAAAAGAGCCATAAATGCACTAATGCGCGCTCCCATAGAATATCCCATAACATGCGCTTTAGATAATCCCAAATGCTGCAACAATCTCATCGCATCGTAAGCCATAGCTTGAGGTGTATAAAAGTGAGGATCATAACTTTTAACTGAATCCCCATGTCCACGGTTATCAAGAGCAATGACACGATATCCTGCTTCAGTAAGGGTATGAAACCAGCCCGTTGCATACCAATTCACCCGTGCAGAAGAGCCAAAACCATGTATCAACAAAACAGGCACCCCCTGCCCATCTTCTCGATAAGCAAAACGCAAACCATCATATTCAAAAAAACGGATATCTTCCGCTGTCATTTTGTATCGCTTTCGCATTTTCCACAAATTGTAGGGTGAAGAACCCGTTGCCCTTTCTTTATCTGTTTTTCAGAAACTTCACCAGCATTAACCTCAAGTGCGAAAGTTGCAGGTACCTCTGATGAAATAGTATTCGTTGAAAATGGGGTGGTTTTTTCTACAATGGATACGATAATTCCCTCATTGTTAAAAAAAATCATATCTAAAGGCAAAGGCGTATTTGCCATCCACATAAAAATTTTTTGCTTATCTTTTTCACTGTCCTGCTGTTTAAAGAGCATTGCACGATTACGTGGAAAATCAGTGCGATACATTAAACCAGCGCTCGCCTGAGATGGCGTAAAAGCAATCTCTACCTCGTAAGAGACCACACCTTGCTCTGTTTGTATTTCTAAAGGAATCGGATGAACAGGAATCTCTATGGGTTTCTTTGCTTCAACTATATTTGCTTTTACCATAAAAAACAGCATGAATACAACAACGCACCCTCTTCCAAAAGTCCTTAACATTTTTATCTCCACCAAAGGTAACTTTTCAACTTGGTTGCATAAAAAAAAAGAGTAACAGAACTTAAAAAATAAAAAGAATTGGTTCTTACCCTCAATGCAATATCGGTAATCTACTTTATTTTATTGACAGCTTTATAAACAACTTCCTAGTGATGCTAGCTTTACACGCTCTTTCTACTTAGATTTATACAACGATATATCTCTCTAAATCTAAAAAAGACAGCGTAACGTCATAAGCGTAATTCAATGTGTAGAAAATGGAATCCCTATGTCTGGATAAATTTCTGCTGTCATCAAACCTTTTTCGCCTTTACCAAAACGCACAAGAACAACTTGACCAGAACGAAGCTCTGCTAAACCGAAACGGCGCAACGTTTCCATATGAATAAAAATATCTTCTGTTCCTTGCCCACGGCTTAGAAAACCAAATCCCTTATCACGATTAAACCATTTGACAATTGCACGCTCTAGACCACTTTCTGGAGTAACAATAACATGAGTACGGGCTGGAATCTCTGATGGATGAGTGGCTGAAGAACAATCTATCGATTTCACCTGAACACACTTTAACCCCCGTTCAGTTTTTTCCACAGCACAGACAACTTTAGCTCCTTCTAAAGCTGTTTGAAAACCATCCCTACGCATTACCGTGACATGCAACAATATGTCGGGAAAATGAGGCAAATCAGGAACAATAAATCCATAGCCCTTACTACCATCAAACCACTTAATGACACCACTAATTTCAATAATCTCACCACAAGTACTTACACTGTCTTCAGATAGGGAATAATCCTTTAATGTATCCTTACTCGTCATAATAAAACGTGATCCTGTAGCTGTAAATTGTACGATATTGATTCTCTATATTTTAGTAAACATTGCTCTTATATCAACACGCAAGTCCCAAGATAAGATTTCCCCATATTGTCATACCTCTTAAGAAGATAACTGGAATATTTACACAACTGTTTAAGCCTATATTCGATAATATTAAGCACTTGTGGCAAGAAATATAAAAGTTTTTCACACAATGATATTTTCACGCATGTGGAACTTGCATGATGAAGAAGTTCAAGATAAGGTGAAAAGATCACAATTAAAATCAAGGAAAGTGCGTAATGAAGAGAATTCTCACTACGCTCGCATTTTTTACGACACTTGTCGTAAGTGCCTATGCGAGTGAGCCTATAGAAATTGGTGTTTATCTTCCGTTAAGTGGTCAAAATGCATTTGGAGGACAACTCGAAATTAAAGGCATAGAATTGGCACATAAAAAAGTTCCAGAGATATTGGGGCGTAAAGTGGAACTTATTATTATTGATAATAAATCTGATAAAGTTGAAGCCGCAAATGCTGTTATGCGATTGACTGCAAGTGAAGAAGTGAATGGAATCATTGGTAGTTATGGCTCTTCACTCTCGTTGTCTGGAGGTGAAATAGCTGAAAAAGCGAAGACTCCAACTGTTGTAACATCCTCAACAAATCCGCTTGTTACACAGGGTAAAAAATATTCTTTCCGCACTTGTTTCATTGATTCTTATCAGGGAGCTGGTATTGCGACTTATGTAAGTCAAAATTTACATGCAAAGAAAGCCGCTGTCCTTAAAGATATATCAAGCGATTATGCGATTGGTCTTGCCAGTTATTTTACACGTGCTTTTAAAAAATTAGGTGGTGAAGTTATCTCAAATTTGAACTATAATTCTGGAGATCAAGATTTTTCAGCGGTTCTTACACAGATTATAGCGCAGGAGCCTGATATCTTATTTATTCCATCGTACTTTTCTGAAGGTGCGATCATCATAAAACAAGCGCGTGAGCTCGGTGCAAAATTTAGAATCATGGGTGGGGATGCTATGGATAATCCAGAAACCGTTGCCATTGCAGGAAAAGCTGCAGAAGGCTTCTTACATACAACACTCCCCTACAGTGAAAATATGCCCAATATGTCCCCAGCTGCGCAGGAATTTACCAAGGAGTGGAGAACAGCTTATCCTGATCAAGAACCCAATATCAATTCTGTTTTGGGGTATACAAGTTATATGATGTTCATGAAAGCTATTGAAGATGCTGGTAGTGCGGATCGGGAAAAAATCACCACTGCACTTACCCAATTAAAAGATTTTCAAACGCCCTTTGGTGAGATGTCTATGGATCAAAATCATAATCCTAAAATTCCTATTGGTATCATTGAAATAAAGGATGGGAAACGTGTCTATTTAGATGAGGTTAAACCCGCTTTTTAAAAAGTGAGAGATTTTTCTAACTAAAATATTAAGTATGAGTTGAGGATTCTGTTCTCAACTCAAATTTGGGATTTTTCTATTTTATCCTATATGAATTAACAAATGTGGAAGGATGAGAGATGAGCACTGAAATGTTCATCCAGTATTTTTTTAATGCACTGGCATTAGGATCTCTTTATGGACTTATCGCTATTGGTTACACCATGGTCTATGGCATACTGAGGCTTATTAATTTTGCTCACGGTGATATCTTTATGCTGGGAGCGTATTTTGTTTTCTTTTCCACCATTAGCTTTATGCCTGCTTGGGCTGCTTTCCTTCTTTTGTTACTCGCTGTTTTTATTTATTACTCGGTGTTCATAGGATTCAAAAAACGCCCCCCAATTTATTGGATCGCTCTTTTTTCAATTCTGACTTTTGGGTTCATTTATTACTTTAAAATTTCTCCTCAAGATTTTACGCCAGTTTGGTTTTTAGCTCTTTGTTTTGCAATTTTTATTACAAGCGCCGTGGGCATTACTGTTGATCAATTTGCCTATAAACCTTTACGCCATGCTCCGCGTATTTCGGCACTTATCGGAGCAATAGGCGTTTCCTTTTTTATTGAAAATCTTGCTACTGTACTCTTTAGTGGAGTCCCGAAGGGTGTGAAACAACCCGATTTTCTTGTAATACCGTTGCTATGGCATTTAGAATCAGGAGCAGGTAAAGTTATTAGAATTTCTCCCATGTCTCTCATCGTTCCTGCTGTCTCGTTTATTCTTATTATTTTACTGCTATGGATTATCCATAAAACGAAACCAGGTCTTGCTATGCGTGCAATCTCCCATGATATTGAAACAACGCGTTTGATGGGAGTTTCTGTCAATAAAGTCATTGCATTTACATTTGGAATAGGCTCTGCACTTGCTGCTATTGCAGGCATTATGTGGTCACTACGCTATCCTCAGATCCATCCTTATATGGGTGTGCTTCCTGGGCTTAAAGCATTTATCGCTGCTGTTATTGGAGGTATTGGCTCAATTCCAGGAGCAATGTTGGGAGGGTTATTACTTGGATTTATTGAAATTATGATTATCGCGTTTTTCCCTGCATTATCTGGATATCGAGATGCCTTTGCTTTTATTTTATTAATTCTGATTTTATTAATCATGCCTACAGGCTTGATGGGTAAAAAAAGTCAGGAGAAGATCTAATGGTAAAATCAGTGACAAATTTTCTCTCATGTATCAGCATTTTAGGTCTTATTGGTTTTTTGTTTTATGCTGATAACCATTTTAATGATTACACACTTCGTATCATCAATCTTATTGCTATTAATGCGATATTAGCGATCTCACTTAATTTGATTTACGGTTTTACGGGGATGTTTTCTCTTGGACATGCTGGCTTTATGGCTGTTGGTGCTTATGTCTGTGCAATTTTACTTCTTTCTCCTGAACAGAAAGAAATGATGTGGATTCTTGACCCCATAGCTGAGCCATTACATCATCTGCAGTTGCCTTTTTTTCTAGCTGTTATTGTAAGTGGTGTGTGCGCTGCTATCGTCGGTTTATTGATTGCTCTGCCTGTTTTGCGTCTTGGTGGTGATTATCTTGGGATTGCAACCTTGGGATTCGCAGAAATTATTCGCATTGTTATTACAAATGCCACTTCCTTAACAAATGGCTCTTTGGGAATAAAAGGGATACCTCAAAATGCCACATTATGGTGGAACTATGGTTGGTTAGCATTTACAGTGACCTTTATTATTCTCTTATTGCGAAGCAATACAGGGAATGTTTTGCGTGCTATTCGTGATGATGAAATTGCCGCCAAAACAATGGGGATTAATTCCTTTTTTTACCGTAGTTTTTCCTTCACGGTTGGTGCATTTTTTGCAGGTATAGGAGGAGCATTGATGGCTGCTCTTATTTCAACAATTGATCCAAGAATGTTCAACTTCCTTCTTACCTTTAATATTTTGATGATTGTGGTTGCTGGTGGTCTTGGTTCAATTACAGGAAGCATTATTGGTAGCATTATTATTACAGTCATGCTTGAGTGGCTTCGTATTATTGAAAGCCCTTTTGACTTAGGTTTTATACATATTCCAGAGACACCAGGCCTTCGAATGGTTATTTTTTCTCTTTTATTGCTCGTCATTATCTTATTTTGGAGAAAAGGTTTGCTAGGGCAACGTGAATTCTCATGGAATGGGATTTATAGTTTCTTAACACGCAAGAAGCTCTCTAATAATGAAGGAAAGCTATGAACGACGTTATTCTTTCACTCAATGATATCGTGATGCGTTTTGGTGGATTGGTTGCTGTCAATAATGTGAATATGGCAATCAAGCGGGGAACAATTACTGGATTAATTGGTCCAAATGGTGCTGGAAAAACCACCGTTTTTAATATGATTTCAGGATTTTATGCGCCCACAAGTGGGACTATTCTTTTTGATGAACAAAAAGTCTCTGGATCTCCTCCTTATATTATCTGTAGACGTCATATTGCACGAACATTTCAAAATATTCGTCTTTTTTCAGGATTAACAGTTTTGCAAAATGTTATGGTAGGAGCACATGTTCGACAAAAGTATCCATGGTTTTCTTCAGCTTTGTTTTTTCCAAATGCAATAAAAGAAAAAAGAGAAATCCATAAGAACGCTATGGAACTTCTTGAGCGGTTACAACTTGATCACCTTGCCAATCAGTCTGCAACGACCCTGCCCTATGGTGTACAAAGGCGTTTAGAAATTGCACGCGCGTTAGCAACAAAACCAAAATTACTTCTTCTTGATGAACCAGTTGCTGGTATGAATCCACAGGAAAGTGAAGATCTTAGAAAGTTCATAGCAAAAGTGCGAAAAGATTTTGATCTTACGATTCTGCTTATCGAACACGATATGAAAGTTGTTATGGGGCTTTGCCAATATATTTGGGTAATGGAATATGGCTGTGCCATTGCCAATGGCACTCCAGATGAAATTCGTAACAACCCTAAAGTTATTGAAGCTTATCTTGGCGGAGATGTTTATGGATATTCTTAAAATCAAAAATCTTCACGTTCATTATGGTGCCATTAAAGCTATTCAAAATCTTTCGATGTCTATAAAAAAAGGAAGTATAGTTACTTTAATAGGTGCTAATGGAGCAGGGAAAAGCAGCATTGTACGTTCTATTACAGGACTCAATCGATCTGTTCATGGAGAGATTACCTATAAGGGCGCATCAATTATTAAAGAGTCACCAGAAAAAATTTTACGCTTAGGGATTGCTCTTAGTCCTGAAGGACGACGTATTATGCCTCATCTGACTGTTTTAGAAAATCTCCATCTAGGCGCTTATATCCGTCATGATAAGTCGGGGATTGCGCGCGACATCGAGTGGGTATTTGAACTTTTCCCGCGCTTGCGTGAAAGAGCAAAGCAATTGGGGGGAACGATGTCCGGTGGTGAACAACAAATGCTGGCTGTGGGCCGTGCACTCATGAGCAATCCTGAGATGATAATATTAGATGAACCCTCTCTGGGGTTAGCCCCACTTCTTGTAAAGGAACTTTTTTCTATCATCCGAAAGATCAATGACATGGGAAAAACGGTTCTTCTCATTGAACAAAATGCATTTGCAGCACTTTCTATTGCGGATTACGCTTATATTCTAGAGGTAGGGCATGTTTTATTTCACGGTAAAGGAAAAATCATGCTTTCTGACCCACGTGTCAAAGAAGCCTATCTTGGTGGATAAAACTCTAAATTGGAAAAAAGAGGTTATACTTTTCAAAAGCATTTCTCTGATGTGGGAGAAATGCTTTTTTAATTATCACCACCATTTTTCAGCACTAAAGGTTCCAACCGCTTGTTCTATAATATGGGCTATTTGAAAAAGAACTTCTTCAGCAAAAGGTCTGCCAATCAATTGCAAGCCTAGAGGCAAACCATCTGATGAGAGACCAGCAGGAATAGAGATTCCTGGTAAACCAGCCATATTAACTGGCACAGTAAAAATATCATTGAGATACATTGCTATGCTATCATTTTTAATTGTTTCATCTGCGATGCCAAAAGCTGGTGTTGGGGTTGCAGGTGTGAGGATAGCATCAACACCAGAAGCAAAACATTGATCAAAATCACGTTTCACAAGTGTTCGCACTTTTTGAGCTTTAAGATAATAGGCATCATAATAACCCGATGAGAGGACATAAGTACCAACCAAAATACGCCGTTTAACTTCATCACCAAAACCTGCAGAACGGGTATTTTCATACATTTCAATAATGTCTTTTCCCGGTATGCGCAAACCAAAACGAACACCATCATAACGCGCTAAATTAGAAGACGCTTCTGCAGGAGCTACAATATAATAAGCAGGCAAGGCATATTTTGTATGAGGTAATGAAATATTGTGTATTTCAGCACCTGCTTCTTTTAGCCAATTCATTCCTTTTTGCCAAAGCTCAATAATTTCAGGAGACATTCCTTCCAAGTGGTATTCTTTTGGAATACCAATTTTCATTCCTTTGATTGATTGACCAAGGTAACTTTCATAATAAGGAACAGGTAAATTAACAGAGGTAGAATCTTTTTCATCAAAAGAAGCCATTGATTGAAGTAGAAGAGCACAATCGCGGACATCTCGCCCAATAGGTCCGGCTTGATCAAGTGAGGAAGCAAAAGCAATGGTTCCCCACCGTGAACAACGTCCATAAGTTGGTTTAATCCCCACTGTTCCAGTAAATGCAGCAGGTTGGCGTATTGAACCACCTGTATCTGTTGCTGTCGCACCAGCACAAAGCCGCGCTGCAACAGCAGCTGCAGATCCCCCTGAAGAACCACCTGGCACGAGCTTTTCATTGGATTCTTTTTTTCTCCACGGACTCATAACTGGACCATAATATGAGGTCTCATTGGATGAACCCATAGCAAATTCATCCATATTAAGCTTTCCTAACATAACGGCTCCATCTCGCCATAAATTAGCAGTCACCGTTGATTCATAAGATGGTTTAAAATTATCAAGAATATGAGAACAGGCTTGTGTATGGACACCTCGTGTAGCAAAAAGATCCTTAATTCCCAGTGGTATTCCCTCTAAATTTCCTCCCTGCCCTCTCGCCAAACGGCTATCTGATTCAGTTGCCATTTTTTTTGCTTGTTCTGCTGTTATTGTGACATAAGCATTCAAAGTTGGATTAGCCAATTCAATTTCTTTTAAATAAGCTTCTGTTAATTCAATTGCTGTGAACTGTTTTTTGATGAGAGCATCACGGGCTTGTGCAATTGTAAAAGTTGTTAAATCAGTCATATTCATGCTCAAGTTTTTTAATAGAAAAAATTATTCGACGATTTTTGAGACAAGAAAAAAATTGTCTTCCGTAACAGGTGCATTTGCTACGATATCTGCTGCTTTATTCCCATCTGTGATATTATCTTCACGCGTTCGTAAAGTCATTGGTGTCACGGACGTTAATGGTTCAACACGACTGACATCAACTTCATTCAATTGTTCCACAAAACCTAAAATGGCATTGAGTTCTTTTGTTATACGCTGTACTTCATCCTCATGGATAGCAATACGCGCTAAATGCGCTACTCGCTTGACTGTTTCTTGATCAACAGACATATTATGCCTTTCTGTTTTTTATTTTGATCTTTATTATTGGCTATACAAGGCTAAGTTTGCAAGCGCAAGAACATTGATAATGCAAAGAGACTATAACTATGAACCTGAAGTACGAAAAGACCTAAATTATAAATTTTATGGACATTATGAACATCAATGAAGTTATGAACCATCTTTTACCTGGGCAAACGATAGCAGGTTTAGATTTAGGAACCAAAACGATTGGCATTGCGATTTCTGATATGGGATTAACTTTTGCAAATCCGCGTCCTGTACTTCAACGAAAAAAATTTTTAAGAGATGCGCACACACTTATAAAAATTTTTGATGGTGAAAATGTGGGGGCTATTGTCATTGGCTTACCTCTTAACATGGATGGGAGCAATGGTCCTCGCGCTCAAGCAACCAGAACCTTTGTAAGTAATATGAAAGCACATACAGAAATTCCATTTATTTTTTGGGATGAACGTTTATCAACGGTTGCCGCAGAACGCTCTCTGTTAGAAATGGACGTATCGCGTGCTAAAAGAGCACGTCGCATTGATTCGGTTGCTGCTGCATTCATATTGCAAGGTGCTCTCAATAGACTACAAAGTCTTCATCATATGGAGGGATAAAGAACATTGAGCAAATGTCCCGCATTGTATCGTGCAATAAGCATTCCATAGGAAGATCTCCATTGCCCGCCAAGGCGACTTTCCATATAGGCATTTGCGACATGCTCTATATCTGTAGAATGTAATGCTGCTGCTGCTGCTGCGTACGCTACTTGTTCAACAAAAAATCTTCCAGCCCCCTCGTTTGCCGATGCCATCTCTACAGCAGATTTAATGATCTCAATCGCTCTTGGTCCAGCAGGACCAATATCAAGAGCAATTTTTTCTAACAATTTCTGAAACAACCCCGGTGCTTTTTCAGCTATGAGAATTGCATCTTTTACCAATTGATTAGCAGAAATATTTCTCACAATTCGTGCAGGCCCATTACACAACATTTGCGATAATGGATTTCCCTCTATAAAACTCTCGATACCAAGCTGTGCAATAATTTCGCCAATAATAGGTATAACTAATTGGCTCACATGATAAGCAATAATAGGCGTCATGATTCGTGCAAAAGCTGCTTCAGAGCGATCATTTGCAGCATTATCAAAGGCTCGGGCTAAACGTAAAACCAATGCTTGTGCGGCAGCAATATCCAGTGCAATATCTGCAAAAATACGTTCTGTTAAGGATGGTAAAGGCTGATCTGGCATTTTTTGCCGGAAAAAATCTATGCCAAATTGAAGTGCTGCACGCAAAACACCTGCTGATACAACAGATTGATCAAAACGCATCATCGTTTCGATATCTTTAATGACTTTAAGTCCCTCTCCTATATTTCCCAATAGCCAACCATAACTCCCTTGAAAATCAACAACACCTTCTGGTGTTAAAGTTTCTCCAGAACGTTGCAGCAAATGACGAATTTTAATGTTTCCATTTAATGCGCCATTTTCTTGGATACGTGGCACTAAAAAGCAGCTTAAATGACCGTCTAATTCTGCACTTACAAGATACCCATCCACTATAGGATTAATAACATTAGTTTTGACAACATTTAAACGATACAAATCACGCCCCATTTTTTCATCAAAAGAAATTTTCTTAACACTGGGAAAATTGAAAGCGTATTTTTCTCCTTGTTCAACATCATCAAAAGCGCAAGTAAGTGAAGCCGATTTTTTACTATGAATAGGCTTTGAGGATAAATCATATTGTCGTGATAAGAGTAAATTTTGCCATTTTTTAAAAAGCTCAACATCGCTAATTAAGACTGCAATAGTTGCACTTGTTATAATGACCTCATTCAAATGCCCTGTTTCCAAACTAGCAGATAAAGCCAAGCGAATAGCACGTGCTTGATAGCGTACGCCATTTTCTGCTGTAGAGTTTTCCCAAAGCGATGTAACCAAACCAGCCTGTCTAGCATATTGTTGAAGATCCTGATAAGAAGAATGTATCTCTAGTTTTTCTACCTGTTTTCCCCATTCATCGTTATAGCGCAAGATTGGAGGATAACGATTCGCCAAAGAGACAAACTCCCATGCTTCACGACTTGCGACAAAATCTCCTATTTCTTCAAAACTTGCTAATAAAAATTTAGGCAAACTAGAAGCAATACGAAACATCAGCGTATCACTGAGAAACGCATTTTTTCGACGGGCATTTTGCACAAATACAGCTTTCATAGGCATATTCCATTATTCAAATCATTCATATCATAGACTAATAGACTAATTGTCTTTTTGCAGTTAAAAAACATTTATCATATTCAAACAAATGCTCACTTAATCTGTTTAGAGAGAGATAGAAAAGAATGCTATGACTCAAAATATTTTTTTCCCCCATCAACATCTTTTAGGTATCAAAGGTTTGAGTATACAAGACCTGTCTACATTACTTGATCGTGCAGATACAAATGTTACTCTTTCTGAAAAAATTGATAAAACAAAATCTCTATTATATGGACGGACTCAAATTAATCTCTTCTTTGAAGCTTCCACACGAACACGATCCTCTTTCGAATTAGCCGGCAAACGATTGGGAGCAAATGTGATGAATATGGCTATCAGTAATTCATCTGTAAAAAAAGGGGAAACATTGATTGATACAGCCACAACTCTCAATGCAATGAAACCAGATATACTTGTTATTCGCCATAGTAGTGCTGGAGCGGCTGCTTTGTTAGCACAAAAAGTTGATTGTTGTGTGATTAATGCAGGTGATGGTGCCCATGAACATCCAACCCAAGCTCTCTTAGATGCCTTGACAATCAAAAGAACAAAAGGTCGTATTGAAGGATTAACGGTTGCAATTTGTGGAGATATCTTGCATTCACGTGTTGCGCGTTCCAATATCCTAAGTCTCAATGCTTTGGGAGCGCGAGTTCGTGTTGTTGCTCCTTCCACACTCTTACCTACAGGAATTTCTGATATGAGTGTTGAGGTTTTTAACTCCATGAAAGAAGGCCTTAAAGATGCTGATGTTATCATGATGCTTCGCTTACAACATGAACGTATGACAGGTTCGTTTATTCCCTCGATTCGTGAGTATTTTCATTATTTCGGCTTGCATAAAGAAAATTTGGTTTATGCTAAAAACGATTGCATTATTCTCCATCCAGGTCCAATAAACCGTGGTATAGAAATCGCATCGGATATAGCAGATGGACCACAAAGTATGATTCATACACAAGTAGAAATGGGAATCGCTGTGCGTATGGCTGTCATGGAAGCCTTATTGGCTTCACGTCTTCAGCATTGGGGAGAAAAAAAATGACAAAGCCAATTGTCTTTCAAAATGCTCGTATTATTGATCCGTCACGCACAATCGATGAAATGGGTACAGTTATTATTGAAAATGGACGGATTACAGTTGCTGGAAAGGAAGCCTTAAATCAAGGAGTTCCTGATGATGCAGAAATTATTAATGCACAAAACAAAGCAATTCTTCCTGGACTTGTTGATGCGCGTGTTTTTGTTGGGGAACCAGGAAATGAAGACCGTGAAACCATTGCCACAGCAAGTCAAGCAGCAGCAGCAGGTGGCATTACTTCCTTTCTTATGATGCCAGATACAAATCCAATTATTGATAATAGAGCACTTGTTGAATTCATTACGCGGACAGCACAGGAAATGTCATCAGTTAATATTTATCCCGTTGCTGCGATTACGCAAGGTTTCAATGGACAAGAAATAACTGAATTTGGCTTGCTAAAAGATGCGGGAGCAATTGCTTTTAGTGAAGGAAAAAAGACACTGCAAAGTTCATCTGTTATGCGACGTGCAATGACTTATGCTCGCGACCTCGATGTTCTCTTGATGCATGAAACACAAGATAAGGAGCTTACAGGAAAAGGTGTTATGAATGAAGGACTGCTCGCCAGTTGGCTAGGGCTCTCTGGTATCCCTCGCGAAGCAGAAGTTATCCCACTCGAAAGAGATTTACGACTAGCAGCATTAACACAAACACGCTATCACGCTGCCCAAATATCGACAGCCCTCTCTGCCGATGCACTTCGCTTAGGCAAACAACGCAGCGAGAAGATTACAGCCGGTGTATCCATTCATCATTTATCTCTTAATGAAAATGATATTGGTGACTATCATACTTCTTTCCGTTTTATGCCTCCACTGCGTACGGAAGAAGATCGTATAGCAATGATTGAAGCAATAAAAGATAGGACAGTGGATATTATTGTCTCTTCTCATGATCCTCAACATGCTGATACAAAACATTTACCATTTAGTGAAGCATCTTCAGGTGCCATTGGTATGGAAACTTTATTAAGTGCGGCTTTACGCCTTTATCATGATCAGACGATATCTCTTCTACGACTCACTGAACTTTTATCGACAGCACCAGCTAAACTCTTTGGACTTCATGGAGGAACACTTAAAAAAGGTGCTTATGCAGATCTTATTTTGGTTGATCTTGAAGAACCGTGGGTTGTTTCTACAGAAAGGTTGTATTCACGCTCGAAAAATACACCTTTTGAAAAGGCACGCTTTCAAGGGCGCGTTCTCCAAACCTTTGTTAAGGGACAATCAATCTTTAAACTTAATCAGGAAATTTAATGAGATTTTTCATGAATGAAGGTGAAACACTTTTCCAGTTCACTCCATGGTTTATTTTTTTCATGTCCTATCTCGTTGGCTCGATCCCCTTTGGACTAGTTTTTACACGATTGGCTAGGCTTGGTGATGTAAGAAAAATTGGTTCTGGAAATATTGGAGCTACGAATGTTCTACGGACAGGAAATAAAAAAATTGCCGCACTGACACTTCTTTGCGATATGTTGAAGGGAACTGTTGTTATTCTTGTTATAAAATATTTAAATGATCCAACAGAAAATAGTCTCATTATTTCTCTAGCTGGTTTTTTTGCTTTTTTGGGACATCTTTTTCCCATATGGTTAAAATTTAAAGGTGGTAAAGGCGTTGCAACCTATCTTGGTGTTTGCTTAGGAGTCTACTGGCCAACAGCAATTGTTTTCATTGTTGTATGGATGGGGATTTTCCTACTCACACGCTATTCTTCTTTATCTGCACTTATGGCCGTGGTGATAACTCCAATATTTGCTTTTTATTTTTCGGATTCTCATTTTTATTGTATGCTGATAGCGATGAGCGTATTTGTATATATAAAACATTACGCAAATATCGGTAGATTATTCATTGGGAAAGAAAGCAAGATTGGTACGCAAAAAGGAGATAAGTAAAGGAATTCTGCTCACTGATCGTCAACGTCTAAATTGGTTACGATTATTGCGTAGTGAGAATATAGGAGCCGTGAGTTTTCGCAGTCTCATTGATCATTATAAAACAGCAGAAAATGCTCTCGCAGCACTTCCTGAACTCAGTAGAAAAGGTGGTCTTTCTACATCTATTCGCATAACAACAATAGAAGAAGCTGAAAAAGAAATGCAAGAAGCCGAAAGGTTGGGTATTCGTTTTATCGGTGTAGGAGAACCGGATTATCCAACCTTTCTTAAGGTGACAGAAGCTTCACCACCTCTTATTGCCATAAAAGGGAATGTTTCAATTTTTCAAAAACCTTCTGTTGGCATTGTAGGATCTCGAAATGCCTCAGCGGCTGGAAAAAAACTTGCTGCTCAATTTACGCATTTTCTTGGAGATGCTGGCTTTACAACAATTTCTGGACTCGCTCGTGGAATTGATAGCATTGTACATCAGGCAAGTCTCTTAACAGGAACAGTTGCGGTAATGGCTGGTGGAATTGATCACATTTATCCTCCTGAAAACAAAAAACTCTACGAAGATATTATCGCTAACGGTGGTGCAATCATCAGTGAAATGCCCCTTGCTTGGAAGCCACGTGCTATTGATTTTCCCAGAAGAAACCGTATCATTGCAGGTTTATCACTTGGTCTCTTGGTGGTGGAAGCAGCATTGCGATCAGGGTCCTTAATTACCGCACGTCAAGCCGCTGAAATGGGACGATTGATTTTTGCCATTCCTGGCTCTCCACTTGATCCAAGATCTGTTGGTACAAACAATCTCATCAAGGACGGAGCTCAACTCACTACGCACCCCTCTGATATCATAGAAATGCTTACACCGTTAATAGTACCTCCTCCAAATTCCCAACTCAATTTTTTTGAAGAAGAGGAAACAGTCTCCCTACAATTTGAAAAGGACAATTTTAGTACACCTCATGAAAAATACGACAACCCCTCTTGCTTTGGAGATGATAAAGAACGCGCCACTGTTCTCTCCGCTCTTTCCACAACACCCATTGATTTAGATACACTCAGCACCCATTCAGGTGTTGCACTCCCAAATCTCTACCTCTTGCTGGTTGAGCTTGAGCTTGCTGGAAAGCTTACTCGACATGCTGGTGGTTATGTGTCATTGTCGAGTTTGGATCTTCCCCAAGAGCCTCAGCACTATTAATAATGCTTTGCCCTTCTTTGGCAACCATATCCAAAAGTAATGCTAAAAGTGGACTGTGTGCTTGACGTGCCATCTGATTCATTTGTTTGGACATATCTGTAATATATTGGATAACTTTTAAATGATTTATAAACATAATTCTCTATCCTTGAGCATTTTCCCTCCTACTTCTCAACAGATGTTATCTTCGTATTTTGCTATATGTTTTTGTATTAACAGTATAAATAAATCTTACAATTCCATATAGGGTGTATTTTAACAATAACAATTACAAGTTGTACAATATTAATGTTTTTTGTATGACAAATGTTTTTTTATGTGCTCTTCACCAATTGCCATTAGCTATTCGCGTGAAAGAGGATTATAGAAAAGTTTTTATTTCAACATTCAGGTAAAATTATGAATATCGTTATCGTTGAATCGCCAGCAAAAGCAAAGACAATTAATAAATATCTCGGATCTCAATACAAGGTCGTAGCATCATTTGGACATGTTCGTGATTTGCCTGCAAAGGATGGTTCCGTTCTGCCTGATCAAGATTTTTCTATGAAATGGGATATAGATTCTGCTGCAGCAAAACGTTTAAATGAAATAGCAAAAGCAGTGAAAGAAGCTGATAGCCTCATCTTAGCAACCGACCCTGATAGAGAAGGAGAAGCTATTTCGTGGCATATTTTGGACGTTCTTCGTCAAAAAAAAGTTTTAAAAGATAAACCTGTTAAACGGGTTGTCTTCAATGCTATCACCAAAAAGTCTGTGCTTGATGCGATGAACAATCCACGGGATATTGATACATCTCTTGTAGATGCTTATCTTGCACGTCGTGCTCTTGATTATCTTGTTGGTTTTACGCTCTCACCTGTTTTGTGGCGTAAACTTCCCGGTGCACGCTCTGCTGGTCGTGTTCAATCTGTTGCCTTGCGTATTATTTGTGATCGTGAAGCAGAAATAGAACATTTTCTTAAAGAGGATTATTGGTCTCTTACAACAGACTTAAAGACCATCAGAAATGATCGCTTTCAAGCAAGATTAACAATGTTTAATCAAAGGAAGATTGGCAAACTTGATATTAAATCTGAAGAACAAGCAGATCAAATTCGCCTTATGTTGGAGAAAGCAAAATATCGTACCCTCAGTGTTGAAGCAAAGCCGACAAAAAGAAATCCTGCTCCCCCCTTTACAACATCCACTTTACAGCAAGCTGCTTCTTCAAAATTAGGATTTTCAGCTTCTCGCACTATGCAAATTGCTCAAAAACTTTACGAAGGTGTTGAAATTAATGGTGAAACGGCGGGGCTTATTACCTATATGCGTACCGATGGTGTGCAAATAGCGCCAGAAGCCATTGATTCAGCACGAAAAGTCATTCATGAATCTTTTGGCAGTGATTATGTCCCTGAAAAACCGCGTTTTTATTCAACAAAAGCCAAAAATGCACAAGAAGCGCATGAAGCTATCCGCCCCACAGATTTTCAACGTACTCCCAATCAAGTACGAAGTTTCCTCGATAGCGATCAGGCAAAGCTCTATGAGTTAATCTGGAAGCGCGCTATTGCCAGTCAAATGTGTTCTGCTGAAATTGAACGTACAACCGTTGAAATTGAAGCACAGCAAGGAGAAAACCATGCCAATTTACGTGCAACAGGTTCTGTTATTCGTTTTGATGGCTTTATTTCTGTTTACACGGATCAACGGGAAGAAGAAAACAGTGAAGAAAATGAAACAACACGTTTGCCACAAATAAACACTGGTGAAGCACTTGAAAAAGAAAAAGTCGAAGCCATACAACATAGCACAGAACCACCTCCCCGTTATTCTGAAGCGTCCTTAATTAAGAAGCTTGAAGAGCTGGGAATTGGTCGTCCTTCAACCTATGCTTCTACGTTGTCCACATTATGTGATCGCGGATATATTATCATTGATAAACGAAAGCTTATTCCTGATGCTAAAGGACGTATCGTTACAGCCTTTCTTGAAAATTTCTTTAATCGCTATGTAGAATATAGTTTCACAGCAGACCTTGAGGAAAAACTCGACCTTATATCGGATGGAAAACTTTCTTGGAAAGATGTCATGCGCGATTTTTGGGATGGATTTAATGCGTCTATTAGCAATATTAAAGAACTCCGTATAACCAATGTCCTTGATGTTTTAAACGTGACATTAGCTCCTCTTGCTTTTCCTGTCCGTGAAGACGGAAGTGATGTTCGTTCTTGTCCCCTTTGTGCAAACGGTGAATTATCCTTAAAGCTAGGGCGTTATGGTGCATTTGTTGGTTGCTCTAATTATCCCGAATGCAAATATACACGCCAACTTGGCACAGATACTGGAGAAGAGAATGAAGTCATTCGGAATGATGAACCTGTTATGCTTGGTGTCGATCCTCAAACAGGAAAAGATATTTCTCTTCGCAAGGGTCGTTTTGGTCCCTATATTCAACTTGGTGAAAACAAAGAAGCCAAGCGTGCAGGACTACCAAAAGAATGGCAGACAGAAAATATCACACTTGATAAAGCTTTAGCTTTACTATCCCTACCCCGTGAAATTGGTACCCATCCTGAAACAGGCAAAATGATTACAGCAACTATCGGACGCTATGGCCCCTACCTTACGCATGATGGTAAGTCTGCTCCCCTTCTTCATGCAGATGACGTTTTTGATATTGGCATCAATCGTGCTGTTACAGTATTGGCCGAAAAACAAGAAAATAAAACAACACGCAGCAGAACAACATCGGCAGCACTCGCAACATTAGGAGAACACCCTGATGGAGGAACTGTCACCGTACGCAATGGACGTTATGGTCCGTATGTTAATTGGGGCAAAATTAATGCAACATTGCCAAAAGATAAAGAACCAATTAGTGTAACACTTTCAGAAGCGTTAGAACTTATATCAGCTAAAGCATCTCAGAAAAAAACAACAGGTAAGGCTACCAGTAAAAAGGTAACAACAAAAAAAACTCCTTCCAAAAGAAAAGAGACATAAATTTTGGCTCAAGGCGAAAAAAAAACAAAATATTTTCAATCATTCAATATGGAAAAGCTGCCCAGCAAAGCAGAAATCCTTTCCTTTATGAATGAGAATCCTGACCAATCAAGTAAACGAGAAATCGCAAAAGCTTTTAACTTAAAAGGCGATTCTCGTATCTGGCTAAGAGTTATTTTACGTGAACTGAAAGATCAAAACCTCATATCAAAACAGCGTAAAAGAGCAATAAACAAAGGAAAATTGCCGCCAGTTGTTTTAGTAAAAATTAGTGGACGCGATGAAGATGGCAGTTTGATTGCGCAACCTGTTGAATGGGAAGATGATCAAAAACCAAATATTGAAATACACTCTTCCCATCGCATAAAAGGGGTAAGCATTGGGGTTGGAGATCATATTCTTGTAAAAATTTTTCGAACGAAGACATCTCAAAAATTCTCTTATACAGGGCGAATTATTCGTAAAGTTGAGGTGTCACCAAAGAGCATATTTGGTATTGTACGAGAGTTGAAAAAGAACCACTGGCGACTTGATCCGATAGAGCGGAAAGCGGACGAACTCATTATTGAGGGCTCTGATATAACTTCAAATATGAAGATAGAAGCAGGAAACCTTGTTGAAGTTGAAATTAAAAAGAATACCGGTTATGGATTAAAAACTGCACAAATAAAGAGTGTTTTAGGGCATATTGACAGTGAAAAAACACTCTCAATGATTGCGCTTCTTTCAAAAGGCATTCCTTATATTTTTCCTAAAGATGTGCTTGAGCAAGTCAAACATATCAAACCTGCCAACAGAGAAAATCGTGAAGATTGGCGGCAATTACCGCTTGTTACAATTGATCCACTTGATGCAAAAGACCATGATGATGCTGTTTATGCAACAAAAGATCAAGATCCTGCCAATGTTGATGGATGGATTATTGTCGTCGCAATTGCAGATGTTTCTTATTATATCAAAACAGGAAGCCCTTTAGATAAAGAAGCATTAAAACGAGGGAATTCTGTTTATTTTCCTGATCGTGTTGTGCCAATGCTGCCAGAACGCATTTCTAATGATTTATGTTCTCTACGTGAAGGAAAAGAAAGACCAGCTTTGGCCGTTCGGATGATTTTTGATGCAAATGGAAACAAACGAAAACACAGTTTTCACCGTGTTATGGTGCGTGTAGTCGCCAAGTTTTCTTATCAAGAAGTGCAATTAGCAATTGAGGGAAATATAAATAAAAAAACTGCGTCCTTTTTCGAGAATGTTTTACAACCATTATGGGACGCTTATAGGTGCCTCAAAATCGCACGGAATCGTCGACAACCGTTGGAATTAGAAATAGCAGAAAAAAAGATTATTCTTGATCAAAATGGATGTATTAAAGATGTTGTCAGTGAACACCATTTAGAAGCACATCGTTTGATTGAAGAATTCATGATACAAGCAAATATTTCCGCTTCTGAAACATTAAAAGAACATCACCAACCCCTCATCTATCGTATCCATGATAAACCTTCTCTTGCAAAACAAGAAATACTACGAAGTTTTCTACAAAGTTTAGGAATATCACTCTCTAGGGGTGCAGAGCTTACATCAGCACGCCTTAATAATATTTTAGCAAAAGTTATGGATACAAAACAACAGGAGTTGGTCAATCAAGTTATTTTACGCACACAATCTCAAGCAGAATATAATCCTCAAAATATTGGTCATTTTGGTTTAAACTTACATAACTATACACATTTTACATCACCCATTCGCCGTTATGCTGATCTTATTATTCACCGCGCACTCATTAAAGCCCTAAAATTAGGCAATGACCAATTAACAAAAACACAAGAACAAAATCTTGCGGAAATTGCCACGCAAATTTCCTTATATGAACGCCGTGCAATGGTAGCTGAAAGAGAAACCGTTGATCGACTTGTCGCACATTATTTAACCAACAAAATAGGCTGTACTTTTACAGGTCGTGTTTCTGGTGTTACAAAAGCTGGACTTTTTATCTCACTCGATAAACTTAATACAGATGGTTTTGTGCATATTACGACACTTAAAAATGATTATTATTATTTTGATGAAGTACAACACACTCTTGTGGGAAAGCACAGTCACAAAGGCTATCAACTCAGTGATATGGTAGAGGTAAAACTTATAACGGTACAGCCTTTTGCTGGTGCTTTATGCTTTGAGCTCTTAACAGAACCTCGTCCAATAGCTTTTTCATCGAGATCTTACCATAAAAACAAACTTATAACGAAAAAACAAAGACATGCTTTTTATAGAAGAAAAAATCTTAACTAAATGAAAACCAATTATTATCATTTTTATTTAAAAGATTTTAAAAACTCGTGAGAGAAATTTGATAGTTATTTTATTTTCCTCAAATTACACATTATTGATAAAATAACAGCATATTGCTCATTAAAAAAGAAGAAACGCTCTATAACCTTCAGATAAAAATTTGAAAGAACTTTCTGTATTAAATAAATGAAAAATTGACAAAAAATAGGTTTGTATTTTTTTATTCCAAATTAGCTTTTTCTTACGCTTCATAATTAAAGGTATAATTAAGCCATCTACAGGATAAAAAATTTGAACCCTCATAAATAATTCTTTATGTGCAATCGTTGCAGCTATTACAATCTGTAGCACTGTTGGATAGCATTGGAAATATAAATTGTTTTATTTCTCATGATAGAAAAAAGGTCTTTTAAAGAGAGCCATCAACTATAGCAAAATAATTGGTAGAATTGCTAAAATTCTTGCGGCCATCTTTACTACTCGAATCACCTGATAGCGAGGTATTCTTCAAACAATCTTGATAAAGATGATCATAGGAACTTTGCGTTTTTAGGATTCTATTTTTTCAACATATGAATCTGATTTATTTTAAGATTATTACATTTGACGATAACAATTCTTTTTATCCTATCAGAATTTTAAAACAACGGTTGTGCTTCAGTTAAAAAGCATGCCTTAATATTTTCATTTATACTATTATAGTAAAATTTGTAAGAAATCCTAAACTGCTAGCAAAGGTGGGAGCACAGGGGGGAACATCTTTTATGACGGGCTGTATTCTTATTGTATTTTTATACCAATTCTCATAGCATGGAAATAAATCCTAAAGTTTAAAGGAATCAGCTGAGGTAACACACTCTCTATCTTTTTCATGTTCCCAAGCATCAGTGATGGCAGTCCTTATTTACCGAGCTGTCCAAATAGGTGGATTCTTATAAGACTCTTTAATTTATCTATAGGATATAGCGAAAAAGAGGTTGCACACTTTATGGCAACGCGCGCACTTGGTAATATTTTCCTGTTAATCTAGACGGTATTATAAGCGATTATGCAAAAGATCGAAGTTATCCTAGGCAGTGCCGTCTTAGATTTTGGGGGAGCTTTTATAATACTACGGATAACAAAACACCAATGGCTTTTGATATTCGCCCTCTTTCTCTTTTGAAGTTTATCTGCCGCTCTAGACACAATAGAACGCGCACATCTTGGTAGGCTTTTAAAAGGACATGAACAAGCTTCACGTTCACTTTGCTTAGATTTTTATTATGATATATTTATGGGACCAGTCTTATCAGTCAAACTATGGATATCGTTCCTCCTCTTTGGTTTTTCAGTAGCTATCAATTGGTTTTTTGGGTTTATAGTTAATTTTAGTGTTTGTACAACTTATCAGAAAATTAATCAGCTCTTGACTTTTTTTAGAACATCCGTAGTGTTGCTGAAAAATCTGATTATAGGAAAAATAGATTTTAAGAATAAGGCAATATTGTTTTTCGATATAATATAAATAGGAATCTTAAACTATGGCTAAGGCAGCAACCATTAAGATCAAGCTTTTATCAACTGCAGATACTGGTTTTTTCTATGTGACGAAGAAAAACAGTCGTACAATGACAGATAAAATGAGCAAACGTAAATATGATCCAGTTGTAAAAAAGCACGTCGAATTTAAAGAAACAAAAATTAAATAAGTGGGTTATATTGTTTAACTGATAATTTCTAAACCCTAAAAGTATTTTTTGCTCTTCAAAATTATTTTTGGAGAGTGTTTTTTGTTTTTTAATTAAAGAAAGAAATCTATCTGTAAACTATGCATTTTTACGGAATGGGTTGATTTATTTTTTGATTGCCTATCTGCACTATAATAATATCTTATCATGGTATTATCTTTGGTCTATTTTGATATGTAATCAAGATATAAAATGCATGACGATAACAAAATATTTCCATCAGAATAGAGTGATATTTTTATCAAGAAAATGGAAATTCGCGCAGAACTTATAGGAAATTCTCACTCAATAAAACATGTTATAATAGCAGTTTCTTGAATTTCATGAAAAAAAAGTTTTTCTCTTTTGATCAAAAAAACATTAAGTTCAAAATTATTGTTTTTAATATTTTTATTGCTGTGCTCATTATAACAATTTATTTTAAATACATTCAAGTGCTTCCTCAAAAAGACAATTTTTCTTCAAAAACGTCTATTGAAGGTCAAGCATTTGTTATTGATGGCGACTCAATCATGATTTCTTCTATCATGATTCGGCTTGCAGGAATTGACGCCCCTGAACTCCACCAATTTTGCGGTAAAAAGGAAGCACATTATCCATGTGGACTTGAAGCAAAAAAGTATTTAGAACGACTTATAGCCAATCAACCCGTTAGATGTTATTGGCATAAAAAAGATAAATACCGCCGTATTCTTGCAACATGCAAAACAAAACAAGGCAGCAATATCAATGCAACGCTTGTACGGAATGGCTGGGCTGTAAGTTATTATGATTACCCTAAAGAAGAGCAGGAAGCTAAAAAGAAAAAAAAAGGAATATGGCAGTTCAATTTTCAACGACCGAGAGAATGGCGAAAAGCACATCCACGAACAGAATAAGAAAAATACTTTTCAATTCCCTATTTGCCCATGAAGCAACAACATTGTAACCAAATTATCAAACTTGAAAAGCAAATTTATTCTTGTCGTATTTGTACGCAACAACCATGTTATCTCCCTCCTCTTCCTCATGAACCAAATCCCGTTGTTTATTTATCCGATAGGGCTTTAATTGCAATCGCAGGTCAAGCACCTGGGTTGCGTGTCCATGAAACTTCTATCCCTTTTAATGATCGCTCTGGTGAAAGATTACGTTATTGGCTGAATGTCTCGAAAGAAGAGTTTTATAATAGATCTCTCTTCGCTATTGTTCCTATGGGATTTTGTTTTCCAGGTTACGATAAAAATAACTCTGATTTGCCACCAAGACGTGAATGTCGTGAGATATGGCATGAGAAAATATTTCAAGCGATGCCACAAATAAAGCTTGTAATTGCTATTGGAAGTTATGCACAAAAGTGGCATATTACAGAATTAAAGCATAAAACTGTTTCAGCAACCGTCAATGATTGGAGAAATATTCTTTCCATACGTCAACCACGAGGCTATAATGTTATGCCTTTACCTCATCCTTCATGGAGAAACACTTCTTGGTTACAAAAAAATCCATGGTTTAATGATGAGCTTGTTGTGTATTTGCGTAGCTTGGTGCGTAAATTTTTATAAACTGAATATCGAGAAAAAAATATGGATCGTCTTGATCGAAAAATCCTCCATCTTTTGCAAGAAAATGCGACGCTCTCTGTTGCTGATATTGCCAAAAGAGTTGGACTTTCAACCACACCTTGCTGGCGCAGGATTCAGAAACTTGAAGAGGATGGTGTTATCCAGCGTCGTGTTGCTGTCCTTTCTCCAGAAAAAGTAAATGCTCATGTTACTGTTTTTGTTTCTATTCGTACAAACACTCATAGCCATGAATGGTTTAAGCGTTTTTCAAAAATTGTACAGGAATTTCGTGAAGTCATTGAATTTTATCGGATGAGTGGGGATATTGACTATTTATTACGTGTTGTTGTTCCCAATATTGAAGCTTATGATCTTTTTTATAAAAAATTAATTGCTCAAATTGATATCCGTGATGTTTCCTCTTCTTTCGCCATGGAACAGATTAAATATACCACAGAACTTCCACTCAATTACATAAAATTACAAGAAAAGACCAGTGAACAAGATTCTTAAAGGCTTGTGTAAATACATAATCATCCCTCAGGCGGTTAAATTCTCTTTTTCAAAAAACGCCATTTGTGTATGTGTCAGAACAGCAGCCTTGACGATGCCTGCTGCCATAGCTGCACCTGTCCCTTCGCCAAGGCGCATTTTCAAATCTAGAAGGGGTTCTTTGCCAATTTTTTCTAAAAGTTTATGATGCATCACTTCAGAAGAAATATGTCCCACAAGAGTATGGTCAAGAGCACTCGGATGCATTTTATAAAGGATTGCTGCAGCTGCTGTCGCTACAAAACCATCTAAAATAACCGGAATTTTTTCCATTCTTGCAGCCAAAATAGCTCCAACCATAGCAGCGATTTCACGTCCTCCTAATCGACGCATTATTTCAAAAGGATCATGAAAATGATCTTTATGTAAAGAGATCGCTGTCTTGAGCGTCGCTATTTTACGCTGATAAAACTCTCCATCCGATCCCATAGCACTTTCTGTCCATTCCTCAACATCTCCACCAAATAATGCTAAACATAAAGCTGAAGCTATTGTTGTATTGCCAATACCCATTTCACCTATACATAAAAGATCTGTTCCACCAGCAATGGATTCCATTCCAAATGCCATTGTCGCAGCTGCACTACGCTCATCCATTGCAGCATCTTTGGCAATATTCATTGTCGGATATTCCAGTGCTAAATCAAATATCTTCAAACCAAGATCATAAGCGATGCAAATTTGATTAATAGCAGCACCACCCGTTGCAAAATTTTGTACCCTCTTTTGTGTCATAGATTGCGGTAATGGAGTAATATTTTCCTCCGTAACACCATGATTTCCAGAAAAAATAGCAACGAGAGGCCGTTTTATCATAGGCTTTTCTGTTCCTCTCCATCCTGCATACCAAACGGCAATATCTCCCAATTTCCCTAGAGTTCCTTGAGAGTTTGTTAATTTGTTTTGCCGTTTTTTTGCCAAAGTTATAGAAAACGCATCAGCACTAGGTAAATTTGTGAGTAAAGCACGAAAATCATCAAATGGACTAACAGTCATGAAGATACCTTTTCAAATTGACAATATTTTATGGGAATCTCGTCATATATACAGGATATGAATAATTTATTGGTTTTTTAAAAGCAGTGTTTTAAAAATATTAAAGATGATTTGCAAAATTATTTACCGCTTAATTTGCTCACAAACTGAAGGCTCATTAAAATAATAGATTATAAAATATTATCAATATGTTACTGTATATTTTTATATTATAGTCTTAAGCTATTTCCATACGAAGACACATGTATCGAATAGATTATTTAGCGTGCAACATCCTCTCTATATAAGGATGATAGCTTTCTAAAATGCATAATCTGAACTTTCAAAAACCTTCAGGACACAGGAAAACTTTAAGAGAAACGAGTGTTAACATAAACTCATCTGTAAACTGTTATGAAGTGAGGGCAGAAAAAGCTTCTTTCAAAACATGGATGCCCGCATCATTTTTTGTTGCATCATTGGATAATATTTGTCGCCATCGACGTGCTCCATCCCTACCATGAAACAAACCAATCATATGACGTGTCACATGAGAAAGTCGTCCTCCTAATGCGATATGTCGAGCAGCATAATCACACATAGCTTCAATCAGATCACTATCACTCAGATCGCTGTGCAGTTCGCCATATATTTCAAAATCAACCTGTTTTAATAAAGCTGGATCATGATAGACTTGTCGTCCAACCATAGTTGCATCACACAAAGTTAAATGCTCTTTAATTTCAGAAATAGATTTAATTCCCCCATTTATTCCAATGAATTTATTTGGATACTTATGTTTCAGTTTGTAAACTCGTTCATAATTGAGTGGGGGAATATTGCGATTTTCTTTCGGGCTTAATCCTTGTAACCATGCTTTGCGTGCATGTATCCAGAGAGCATCACATCCAGCATTCCAAACTTGATTGGCTAAAACATCTAAAGCGAATTCTTCATCTTGCTCATCCACACCAACGCGACATTTGATAGTGACAGGTATCGTAACCACTTGTTTCATTGCTTCCACAGCATTTGCTACAACATCAGGATGCAACATCAAACAAGCACCAAATACACCGGATTGAACGCGATTTGAGGGACAACCAACATTGAGATTTATTTCGTCATAACCAAATTCTTCAGCAATTCGTGCAGCTTGTGCCAATTTTTTTGGATCTGCTCCTCCTAATTGCAAGGCAACGGGATGTTCTTCATGATTCAAAGCCAATATTTGTTTGCGAGCACCATGAATAACAGCATCCGCTACAATCATTTCAGTATAAAGAAGAGCTTTTTTTGTTAAAAGGCGATAAAAAAATCTGCAATGCTGATCTGTCCAACTCAACATGGGTGCTACAGCAAATTTTACTGATGAAGGAGGACCATAAAATATCATAAGCAACTACTCTCTCTTCTTCACTAAGTGCTTGTCATCATAAGATAAAATTGCCATTTTTTCCTACTACATAGAAATTTTATTCTCTCTACCGAGACATAAAAAGAGAGAAACACATCCTCTATCTTATTACTTTTTATAACTGATCTAAAAGTTTGGCCAAAACAAATATAAAAAAGGAACATAATATACTGCTTTTTTAAAAAAGCATTTCAGATATTATGTCCATGCAACAAATGTTATAAAATATAAAATTATAATAAAAATTGATTTGAACGGTTCTCCTTACCACGCATAGGCTTTTTTTAAGGATTATACGGACATTATCTAGTATAATCTGTCAGCTATTTGAAAATTAATGAATGATAAATGAAAATATTATAGAATGTATCATTATGCCTTTTTTTTATAAGATTTTTCCATTTATGGCATCATAAATAGCATACATAATACCCAATCTTCTCCATCGCCCAAGAGATAAAATACCTCTTCCCCATACACTTAATCAGATCAATTCCTCTTTAATGAATGTACTTCATTTCATAGAATCTACAGGCAAACTTTGCCTCTGAATATCTCATTTAATTTCATTATTTTATATTTTTAATATGCACAAACATTTTTTATATACAAACCTTAAGGAGAATCTATAAAACACTATAAATAAACTTTTTAACAAATTGAAATTATTATTAAATTTTGTTAAATTCATTTTTGGCTTTGCATATAAGTAGAAAGAATCTGAATCTCTTTCTCATTAAATAAAAGTCCAAGTTTTGAACGGCGCCACAACACATCTTCAGATGTTTTTGCCCATTCCTTTTCCATTAACCATTTGACTTCTATTTCATAGAGTCCATGTCCAAAATTTTTTCCTTTATCTGCTTTGCCATTTGCAAATATCACCAATGCTTCTGAACCATAAGAACGTGCAAGTCTACGATATGTAAAAGCATCTAAGCCTGGAAACAAAAGAGCGATTTTCTTTTCAATTGCCTTTAAGCTATCATAGGGAAAATCACCCCCTGGAAGCGTTGAATTTTTTGTCCACGCTGCTCCCTTTGTCCCAAGAGCTTTTTCAACAAATTTCATCGCATCTTCAGCCAATTTGCGATAAGTTGTAATCTTACCACCATAAAGATTAAGAATCCGTGGCACATTTTCTGTACCCATTTCTTTTAAAACATAATCACGTGTAATTTCTTGTGCCTTTGAAGCGCCATCATCATAGAGTGGACGAACACCAGAATAGGTCCAAACAATATTCTCACGCAATATGGGTTGAATAAAATATTCACTCGCCGCTGCACAGATATAATCAATCTCTGCATCTGTAATATGAACATGAGCAGGATCACCCTGATAATCACAATCTGTTGTTCCAAGCAATGTAAACTCTTCTTGATATGGAATAGAAAAGAGAATACGTCCATCACCGTTTTGAAAGATATAAGCACGATCATGGGCATAAAGCTTAGGAATCAGAATATGAGACCCCCTAACAAGCCGTACGGGAGGACTTTCTTTATAGTCTAATACATTTGTCAGAATATGATTAATCCAAGGACCTGCCATATTTGCAATATAAGAAGCTGTCACACAATATTCTTTACCAGTTAATTTATTTCGAAGAATGATCAGCCATTTTTTTCCTTCTCTCTTTAAAGAAAGAACTTCTGTGCGTACTTTGATATCGGCTCCGTGCTTCTCAGCATCACGAGCATTAGTAATGACCAAACGCGCATCGTCTACTCTTGCATCAGAATATTCAAAGCCTTTACGATATTTTTCCTTAAGTGTAGCAGGAAAATCTTTTGAAAAATGAACCGTTTTACTGCGCCATAATTTTTGATTCCAGTTTCCCAAATAATCATAAATGAAGAGTCCCAAACGCAACATCCAAGCAGGACGCAATTCTTCATGATAGGGGAGAAGAAAGCGTAAAGGACGCACAATATGTGGAGCCATATGCCAGATAACTTCTCGTTCTTTTAACGCTTCACGAACCAGTCTAAACTCATAATGTTCAAGATAACGAAGGCCACCATGAATAAGCTTTGTCGATGCACTTGAGGTTCCCGAAGCAAGATCATTCATCTCCGCTAATCCCACTTTAAACCCGCGTCCAGCTGCATCTCTTGCCAGCCCACACCCGTTTATTCCTCCACCAATGATAAACAAATCATAATGCATCATGGTTTTCATAATTTTACTTTTCATCATTCACTTTAATTCATTCTACTGTACTGAATTAAAGTACGAGTAAAATGCTCTTCATAGGATTATCAACGTGCTTTTTTTCATAAGAAACATGTATAAATATTTTAGACATCATCATAAATGAACCCAGATAAAAAGAAAGGAAATTTCAATCTTTAAAGAACATAATCATCGTAAATGTGCATCATATGAAATCTTCTTAGAGAAAAAAGTTGATGTTTTTTCTGCAACCTACTAGATATATGCTATAGTTGGGGGCTTATATTGCATATAAGCAAGAGTTTTCACAGACTTTGACTTTAAGTATTATAATAGAAATATGAAGGCGTATATAAATGATCCATCAGTCTCAACATTCAAAGACAACGTTCATTGCTAGACTTTTAGCAATAATCCTGTTGGGCCTTTTAACCTTTTCATCTTCTCTATCAAATGCAACATCCAGCAATAAAACAGCAAATTATTTAAGCGCAGAAAAACTTAAAACACAACTTCTAGAAGATCCTTCTTTTTTATCTAAACTCAAAGAAAAAATTACACCACAGATTGATAATCATGATATTCAAAAAATTGTAAGGGATTACTTACTCACGCATCCAGAAATTATGATTGAAATGCAGCTCATTCTCCAAGAAAAGCTGGAAAAGAAAAGCGCGCAAGACGCACAAACACAAGCTTCAATCATTAACTTTTTAAAAAAAGAAATTTTTCACTCCCCTCATGATGCTATTTTGGGAAATCCAAATGGTAAAAGAGTGCTGATTGATTTTTTTGATTACAATTGTGGATATTGTAAGATGTCCTATTCATACATAGAAAACTTAATAAAAGAATACCCAGATTTACGAGTCGTCATTAAAGATTTGCCTATTTTAGGATCTGATTCTATGGCAGCACACACTGTTGCCCATGCTTTTCGGAAACAATTTCCAGAAAAATATCCTCAGTTTCATAAAGCACTTTTAACCAGTGAGAGTCGTGCAAATGAAGCTAAAGCCATAAAAATAGCAGTTTCGTTAGGAGCAGATGAAAAAAAATTGCGCGATGCAATAAAAGATCCTAATCTTAAAAATCCTTTTAAAGAAAATATTCAAATTGCCTCTCAGCTCAATATTACAGGTACGCCTTCTTATATCATTGGTGATAAAGTATTTATCGGAGCCGTAAGCCAAGATATGTTAAAAGAAGCCATAAAAAATATACCGTAAATATCGTTTCTCTACCTCGACACTTTTATATAGAATACTGTCAATGAAATGATTTTATGCTTTTTTTTTGGATAACAGACTTATAAATGCAACTTCGCGTAGCAAATACCGGTTTAAGATGACAAAATGTAATTCTAAAAAAGTAGATAGTTTTTAAAAGCCCTCAAAAGGTCATCCGTAGTCTAGAGATATTCAGTCATAAGCAATTAAATAATTGGCGATCTTCATTGATCAAGGAGTTAGAAATAAAATGGCAACAAAAAAGATAGGCGCGGCAAAACATACCGCAATTGATACAAAAATTATTCGCGACCTTGCTGAAATTTTAAATGATACAAATTTAACGAACATTGAGCTCGAACAGGGTGGACTTCGTATTTGTGTCTCACGCCATAATATTTCAACACCACCTGAACAAACAATTTATGCCCCTGTTTCCCCTACAGTTTCTGTAACTTCGCCTCCTATTCCGATATCTACCACTCCTATAAAAGAAGATAAATCTAAAGATGCAGTAACATCTCCAATGGTTGGAACAGCCTATCTTGCGCCTTCGCCAGGAGCTCAACCTTTTGTGGAAGTAGGACAGAATGTTTCTGAGGGGCAAACATTACTTATCATTGAGGCAATGAAAACGATGAATCAAATTCCATCACCACGCTCAGGCACGGTGACCAGTATTCTTGTAAAAGATGGCCAACCCGTTGAGTTTGGCGAACCACTTATTGTTGTTGAATAAAGCGAGAGGCAACTATGATTCGAAAAATCCTCATTGCTAATCGAGGAGAAATTGCTCTTCGCGTTTTACGGGCTTGCAAGGAACTAGGTATCAAAACCGTAGCTGTTCATTCCACTGCTGATGCTGATGCAATGCATGTTCGTCTTGCTGATGAAAGTGTTTGTATAGGTCCTCCCCCAGCGCGTGATTCTTATTTGAGTATTCATCAAATTATTGCTGCGTGCGAGATTACAGGAGCTGATGCTGTCCACCCTGGCTATGGTTTTCTTTCTGAGAATGCAAAATTTGCTGATGTTTTAGAAGCTCATCATATCACATTTATTGGCCCAACCGCTGCGCATATTCGAATCATGGGTGACAAAATCGAAGCAAAGAAAACCGCTAAAAAACTTGGAATTCCTGTAGTTCCTGGCTCAGATGGAGCTGTCAGCGAAGAAGCGGATGCTCTGCGCATTGCGAATGAAATTGGTTATCCGGTTATTATTAAGGCTTCTGCTGGTGGTGGTGGACGCGGTATGAAAGTTGTTCATTCAGAACAAGAATTTGCTATAGCTCTCAAAACAACTCGTTCGGAAGCAGAAGCGGCTTTTGGTAATGATGCAGTTTATATTGAAAAATACTTGGAAAAGCCTCGTCATATTGAAATTCAAATTATAGGTGATGGTGCAGGAAATGCTGTTCATTTAGGAGAGCGCGATTGTTCACTTCAACGGCGTCATCAAAAAATATGGGAAGAAGCGACTTCGCCTGCACTGAATGAAATAGAACGAAAAAAAATTGGTGACATTGTAGCAAATGCTTGTGCACAACTTGAATATCGCGGAGCAGGTACCGTTGAGTTTCTTTATGAGAATGGCGAATTCTACTTTATTGAAATGAATACGCGTTTACAAGTTGAACATCCTGTAACTGAGGCCATTACAGGCATAGATTTAGTTCATGAACAAATTCATATTGCATCAGGCAACAAACTTTCAGTTACACAAGAAGATATTAGCTTCTCTGGTCATGCTATTGAATGTCGTATTAATGCGGAAGATCCCCTTACCTTTACACCATCACCAGGAACGATTACACATTTTCATACCCCTGGAGGTTTAGGAATTCGCGTTGATTCAGGTGCTTATTCAGGTTATCGAATACCTCCTTATTATGATAGCATGATTGGAAAACTAATTGTTCATGGACGAACCCGTTTAGAATGCATGATGCGTTTACGACGTGCTTTAGATGAATTTGTGGTCGATGGAATCAAAACAACATTACCTCTCTTTCGCGACCTCATTAACAATCAAGATGTTGCAGATGGTAATTATAATATTCATTGGCTAGAAAAATATCTTTCTAAGCAGTTGACTTCTCCGGATTCATAATCTGATAACAAAAGGATAAACTCTTATCACTACTTCCCTAGGAAGTCTCATATATGGAAATAACATCCAACATCGTTGTAAAGGGTCGTGAGAAAATAAAGGAACTGATTATTTTATAATTTATGATAAAAGTTTTTAAAATATGCAGTAAAATTGATAATTTTCTATTTTCCTTTTTGTGAGTTTGTGCTACCTCCTTACATGGTTATGCCCTTATAGCTCAGTTGGTAGAGCACCTGATTTGTAATCAGGGGGTCGGGAGTTCGAGTCTCTCTGGGGGCACCATTGCATTTTATGGTACAAATAAGTTGTTGCTTTTGCTCGTATCTTTTGAAGTGAGGGGGGCTACAATAAAAACGAGGGAATAGGATTCTCAATGTACCTCTCAATTATTGCGAATCAGAACTCCTTTCCGAGGTCTTTTTTTGCTATTTCTCTAACTCTTCGTGAGCCATTTTTTCACGTGGGAGAGACTATTTTCTAGCGCCTCCATAAAACGAGCTAAATCGATTACAAACATGAAGACAATAAGGGCAATCCACTTCATAATACGTGACATCATCTTTATGCCTTGGTACGTCTCTATCATCTCATGAAGGAGCTGTTGTTCCGTTTCTGTCAGTTGTTTTGTGTTATTTGTTTTCTTGGACATCTTTCCAACCACATACCTGCGCTCCCTGTTGATTATGCTTTAAAATATCTCTTGCTAGATTGGGACTGATGACCTGAACATCTTGTTTATCCAAATAAATGGGCAACCAACCAACACAAGAAACAGACCTATTTGCTGCGCACCCAACGAGACAGAGCAGCACGCACACCAGAATCACTTTTTTGATTAACTTCATTTTCAACCTCAAGACGTGTTCTCGCTCTCTTTAAGGCTGTCTCTACCTGCTTGTGACGCTCGCTTTGCTTGCCAACATGAAAGGCTTTCGCCAAAGCGATAAAAAAAACGGCTATAGCCGTTAACAGAAGAGACAGATTTCTTTTCAACCAATAAATCACAAGCGCTGTTCCTTAAAGCGCTT
>NZ_JAQITA010000069.1 GCF_028618575.1 Bartonella sp. ML70XJBT.G | reverse complement strand
TCAAAGGCATACCAATACTAAAGGCATATCTATGTGTAAGAAATCTATTTATAAGAAAAATCTTTTGTTATGTACAATTGCTGGAACTTTCATTTTTTCTCATTTCACTCCAACTTATGCAAATACAGAATATCCTAAAGTTGTTAAAGAGTTTAAGCTGGAGAACGGAGAAGAAAAAACTCTTGATAATGTTTTTATCCGCAACGGATTAACCGCAGTGCACGCCACTGAAAAAGCAATTGCTACAATTAAAGACTCAACAATACATTCAGCTTCGTTTGCACTTGCTGTATCAAAAGGTGGACGCATTAATGCAAAAGGAGTTAACGTCAATGCCTTGTATACTGGTCTATCAATTACAAACGGTATTATTAATGTTGAAGATTCATTCATAGAATCTAAAAAGAAATCCGGCATTGTTTTTCACACCATTTTAGATTTTTTTCTGAAAGAAGGTGAAGAAGTTGTAAATAAAGCCATCCTGACCAATACAAAACTTTTTGTGAAACACGGTGAGGCTATTCTAGGACCCTCATCTTCAAAGTCTGTTGCCGAAGTTCAACTTAGAAATTCAGAAATTCGTTCTGATGTATTATTGTACAATAATGTAAAAAAGAAAACAGATTCTGATCCTCATCCTGTTACTTTTGTACTAACCGCCGATAATTCTATCATAGAAGGAAGAGCAAGAACCTTAGAAGCAAATACAACTGTTTTTAATTTAAACAATGGGAGCAAGTGGTATTTAAATGTAAGTCGATACGACATAAATCGTGATTTTAGTACATTTAATTATGCACTCCATAACATTAAGCAACGAGCACTATCTACCGTTTCAGTACTCAATCTTAATAATAGCTCGATCGTATTTAATGCGCCCCATGAGCTAGCAAAGGGGCAGTATCAAACCTTGAGTGTAGGACGAATAGCTGAAGAATCTACATCGCAAGAAGAGAGAACTCCTGCAACAAAGAGCGTTTATAATGCAACGGGCCATGCAAATATTTATTTCAATATCGAATGGAGTGATGGTCTAGCAATAGAACAACAAAAAGCTGACCACCTGCTTGTCCATGGTAATGTATCAGGCACCACAACAATCCATGTCAAAAATCTTGCTGAAAGTGAGATGTTAGAAGCCGAAGATTCTATTCCTTTAAATGAACGAGGTCTTTCACTTGTTCAGGTTTCTGGGAAAGCAGATGAAAATGCCTTCAAACTGGCACATGGCTACACAACAATGAATAAATTGCCCTATAAATATGTCCTCAAGGGCTATGGAGCAACATCCAGTCATGGCAAAGCAGCAAGCACGCAAAAACTCTTGGGAAGTGTATCTCAAGAATCAGAAGGAAGTGCTGAAAACAACAAAACGAAACATGTTGTATTAGGCGACGTGGTTGTGGAAATTGAGCGCAGTATGCAAGATGAGGCAACATCCAGCCGTGATAAAGCAGCAAACGCGCAAAGCCTCTTGAGAGAAAAGAAGGATTTCTGGGATTTCCGCCTACAAAGAGCAACCCTTGATGATGAAGGAAAAATTCCAGCCCTTGTCCCACAAGTGGCAAGCTATTTGGTTATGCCAAATGCTCTATTCTCCGCTGGCTTTGCTGATGTGAACAGTCAAAATACATTGATCAACAATATGCGGACAACAGCATTTGAAACAAAGGATCATAAAAACAGAGGAGTCTTCTTATCCACTTATGGTAATAAGATGACATTGTCCTCTCACCGTACTCCCTTACAATATGGTTATGGGGCTGATCTGCACTACGCAGCTTTACAAGCAGGTGTTACATTAGCCACGCGAGAAGATCAAAACATAACCACAAATTTTGGTCTTTTGGGAACATATGGAAAACTAGCCTTTACCCCAAAAGATATCGAAGGTGCTGACAAAACCGCGCTCGATAAGTGGTCACTTGCTGCCTATGGTAATCTCAATCATGACAATGGCATCTACATAAATGCCCTCTTCTCCTATGGAACGTTCAAAGGAGACATCAAAACAGCTCTCATAGGAAAGACTGCTGAATTGAGTAACAAAAATACACTCAGTGCGTCTG
>NZ_JAQITA010000068.1 GCF_028618575.1 Bartonella sp. ML70XJBT.G | reverse complement strand
TCAAAGGCATACCAATACTAAAGGCATATCTATGTGTAAGAAATCTATTTATAAGAAAAATCTTTTGTTATGTACAATTGCTGGAACTTTCATTTTTTCTCATTTCACTCCAACTTATGCAAATACAAAATTTTCTGAAATTTCTACAGTCCAAGTGAATGATGGAGAAGAAAAAAAACTTAATAACGTTTTTATTCGTGGTAAGTATGATGCTGTAGTTGCTAAGAGAGGTCACATTGGCATTACAAACTCAATAGTGCACTCAAATTTTACTTTGCTTTCCGCAGCATCAGCTGGTCAAATTAATGCTAAAGGAATTGTGGGGGAAGCAGAAGAGCGTGGTTTGTCACTTGCAAATGGCACAATCCGTGTTGAAGATTCAACTATAAACGTTATAGGCCACAGCAAAGCCTACGGTATCAATTTTGGTTATATTCTAAAGTCTACAATAAAAGAAGGTGAAGACGTTATAAACAGAGCCATTCTTATCAACACAAAGCTTCTTGTGAACGAAGGCGTTGGTATTTCTGGACCTTCCTATTCAAAAGCTGTTGCGAATGCGGTGCAACTTAAAAACTCAGAAATTCGTTCTGATATGTTGTTAAAAAATGAAGATTCACCTTTCGCTGAAATTGACCCTACTACTTTTACTTTAGATGCTGATAATTCGATTGTGGAGGGAAGAGCTAAAACACTTCCTCAAAATACAACGGTTTTTACCCTAAACAATAACAGCAAATGGCATCTAAAAATTAGTCTATTCGAAATAAAAAATGGTTTTAGTTTATTTGATTATACGCTCCTTGATATTAAACAACGAGCACAATCTGTCGTTTCAGTATTAAACCTTAATAATAGCTCTATCGTATTTAATGCACCCCATAAGCTAGTAGAGGGGCAGTATCAAACTTTGCATGTAGGAAAACATCCACAAGCTGAAGAATCTGCATCACAAGAAGAGAGAACTCCTGCAACAACGAGCGTTTATAATGCAACGGGCCATGCAAATATTTATTTCAATATCGAATGGAGTGATGGTCTAGCAATAGAACAACAAAAAGCTGACCACCTTCTCGTCCATGGTAATGTATCAGGCACCACAACAATCCATGTCAAAAATCTTGCTGAAAGTGAGATGTTAGAAGTTGAAGATTCTCTTCCTTTAAATGAACGTGGTCTTTCACTTGTTCAGGTTTCTGGAAAAGCAGATGAAAATGCCTTCAAACTGGCAAATGGCTACACCACAATGAATAAATTGCCCTATAAATATGTCCTCAAGGGCTATGGAGTAACATCCAGCCATGGCAAAGCAGCAAACGCGCAAAGCCTCTTGAGAGAAAAGAAGGATTTCTGGGATTTCCGCCTACAAAGAGCAACCCTTGATGATGAAGGAAAAATTCCAGCCCTTGTCCCACAAGTGGCAAGCTATTTGGTTATGCCAAATGCTCTATTCTCCGCTGGCTTTGCTGATGTGAACAGTCAAAATACATTGATCAACAATATGCGGACAACAGCACTTGAAGCAAAAGATCATACAAACAGAAGAGTCTTCTTATCCACTTATGGTAATAAGATGACATTCTCCTCTCACCGTACTCCCTTACAATATGGTTATGGGGCTGATCTCCACTACGCAGCCTTACAAGCAGGTGTTACATTAGCCACGCTAGAAGATCAAAATATAACCACAAATTTTGGTCTTTTAGGAACATATGGAAAACTAGCCTTTACCCCAAAAGATATAGAAGGTGTTGACAAATCAATACTCGATAAATGGTCACTTGCTGCCTATGGTAACCTCAATCATGACAATGGCATCTACATAAATGCCCTCTTCTCCTATGGAACGTTCAAAGGAGACATCAAAACAGCTCTCATAGGAAAGACTGCTGAATTGAGTAACAAAAATACACTCAGTGCGTCTGCTACCATCGGACAAAGACTTGTAACTAGTGCACCAGGATTAGTCTTCGAACCACAGGCACAGTTTATCTATCAACATCTCATGCTTGGCACCCTCAAAGATATTGATAACTTTGAAGTGAACATGAGCAACCCTCATCAATGGTTAGTGCGTGTTGGTGGACGTTTAACACAAACCACGATTCCTGCTGAAAACGATTGTGCTGTTTCTTTCTATGGTAAAGTAAACATTATCAAAACTTTTTCTGACAAGAACACCGTACAGATTGGTGATACGTTCCATCTTGATCCTATGGGAGCATCCCTTGAAGGTGGGCTTGGCGTGAATGCACAACTTTCACAAAAGTTTACCCTTCATGCCGATGTGAATTACCAACATAAACTGCAAAAAGCTGGTGTATCGGGAGTGAATGTCTCTGGTGGAATGCGGTA
>NZ_JAQITA010000067.1 GCF_028618575.1 Bartonella sp. ML70XJBT.G | reverse complement strand
TTTTGCAGCGAGGGGCTCATAAGGGGCTCTCACTGGTTTTAAGTTTTAGCTTGGCCTTTCAACCTTTGTTAGTACAAGCACAGGCAATTGGTGCACAAAGACCCCCAGTTCAAGAAGCACAAGGGATTAAAGCGGCAGAGGGGGTTGGCTCACTTTTCCGTCCCACTGTGGGGAAAGCCGGCAATGATGTGCCGCTGATTGATATTGTTCGCCCCAATGGACAGGGTCTTTCTCATAACAAATATGACAGTTTCAATGTTGATAGCCATGGCGTGATTTTGAACAATTCAACTAAGGAGATTTCGCGTTCACAGCTTGGGGGATTGGTGCCTGGCAACGGCAATTTGCGTTATAGCGGTGCAGCAAAGGTTATTCTCAATGAAGTGGTGAGTGTCAATCGCTCGCGTCTTGAAGGCATGAGCGAAGTACACGGGCAAATGGCGGATGTTATTATCGCCAACCCCAATGGGATTACCTGTCAGGGCTGTGGCTTTATCAATACACCAAGGGTGACTTTATCGACCGGACAACCGATTATTGGAGCGGATGGCGCTTTGAGTGGTTTGCGTGTTGAGGGTGGAGATATCACCATAGGTACTCGTGGTGCTGATGGGAGTTCATTAGATGTTTTTGACCTTGTTTCACGCAAGATTAGTGTAGAGGGCCCCCTACAAGTTAAAGGGGATTTAGCTGTTATCGCGGGGCGTAATCATTTTGATTATAGTAAACGGGAAGCAACGTCTCTTGGCTCAGATGGCAAAGAGGTGGAATTGGCAATTGATTCCAGCGAATTTGGTGGGATGTATGCGGGTCAGATCCGCGTGCTTGCCAACGATAAAGGGGCTGGCGTTAAGATGCGAGGAGACATGGTCGCCAATGCAGGCGCCATGAGATTGACGAGTGATGGCAAACTGGTGCTTGCTAAAGCCCGTGCGAAAGGTGCGGTGCATGCGCATTCTCATCACGAGAGCGTGCATGTAAAAGATTTATTGTTTTCAGAAGATTCTGTTGAGCTTAAAGCGCGTCACGCTGTTGAGTTAGCAGAACATGCACGGGTTGCAGCAAGCGGCAATGTTGATGTGAACGCCGATGTGATTAAGCTTGGCTCTGATGCTCTGTTGGCCAATGGCATTGGCAATGATGGCCAACAGTCCGCCATGGGCTCTTTACATTTACAAGCAACAAAAGTTGAGGCGGGCAGTGGGCGAATAGCCGCCGGTGCGCTTTTACAGATCAATGCCGCGGCTATTGATCTGGATCGCTTGCAAGACCACAATCAGACGGGGGTGTCTTCCCTTGGCGATCTGACCATTAAAACCAATCAAATCACCGCTTTAAATAACCATATTGGTGCCAAGGGGAATATTGTACTGAAAGCCGATGATGGGCTCACTATAGGCGCTGGACATTATAGCACCGGCGGCTCTCTTTTGGTGGAAGCAGCAGCGCTTACATCACGCGCGCGCTTAGTGGCAGAGCAAAAAGTTGACCTTTATGCCCAGAGTGGTGATCTTATCCAAGAAGGCAGTGTCTGGTCTAATGGGGAGATAACGCTGGATGCCCATGGTGCACTGGATCAAAAGGGTGATATCATGAGCATGCAGAAGGTTGCACTGACAGCTGGGGGCATGCTTACAACGCGCACGGACAGTACGCTTTTAGCTCATGATGTGGCGTTGAGCGCCATAGCTTTAACCCAAGCGGGTAATGTAGAAGTGCAAGGCGGGGCACTTACTCTTCAAGTGCGTGATGGGGTCATCAATAGCGGCACAATGCGCGGAGAGAGTGTCGATGCCCATGCCGGTACATTTACCAATCAAGGGACCTTTATTGCAACCGATGATTTGCATTTGATGGTAAGCGCACAAGAAGGCGGCGATCCACAACGAGCCTTTCTGAAGAATACATCCGAAGGGGTCCTCCAAAGTGGAGGTGCTTTTGTTTTGTCTGCAGGGCAATTAGACAATGCGGGTGTCCTTGGTTCCAGTGGTGAGAATGTTTCCCTCAATGTGTCAGGGAATGTCACCAATAGCGGGCTGATCTACGCCCAAAAATCCATGGAGGTATCCAGTGATGGTGATTTAACCAACACACAGGGCAGAATAATTGCTGAAGAGGCTTTCACCATTGGTGGGCTGAAAGAGACACGGGCTGGTCATGTAAAAAATGAGGCTGGTCTTCTCAGTGCTCTTGCTGGTGAGATGAGCATTGCAGCCACGTCCTTTGTCAATAAAGGCGCTGCAACAACAAATTCAGTCCAACAAAACGCGACACATGATGAGGGTGGGCATGTTTTAGCGCGGGATGGTTTGCACATTAATGTGGGCAGTTTTGAGAATGTTGATGGTCTCATCTCTACGCAAGGGGCAGTCAATATTGTTGCTGATAGTGT
>NZ_JAQITA010000066.1 GCF_028618575.1 Bartonella sp. ML70XJBT.G | reverse complement strand
TACTCGTCTTCTCATAACAACACATTGATTTATAATGATAATCTAGCGTTATTCATATTGAATGAGACTCTCGAATAACGTAAGATTCTCTCATTTCAAATCTGTTTATGTGGCATCAATCAAAATCACTTGTTTGCATATCACAAGCGGGGCTGGCATGTGGGTAAAAATTATATAAGAAAGGATTTAAAATGGCTCTTATGAACCGTTTTAATGCAAGATCTGTCGCAACATTGGGGGCTGGCAAATATAATGATGGCGCCGGCTTGCTTCTTCATAAGCGTAAAGATGGCGTGCTCAATGGCTTTATCGCTATACCATTCACAGGCGTCGTCGTGAAATGGGCTTGGGAGCGTTGCGAGATGTCTCTTTAAAACAAGCTCGCGAATGTGCAAACCAATGGCGTTCTGTTTTACGTGAAGGTCGTGACCCCATTAAAGAACGCAACAAACAAAAGCGTGAAGCAGTAAGCAATCTTCATTATTTAAAAGATATTGCTTTAGAGACTTTTGAAAGTCGTAAAACTGAATTAAAAGGGGATGGTAAAAATGGAGATTGGTTTTCGCCTTTACGCCTTTATATTCTATATCCATTGGAGTTGTTTCAAAGGGTTATTACCGTAAGTTTAGAGACAATGAAAATTGTTAAAAACCTACCAAAACTAGAAATTAAAGAAACTGAATAAGCTTATAAGATCTTAAAACTCATAAGGGGTATAGGGTCTTTAATTATAATCTATACCTTTCTTGTAAGTTGATTATCTACAATCTTAAAAGGAGTGTTTATATGCATTACTCTAAAAAGAGAATATTTGCATTTTTTAATACTGTCATTTGGATTGCCTTTAAGAGGTTATATCGTAATCTCAAATGATAGCTTTATCCTTTTTAAAAGCTTTGTTTAAAGAGAGCTATGTATATTTTGCTTATAGGTTTTGTCTGTTTTTACCCCCCCCAAAACACCTACAAAACCCTCTTAAATATATATTAAAGATTGTATTTATGTGTTGTGTTTAATACAGGTTGTTTATTTGAAACATTAACTTATTGAAATATAACAACTTTTGTTTTGGATTAAAAAAATAAAATGATAATGGGTAAAAAGAACCCCCAAAAAAACCTAAACCTCCAAAACTCATAACCATAATGGTCTTGATAGCATTTCTTATGAGTTACAAGCTATCTTTTGAAAGGCTTAAAGGATCATATGCTTTTCATAAAGCACATTTTAATCACTCACTAAAATCATAAGATTCGTCTGTTAAATAAACTGACATAACCGATAAAATAGACAAAAGCCCATAAAAAGGAATTTTGATAATCTATGAAATAATAGGTTATTTCCTTTAAATCTTGCACCAAAACCATGATCAGAGCCACACCACTGTTGAGTTTTTCAACTAGTGATCAAGGCTTTGGACCGCACCTTATTTTCTAAATTTCTGAGAACTTTTCGATATTTTTAGGTGCTATTTCTTGTCTTTTTTTCCGATAAAATTGACTATTTTCTCTTTCCACGAGCGGGGTTGCTCATCGCTGGTAACCTCTTGTGGATCATCAAGCTTTTCTGCCACCTGTTTAATCAAAGCGTAACTCACTTGCTTCACCTTTGCTACTTCTTTGGCTAAAGCTAATGCACGTTCAAGGTGGGTTTTGTTGATGCTTTCGTCAAAGCCTAGGTGATCACCTGCCGTAAAGCTTTGCTGATAAGATTGTAAGGTTTCAGTATCACCCAACAAAGCAAGAGCGCCAAGATGAAGTAAAGCATAATCCGTATTATCTGCTTTAGATGTTGCATCTTGTTGCCAAGGAGCAGTGCCATAATCAGAGCGAAGTCTTTTAGAAAGGTCAATGTCTGTTACCGCCCATTTTAGCGCGTCATCAAGTGCTTGCTTTAAGCGATCCGCAGTAACTTCTGGTTCAAAGATTTCTAAACCCTTTGCTTCAAAATTAAGCTGTAAATCTGGAATATCTTCCGTGTGGGTAGGATCAATGAATTTACAAGCGGTGGAAAGAATGCCAGTACTAATCATAAAAGCGCTATCAAATTGTGGGTAATCTTTGGCAATTTCGTCGTTATAAAGAATATCTACTTCACGATCAGCTAATTGATAGCTTGCCATATGGTCATTCTCATCGATTTTCTCGGTTGACCAACCTAGGCTTTTTAAAAGTGCTGTGGCACTTTCCATGGTCAATGGAGCATCTTTATCATCCGTTTCCTCTATCTCCTCTGTCACATCAACAGCTGTTGTTTGAGAAGCAACAGATGTTATTTGTGGATCCAAGCTTAAAATTGGAGCGTTTTTAGGAAAACCAGTTCGATAATCCCTTGCAAGACTAAGAACGTTGTCAATTGTATATTTCGTGATACCTTTCACAAAGCCTAAAGGATTTCCCTTTCTAAAATTCTCCTTGTAGGACTTAAGTTTTTCAA
>NZ_JAQITA010000065.1 GCF_028618575.1 Bartonella sp. ML70XJBT.G | reverse complement strand
TCAAAAAACACCCCCGTTATTTCTTCTATTTCAAATAAAACCGCATCTAATAATAAACAAGAGCCTGCAAAAAAATACGAATTTACGAATGAAACACGTTGCGTGGCTGGTCATACTTTACACCGCATTAAAGCCATTAGAGATTTTGCTGATGTAAAGGCGGGGGATTTAGGGGGCTTTATTGAAAAGGAAAGTAACTTATCACATGATGGTAATTGCTGGGTAGCTAATGAGGCTTGCGTTTATAATAATGCTCTTATTTCTGATAATGCTACTGTTTTTAATTATGCTAGTGTTTTCGATAATGCAACGGTTTGTGATAATGCAAAGGTATTTGATTTTGCTAGTGTTTATGACAATGCAAAAATTGCTGATAATGCCTTGGTTTGTGGGTATGCTTATGTTTACAAACATGCTCGTGTTTTTAATAACGCCGTTGTATGTGATAAGGCTGTTATAAGAGACAATGCAAAAGTCTATGGGAATGCTTTTATTAATTGGTATACACGTGTTGAAAACAATGAAACGATTAATTTTGCATCTCAAATTTCTGATGTCGCTTGTGTTTCTTTACCTATAACAAAAAAATACGAATTTACGAATGAAACTAAGATTATTGAAGGGGTTACTTTACACCGCATTAAAGCCATTAGAGATTTTGCTGATGTAAAGGCGGGGGATTTAGGTGGTTTTATCGAAAATGAAGGTAATCTCTCTCATGATGGCAATTGCTGGGTATATGATAATGCTACCGTTTTTTGGGATGCTGTCGTTTCTGAGAATGCAAAAATACATGATAATGCTTGTATTAATAGAAATGCTAAAGTTTATGGCAATGCCGTTGTTAATGATGATGCATGGGTTTTCGGTGCAAATGCTCATGTTTATGGCAATGCAAAAATTAATGACAATGCTATCGTTCGTGGTCAAGTTTATGGCAATGCCTTTGTTTGTAATAAAGCTAATATCATTTTTGATGCAAAAATCTATGACAATGTGAAAATTGCTGATAATGCCTATGTAAAGGGCTTTGTTTATGGCAATGCAAAAATATTAGGCTCTGCTCGTATTGATTGGGCTGCTCATGTTTACGATAATGCCGTCGTTTCTGACAATGTATATGTTTCTGACTCAGTAAAAATCTTTGGCAATGCTATAGTTGATGGCAATCAAAAAATTTATGATAATATTGGTAATAATAACAAAACCATAAATGACGCTGCATAAATAAAGCACGGGCGGTGCGGGGGCGCCTGCTTTCTAACCAAATTCTTTCATTCAAAAATTAAATCTTCTTATAAAGGAATTGTGCTATGCAAAAAAAGTTTGCACTCACAAATGAGACACGTGTATTAAATAATCAAACTCTTTATCGCATTAAAGCATTAAGAGACTTTGCTGATGTAAAGGCTGGTGACCTTGGTGGCTTTATTGAAAAGGAAAGCAACCTTTCTCATGATGGCAATTGCTGGGTATATGATGATGCTCTTGTTTTAAATCCTGCTTATATTTATGAAAATGCAAGGGTTTCTGATAAGGCTATTATTATGGGCTTTGTTTATGGCAATGCGCATGTTTGTGACCGCGCTCGTGTTTATGCAAATGCTCATGTTTATGACAATGCGCATCTTTCTTATAATGCTTGGGTTTTTCAATATGCAAGGGTTTATGGGAATGCAAAATTATCGGGGTGTGCACGTATTCATGGCAATGCTGTGGTTTATGATAATGCTGTTGTAAGTGGCGCTGCAAAGATTTATGGCAAGGTTTATGACAATGCTAGTGTGGGGTCTCATACTGATGTTTACGGCTCTGTTTATGGGAATGCGAAAATCTCTGATTATATCGTGATTAGAGGCAAGGTCTATGGCAATGCAAGGATAAAAAGACATAGCGGCTTATGTTCGGTTCCCATAAATTGTGAAGTTTATGAAAGCGATCACGTTGTAAAGATTATTGAAAACAAAGCAGCGTAAATAAATGCTGGGCGTTGCGGGGGCGCCCCTCTTTCAAATTTTCCATTCCAAATTTTAGCAAATGTTTAACACATTCAATTGTGTGAGGTATTCTTATGTGCAAAAAATACGAATTAACTAGAGGAATAAAAAAAATAAAACATGCTCTGACAAGAGAAACTATCAATCTTTATCGCATTTGTGCTTTAAAAGATTTCGATGATGTCAAGGAAGGTGACCTTGGTGGCTTTATCGAAAAGGAAGCAAATCTCTCTCATGATGGCAATTGCTGGGTATATGATGATGCTTGTGCCTATGGTCATGCGCGCGTTTCTGACAATGCAAAAATACGTCATTATTCTCAAATCTGTGGTCAAGTCTATGGGGATTGTGAGGTCTATGGGAGGGCTTTCATCTCTCAATATGCAAATATTTATGACAATGCTTGTGTCTATGGCAATGCCCATGTTTATGGGAATGTGTATGGCAATGCCCATGTGAGTGGGGGCGCCTTTGTTCATGCTGATGCCCATATTTATGACCATGCTCATGTTTCTTATGATGCTGTGGTTTTTAGTTATGCAAGAGTTTATGGGCGTTCCAAGATTTCTGGCTTTGCTCGCATTCATAGCCATGCAAAAATTTATAATTATGCGGTTGTTAATGGGCGTGCCAAAATTTATGGCAAGGTCTATGGCAATGCTAGTGTTGGTGGCTCTTCTGAGGTCTATGGCTCTGTGTATGGCAATGCTAAGGTAACTGATTATA
>NZ_JAQITA010000064.1 GCF_028618575.1 Bartonella sp. ML70XJBT.G | reverse complement strand
GCGGGCATCAAGAATACGGCAGTAAGAATAGAGTTTTTATACGTTCACAGAACGCAAATGAAGCCCATAAGAATGATGACGGCAAGTCACGTGTAGAGCTTATACCGCCTTTAGCACTGATGGAAATCGGTCGTGTTTTAGAGTTTGGAGCAAAGAAATACGGAGCAAACAACTGGCGTAATGGCATGGATTGGAGCCGGTTTCACGGTGCTGCTTTGCGTCATTTATTAGCATGGTTTGGTGGAGAGAGTAAGGATGCTGAGAGTGATTTGTCACACTTGGCACATGCGGCTTGTTGCCTTCTTTTCTTAATGGAATGCGAGGCAAAACAGATTGGTCAAGATGACCGCCCTCATAAAAATTAATGGAGATCAAGATGAGTTCAAATGAAATGATAATTATGGGTGTTGTATTTGGTACTTTGCTTTTTGGCATAATAATGTTGCGTGTTGCATTGCATTATCGGGATAAGGCGAAAAGATTTGCACGGCAGGTTGAAAAGCTTCAAGTCCAAGTTACAGACCTTGAGAGAGAAATTGAAGAACAAGAGATTAAGTTTTTAAAGGAAACCAAGCAGAGCATTGATGAGTGTGATGAGGATATCAAAAAATATGAAAAGGAAATTAAAGAACTTAATCAACAGATAGATGCGTATGATGAAGCGTTCAAACGGAAGAACGATCTTATAGATGAACTAACAGCAGATGTTCAATCACGCGATGAGCAAATAGAGAATCTTAAACAAGAGCTTAAGCAGCGTGATGCATCTGTAAAAAAGCCTTCTCATAAGAATAAGAAGAAAAGTAAGTGAGGAGAGAGATGGGTTTTGTTGCACTTATTATATCTTGTTATGCAGCTTATAGCGCTTTTAAAACCATAAAAATGCTTAGAAAAGAGCTAGATGAAAAAGACAAAACAATAGACGAGCAAAATCATCTAATCAAAAAATTATCTAACCCTAACATTTCCTATTGTGTGAATTGCAGCAAAATTGTGTGCAGAGAAGTCGTTTAAAGCACCATTCTAAAAAGGGAATAATCAGTAAATACAGGTGTTTCAGATGTCTCATACAATTCTTTGTTTTGATCTAGGTACGAGGACAGGGTGGGCGCTTTGTGGTGCGGATGGTGGTATCACTAGTGGCACCGTTGATTTTAAATCACGCCGTTTTGAAGGCGGTGGGATGCGTTATTTACGCTTTAAGAGATGGCTTAATGAAATAAAGCAGGCAGCAGGTCAAATTGATGCGGTGTATTTTGAAGAGGTGAGGCGTCATGTTGGTACCGATGCAGCGCATGTTTACGGTGGCTTGTTAGCAACGTTAACGGCGTGGTGTGAACATCATCAGATACCGTATGAGGGGATACCGGTTTGTACAATTAAGAAAGCGACGACGGGCAAGGGGAATGCGTCGAAAGAAGAGATGATAGAGGCAATGCGTGCAAAAGGACACGCGCCTTGTGATGATAATGAAGCGGATGCTTTAGCAATTTTACATTTAATTAAAGAAAGGGAACTGGGGTATGTCTAATGGGATGCCGTGGATACGATTTCATTTGTATGACTGGATCAGTGGTACAGATGGAATGACATTGGAGCAAAGAGGTGCTTATATGACACTTCTTGTTCGTATGTATGATAAAAAAGCACCAATTAAAGAAGATTTTGAAACGCTTTCACGTGCTTGCAATTGTTCACAAAAAAAGTTTGCAACTATTGTCGAATATTTAATGAGGAACGATAAACTTATTGAGATAGATGGTGGGTTGTGGAACACGCGCGTTGAAGAAGAACTAAAAGATTTTGCTGATAAAAAGGATCACATATCGCAAATTCGTAGTGAAGCTGGCAAAAAAGGTGCACAAGCAAAAAACAATACAAAACAATGCGTTAATGATTTTGCTGAAGCAAACGTCAAGCAAAATGATTTTTTTGCTGAAGCAAACGACAAGCAAAACGTTTTTTTTGCTGAAGCAAAAAGTAAGCAAAACGTTTTTTTTGCTGAAGCAAACGACAAGCAAAATCAAGCTATAAAGAACCAGAATAAGAATAATATATATAAAAAAAATAAAACTATCGTTTTATCAAAAAAAGAAATTGATTTTGAAGATTTAGAAACAACCGATTTGGTTGACGAGCCAACAGAGGTTGCTGATGTTGAAAGCCCATCAGAACAAATCGAAACGATAGCAACCAAACAACCGCCCATTCACGAGCAAGAAAGCGTTCCCAAAAAACCAAAACGTTCAAAAGCTCATCGAGGCTGTCGATTGCCTGATGATTTCGAACCCGATTACGATTTTGCACTTGCAGAGGGCTTGCCACCAGAGCGTATCAAAATTGAGATCGCAAAGTTTCGAGATTACTGGCGTTCAAAAGCCGGTGCAAATGCAACCAAAATCGATTGGCAAGCAACATGGCGTAATTGGGTAAGGAATTCAAAAGATCATAAAATCAATCAACAAGGTGGAAACTATGGAAATTGCACTCAAAAGCAAAAAAGCATTGGCGAAAAGTTCGCAGACAGTATCCTTGATATCGGAAATCGAGGGTACTTTGAAGCATATTCACGCAATGATACCCCCGAGCGGTCCATTTATTTTGAAGGATGGCAGCCAATTAACACAACAGCAGGAAGAGATAGCCTTAGATGCTTTTGATCAATTGCAAGAGCTGTTTGCAGAAAAAGCAAGCAAAGAGGATATAGCAAAGGCTATTCGCATGCT
>NZ_JAQITA010000063.1 GCF_028618575.1 Bartonella sp. ML70XJBT.G | reverse complement strand
CGCCTCATGAACTTTTAACAATACCACTCAAACCAATATTATCCTATGACGATTTTGAATAACAGCACATATCTCTGCAACCCAATACAAATTGCACCAAAATCCTGCTTGATTTAAATTGTGTGAAAATCTCTCCCCCATACACATATCATTAACCATGTAACCAAAACTGTTTCCTAAGTCAATGTTTATGGCCACAATATTCCCAGTTAATGCCTTAAGACACTATCAATAAGAGAGAATAAATTCTCTGCTCATCCCCCTATCCTGCACTTTATAACGCGCATAAATAAACTACAGATCATGCTCTTCATTTGCATCCCTTCGTCAAAAGTCATCATAGCAAATAATAAAGAGATCTATTTTTAGAGTTTTTCAACATAATCTCCCAAACAGGCAAAACTCTTTTACAGGGTACTGAGACAACTTTTCTTCAAAGAAAATAATCTCAATGACTTTGTAAAAAGAGTTTTGTCAGTTTAGTCAGTTCACTCTAAACCCTATAGCATTTTTTTAAATGATATAAAAAATTAAAAACATTATATTTCAATATGTTAGTATTTTAATGATACAACCCTTATTAAAACACAACCCATAAATTCAACTGTAAATATATATTTGTCAGTTATCTGTCTGTAAATTGAACTGACAAAAGTGTTCATTTTAGAGCATGATTAAAACATGTCTTATGAAAAGCATGTGATCTCTTAAAGCCTTTCAAAAGACAGTTTATAATCATAAGAAATGCTATCAAGATTGTTACGATTATGAGTTTTGAAGGTTCCTTTTATGCCCCCTTATATATTTTTTTCAATCAAAAAAATAAAAGTTATTATATTTCAATATGTTAATGTTTTAATAATACAACCTATATCGACAACACAACCTTAAATTCAACCCATAGTATATTTTTGAAGGTATTTTGAGGGTTTGAGAAACCTTCAAAACCTATAATAAAATGCATCAAAATGATCATTCTGATGTTTTAAAAGCCCATAGTGCATTTGTCTTGAATGATATGTGAAATAAAGAGCAAATTTCACTATTCTGTTGTTGATCTGACTTACGTCATAGGCTGTGGATAAAGAGCCTTTTAAACCCCTTTTGAAAAAATTTATCCGTTTTTTCGCCTTTTCCTGCATTTTTTTCTCAATTCGTTCAAAATGGATTTAATAAGCTTCATTTCGATTCTTTTGAAGAGAATTAACCCTCTCATACCAAAATGGAGCTCTGTTGTAATATGCTGCAATCTCTTAAGTCTGATCATGAACAAATCACGCTACGCTCTCTCTTAGAATTCTACCGTCAACAAGCAAAATCACCTCGTGAATTGGGAACGCTGTTTGAAAACCTTGTCATGGCTTATCTCATGCAAGACCCGTTGCAAAAGCAAGAATACGAAAAGGTTCAAACTTATTCGGAATGGGCTGAGGAACATGATGAAGATGGGCGTGATATCGGCATTGATCTGGTCGCTACAATCCGTGATCAAGGAGGATATGCGGCTATTCAATGTAAATGCTATGATGCTTCTCACATCATTAAAAAAGAAGATATTGATAGCTTTATCGCTGCCTCTGGGAAAAAGATTTTTACGCGTCGTATTTTGGTTGATAGCACCGAAAGCAATTGGAGTGATAATGCTCACAACACTTGTGATGGTCAAGAGGTACGTATTCAACAGATTAATCTGTTTGATTTAGAAAACAGTCAAATTGATTGGGGCGCTTATAAAGAACAAGGACAAGCTGTCCTTAAAGAACAACCAAAAAAAAAGCTTTTAGATCATCAGATAGAAGCACTTGAGAAAGTTTGTGAAGGCTTAAAAGAAGCAGACCGTGGCAAGCTGATTATGGCATGTGGAACGGGCAAGACTTTCACCAGTCTTAAAATAGCAGAAACCATAGCAGGAAAAGGCAAGCGTGTATTATTTTTAGTGCCCTCCCTTGCTTTGATGTCACAAACAATAAGAGAATGGACATTGGATACAGAAGTGCCCTTGCGTTCCTTTGCAGTGTGTTCGGATACACAGGTAGGCAAGCGTCGTAAAGGGAAACAGGATGATGAAGCTGGTCTCGATGCTTCTGATCTTGTCTTGCCGGCGACCACGGATGCAAAAGAACTTGCCCGTAAAGCCAATAAAACTTCTCTTGATGTGATGACTGTGGTCTTTTCAACTTATCATTCCATTCAAGTGATTTCCGATGCACAAAAAGACTATGGTTTACCCGAATTTGATCTAATCATTTGCGATGAAGCCCATAGAACAACTGGGGTTGTATTGGGAACAGACAAGCATGAATCTGAATTTATCAAAGTTCATGATAACAGCATCATTCGGGGTAAAAAACGTCTGTATATGACAGCAACCCCGAAGATCTTTGCTGATAGTGCCAAAAAACAAGCTCATGAGATGAATGGCATTTTGGCGTCTATGGATGATGAAGCGCTTTATGGAAAAGAGCTTTATACCTATACATTCTCTAAAGCCGTGAAGAATGAACTCTTAGTTCCTTATAAGATTATTGTTTTGGGGGTTAATGAAGAGGAAGTGAGTGAATCCATTCAACATCTGATGACCGATGAGAATTATGAACTTACCCTTGATGATAAAACCAAGATCATAGGCTGTTATCAAGCTCTTAGTAAAATAGATCTGAAAGTTGATTTGAGTGATGACTCCAATTCCATGCGGCGGGCTTTGGCTTTTTGTAAAGATATCAAGACCTCTGAACGTATCCGTGACACATTCAATTCTGCAGAAATGCAGAAAGAATTGTATAATCTTCATAAGGTCTATAAAGAGACACCGCC
>NZ_JAQITA010000062.1 GCF_028618575.1 Bartonella sp. ML70XJBT.G | reverse complement strand
TGCCATTGTAAAACATATGAACAGCGCCATCAGAGCCTTTTTGTAAATGCTTCTCTTGCTCTGGTGTTAATGAAATGAAAGGAACAATCCCGCACAGGCAAGAGGACACATGGCTGTGGGGATTGTTGATCATTACCAACAGCACTTAAGGTTGGCATTCAGGTTGTACTGGGCTTCTTTTACAAAAAGGGCTGTTTAAGCGCTTTTCGACACTGCGCTTGGGAATAACAGCACCTGGACGACAAATGGGGAGGTTTTCGGCTCTAAAAGTATAACACGGACTCCCTCTCCCTTTATAGCGAAAACCTGATTGAATCATGCAAGCATAAATTGTTGCATCCTCATTAACACTAAGCTTTCTGTTTTCTGAATCAATATCAAAAATGCTTGGCATTCCGCATTCTAGCAAGGCTTTTCCTACATCAGTAAAATCTGTTCCTGGCTTCTCCCACATACTAAGATACCCTGGAGGAGGCTTATCAATGTTTTCAATGTCACATCCAGTGACACTTAATAGAATAAGCACTCCCAATAAGCTAAATAGTATTTTCATTTTCTCTTTCCTAAATCAGGTGGATAAATTGGTTTATAAGTAAATGAACCGTAACTCCATTTACACGCATTACTTGCATCACCATAACAATTATGAGGACTAGGATCGTAACCACCTAGCGCTCCCCCCATCTCTTTTATTGGACTCACCACTTTATATGATAGCATCAAACCGGTAGGTGATGGCATCAAAAACAAGGTAGTTGGTTCTAAAGGATATTGATAAGCAGTAGGTGGATTATGACCAACATACATACCAATGGGATCAAGTACATGGTTTTGTAAGTAAACATGGTCTTTCTTACCATCACTTACGACATATATTGTCCCCGCCATATCTTGAGCATTATAAGCTGGTCCCACAAGATAGATATCTGTTTTTTGTGCTAAACTGTGGATGCCACGCTTTTCAAAGTCACGCAATCCATTGCCTGCTGTTATGGCACCTCGGCTATGAGCAATCACTATCGTCCCATTATTGCCATAACGAGTGATAAAATCTTGGAACTTCTTGGTTGAATTGCTCAATCTCCAAGTGTTACCTTCCCAAAACTTTTGATAAAATGCTACTCCTAATTCAACTTCCCAGTCTTTAGCTTGGGGAAAGTATGTAAAATAAAGCGGTTCATGATTATTATCGGCAAATTGAACAGCACGATAGGCTGCCTCATCTGGTGTGTTAAAAATACCATTATAGAACATACGCCTGTTGCCATCAGAACCGGCTTGTAAATGTTTCTCTTGGTCTGGCATTAAAAAGTGATACAGAATTATTGGTTTTCCATCGCTGCCTTTTATATATTCTCCATTTTCATCGGTTAAATAGAGGACATTGCCATTTGCATCATGCGCAACCTCTCCTATCGGATGTTTTTTGACATATGAGATTTGATAAATTTTATCAAGATAACCAAATCCTTCATCGGACAAATCATTGATCATGTCTAAGCGATTATGCACGGCTGCCTCAAGCGGTGTGGCGTCTATCGGTGCTACAGCCTGGTGGGCTGCTGCAGTGTTGCGATTGAGAGAGCCAATGATTTGTCCCGCATCTTGCCCCATCGCCCTCTGGTTGCCTTCACCCGTTAGGATGATGGTGCCATCACTGATAGCGGATTTGGTTTCCCCTTCTGCATTATCTTTGGCTTTACCATGGTTTAAAACATTTTTGACAATGTTTTTTACCGTGTCATTCCCAGAAAGACTAAGCCCTTGGCTGCTGGCTTGCGCATGAGCGCTATTGGTGATGTCACTGGTACTAATGCTTGCTGTGGTCAGGCTGTTTTTGTCTGCCGGCGCACTGCTGGCAATAAGCCCCCCTGTGAGCGTGGTTGCCCCTGCAACAGTGATATCAAAGCCGCCATCACCCGCTTTAATGCCTGATTGCTCCACAACACTGTGATAATCGCTAGAGGATTTATCCTTTTGGAAAGAGGCGCTCATGGAGCCCCCACCACCCGTTTGTCCAGCACCAAACCCAACAGAAACAGAGTTTTGCTTGCTGGAAGTTTGACCCGTATCACTGCGGCTGATAATGCTGAAATCACCACCAACATTCATCTCTACAAGGTTTGCAGAAAACACGGCACCTGCTAGGGTAGTGTTTTGCTCACTGTTGGTATGAACCGTGCCCGTCCCTATAACATGGCTGTTCTTGTGGTGCACTTCATCACTAGAACCTTCCCCTTGACTAAAAGCAGCACTGCCTGTTGCCCCTGCTCCACCTGTGCCATAACCGTAGCCAACACTCATGGAAGCACTTTCACTGTTGTTTTGTGTGCTTTGCGTGTTTTTTGCACTTTCAAAGATGATATTTTGTCCTGCGCTCAAGGTAATATTCCCGCTCTGTGTATCATTTTCCAGCGCATAAATCGGGTTTGTGCCAGCGATAATATCACTACCAACACCATGGATATTTCCTTTGTGCGCGTTCATGTTGATAGAACGCCCAGCTTCTATGGTATCTGTTACCGCATTGGAGCCTTGAGAAGTGGCTTCTGCCTTCTCTGTCTTAAAGCCCACAGTTACACTGCCAGATGCGCCAGTCATATCGGCAAGAGCATCCTTGAAGGAACCTCCCATACTTCCTAAGGGACTGCTTAGTCCTTTGCTTAGGTTTCCCCTTTCCCCTGTATTGCCACCCACCCAATCAATAAAATTCCTGCCTTTATTAAAGAGGTGATTGATTTTCATGCCAGTCAGTATGCCATTAATAACTGTGTTATTGCCATCTTTATTGTTCATACGGTCCGCTGAATCTTTTAAGCCTTGTACCGTGCCAAGGACACCGATATCAACGGAAGTTGTCACACCAGCAAAAGACTTTTCATGCTTTTCTTTTGCGTTAGAGGTATCATGGCTTTCCGATAGTGTGATATTATTGCCAGCATCAA
>NZ_JAQITA010000061.1 GCF_028618575.1 Bartonella sp. ML70XJBT.G | reverse complement strand
ACAGCCAAGCAGACAGCGGAAGAAGCAAAAAGCATAGCAGAAGAGTCTAAGGGGCTAGCAGAGGGAGCGTCCATCACAGCCAATGAAGCCAAGAGTGCAAGTGAAGCAGCAACAGAAACAGCGAGTAATGCAAAAGAAAGCGCTGAGAGAGCCGTTTTAGAAGCATCAGATGCGAAGAGCAAAGCCGAAGAAGCCAAACAACGAGCGTCAGAAGCGAAAGATGCGTCTTCAAATGCGCTCACAGCTTCTACAGAAGCGAAGGATCAATCTTCACAGGCGATCACCTTAGTTAATGAAGCAAAAGGTGTTAGTGAAGAAGCGAAGAGTTTAGCAGAGCAAGCGCGGATAGAATCGACTGGTGCGACAACGACGGCAAGCAGGGCATTAATCACAGCCAATGATGCCAAGGGGAGCGCAGAGGAAGCTAAAGGGTTATCAGAAGAGGCGAAGGATCTTGCACAAGCGAACAAGACTGTTTGTGATGAGGTTAAACAGAGCTTTAGTGATGTAAAAAGCCTTGCAGAGAGTGCGGTATCAACAGCCAATGCGGCAAAACAGAGAGATGATGAGACGTTACAAAAAGTCACAGAATCCTTGACGCAATCGAGTGAAGCCAAGAGTGTGGCAGAGGACGCTAAAAGCGTAGCGGATAGTGCAAAAGAGAAGGCAGAGCATGCAGAACAGCAAGCAAGCGAGGCGACGAGAATAGCGGGAGAGGCGAAAAGGTTAGCAGAACAGGCTATACGTTCAGGAGAAGCGGTGGGGCAAGTAAATGCAGATGCTGTAAAAAGCCTTGTTGAAGAAGCCAAGAACAAAGCAGAAGCAGCAGAGAGATTAGCTCAAGAAGCCAAGAACAAAGCGGACAGTTTAGAGACTTTAGCCAATGAGGCAAAACAAAGGGGAGATCAGGCAAGCAGCACAGCTTCCACAGCTAAGAGTGTATCGGAAGAAGCCAAGAAGGCAGCAGAAGGAGCACAGAAAAAGGCAGATCAGGTAGAGAGAATAGCCGAAGAAGCGCAAAAGAGCGCCAAGGAATCGAAAGATACAGCAGGTTTTGCCAAGCATGATGCGGAACAGGCACGAAGCAAGGCGGAAAAATCAGAAAGTTTAGGTTATCAAGCTTTAAGTAAAGCAAGAGAGGCAGAGCAACTAGCAGATGGTGCGAAGGTAAAAGCGAGCTTGGCGGAAAGAGCAGCAGAAGAGGCAAAGAAGACAGCGAGCGGAGCGGATACGCGGGCATATCAAGCCAAAGACGAAGTCAATAAAGCCAAGGAAGCAGCTGATAATGCGAAACTTATAGCCCAATCGGCGCAACGCGTAGCAGATGAAGCCAAAAAAACAGCAGAAAGAGCAAGGACAGAAGCGAGTGAAGCTAAAGAGGCGGTAAGAAGTATAAAAGATACAGCCTCTAGTGCGCAACATGATGCGGGCCAAGCACGTTCCATAGCCGAAAGAGCAGAGAAGATAGCCTCAGAGACGAGAAGTAAGGTTATAGATATCAATCAAGTTGTTGATAATTTTAAAGCGCCGGTAAGCTTAGCGAGAATGGCAGGGGATGAAGCCAAGAACACAGCGAGTAAAGCAGAGAATTTAGCCTATCAAGCCTTAAATAAAGCAGGAGATGCAAAACAAGCGGCTGATGGAGCCAAGGTTACAGCGGGTTTAGCAGAACGAGCAGGAGAAGAAGCTAAGAAAGCCGCCGGGAAATCAGAGACACGAGCCAATGAAGCAAAGGATGAAGCAAGTCAAGCTAAGCAACTAGCCCATAGTGCGAAGTCGACAGCAGAGAGTGCGAAAAGCCTTGTCGAACAAACAAAACAGTCTTTAAATACGACAAATCAAGAGCTTGGTGGTCTCAAGAGTTCCTTAACAACTACCACAACAACGGCGAATTCTGCGAAGAGCACGGCAACGCTAGCTCAGACAGAAGCCTTAGAGGCAAAGGCACTTGCTCAAGAGGCAAAAGAGGCAGTTCTAAAAGCTCAAGGGGGCAATGATCTCAGCAGTTCTGCTTTGATGAAACATTTAACTTGGAATGTCATTTCGCTTTCTACGCCCTTTCTTGTGGCATCTGGAAAACAGCAACTTGTGTTAAAAAAAGGAACGCATATTTCTTTTCACAATGGCAATAATCTCTCTGTAGTCAGTTACATGGAAGATACAATTATTCCAATGAATAGAACTCTTTCAGGGGGCAATGATTATTACATCTATTTAGTGAACGCGGGTGAGAAGAATGTGCAGTTTGTTGTGTCATTGAACTCTACTTATCCTCTAGGTTATACGGCGACGAATTCACGTAAGATAGGAGGATTTCATACGCTTTGTGCGGATGTTGGAACGATCTCTGGTCACCCTTTATCAGGTTATAAAGCGGGGGATATATTACCCAATTCTGTGTGGTGTCTCAATCACCGCCCCTATAGTTCACCCGAAGGGATGGTGTATGACCCCTTTACAGATATTTGGGTAGATATTTATCTTCAATCGGGAACGGGGGAAAACAGCAAATCGGCTTATGGTGATCTTGTCACCACCAATCGTAGCTATACAGAGCATGTATCAGACATGTTGCGTGTTAAGAAGTCCTTACTAAATGATGAGCAATTTGCTTCAGCGATGTATGGCAGTAATGAGAAGACGAATATAGCAGGGAGTAAAGCTCCAACGCCAAAAAAATCAGGAGGTCATAAAGATACAGCGAATCGTCGCATGATATCGCATATAGGGTGTGAGGATGGTTGCGGTTATCTTTTAAGCAATTTGCTTCAGCGATGTATGGCAGTAATGAGAAGACGAATATAGCAGGGAGTAAAGCTCCAACGCCAAAAAAATCAGGAGGTCATAAAGATACAGCGAATCGTCGCATGATATCGCATATAGGGTGTGAGGATGGTTGCGGTTATCTTTTACAATTTTTATCGCAGACGTTTCTGATGCAAACCCCCTATACGT
>NZ_JAQITA010000060.1 GCF_028618575.1 Bartonella sp. ML70XJBT.G | reverse complement strand
TGCGGTGTAAAGTATGACCAGCCACGCAACGTGTTTCATTCGTAAATTCGTATTTTTTTGCAGGCTCTTGTTTATTATTAGATGCGGTTTTATTTGAAATAGAAGAAATAACGGGGGTGTTTTTTGAGATATTTGTCATAATTAAATCCTAACTGTTAATAGTTTTCAATTGACAGCCCATAAGGGCGCCGGGCGTTGAAAACACGGCAGTTAGTCCGTTGTTACACTTTTCCCATAAGGGTATTGTATAGTGTAAGCACACCCGACAAAATCATCATATATGCTAATCACAGCATAAAAGATAGTCAGTTTTTATAACAGGATTAGGTTTATCGCAACCTCTTCGCTAACTGTTTAGTGTTTTCATCACTTGATTATTTATATAACAAAATACGTATTTATTGTCAATTATTATTTTATCTTTTTTGATATTTTTTATTATTTTTTTTAATGCATTGTGTATATATTTATCATATGCTTATTAATTGCTTCTTTTGTATTATGTGCTTTTAAAGCTATATTATGGGCTTTCTTAAACAATTGCGTTATTTTCTGAATTATACATTTATAATATTGAGAAACGCTCTCATTATGCGTATTTTAAACTTTATAACGTATCTGTTTTTTCACTAAATGAATTTTAAAATTTTTGTGAATTTCTTTTATAACACATTTGCAACTTAATAGCTTTTATAGGGACTGTCTTTATAACAAATGATTTCATTTGCCTTATGATTATGAAAGCCTGTTTTTTTCACGCGTGCTTTATAGCTGTTATCTTCTTTATAGCCACCGCATCATTTTTCATTTTCATAAGAGAAATGATAATTGTGATTTATAGCTTGTTATGAAATCTCTAAAGAGAGATTGATAACTATAGAGAGTAACAAAATCGCTTTTAATAGACTTTTGTCAGTTTTGTCAGTTCTTTTTAGATCCTCTATTATTTTTTTCAAATGAGAGAAATTTAAAAACATTATATTTCAATATGTTAAGTTTTCTCTCTTTTTTAAGATACAACTTATTAAAACGGCACAACAAATAAATACAACTGTAAATATATATTTGTCAGTTTGTGTCTGTAAATTGAACTGACAAAATGATCATTTGAGAGAATGATTAAAAAACGTTTTATGAAAAGCATGTGATCTCTTAAAGCCTTTCAAAAGAAAGGGGCTATCATCATAAGAAATGCTATCAAGGCTCTTATGGTTATGAGTTTTGAAGGTTTTGAAGGTTTTGAGGGTTCTTTTTACGCCCCCTTATATATTTTTTCAATCAAAAAAATAAAAGTTGTTATATTTCAATATGTTATTATTTTAATAATACAACCTATATCGATAACACAACCTTAAATTCAACCCATAGTATATTTTTGAAGGTATTTTGAGGGTTTGAGAAACCTTCAAAACCTATAAGTAATATAAGAAAATGAAGATACAAAACTCTCTTTAAAGAGGTTTTTTGAAAGCTATAAAGCTATCATTTGAGATTACGGTGTAATCTTTTAAAGGCAATCCAAATAAATCTTATCTTATTTAAGAGTGGATTTCTTATAAGTCTTAAAGCAATCCAAATGACAGTGTTTAAAAGTGCAAATGATTTCTTTTTAGAAGAACGCATGATAAATTATTTCTTTTAAGATTGTATCTAATTAACTTACAAAAGAGGTATAGATTATGGTTATAAGACTCTATACCCCTTATAATTAGCATGCCCATTATGTGAGCATGGCAAGTCTATTCAGTTTCTCTTATTTCTAATTTTGGTAGGCTCTTAACAATTTTCATTGTCTCTAAACTTACAGTAATAACCCTTTGAAACAATTCTAATGGATAAGCAGGGTTTCCAACGGTTTGAACAGCATAGCGATTGGCATCATTCACAATGCCACTTTTTTTATCAGTCTTTACGCATTGACGTTCCATAACCCATTCAAGAGCAGGCTTGCCATTGACGATATATTCATAAGCTTCAAGAGGAATATCTGTTATTGTGATATTGCTGTTGTAAAAAACAGTCGATTTATCTTTTTCCTTACTATTCCCAGAAAATCTCATTTCATTCACGTAATAAAACTTTTCTGGATTAGAGATCTCTGTCTGTTTTGGATTGCCTTTTTTAAAGGTCACAGGATAAGGTTCCACATCTTCATAATTTACGTGCAAATGCCCCAGTTCACGTCCCGCTGTAACAAACATCCAAAAATCTTCAGCACTCTTTACACAAGGGATACGAGGCAATTCTTTAGAGAGGTTATCAGCATAGCGAGTGCGATAATCTTCCGAGTGTAAGATTCCGTAAACATAATAAAAGATATCATCTTTAGTATTTTTTTCATTGGGATAAGCAGCTTTAAAATGCGCTAATTCTTCATAAGTTATGGCATTACGCATTTTCTTTTTTGCTTATTTTAGTAAATAAGCGATTGTCATGCTATTTTTCTTATCAAGCGATAATAAGTGGTAGTATCTTGTTGTCTCTAATATGTAACAGTTCCAATAAATTTGGTCTATTCTATGAATAACAGTCTTTACTTGAAGCTCAAGATTATATTACATGCAACACCTTAAAATTAAGAAGCATATAGAGTGTATGATTGTCATTTAACAGTGTCATTGTAAAATCTCAATTTTCAAAAGTGGGGGGAAATGATATGGTTTGCACAACTCATAAAGCAAGTGTATACAGTGCAGTCTATACTTTTCTCTCAGATATTATAAGCATTATTCTCATCAAAAAATTAAAAAATTGTTATGCGGTTGGCGATTTTTTCTGTGACGCTGATGATATGGTTCATTTGGTTGCTCATGTTGAGGGCACAATGAATGCATAGATTTTTTTTCACTTTTATTGTTGCGGTTATTTTGTGCCTTTGCTCGTTGCCGAGTTTTGCCCAAAACATTCGTGAGAAAGCGATTAATCAATCAGAGAGCATCCAACGACAACAAACGCAACAACAACGTTTTCAGCAATTGCAGCGTAAAAACAAAACCCATGGGGTCTTTTTGCCAGACGATGATACCACATCTGCCTATGGTGCTTCGCCTAGTACAACCTGTTTGCTGATTAAAAACATTGAATTTGTTGGTGCTCAGTTGATTTCTCACACCGACCTTCATGAAGCCATTTCTCTTTGGGAAGAGCGGTGTTTGGGGATTGCTGAAATCAATAAAGTGCTCAAAGCGGTGACCAAGCTTTATATGAAGCGCGGCTATATTGCGGTGCGGGCTTATTTGCCTGAGCAAGATTTAAGCGGCGGTCATCTTAAG
>NZ_JAQITA010000006.1 GCF_028618575.1 Bartonella sp. ML70XJBT.G | reverse complement strand
AAATCATTGCGCGCGAAACAATTCGTGCTTTACGCAAAGATGTAACAGCGAAATGTTATGGAGGCGATGTTACGCGTAAGCGCAAGTTGTTAGAAAAGCAAAAAGAAGGCAAAAAGCGCATGCGCCAATTTGGAAAAGTAGAAATTCCACAATCAGCTTTTATTCAGGCGCTCAAAATGAATAAATAACGAAATAAGGGAGTATTCTCCCTTATTGACTGCTTTGATTTTGTTGATTGGCTACAGTTCTTTACGGAGTTCTTAAAGAGTACACTTTAGTCACGTAAAAGGTCATTAATGGATGTTTTCTCTCGTGTTTTTTGATCAACACGTTTCACTATAACAGCACAATAAAGGCTTGGACCTGCTTCACCATTTGGCAGTGGTTTAGCGGGGAGAGAACCTGGAACAACAACAGAATAGGGAGGAACTTCGCCCACAAAAATTTCGCCTGTTGTCCGGTCAATAATTTTTGTGGATTTCCCAATAAAGACTCCCATCCCTAAAACAGAACCTTCACGGATAATGCAACCTTCAACAACTTCAGATCTGGCACCGATAAAACAATGATCTTCAATAATCGTTGGGTTTGCTTGCAGTGGTTCTAAAACGCCGCCGATTCCAACACCACCAGAAAGATGAACATGTTTGCCAATTTGTGCGCAAGATCCAACGGTAGTCCATGTGTCAACCATTGTGCCTTCATCAACAAAAGCCCCTAGATTGACAAAGGATGGCATGAGTATGACGTTTGGTGCAATATAGGCAGAATGGCGTACAATTGCTCCAGGAACGGAGCGGAAACCTGCTTTTTGAAAGTCAACTTCTTGCCAACCAGAAAATTTCGAAGGGACTTTATCCCACCAATAGGATTCATGAACACCGCCAGAAAAGATGCGCATAGGATTAAGGCGAAAAGACAAAAGAACAGCTTTTTTCAACCATTGATGAACATGCCATTGTCCATCTTTTTGGCGTTGTGCAACACGCATTTCTCCTTTATCAAGGAGATCTAGTGCATGTTCGACACTCTCACGAATTTCCCCCTTTGTGGTGGTATTGATAGAATTGCGGTCGTCAAATGCTTTTTCAATAATCATTTCCAGTTGCGTGAGATGAGCCATGGCCAGAGTTCCGTTAAACAAGTTGAAAGTTTCAATATTTATGACTCTATGGACTACGCGAAGAAATCTGTGCAGTCAATAAAACGATGTGGAAGGAAATAGGATAGAGGCATGAAAAAAGGCTATAAAGAAAAACGAAGAGAAGAACAAAACCATTGGACACCACTGCTTCATGCGAAGGATGCCTTACAACAAATAAAAAAAGTTTCTGATTCAGCACAAATGCATTCGCCTACTTATCGTTTGGCTTATATCGATCAAGAATTTATGATGCGTCCAGAACTACGCTCACAACGTATTGGTCTTGAGTTTTTAAAGCCAGAAATAACGCTTCAAGAATGTGATATCCAATCAACAGTTGTTTTATTTGGTGGTGCGCGTATTCCTGAATCTGGGCAAGCAGCGTGGGCAGCAAAAAATGACACGCAAAAGAAAAATTTGCGTGCTATGTCACATTATTATGATGAGGCAAGGGAGTTTGCGCGTTTGTGCTCACGCTATTCTGCTACCACTCAATATCGTGAATTTGTAGTTGTCACGGGGGGAGGACCAGGGATAATGGAAGCAGGAAATCGTGGTGCAGTTGATGTTGGTGCACCAACGGTTGGTTTGAATGTTGTTTTACCCCATGAACAGGCGCCTAATTCTTACATAACTCCACATTTATGTTTTAATTTTCATTATTTAGGAATGCGTAAAATGCATTTTCTCATGCGGGCAAAGGCATTAGCGATTTTTCCTGGAGGGTTTGGGACTCTAGATGAGCTGTTTGAGACATTAACTTTAATACAGACAGGACGGATGAAACAGGTTCCAATTTTATTGTTTGGCAAAGAATTTTGGCACAATGTGATCAATTTTAGCTATTTATCAGAACAAGGCACAATTTCTCCCTCCGATGTTGATTTGGTAAAATTTGTTAATACCGCGGCAGAAGCTTTTGAAGAAATTCGTTGCTTTTATAAGCTTCCGTAATTGCTTTTGAAGAATTAATTTTAATGGGACAGTTAATATTCCACTTTAGTCAAATAAAGCCCTGAAGGCGGTGCAACAACACCACACCGTGTGCGATCTTTAGCATGAAGAGCTGCTTCAAGATCTTGTGCTCTCCAGCGCCCAACACCAACTTCCATCAGGCTTCCTGCAAAGGAACGGATTTGATGATGCAGAAAAGAGCGTGCTTGTGCATAGAGGAAGATTTCTTCCCCCTCTCTTTTCACATCAAGGCGTTCAAGGGTGCGAATAGGGCTTTTAGCTTGGCAATGTGCTGAACGAAAGGTGGTAAAATCATGTTTGCCTACAAGTTTTTGGGCAGCTTCATGCATGATTTCCGCATTAAGGGGTTTTGGTACCCACCATACGCGTTTAGCGTTTAGGGCTGGTGGAGAGCGGCGATTGAGAATTTTAAAAAGATAATGACGTTTGGTTGCAGAAAATCGTGCATCAAAATCATCAGAGACATTTTCGACATTTAAGATTGAAATATTTTCCCCCCGTTTTTGCAAATGCGCATTCAGAGCATCGCGTACAGTGTGCGTCTGCCAGTTTTTTTCAAAATCAACATGTGCAACTTGCCCCATAGCGTGTACACCAGCATCTGTTCGACCCGCTGTTGTAATGGTCAATTGTTGTCCGCAAAAGAGAAAAATGGCTTGTTCAAGAGCTCCTTGTATGGTGTGCAGATCTGCTTGACGTTGCCAACCAGCATAATTTGAACCATCATATTCGAGGGTGAGTTTAAAACGTGGCATAATGTGCAATTTTCTCCATAGCGTATACACCATTATCCGTTCGACTTGCTATTGTGTTGGTCAATTGTTGTCCACAAAAGAGAAAAATGGCTTGTTCAAGAGCTCTTTGTATGGTGTGCAGATCGCTTGACGCTGCCAGCTAACATAATTTGAGCCATCATATTCAAGGGTGAGTTTAAAACGTGGCATATCAACAAACAGCAGAAATATGAGCGCCTCGCAAAAATGTTGCGCCCTCAAGGACTTTACCGCCAGATCTTTGCAAATCGGTTATTTCAAGGCGCTCTTGTCCACAATGGATAATTAAAGAATCTGGCTCTATTCGACCGATTTCAAGAGAAGGGTCTGTTATTATGCGGCTTCCAAGAATTTTTACACGTTCTTCTCGTCCACTGATATTCATGTTACACCAGCACCCAGGAGAGGGAGAGAGGGCACGAATATATCTGTGAATATGTTCTGCGGGCATTGTCCAATCAATGCGGGTTTCTTCCTTGTCAATTTTAGCGGCATAGGTGATGCCTTCTTCTGATTGTGGTGTAAGTTGAAGTTGTCCTTTTTCCAGAGCTGATAGAGCTTCTACCATAAGTTCTGCGCCGATATGTGAAAGCTTGTTTGCGAGTTTATCGGTCGTCATGTTATCAGTGAGAGGGATGGAGCGCGAAAGAGCAATAGGCCCTGTATCAAGTCCTTCATCCATTTTCATAATCATCATTCCCGTTTCCTTATCACCAGCCATAATGGCACGCTGAAGAGGTGCAGCACCACGCCAACGTGGCAAGAGTGAAGCGTGGGCATTAAAACAACCAAAACGCGGTATTTCAAGAATGGTTTTAGGTAAGAGAAGCCCATAGGCAACAACAACAGCAACATCAACAGCAAGTTCTGCAAATTGCGCCTGCTGTTCGGTTGTTTTGAGTGTTTGAGGAGTGAATACGGGAATAGATTTTTCTTCTGCTGCAATTTGTACAGGAGACGGGATCAGTTTAAGACCACGACGCCCCGCTGGGCGAGGAGGTTGACTGTAAACAGCGACAACATCATGACCTGCCTCTAACAAAGCCTGTAAAATAGGAACAGCAAAATGCGGCGTTCCCATAAAACTTAATCGTAATGCCATTACAATACTGCATCCTGTGTATTGTTTTCTTTTGCGCGTTTTTTAAATTTTCGTATCACCATATCACGTCTGATTTTTGAAATGTGATCAATAAAGAGGCGACCATTTAAATGATCAATTTCATGCTGTAAACAAGTTGCTAAGAGATTATCCGCTTCCATTTCTGTTTGTTTTCCTTCACGATTCTGATAGCGAACACGAAGGCGTTTAGGGCGTTCAACCTTTGCAAAATATTCCGGAATAGAAAGACATCCCTCTTTGTGAACATTACGTTCTTCTGAAAGCCACAAGATTTCTGGATTGATAATAACCTGCGGATTTTTCTGTTCATCATTTTGCGAAACATCTATGACCAACATGCGCAGTGGTATACCAATCTGAATAGCAGCAAGACCAACGCCTTGAGCATGATACATCGTTTCCAGCATATCATCAGCAAGCGTTTGGAGAGCTTCATCAAAATGCTCAACAGGTTTCGATACTTCCCGTAAAATCGGATCAGGTAAAATAACTAAAGATCTCATTGGCATGGGGCACAGATTAATCAATCCATTGTTGTGGGTCAATATTGAATAACGGATTTTCGCACTTTTTACGATAAGCACGTTATATTGTACCTTATGCTTGATTCGTTTTTTTCTTTTATGCTCTCTGATGAGTCTTTTACAAGACTGAGTGCTCTGCTTTTATTGCTGCTTGTATGTTTGGCATTTTTTATATTGATTTATTCTCACCGAAAAAAGGCATTTTTGGAAAGCGAAGCTGCTAAGTGTGCCCGTGAAGCACAAATACAGATGGCCACATTGCTCAAAACACAAGCTGAAATGCAAGGACGAATGCAAACAATGGCAGAAATTTTTGGTCAAAGGCAGGCTGAATTGAATAAGTCACTCAGTGAGCAACTCAATGGCATGACAGTTAATTTAGGTCAAACCCTTCAGGTACAGACCAAATCAACTTATGAAAATTTAAATCGTTTGCAAGAACGTTTAGCGGTTATTGATGCAGCGCAAAATAATATTCAGTCACTTACGGGGCAAGTCGTTCAACTACAAGCCATTTTAAGCAATAAGCAAACGCGTGGTACTTTTGGTCAAGGACGGATGGAAGCAATTATTGCCGATGCTCTACCAGTCAATGCTTATGTTTTTCAAGCAGTTCTCTCCAATGGAAAGCGACCAGATTGTCTTATTCATATGCCGAATAAATCACCCTCCTTGGTTGTTGATGCTAAATTTCCTCTAGAGGCTTGGAATGCCATGCGTAAAGCAGCATCTGCACAAGAACGTCAAGAGGCAGAACGCCAATTTCGTACCGATATGGAAGTTCATATTCGTGATATTGCCCAAAAATATCTCATCCCTGGAGAAACACATGATACGGCTTTTCTCTTTGTTCCATCGGAATCGATTTTTGCCACAATCTATGAGGATTTTGAGCCATTGGTACAAAAAGCCAATAAAGCACATGTGATCATTGTATCTCCCTCTTTGTTGATGTTATCCGTTCAGGTTGTACAAACCATTATGAAAGATGCGCGGATGCGTGAACAAGCGCATTTAATTCAGTCGGAAGTAGCAAAATTGATGGAAGATTTTGGAAGAATGGATACCCGTGTTCGCGCATTACAGAAGCATTTTTACAAAGCGGGTGAAGATATAGAGGGAATTTTAATATCATCCTCCAAAATTATGAAACGTGCTAACCGCATTGAAAATTTTCAATTAAAAGATAATCATGCTGAACCAACGGACATGACAACATCTGTTCAATCACAAACATTACGTTTGGTTGATGAGGAATAAAACCAGCTTTTCAGTAATCACAACTATTGTTATGCTCTTTTATGGATTGGTAATCATTTTTTAGTATTCATCTTTCATGATTTCCTCATGAAAGAAAGAGAAAATATGCGACACCTTTTGTTTTTAGGGGCATTGGTGTTTCTGCTGGAAGGGTGTGCAACAACTTCCCCGATCCATACAAATAATGCTTGTGCTATTTTAGCACAAAAAGATGGTTTTTTTGATAATTGGGGAAAGGCTTCCAAAAGAGCAGAAATGCGTTATGGAATTCCGATGCCTATTATTCTTGCAACCATTAAGTTGGAATCAAACTTCCGCCACAATGCACGTCCACCACGCACAAAATTGCTTGGTTTTATTCCATGGAAGCGTCGGTCGACAGCTTATGGTTACTCTCAAGCGCTTGACAGTACATGGGCAATGTATCTTCGCTCTACGGGGAGGTCTTTAGCATGGCGTACAAATTTTGCCGATGCCGCTGATTTTGTGGCTTGGTATCATCGCCAAAGTGTGGAGCGCAATGGTGTGAGATTTGATGATGCCTATAGCCTTTATTTAAATTATCATATGGGGCATGGTGCTTATGCGCGTAGCCGAGGATATGCAAATGGTGCACTTATACAGGCAGCGCAGCGTATGGCAAGAATGTCTAAACAATATGAGCAGCAATTAAAAACATGTGGGCGGCGCTAGGGAGGATTATAAAAATATCAACAAGAATTGAGATGGTTTTGCAATTGGTTTCAGTATAGAACTTCTCATCAGTAAAACGATCAGGTTTGGTTTTAGAGGGATATCTCCTCATGATTTCAAATCAATTTCACGAGAGTGCTCGTGGAGAGTGAAAGAATAAAATCCATTGGGCACCACAATTTTTACGCTTATGCAGGGGCCATTGGTCACTATCATTCTCTTTACAGCCCCCATGTTGCGACAGCTTTTACATCAAGACAATTCATAAGAGGCATTTTACGCCTTTTTAAAATGGTTCTTATCCATTTGCTGATCTTGCGTGTAACATGCCAGAAAATACTTTGATTGATTCAACATAGGAGAGATTTAAAATGAAAGAATCTTATGGTATTCAGATCTCTCATTCGATATGCAAACAATGAATTATGATTATCAATCAAATGCATTTTTTAAATTTACATGCATTAATTTCTCCCTATGACCAAGCAATTCTTCAGTGTGTTTGAGAACATAAGAGGGAGAATTTTTATAAAAATCTTTATTAAAAAGAAAATGCAAATAATAAAAGATAAAAAGCCAATGTAAAAGATTGCTAACAGAATATAATAAACAGCATGAATCAGAAAAGCTCTCATCTTTTATAAAAGTCAAACAACAGAGTATAAAAGAAAGAACGGGCGCCATTTAAATTGATAGTCTAAAAAGATATCAGGAAATTAAGCGCAGCTAAACTTCTTTATCAAAACAGTTACGCCATTCCTGAAACTCAAATGATTTTCTTCCAGCTTTTCTATAAAAAGACTTATCGCTCCTCGCTCTTAAGAAAGAGCGACAAAGCTTATAAAAATCTTAAATTATTTTTCTAAACAGTTTAGTGTAGAGTTACAATTTGTAGCTCATGTTCATTGGCTCCGGCAAGAGCAATAGAGCGCTCATCAGACAAAATAATTGGATAACCTGTTTCACCAAAAAGAGCCCATATTGTAATACCTGGAGTCATTGGTGGAAGATCTGGAAAATTTTTAGCGAGGTCATCAGTACAAACTTTTTTTAAATAAGCAATTTGCCCTACTTCAGAGTAGGACATATTCTGCAACGAAAAGCTTTGTTTATGTTCTCCCATTTCTCTATTCCTTTATGCTTTGGCTTTTATGATTTAAGCACTGCTCACTTTAATCGGAATTTGTTTTATTTGTTTTTTTGCTTTTGGTTGATGTAGATTAATTGATAAAAGACCATTTTTCAACTCCGCATTTGTAACCTCCATTCCCTCGGCGAGAACAAAGGTCCGTTGAAATTGGCGCGCTGCTATACCATGATACAAATATTGATGATTTTGATTGTCTGTTTGTTTACCATGAATGATCAGTTGATTATCATCGAGCAAGATATTGAGATTATTGACTTTAAATCCAGCAACAGCCAGAGTTATCCGTATATAGTTTGTGTCATCGTTTTTGTGTAAACGCTCAATATTATAAGCTGGATAAGTCTCATCAGCTTTGCTAATACGTCGCAATGTTTTTTCTACCGTTTCAAATCCTAAAAGAAAGGGATTGGAGAAAGGCGTCACATGTGTCATTGTGAATGTCCTCTTCAAAGCGGCTTTTCTTGACCAAGCTCTATAAAAAGTGTTTTCTACATGTTTCTCATATGGCAAGTATGAATGATAACTTCAAGAGAGAAGATTGAGAGAGTTCAATGGCTCAAAGGACGAAAAAAGTGTCGAAGACGCAAAAATCCTCTGGAACATTGTACAGGGAAGATGAAATTGAAGAAATATTTCGGCGTTTTTCTGTCCAACGTCCGGCTCCTCAGAGTGATCTTATCTATACAGATGTTTTTACGCTCTTAATTTCTGTTGTTCTTTCGGCTCAAGCGACAGATATGAGTGTTAACAAAGCAACAAAAGAATTATTTCGTCTCGCTGATCGTCCGGAAAAAATGATTGCTTTAGGAGAAGAAGAAATTGCACGCCATATTCGCACCATTGGTCTTTGGCGTGCAAAAGCGCGTAATGTTTATACACTTTGTCGCTTTTTAATTGATCACTATGGCGGTCAAGTTCCTGATACACGTGAAGCACTTATGTCCCTTCCTGGAGTGGGGCGTAAAACAGCGAATGTTGTTTTAAATATCGCTTTTGGTCAGCCTACATTGGCGGTAGATACACATATTTTACGCCTTAGCAACCGTCTTGGTTTGGCGCCTGGTAAAACACCAGAGATTGTTGAAGAAAAGTTGCTCAAGATTATACCGGTTCATTATCTGCATCATGCGCATCATTGGCTTATTTTACATGGGCGTTATGTTTGCCAAGCGCGCAAAGCACAATGTATGCGATGCATTATTGCTGATCTCTGTAAAGCAGCAATAAAAACGAATGCAATTCCAGCACCTTTGGTTGAAGTTCAAGGCAATGGAGCTCCCGTTTTTTTTTGATACACTCTTGCTATTTTGTGTAGACTAGCTTATGAAATGCCGTTGGAACTGTCCGGCAGGGCATGCCGTGGCTGTTTAAATGCTTGTTCAAGCGTTGGTCCGCTTGAATAAAGAAGTTCACTTTAATGAATTATGTGAAATAAAATGAAATTATATAAATGAATAAATATTGTATGGAGTAGCAAAATGCCCAAGATGAAGACCAAATCATCCGCTAAGAAGCGGTTTAAAATCACTGCGTCAGGCAAAGTTAAAGTAGCAGCTGCAGGTAAACGCCATGGCATGATTAAACGTTCGAATAAGTTCATTCGCGATGCACGTGGCACAATGGTTTTGAGTGAACCAGATGCTAAAAAAGTGATTCAGTATTATTTGCCAAATGGTTTTTAAACCTTACGCTTTTGATTTTTAGGAGAGTATTACATGGCACGTGTAAAAAGAGGTGTAACAGCGCACGCTAAACACAAAAAAGTTTTGAAACAGGCGGAAGGTTTTTATGGTCGTCGTAAAAATACCATTCGTGCAGCTAAGGCAGCAGTTGATCGTTCAAAGCAGTACGCTTATCGTGATCGTAAAAATAGGAAACGTAATTTCCGTGCTTTATGGATTCAGAGAATTAATGCGGCGGTTCGTGCAGAAGGTCTAACTTATGGGCGCTTTATTGATGGTTTGTCAAAAGCGGGTATTGAGGTTGATCGTAAAGTTCTTTCAGATATAGCAATTCATGAAAAGGCAGCATTTTCTGCTTTGGTTGCTTCTGCAAAGAAGGCTTTAGAATATTTGAAAAACACAACGCCTAATGCTTTTGAAGGCGCTGTCAAATAAGCCAGTCGTGTTCTCTTAAAGCATACATTTATTTGGGATCCCGTACTGGTTATTTCTGGTGCGGGGTTTTTTCTATTCAAAAACAATAGGCAAAAATATGAGCGATATTGAGCGTCTGGAACAAGAAATTTGTTTAGCTTTAGAGGGGGCTTGCGATGAACAAGCGCTAGAAGCAGTGCGTATTGCGGCGTTAGGCAAAAAAGGCAGTATTTCTGAAAGACTAAAAGCACTAGGGAAGATGGATGCTGAAGAGCGCCAAAAAGTTGGTCCAGCTCTTAATGGGTCGAAAAATCGCATTTTAGAATTATGGACACAAAGACGTGATCTTTTAAGACGTCAAGCAATGGATGCACGCCTGTCTCGTGAAAAGGTGGATATCACTTTGCCCGTGCGTTCTTCGCCTATGGAACGGGGGCGTATTCATCCGATCTCACAGGTCATTGAGGAAATTATCGCTATTTATACGAAAATGGGTTTTTCTCTTGCAGAGGGTCCAGATATTGAAACAGACTATTATAATTTTACGGCATTGAATTTTCCGGAAGGTCATCCAGCGCGTGAAATGCATGATACTTTCTTTTTTGATGTTGATAAAACAGGAGAGCGGAAATTATTACGCACCCATACATCCCCTGTCCAAATTCGTACCATGGAAAAGCAGAAGGCTCCGATACGTATTATTATTCCTGGGAAAACCTATCGTATGGATTCAGATGCAACGCATTCTCCTATGTTTCATCAGGTAGAGGGTCTTGTTATTGATAAAACCTCGACCATTGCCCATATGATGGGGCTTCATGAGACTTTTTGTAAAATTTTTTTTGAAGTTCCCTCTGTAAAGATGCGTTTTCGCCCCTCTTTTTTTCCTTTTACCGAACCGTCTATGGAAGTTGATATTCAATGTGATCGCTCTGGTTCAGAAGTAAAATTTGGGGAAGGGCAGGATTGGTTAGAAATCTTAGGATGCGGAATGGTGCATCCCCATGTCTTAAAAAATGTTGGTTTAGACCCTGATGAATATCAAGGTTTTGCTTGGGGCATGGGCATTGACCGCATTGCCATGTTAAAATACGGTATGCCTGATTTACGGGCGTTTTTTGATGCGGATCTGCGTTGGTTAGATCATTATGGTTTTCGCTGTTTTGATATGCCAGCTTTTTTTCCTAGTTTGAGAAATGTGTGATCTTATCAGAAGCTTTAATGTGAGGTTTTAAAATGAAATTTACATTGTCGTGGATAAAAGATCACTTAGAAACAGATGCATCTTTGGATGAAATTTGTGAGAAGCTAACGGCTATAGGTCTTGAGGTTGATCATGTTGATGACCGTTCTTCTTTAAAAGCGTTTGTCATTGCGAAAGTTTTAACGGCAGTAAAACATCCTGATGCAGATAAACTTCAGATTTTATCGGTAGATACAGGGTCTGCTACACCTCTACAAGTTATCTGTGGGGCACCAAATGTACGTGCTGGACTTGTGGGTGTTCTTGCTTTACCAGGCACTTATGTACCAGGACTTGATGTGACATTATCGGTGGGTAAAATTCGCGGTGTTGAAAGTTTTGGGATGATGTGTTCGGGGGCCGAGCTTGAATTATCAGGGGAACAGAACGGGATTATTGAGCTGCCAGAAGATGCACCGATTGGGGAATCTTTTGCGGTTTACGCCGGTTTAGATGATCCAATTATTGATATTGGTTTGACACCCAATCGTTCTGATTGCACAGGTGTTCGCGGTATTGCCCGTGATCTTGCTGCTGCTGGAATTGGAAAATTAAAAGAATTATCTTTGCCACAATTCGACGTGAGCTTTGAGACATTGCTTGATGTTTCTTTAGATTTTTCGCAAAGCGCGCCATTATGTTTAGGTTTTGCTTGGCGTGAAGTGTGTGATGTTCAAAATGGTGCATCGCCGCAATGGATGCAAAAACGTTTAAATGCCATAGGTTTAAGACCGATTAATGCGCTGGTGGATATGACCAATTACATCAGTTTTGATCTTGGTCGTCCGCTTCATGTTTTTGATGCCGACAAGATTAAAGGCAATTTGCATGTACGTTGTGCGCGTGAAGGTGAACAGCTTCAAGCGCTTAATGGAAAAATTTATCATTTGAGTGTTAAAGATTGTGTCATTGCCGATGAAGAGGGGGTTGTTTCCATTGCTGGGATCATGGGTGGTGAGCGAACAAGTTGTGATGAGACGACGCGGCGCGTTATTATTGAGTCAGCGCTTTGGGATGCACAGAGTATTGCACGGACTGGTCGCACAATAGGTCTTATCAGTGATGCCCGTTATCGGTTTGAACGGGGTGTTGATCCAGCTTTTATGGAAACAGGGCTTGAAATTGCCACAGAACTTACCTTACGCTTTTGTGGTGGTGAAGTATCTGAGAAGAGGATTGTTGGTTATCAAAAACCAGAAGTCAAACAGATTGCTTTTCCTTTTTCTGAAATTAAACGTTTAACAAATTTGTCAATAGAGCGTGAACAAGCTGTAACCATTTTAACAAAACTTGGCTTTTGTGTTGAAGGAAAAGGAGATGTGGTTACGGTTAAAGTGCCCACATGGCGCCCTGATATTACTGGTAAAGCTGATTTAGTGGAAGAGGTAATGAGGATTTATGGGCTAGATAAAATTAAGCCTATTCCATTGGAAAATTTTATAGAAAGCGAAGGTCCGATTTTAACAGTTTCGCAACTTCGTGCACGTGTTGCACGTTTGGTTTTAGCGCATCGTGGTATGAAGGAGGCCGTGACTTGGTCTTTTATTTCTGAAAAACAAGCATTGGCTTTTGGAGGTGGTCAGGCACAGCTTAAATTAATAAATCCTATTTCTGCTGATATGTCCATTATGCGTCCTTCTCTTTTGCCTGGTTTGTTGGTGGCGGCACAGCGCAATGCTGATCGAGGCTTCTCAGATCTTGCTTTGTTTGAAGTTTCCAATATCTATGAGGGTGATACTCCAGATACGCAACAACGTGTTGCCGGTGGTATACGTCGTGGAACAGAACGATTTGAAGGGGCAGGACGCTTTTGGCATGGGAATGCAAAAGCCATTGATGTTTTTGATGCAAAAGCTGATGCATTGGCTGTTTTAGAAGCATGTGGTATAGAGAGTGGCAAGCTACAAATTGAAGTTGGAGCACCGGATTGGTATCATCCTGGTCGTTCAGGGGTCATAAAACTTGGATCAAAGATTATCCTTGGTTTTTTTGGTGTTTTTCATCCTGCTACATTGGAAAAACTAGATGTTAGTGGTCCTGTTTGTGGTTTTGAAATTTTTCTTGATCAAATTCCAGAGTCAAAGAAAAAAATGACAAAAAGTCGTTCTCCGTTGAAATTATCGCCTTTCCAAATGGTGCGGCGTGATTTTGCTTTTGTCGTCGATAAAACGGTTGCTTCTTCTCTTATCGTGCGTGCGGCGAGTGGAGCGGACAAAAAGCTTATTCATTCTGTACAGGTTTTTGATATTTTTGAAGATTCAAGCCTTGGTGAAGATAAAAAATCTGTTGCCATTGAAGTAACTCTTCAACCCATGGAACGGACTCTAACAGATGAAGATCTAGAAGGTCTTGCCTTGAAAGTAGTGGAAAATGTCACGAAGATGACAGGCGCATATTTGCGCTGTTGAGTATTCTTATCTTCTCTTGGTTCTTGGACCCTTTATAAAAAGGGAGCATTTTTGAATGCTCCCTTTTTGCATTCAAGAGTTATAGAGTTTCTTGAAAGGTGATTTTCTTATTAAAGCAGGCTCACTTGAAGTCATTAAGTTTTTCAAGATGAAAAAGACGATTTTTAAACATCTTGAAAAGTTATGATTTCTGATAATCTTTCATTGCAAATATAAAATATAACTGTTATTGCTAAATGATAATGCAAATTATTCGCAATAAGGAGAGAGGGCATATGAAGGAAAGAGAGAAGCAATGAAGGTAAGGACGTTTTTCACGATAGTTTTTGGGAGTCTTGTTTTTTTTGCTCCCAATTTTGCCTTATGTGCAGGTAAATTTAAAGCTGTTACGACATTCACTATCATTGCTGATATGGCGCGCAATGTAGCGGGTGATGCTGCTGATGTTGAATCGATCACGAAACCAGGTGCTGAAATTCATGAATATCAACCCACTCCTCGCGATCTTATGCGCGCACAAGGAGCCAATCTTGTTTTGTGGAATGGATTAGATTTGGAGCTTTGGTTTGAAAAGTTTTTTCAAAATATCAAGGATGTTCCAAGTGTGGTTGTTTCCAAAGGTGTTGTACCCATTAAAATTGGTGAAGGTCCCTTTAGCGGCAAGCCCAATCCTCATGCTTGGATGTCACCCACTTCTGCTTTGATCTACGTTGATAATATTCGCGATGCTTTTGTAAAGTATGATCCTGAGCATGCTGCTATTTATAAAGAAAATGCTGAAATTTATAAGCAGAAGATTCGCGCAACGATTGACCCAATCAGGACTGCATTAGAAGCAGTACCGCAAGATAAGCGTTGGCTTGTCACCAGTGAGGGTGCATTTAGCTATTTAGCGCGTGATTTTGATCTAAAAGAACTTTATTTATGGCCCATTAATGCGGATCAGCAAGGAACACCACAGCAGGTTAAGCATGTTATTGATATGGTTCGTAAATACAATATCCATGCCGTTTTTTCTGAAAGCACTATTTCTCCAGCGCCTGCTAAGCAAGTTGCCAGAGAAACAGGGGCTAAATACGGTGGTGTGCTTTATGTTGACTCTCTGAGTGAGAAAAATGGTGAAGTACCAACCTATATTGATTTATTACGCGTCACAAGTGGGCGTATTAGCAGTGCCTTATTAGAGGGAGTAAAAAGCCAATGACGGGATCTGGAATATTTGCCCAAGGGGTAACAGTAACTTATCGTAATGGACATACGGCTTTACGTGAAGTGAATTTTGAAAGTCCAACAGGTTCTATTACGGCATTGGTTGGCGTGAATGGATCAGGGAAGTCAACGTTATTTAAAGCTATTATGGGGTTTGTCCGCCCCTCAAAAGGGAAAATTCGCATGCTTGGTTTGCCTGTTGATACAGCTTTGAAAAAAAACCTTATTGCTTATGTTCCCCAAAGTGAAGATGTTGATTGGAATTTTCCTGTTCTCGTTGAAGATGTTGTCTTGATGGGGCGGTATGGTCATATGAATTTCTTTCGTTATGCACGCTCACGAGATTATGAAGCAGTTCGTGTTGCCTTAGAACGGGTTGATATGTTGGCATTTGCCAAGCGCCAAATTGGCGAACTTTCTGGTGGGCAAAAGAAGCGTGTTTTTCTAGCACGCGCTCTTGCCCAGCAGGCAAAAGCAATTTTATTAGATGAGCCATTTACAGGGGTTGATGTCACAACAGAAGATAAAATCATTGCTTTATTACAGGATCTTCGTAAAGAGGGGGCAGTGATATTAGTTTCTACGCATAATTTAGGTTCTATTCGTGAGTTTTGTGACCATACAGTTTTAATCAAGGGAACAGTTTTGGCTTCTGGGTTAACTGAAACCGTCTTTACAAAGGAAAATCTGGAAAAAACTTTTGGTGGTGCTTTGCATCATCATATTTTTGATCTTCAAGCTGTGAACAAAAATGATGGTTTCACGGGGGCAAACCGCTCTGCTCTTCATGAGAATATTCAAAGAATGGAGCACGTTGCATGATTTCTTGGTTGCTTGAGCCACTGAGCTATCAGTACATGGTTAATGCGATGTGGGTTTCTGGATTAGTTGGGTGTGTTTGTGCCTTTCTTTCTGCGTTTTTGATGTTAAAAGGTTGGTCGCTTATTGGTGATGCGCTTTCCCATTCGATTGTTCCTGGTGTAGCAGGGGCTTACCTTTTAGGTTTACCTTTTGCGCTTGGAGCTTTTTTTTCTGGTGGGCTTGCAGCAGCAGCGATGCTGTTTTTTAATCAACGGACAAAACTCAAAGAAGATACGATTATTGGTCTTATTTTTTCTTCTTTTTTTGCTTTTGGGTTGTTTCTTAAATCATTAAAGCCAATGGCTGTGAATATTGATACAATTGTTTTAGGAAATATTTTAGCAGTGAGTTCATCAGATATTATCCAATTGGCTTTTATTGGTTTTTTCTCTTTACTTATATTGCTGTTAAAATGGAAAGATCTTCTTGTTTCTTTATTTGACGAGACACATGCGCGTGCCATTGGACTGAATGTAAAGTTTTTAAAGATTCTCTTTTTCACCTTGCTTGCTGCTTGTACTGTTGCTGCTATGCAAACAGTTGGAGCATTTTTGGTCATTTGCCTTGTGGTGACGCCTGGGGCAACGGCTTATCTTTTAAGTGATCGCTTTGTAAATGTTTTGATCATTGCAGTTATAATCGGGACCGTCACAAGTGTATTAGGTGTTTATGTGAGTTACTTTTTAAATGCGCAAACAGGTGGTGTTGTTGTGCTTTTTCAAGCATTTTTATTTATGTTAGCTTTTGTTTTTGCTCCTAAACACGGGTTTATTGCTGCACGTTTGCGTATAAATGCGGCCAAAAAAGGTGTGATATTGTCATGATTGATCAATTACTACTTCCTTTTCAATTTTCTTTTATGTTGAAAGGCATGCTTATTGTCATGATCCTTTCTATTCCTATGGCGATGCTTTCTTGTTTTCTGATTTTGAAAGGATGGGCACTGTTAGGCGACGCCATTTCTCATGCTGTTTTTCCTGGTGTTGTTGTGGGTTATATGACGACGCCGTGGGTGATAGCATTTTTGACTTCTTTACCGTTTGCTTGGCTTCAGCATATGCGTTCAGAAAATATTACCATGACTTTGATTACTTGCGGAGCTTTTGTCGCAGGTATGATTTGTGCGCTTGCAACAGGTTTTTTAGGAAGCAATAGTCGGATCAAACAGGATACGGTGATGGGCGTTGTTTTCTCATCGATGTTTGGTTTAGGGCTTGTTTTGGCCACATCTATTTATAGCAGTTTAGATTTGAATCATATTCTATTTGGTAATTTGTTGGGTGTTAACTGGCTTGATATTACACAGACGGCAATTATTTCTGCTGTTGTTACCTTTATTTTAGGAGCAAAATGGCGCGATTTTATGCTGTATATTTTTGATTCCGTTCAAGGTCGTGCTATGGGATTGCGAATATCATTACTTCACTATACTCTCTTAACAATGATTTCTCTCACAATTGTTGCAGCTTTGAAAGCTGTGGGTATTGTTCTGGTTATTTCTTTACTTATAGCACCAGGAGCAATCGCTTATCTTATTACGAAGCGATTTTCTTTTATGTTGGTGATTGCTATACTTGTTGCAGCTTTTTCTGGTTTTTTAGGAATTTATCTCAGTTTGTTTATTGGTTCTGATTCCGCTTCTACGATCGTATTGATTTTGACATTGATTTTTATTGCGATTTTCATGTCAGTTTTTTTTCGTCGCGCTACGGTTCAGGAAATTTGAGATTTCTAAAGTTCATGCATATCAGCCATGCATTTTTGTGTATTGTCTCTCATGTTTGTTTTAACTAGAAAGCACCTCGCTAGATTATTTTCCTCCTAACATCTGGCAAATGAATGCAGTATGTATTCTCCTCCCAACACTGCATTCGTAACTAAGAGGCTGCATTGATTTATTCTGCAGCCTTTTTATTTTTTCTTTTTCTAAAAATTTATTCATATTTCTTGAAAATTTAAAAATGATCATCATATTGCGTAAGCTGTTTTTGCTTTAAAAGAAGTTATCGAAGAAAATACACTTGCGTATAAAGTCGTATAAATGATTGTGCTCTAGAGCATGCAAAAGCAGGAAAATATGGAGAGAAATAGTACGAGAGGATGAAAAAAGATTTTAAAATATCTCACCCCTTGCGTATTTGCTATTATGTAGCAGGTTGGGCAATGATTATATTGGCAATTATCGGTATAGTATTACCTATTATGCCAACTGTGCCGTTTTTATTAATTGCTTCATGGTGTTTTGCTCGTTCATCGCCACGTTTTCATCGTTGGCTGAATAATCATCGCGTTTTTGGCCCACCCATTAAGCAATGGGAGGAAAAGAGAGCTATTTCCACATTTGTTAAAATTTTGGCATTGGTGAGTATAGCAGGTGGTTTTTTATCTTTTTTAGTGATAACGCATCCTGCTTTGTGGCTTGCTTTATTGGTTGCTGCACTTTTACTGTTTATTGTTCTTTATATCTTAACGCGTCCATCTTCGTAGTGATAGAAAGTAAAGGAGTTATAAACCGAGCAGTTTTTTGATTTTCGCAGATTTGTGAGAGTTATGTGATAGTTTTTTAACTCCAAAATTTGAGGGAGATGCTTACATAACAAAGATATCTATAAGAGAATGCTTTTAGGATAATTTATGATAAGATAACATGTGGGTGAAATAATTTTATAAAAAAAAGATTATCTGCAAATACCTTATAACTCAATATGCGTAAAATACATTGATAAGAAATGAGAGCAGCTTTCAGAGGGGGTATTTTTGCAAGTAAATGATGACTAAAATCTACCTTGGCCCTATCCATCAGTGATGTACTTTATCCTCTTTTAGTTTTCAATATTTTCTATGAATAGTATGAATAATGAGAGCTCTTTTAAACGTCATCATTTTTTTATTTATAAAGTAACAGACCAGCGATTATCTGAAGCCTGTTCTCATGTTATAAGTATTTTTGCCTTACAGAGAGTTGAGAGAAAGTAATCAAGTCTCTTTTCAAAAAGTTTTTATGCATAGATTCATTCTTTTTATGACAAACAAGTAACAGATTTTTTTTATATAATGGAAAACACTTGAAATAAGAAATTGTTTTACGTTGTATTCTCATTCCAAATAGGGAATGGTAAATGATCACGGTATCAATATATTCATTTTTTAAATTAGCAAGCAGCTAAGTTTTTATAGATCTCGCAATACGTTTTTCATTGCCAAAAAAATTGAGGTAACGCTGTACTTCTTGTGGATCACCAATGGTTTTTTCAGGATTATCTGAAAGTTTTACGGCTGGTCGACCATTAGCATGGGTGACTTTACAAACAAGGGACAGGGCATCAAAAGTTGCAATTTCTTGGGGGGAACATCCTGCAAAATCATTCGTCAAGTCTGTTCCCCAGCCAAAACTCATGCGTACTCTTCCATGGAAGTGGTGATAGGTTTTTTCGATTGTATCGACGTCAAGTGCATCAGAAAAAATCAATAATTTTTCCTGTGGATCTTTTCCCTTTTCCTTCCACCATTGAAGAATGCGTTCACCTCCCTCGATGGGAGGAGCACTGTCAGGCCTAAACCCTGTCCAGTCAGAGACCCAATCTGGTGCATTGCGCAAAAATGCTTCTGTGCCAAAGGTATCGGGCAAAACAATGAGGAGATTTCCACCGTAATAGCGATTCCAATCTTGCAAGACTTTATAGGGTGCTCTGTGTAGATCATCATCATTTTCTGCAAGAGCAGCAATAACCATGGGCAATTCATGGGCATTGGTTCCAAGAGCTTCTAAATCTGTATCCATGGCTAAAAGAACATTAGAAGTTCCGGTAAAAGAATTGCCAATACCTTCTTTTAATGCTTCAACACACCAGCGTTGCCATAAAAAGGAATGACGACGCCTTGTACCAAAATCAGATATTTTAATATCAGGTAATTTTTTAAGGCGTTCAACTTTACTCCACATTTTTGCTTTAGCGCGTGCATAAAGCACATCGAGAGCAAAACGATCGAGGTTTTTCATAGCGGCACGTGAACGTAATTCACTGATAATAGCAAGAGCGGGGATTTCCCACATGGAACTATGAGCCCACGGACCATGAAAATGAAGGATATATTGACCATCTTTGCGGGTAAGTTCATATTCTGGGAGTTGAAAGTTCTCAAGCCAATGAAGAAAATCTGGTTCGAAAATTTGTTTACGCCCATAAAATGTATTACCAGCAAGCCAAATCATTTCTTTTTTTGTAAAGCGCAAGCTCAAGGCGTGATCAAGTTGAGCACGCAGTTCACTTTCATCAATATCATCGGCAAGACGTATTGTTTTGCTGCGGTTTATAAGGGAGAAAGTAACATTGACATGAGGATAAAGCCCCCAGATCATCTGTACCATAAGAAGTTTATAAAAATCCGTATCGAGCAATGAACGAATAATAGGATCAAGTTTCCAAGTGTGATTGTATACACGCCTCGCAATATCTGGATGATTCATAACCCTCGTTCTTTCAGTCTTACAGAATATAAAATTATTGTGCTCCAACAAAATCCACATAGGCCAACAAAATACATATAGGAATGAGAAAAACTATAACAACTCTAAGGTCTTGAGCAAGAATAAAAAAAAGCCTTTTATCTTTTCTGTTTTGAGGATTGAAGAACGCATATGATTTCATGTTTTCCTGTTTTTTCCAATTTTATTCTTGCTTGAGTATGAGCATATTTTTTATCATCAACATGAAGCATATTTTCAACTCCCCATTTTACGGTGATGGTATAAATGGCATCATAAAATTTCATTTTTGCTTCATATTCAGACCATGAAGAAGGTAAATGTGGCTCTAAGAATAATTGATCATCTTGACGATTAATCCCAAGAATGGCTTGTGTTGCGGCGCGGTAGAACCAGCCTGCTGAGCCTGTATACCATGTCCAACCTCCTTGTCCACGATATGGTTCAACGGCGTAAATATCTGCGGCCATAACATAAGGTTCCACACGATAAATTTCAGGATTTTGCCCGTGGGTAATCGGGTTAATGGCAGAAAATAAAGCATAAGCTTTATCGCTTTCACCCATTTGGGCAAGCGCCAAAATACTCCAAATGGCACCATGCGTATATTGACCACCATTTTCTCGAATACCTGGAGGATAACCTTTTATATAACCGGGTTCGAGAGGAGATTTATCAAAAGGTGGCCAGAAAAGACGTATAAGACCGCATTTTTCGTCATACAGCTGTTCAAGCATTGATGCCATTGCTTGTTTTTGGCGCTCAAGCGATGCCATTTGCGAAATAACAGCCCAAGATTGAGCAATGGTATCAATTTTGCATTCATCATTGATTTGAGAGCCAAGAGGTGTACCATCATCAAAATAACCACGCCGATACCAAGCACCATCCCAACCGTTTTCTTCTAAGGATTTGGTTAAACGTTCAAGATATGCACGCCATGTCTCAACACGGGTGTTGTCACTCCGTTTTTGGGCAAGGGGGATAAATGCTTGGAGTGTAGTACCAAGAAACCATCCCAACCACGTGCTTTCCCCTTTTCCTTTAATACCTACCAAATTCATGCCATCATTCCAATCGCCGCCTAAAATAAGAGGAAGTCCGTGTGGTCCACAGCGTTTGATAGCAAGATCTAAAGCCAAAGCACAATGTTCATAAATTGTTGCAACCTTTAAGGATTGTATGGGCTTAAAATAAGCGTCTTGTTGTTCATTGTTAAGAGAATCTCCTTCAATAAAAGCAATAGGGGTATCAAGAAATATGCTATCACCAGTGGTGTTGACATAAAGTGCTGTGCCATAAGCAAGCCAAACAATATCATCAGAAATACGCGTGCGAACACCGGCGTTTGTATCAGGCAACCACCAATGTTGTACATCGCCTTCGAGAAATTGATGTGCTGCGGCGTTTAACAATTGTTCACGCGCCAGTTTCGGGTTCAATAATAATAAGGACAAGCTGTCTTGTAACTGGTCGCGAAAGCCAAATGCACCACTTGCTTGATAAAAGGCAGCGCGTGCCATCATACGGCAAGCGTAAATTTGATAAGGAAGCCAATGATTGACCATAAGATCAAAAGAGGGGTCAGGTGTTTTAACTTGGAATGGAGAAACAAAATCATCCCATTGCTGTTTTTGTTGTGTGAGCAAAATTTCAAAATCGCTTGCACGCACCTTGTCTAGTAAATTTTCCGCTTCTTGCCTATTTTCAGCATTGCCAAGATAGAAAACGATTTCTTTTGTTTGTCCTGGGAGAAGATCAATATCATAGGAAAATGCTGAACAAGGATCACATCCTGCTTCAACTGTATTTGAAAGAGCATTGGCTTTACGGATCGCGTGAGGATGTATCACTGTTCCCGTTACACCGATAAATTCAGTGCGATCAGTAGTCGTACTTGTTGGTAATTGGGAAGCAGATAAAAATGCCACTTGTTGAGATTTGTCGATGTGGTAGGGATTTTGGATAAAATGTGCACCACGTATAGGATCATAATAGGGGAGTATGAAAGGTGCATATTTTGTACGGACATTGCCCAAAACCCATTCAACATAATTATAAAGGCGTAAACTGCGTGATTTTTTCCCGTTATTTTTAAGGGTGAGTCGTGAAAGACGTACTGGTTTTTCTGGATCGAGTATATGGGTGAGCTCTAAGGCGATCTCTGTATGTGTAGATTTAAAGGTTGAAAATCCAAAACCATGGCAAGCCTCATAGACAACATTTTCATCACATTCAACGGCAGAAACGGGTGAGAACCGTTTTAAAGAAAGGCGGTCTACAAGATAAAGTGCTTCTCCTGGACGGTTAGAAATGGGATCATTACTCCAAGGGGTTAGTTGATAATCACGGCTATTATTTGCCCAAGTAAAGAGCGCTCCTTCAGCAGAGACATGGAAGCCAAAGTTTTTATGAGCAATGATGTTAATCCATGGTTGTGGTGTGGTGGTATGCCCATGAAGACGTACCACATAATGATTATGATGATTAAATCCACCATAACCATTCCAATATTTTAGGTCATTTCCATCAATGGGGAGAGGTGAAATTTTTTGTTGACCGATAAGACCAAGAGAAGCAAAGAGGCTTTGCTCCTTTGATATGATACTTTGTCGTTCTTGATGATGTTTTTGCTCGTTTAATTGATAATAGGATTCTTGATGTTCTTTATGGATGGTGAGATCAAAGTCATTATTGTCAAGTTGTTTGAGTTGTTCAGACAAAGATCCATTTTGAGCATCAAGAATAATGCGTGCTGAAGCAAGAAGAGTTTGAAAACTCTGTTCATTCATTTGATCACGCCGAAGAGTGAAAATATGTTGGCGTTCATCTGTATCATGAATGTGATGGCGATAGGATTCGCATACCCATTCAATAGCATGTTGTGTATTTTGTATGTAGGAAAATGCTTGTTCATTAAGAATGACAAGATCAACAATAAGTCCACGCATACGCCAATATTCATGTGCTTTGAGAAGTTCACGTAGAACAGTGATATCTCCCTCATTATCTAATCTGAGAAGACAGAGCGGAATGTCTCCTGAAAGTGACATTGGCCAAAGATCAGATTGTTTACCAAGATTTTTTGCTAAGTTTTTTGAAGAAAGACGCCATGTTCGATCAAGATAAATAAGTGGTGTTGCATATTTTTGATAGGTAATAGCTTCTTTAAGGCTGATACCACTTTGATAGAGCGAGACTTGCGAGCGTGTCCATGCCATTGAAAATTCTTGCTGGAATATATTGGGCTGCCGATAATGTTTAATATAATTGTGCAGTGTTTCTTTTGCATGAGCAGCAAAAGTCCAAAAAATCAGTTCAACTTTTTCATGTGCTGGAATTTTTACACGGCATCGCAGTGAGATAATGGGATCAAGCACACAACCTTGACTATTGCGAAAATGCGCATTGTGGTCAAATGCAGCAGGTCGATGAATAGATCGTCCTCGACCAATAAACTGCAAGCGATCCGTTTCAGCTTCTGTTTCTTGGATATTATCACCAGTCACAAAATGGGCAATGTGGATTTCAGGATCATGGGGAGAGCGTTTGCGCCTCTTAGCAAAAATTGTCCTTCTCCCGTTAGCAATTTCTGTTTCTATAAACATCCGCGAGAAAGCAGGATGTGCTTGATCTGCATCCATTGTTGCGAGGGCGAGTTCACCATAAGAGGTCACTTCAATGATACGGTCTTTGTTTGTTGTATTAATAAGTTGAAGACGTCTGCCTTCACCACATCCTTCAGAGGTAATAAGACATTCAAGTGTTGATTTGATACCATCAACCATTTTTGTATATTCAGCTTTTTCATCTGTAAAAATGCAGACTGCATCTTCTCCGACAACGCGTGTTGGCTCACCAGTCACAGACCACCAACGACCATTCTCTATATCACGGAGAAAGAACAAAGTTCCTTGTTGATCTTCTGTTGCATCGGGAATAAAGCGTGTAATCGCATAATCATGCCAACGACTGTAACCAGAACCGTTGGCTGTCAACATTGTAGAATAGGAACCATTGGACAAGAGCAAAGTTTCACGTGGTTTAAGCAGCGGGTTTTTGATAATACGCAAAGGAGCATCGTTGAATTCTTGATAATTGTTACGCATGCGATGAATAACTTTGCTATGAATGATAGGAATTTGATGTGGTGCTCTTTCCTGTAATAAAAATTGGATTGCTTCAATGATTGGGTCACTATGAAAGCGATCACGCATCCGCCCTTGAAAAATAACATTATCGATAGCAAGAATGGACATGCCATGATGATGCGCATAATAATTGCGTACTACAGCGTATTTTTCTCCTGTTTTCACGCGTGAGGGGGTGAAATCAAGAGAATCGTAATAACCATATGTTCCTAAAGCTCCAAGATCACGGAGATGTTTTAAATTGGTCACGGTTTGGTCAGGAACATATTGTGCTGCTAAAAGACTAGCATAGGGAGCAATAACGGTATTGCGTGAGAGACCACGTTGGAGTCCGAGGCTTGGAACACCAAAATGAGCATATTGGTAATTCATTAACTGATCACGAGCGTTAAATGCTGCTTCTGAAATTCCCCAAGGGACTCCACGTTTATAGGCGTATTGTATTTGATCATGAATAATCAGTCGATTGGTTTGATCGAGGAGAGATCCCAAAGGTTCGTGCATAACAAGGGAAGGCATGAGATATTCGAACATGGAGCCAGACCATGATAACAATGCACCTTTCCAACCAATGGGGACGAGGAGTCGACCAAGATGAAACCAATGTTTTACTTTTATATCGCCTTTTGCGATGGCAAAAAGACTTGCAAGGCGCGCTTCTGAGGCGAGTAAATCATAACAATTTTCATCGAGTTTATTTTCTTGCACACGATACCCAATAGACAAAAGATGACGTTCAGGTTGTTCTAAAAAGTCAAATTTCATATCCAAGGCAATTTGCCGCGCTTCTACAGCTAAACTATTCAATGTTTTACGTAATTTTTCACTGTCATAGCCAGCAGTAGCATCATGATGGTGAGCGTTACAGGTTTCTAAAAGACATTGAGCCCAAGAGAGTGTTTGAGAAGATTTTTTCGTTTGAACTTTTTGATGAAGTTCATCTATTAAGTGTATAAGATCATGCGCGATAAAGGATAGGTCTGTAAGCTGAGAAATGATGGTGTTTGGTGTTTCTACGACAGTACTCATACAATGATCAAAATTGCTGATGTACTTTTCGATTTGTTGACGTAAGGGATGTAAAATAGGTTGATTATCCGGAATTTCTTTGACAGTTTCTTCCAAAAGAGCATAAACATCACGCAAGCCGTCCAGATCACTTTGAATAAAAACATGAGGTTTTTCCGCCCATTCTCTTAAAGCTGAAGCAAGGGTCAGTAAATGGCCAGCAAGATTTCCTGAATCAACGGTTGATACATAAGTTGGTAGAAGAGGTTTGAGTGTATCTGTTTCATACCAGTTATAAAGATGTCCACGAAATTTTTTCATTTTAGCAAGAGAACGTAGTGTACATTCAATGCGGGTAATGGTTTCTTGACAACTAATCCAGCCAAAGTCACGCGCAGCAATAACAGAAAGAAGATAAAGCCCAATATTGGTCGGAGATGTGCGTTGTGCAATCAGAGGTTCAGGGTCTTCTTGAAAATTATCGGGGGGCAAATAATTGCTTTGCGCATTGACAAAACTTGCATAATAAAGCCATGTCTGTCGTGCAATAGAGCGTAGTGTTTTTTTATCTTCAAAAGAACTATGAAGAGTATCTTGAAATGTTGAAGGTTGACTCACAATCCATGCAATGAAGGGTGAAAAAAACCATGTCAGACCAAACGGTAAGGCAATAAAGCTTGCAAAATTATGGGAAAAGAAAGGAAGTGCTATAGCAAGAATACCCATAAGTGTTGCTGGCCACATTGTAAAGATAGAGAAGCGAAGGCTATTGGGAATAGATTTTGTTGCAGCAGAGGTTTTCCATTCAAGCAAGTGCTGTTTTGAAATCGTCATGCGATAAAGTGTGCGGATAATTGCATCAGTCATAAAATAAGCTGAATGAGCAAGAAATGTCATTTTAAGAAATATATTTGCGCCAGTTAGGGTCGTTTTATTGAAAATTAATTGAAAATATCCACGTAAAGAATCACCAATATTGGATGGAACAAGCGTTTGTAAGATACTTAAAATTGGTGCAATGAAGAGACTAAAGAACAAGAATGTTTGCCAAATAATTGCACTCTTTAATGGCAAAAGAGACCATCCAGCAAAGGCAGCAATGAGCCACATCAGTGGTGTGAGAGAACGGCGCAGATTATCCTGTATTTTCCAACGTGTCGTAGAACTAATTTGACGAGGACAAAAGAGATAAGGCAAGAGTTGCCAATCTCCGCGAACCCAACGGTGATAACGCGCAACATCAACATTATAAGCTATTGGATAATCCTCAATGACTTCTACATCACTCACCAATGCGGTACGTGCATATCCTCCTTCTAAAAGGTCATGACTAAGAACAGTATTTTCTTTGATTTTGCCGTTAAGTGCTTGCTGAAATGCATCAATATGATAAAGACCTTTGCCGATAAAAGTTCCTTCTCCTAAAAGATCTTGATAGGTATCGGAAACAGCAAAGACATAAGGATCAATACCGCGATTGGTAGAAAAAACCCGTTGCAAAATGGATGTTTCTTTTCCTGTGGTAAGAGAAGGCGTAATACGGGGTTGTAAAATGCTATAGCCTTTTACAATTTTTTCATGGAGAGGATCAAAAGTGGGGTGGTTGAGCGGATGGTTCAGTTTTCCAACAAGTTTTGTGACACATTCAGGGGGCAGGCGCGTATCTGCATCCAACGTCATAACAAAACGGCAATCCATGGGAAGATGTGGGTTAGGAGGATAAAAGCTGGTGTTTTTATCACCTCTTAATAACAGATTAAGTTCATGAAGTTTACCACGCTTTCGCTCCCATCCCATCCAGCATTTTTCGCTGGGATTATAAAGACGCCGACGGTGTAAAAGGAAAAAAAGAGGGATATCATCACGATGATAACGACAATTAAGTTTATCGATACTCTTTTGCGCGTAATACAGCAAGTCAAGATCATCTTGCGTTTGCTCTAAGGGAGAATCTACCCAATCTGTGAGGATTGCAAAATGGATGGCGCCTTTGGGATTGGAAAGGTAGTGCACTTCAAGATTGCGCACTTGCTCATCAATAGAGTCGCGTGAGGTGATTAAAGTAGGCACAGCAACCATTGTGCGTGCATGTTCCGGAATCCCCTTTTTATATTCATAACCAATGAGTTGTTTTGAGGGAATAATCCATGAAACAACAGTGTTGAAAAAAGCAAAAGCAGCATCCATAGCAGGAAACAGCGCTAAAGCAGTGAAAAGAAGCGTTATCCAGAGTGTTTCAGATGTCTGTAAAAGAGCGTAGATTGCAAGCAAAAGGATAAGCGTGAGAAAAGAAACAGGAATAGTAATAATGCTTATCTTTGAACAGCAGAAAAACCGTGCCCATTTTATAAGCAAAGGTGAAGTATAGCCACATGCTTTTTCAAAACTATGCCGTCCATCACCAATAAGGTACCACCCAACAGAGGAGTGCAGAGGTGTATTTTCAGAAGGAGAACGTGCTATTTCTATCGCTTTTCGTGCAACTTCCTGTTCACTAAGAGGTGAAAAGCGAGCGATTTTTTCGATCACTTGTCGATAAATATTGCGTGAATGAGCATCAATTTTAGAAAAATCACTATTTTTATGCAAAATAGAGTCTACAGAACTAACAGTTTCAAACCATACTGCCCAATCAACATCACCAAGTGCTTTAAGTGCACGGATAATATTGCCCATGGTGACACCATCTGCTGCTTGGCGTATATGTTCATCAGTTGTGGCAATTTCGAGGTTACTGCCTTGGTTTTGTAATTGCTGTTCAAGCCAATTTAATGCGGTTGTTGAATCCACAGATGCACTGCGCAGACGATAGAATAAATGGGCTGAAAAGCTTGGATAAACAGTGAATGGTGTATAACGAGTAAAAAGAGTATGTAATTTTGTTTCATTATCAGTGAGGGAAATTTTATCAGCAACTTTATGGGCAAGCTGGCGCATAGTGCGTGTTTGTTCAATACGCAGTGCAAGACGACGGACATTTTCGATGAGCAACATCTGTATAACAGAAGGAAGAGCCCATAATTCACCAATTTTGAGAGCACAAACTTCTTGAAACCCATTGATCATAGCCGTGAGTGTTTTTTGTGAAAATATACTGTCCGTATGGGCAATATAAAGCCAAGCTAACGCAAAAATGCGTGGTATGTCTTCCCTTTGTTCATAAAGAGGAAGTTGCTTAATGAAAGACTTAGATAAGTTACGACGGAGTTGTTGTATCGTTTTGTCAATGGTATAATGATTATCAAGCAGCCATTGAGCAGATGGCGCCATGGTTTCATCGTTTCGAGCAGCAATATAACAGGTGTGAAAGGCACGGAGAATAAGTTTAGCATTTTCATTCAACCTTTTGTGAAAATTATTTTCTCCCTTATATTCAGGAAGGAGGATTTCTTTTTTAGAAGCTATGTCATAGCCTAATTTATAAAGTTCATCCTGCGATTTATAAGTTGAACGAAGAGGAGCACTGGTTTGAGTCAGATGATGAATCTTAGTTTGTTGAGAAAAAAGATACTTTATGCAGGATATTGTGAATACCATATTATTTCGATTCAATGATGTGGTTTCTTCATATTTAATAGGCTGTAAGCATTTTATTTTAATACTGAACAGTTCAAAGAAAAAATAAATTGTTTCTTTAAGAATAGTTGTAATTTTTAACAATACAATTGAAGAAATAAGCAAACAATTTTTTAAAACAAATAAAAAAGGCCGCCCGAAAAATGAGCGACCTCACATTATAGATAATTTCTTTTAACAATGGAACATTAATCTTGTTCTTGCTTTTTCAAAGCAGCACCGAGAATATCACCAAGAGAAGCACCTGAGTCTGTAGAACCGTACTGTGCAACAGCTTCTTTTTCTTCTGCGATTTCTAAAGCTTTGATAGACACTGAAAGTTTGCGTGTTTTCTTATCAAATGCGGTGATGCGGGCATCAACTCTTTGACCAATAGAAAAACGTTCAGGACGCTGTTCATCACGATCACGGGCGAGATCAGCACGGCGAATAGTTGTTTCAAGGTTATGATCAATTAATTTAACATCAATATCATTATCATTAACGGCGATCACTTCACATGTCACAACAGCCCCTTTGCGAAGTTCACCTGCTGCTGCTGCTTCTCCAACTTTATCACTAGAAAGTTGCTTAATTCCAAGAGAGATACGTTCTTTTTCAACGTCAACATCAAGGACCACAGCTTTAACGATATCTCCTTTATTGTAGGTATCAATGACTTGTTCACCAGGGCGATTCCAATCAAGATCAGAGAGATGAACCATACCATCAACATCGCCTTCAAGACCAATGAAGAGACCAAATTCTGTTTTATTTTTAACCTCTCCTTCAATTTGTGAATTGACAGGAAATTTATTGGCAAAAGCGACCCATGGATTTTCAAATGTTTGTTTTAAGCCAAGAGAAATACGCCGTTTAGAAGGATCAATTTCAAGCACAACCACTTCTACTTCTTGTGATGTAGAGAGAATTTTTCCAGGATGAACATTTTTCTTTGTCCAACTCATTTCAGAGACGTGGATCAATCCTTCGATTCCTGGCTCTATTTCAACGAAACCACCATAATCAGTAATGTTGGTAACAGCACCGGTAATTTTTTTGCCCACAGGATATCTCGCACTGATGCTTTCCCAAGGATCACTTTCAAGCTGCTTCATGCCAAGAGAGATACGGTGTGTATCTTGATTTATGCGAATAATCTGGACTTTAATTGTTTGCCCAATGGTGAGAACTTCTGATGGATGATTAACGCGTCGCCAAGCCATATCTGTGACGTGTAAGAGCCCATCAATTCCACCAAGATCAACGAAAGCACCATAATCAGTGATATTTTTAACCACACCTTCAACAATTTGGTTTTCTTCAAGATTTTGTACAATTTCTGAACGTTGTTCAGCACGACTTTCTTCTAAGACAGTACGGCGTGAAACAACAATATTACCACGACGACGATCCATTTTTAAAATTTCAAAGGATTGTGAATTGTGCATAAGAGGTGAAACATCACGGATAGGGCGAATATCAACTTGGCTGCGGGGTAAGAAAGCAACAGCACCATCGAGATCGACCGTAAAGCCCCCTTTTACTTGGCTAAAGATAACCCCATCAACGCGTACACCAGCATTGAATTTTTCTTCCAACCGAATCCAGCTTTCTTCACGCCGTGCTTTTTCACGTGACAGAACAGCTTCACCCATCGCATTTTCGATGCGTTCAATGTAAACTTCAACTTCATCGCCAACTTGTAAGGAACCGTCTTTTCCTTTAGCTCCAAATTCTTTGAGTGGAATACGTCCTTCGACTTTAAGTCCAGCATCAATAATGGCCATGTCTTTTTCGATTGCAATAATGCGACCTTTAACAACGGATCCTTCATTAAGATCATTGGTTTGAAAGGATTCCATAAGAAGGGCTTCGAAATCCGCTGTTGTGGGATTGTATTGTGACATAAGAACTCCTGATACATACCTTCATTGTAAAAGGTATAAGCGCTAGGTTAGTGTTAACATGGGGCAAGTTCCCGCCTTTTTCCTTGAATGCAGGAAAAAAATTAGCGCTCGGCCGGAAATCACCTTTACAACTTTATCCAATTATACGCTCTTTTATGATAGGATCAATAAAAGTGCATGCAATTGCAAATGTTGCTTCTATACTCAATTCTGACGTATCAAGCAAGTGGGCGTTTTTTGCTGGTCGCAGTGGGCTTTGTTTGCGGGTTATGTCACGTCTATCGCGCTGTTCAAGATCGCTAAGGATTTTGTGATAATCTGCTTGGTTTCCTTTTTCTACCATCTCCTGATAGCGGCGTTTTGCACGTGTTTGAACATCCGCTAAAACATAAAACTTAATATCGGCATCGGGGCAAACAACAGTACCAATATCACGTCCATCAAGCACACTTCCAGGTAAAATTTTAGCAAAATCACGTTGTTTTTCGACAAGGGTTTCACGCACAGCGGAGTTAAGTGCTATTTTTGAGGCAGCCTCACCAAGTTCATGACAAGAAAGAAGAACTGGATTTAAAGTGTTAAAATCAAGCTCTTTGGCACAATCGATAGCACTTTTTTCATCATTGAGAGGGAATTTTTGTTGTAAAAGTGCGTAGGCAACACCACGATAAGTAAGCCCAGTATCGAGATGGTGAAGATGATAATGCCTAGCAATTTTGCGTGCTAATGTTCCTTTTCCTGAAGCGGCTGGTCCATCAATTGCGATCACAAAAGGTTTCAAGCGATTTTCCCCCCAAGTTGTTTGATGAAAGAAATAAATTCTGGAAAACTGGTAGCGATCATTCTTTGATCATCAATGGTAACAGGTTTTTCTGACGCGAGTCCAAAAACCAGAAAGCACATAGCAATTCGATGATCAAGATATGTGGTAACGTTTCCACCACCCAATCCTTTTCCGGAACCTTTTCCATGAACAATGAGAAAGTCTTCCCCTTCTTCACATTCTACATGATTCATTTTGAGTCCTTTTGCGATTGCAGAGAGTCGATCTGATTCTTTAACACGCAATTCCTCAATTCCGAGCATCATCGTTTTGCCTTCAGCAAAGGCTGCTGCTACCGCTAAAGCGGGATATTCGTCAATCATTGATGGGGCTCGTTTTTTTGGCACAACAACCCCTTTTAGCGTTGAAGATTGAACGCGCAAATCGGCAACATCCTCTCCACCTGTTTGGCGTTGGTTCAAAAGTTCAATTTGAGCGCCCATTTCCCATAATGTTTCGATAAGCCCTATTCGAGAAGGGTTTATAAGAACATTTTCGATGGTGATATCAGAATCCTCTACAAGAAGGGCGGCGATCAGTGGAAAAGCTGCAGAAGAGGGGTCGCCTGGGATATCAAGAAGCTGTCCGGTCAGATGTGGTTGGCCATTGAGGTGAATAAAACGCGTGCCTTCCATATCTGTTTCTATTTCAAGTTTAGCACCAAATGCTTTGAGCATCTTCTCCGTATGATCTCGCGTGGGAATTGGTTCAATAACGGTTGTGGTACCAGCAGTATTAAGACCAGCAAGCAGGACCGCAGATTTAACTTGAGCAGAAGCCATGGGAACACGATAGCAAATCGGGTTAGCCATTTTGGGACCATGAAGCGTTAAAGGAAGAAGGTCTCCACGGGTTGCTGTAACGTCAACACCCATTGATCGTAATGGATCGAGAATACGTCCCATGGGACGTTTGGAAAGAGAGGCATCACCGATAAAGGTTGTTTTCATATGATAAGGGCCAACCATTCCCATAACGAGGCGAACACCCGTTCCAGCATTGCCAAAATTGAGAGGGTTTTGTGGTGCTAAAAGGCAACCATTTCCAGTCCCTCGTATAATCCAGTGATCATTTTTCTTTTGCATACAAGCGCCCAAAGCTTGCATAGCAGCCGCTGTCTTTAAAACATCATCACTCTCAAGCAGTCCGTGAATATGTGTTTCACCAGTTGCTAGCCCTCCCAATATAAGAGATCGGTGAGAAATTGATTTATCTCCTGGTATTTTAATTTTTCCAGAAAGATGGGTAGATCTGTAAGCGGTTATAGGTATTGCTTTTTGCATAGAAATTCTATTTAATTTTATCTAAATTTTACGAAATTAATCCCCTCCTTAGCACAAGCTTTGAGAGGCGTCATGAGGAAATCCATGAAGAATGATGTATTTATCTTTTGACAAAGACATTATTTTTTGATTAAGCACCATGAAATTTATTTTTTAATGGAATGATAGTTAAGCAAAAGAGGCACGGTTCATGGCAAAACAGGATCTTGGAACTAAGCGTGTTGATCCAGAAACGGGAAAGAAGTTTTATGATCTTAATCGCGACCCTATTGTATCACCTTATACAGGGATTTCTTATCCACGTTCTTATTTTGAGGTTGCAGCAGCTGAAGCAAATAGTGAAGAAGATGTTGATACTGAAGAGCTTGATACAGCACTTGAGAAATCTGCTTTTATGCTTCTTGAAGAGGATGGTGACGATTCTAAAGATGATGATCTTCCTGATTTGGAGGATGGTGATGTTGATCTTGGTGATGACGATGACGCCTTTTTATCCCACGATGAGGACGATGAGGATGATGATGTTGCCGATATTCTCGGAGGCGGTGTTTCTAACGACGACGATTCTTAAAAGTTAAGAGAAACGAAGGTTATTCTTTTCATTGAATACAAATTTTTCTTGATCTTCGATTTTTATCGTTCTAGAAAATTTCAGTCAGGTTATTTGCCTTTCTTTTAAGGGATAACTGTCTTTAATATGGGGCTATAGCTCAGCTGGGAGAGCGCTTGCATGGCATGCAAGAGGTCAGCGGTTCGATCCCGCTTAGCTCCACCAAAAGATCAAAAGTTTTTTCAATAAGCTATCAATATTTATAAAAAGAATTTATCTGCTGTGAAGGGCGCATTTTTATCTATAGCATTTTCAATGATTGCATAAAGTGCTTCTTTCCAAGAGTTCGCTCTATGCCTTTTCTTTGATAATACTCATGAAATTTATTGTTATGAAAGCGCAAGAGCAGATGAGTGATATTTTATAGTTTGCGCAAATATCTCTATACCGAAAATGAAAGTCTGTTCTCATATGATTTCTTAAATCAATAGCTCTTTATAAGATAGCTTTTATGATTTTCAAAAGCTTTAGCGATCATTTTTGCAGAAAATGTTTTGGATAACAAACAATAGCTGCAGCTTTCAATTTTGTGATTTAATTGTCTCAATAACGGGCTTTTTTTATTTTTCGCAGGCGAGCTCTTGTTTTTAAGGGGAGATTGCAGCAAAACAAAGAAAATGGAATTATTTGAGGGGAAAAAATAATGCCTTCTTACCGTTCAAGAATATCGACTCATGGACGCAATATGGCAGGGGCTCGCGGTCTTTGGCGTGCGACAGGGATGAAAGAGACTGATTTCGGCAAACCTATCATTGCTATTGCCAATTCTTTTACACAATTTGTACCAGGACATGTCCATTTAAAAGATCTTGGACAGTTGGTAGCACAACAGATAGCAATTTCTGGCGGTGTTGCGAAAGAGTTTAATACTATTGCTGTAGATGATGGAATTGCGATGGGGCATGATGGAATGCTCTATTCTTTGCCTTCACGTGAAATTATTGCTGATTCTGTTGAATATATGGTCAACGCCCATTGTGCTGATGCACTTGTCTGTATTTCCAATTGTGACAAAATAACGCCAGGTATGTTAATGGCTGCTTTACGCTTGAATATTCCAACAATTTTTGTTTCAGGCGGTCCTATGGAAGCAGGTAAGATTAAATGGAAAGGTCAAAATCTTACTGTTGATTTGGTGGATGCCATGGTTGCTGCGGCTTCAGAGCATAATTCAGAACAAGAAATTGCGGAAATGGAGCGTGCTGCTTGTCCAACATGTGGTTCTTGTTCAGGAATGTTTACGGCTAATTCTATGAATTGTTTAACCGAAGCATTAGGGCTTTCTCTTCCTGGCAACGGGTCAATATTAGCAACGCATAGAGATCGCCAAATGCTTTTTGAAGAAGCAGGAAGACAAATTGTTACATTGGTCAAACGTTATTATGAACAAGAAGATGAGACAATTTTACCGCGTTCGATTGCCTCACGCAAGGCTTTTGAAAATGCCATGGCTGTAGATATTGCTATGGGAGGATCAACCAATACTGTTTTACATCTTTTAGCGGCTGCGCAAGAAGGTGAAGTAGATTTTACCATGACGGATATTGATCGACTTTCACGTCGTATTCCTGTTTTGTGTAAGGTTGCTCCTTCTGTTGCAAATGTGCATATGGAAGATGTCCACCGCGCAGGTGGAATTATGGCCCTTTTAGGAGAATTGGATGCTGCCGGACTGATTGATACGTCTACTTATACGGTTCATGCAAAAACGATGAAGGAAGCTCTTTGTCACTGGGATATAAAACAGACAGCTGAAACAACCGTTCATGAATTTTATCGTGCAGCGCCAGGGGGGATTCCAACACAAACAGCGTTTAGTCAATTTTGTCGCTACGAAACTCTTGATCTTGATCGTGAAAAAGGTGTGATTCGTAATAGAGAACATGCCTATTCGCAAGATGGAGGATTAGCGGTTCTTTATGGGAATATTGCCAGAGATGGTTGTATTGTGAAAACAGCAGGTGTGGATCAATCAATTTTAACTTTTAAAGGTTCAGCAAGAATTTTTGAAAGCCAAGATTCCGCTGTTTCAGCAATCTTAAATAATAAAATTCAATCAGGTGATATTGTTTTAATTCGTTATGAAGGGCCACGCGGTGGACCGGGAATGCAAGAAATGCTCTATCCAACAAGTTATCTCAAATCGAAAGGATTAGGCAAGGCCTGTGCACTTATAACGGATGGACGTTTTTCAGGAGGAACTTCAGGACTCTCAATAGGACATATCTCACCAGAGGCTGCAGAGGGAGGAGAAATTGCTTTGGTAGAAGAGGGCGATATCATAGAAATTGATATTCCTAATCGTACCATTCATATGTTGGTCGATGACGCTGAGATAAAGCATCGTCGTGCTAAAATGGAAGCGAAAGGAAAAGCAGCTTGGCAACCCATTGAGAAGCGTGAGCGTAAAGTCTCAAAGGCTCTCAAAGCTTATGCAGCAATGACAACTTCTGCTGCTAAGGGTGCGGTTCGTAGCATATGATTGTGTGAAAAACCTTATTTATGGAAAATGAAGAGAATTATAACTCTTTTTCGTAAGATGACAACACATTGATTTATAATGATAAAGTATCATTTTTCAACGTGGATCACAACTCCGAATCGAGAGAAATTTTCTCATCACAAATCCTCTTAGTCGATTAATATCACTTGCTTGCACGTCACAAACGGGGCTGGCGTGTGGGTAAAACTACACAAGAAAGGAGTAAAAATGCCTCTTATGAATGCTCTCAAAGGCAAGGGTTGTCGCAACATTGGGAATTGGCAAATATAAGGATGGTGCCGGTTTGCTTCTCCACAAGTATAAAGATGGTGGTACTAATAGCTTGATCGTTATACCCTTCATGGTTGGTTTCGTGAAATAGGCTTTTGTGTCTTAAGAAATGTTTCTTTAAAAAAGCACGTGAATGTGTAATTGGGTGGCGTTCTGTTTTACATGAAGGTCGTGACTTCATGAAAAAACGAGAGAAATAAAAGCGTGAAGCAATGCCAATTGCCATTATTTAAAGGATATTGTTTGAGATACTTTTGAAAGTCGGAAAGCAGAGTTTCAAACTGATTATTTTACATTTTTTAGAAGAATATTGAAAGTCAGAGTGCATCAGAATGACAAGTATCGCGCTGATGAATATGGCGCTATAAATTGCTTGTTTGTATAAAACAATTGGCTTTAAAAAGTATGGTATAATTTCTTTCCCGGTCTCTACTTTACGGTTGTTAAGAGACATTATGTAAAAGCAAAATGATAAGGTAATGAAGAGTCGATATGCGTTAGAATGATCAAGAAAGAATGTTTTCTTTGATTTTTTTATAAAGGATTTAGCTTTTTTCTAGTTTTTTGAGGCGATAAAGTTCTTCTAAAGCTTGCTTAGGGGAAAGTTCATCAGGGTGAATATTTGCTAACGCCTCATGAAGTGCGCAATGCTCTTGTGTTTTTTCATTTACAGGAGATACTGCTTTAAGGGAAAAAAGTGGTAAATCATCAATAAGTTTATGTCCTTTTCCAGCCATTTCACCTTGTTCTAATTGGTGGAGAACATCTGTAGCGCGGGCAATAACTGCTGGGGGAAGTCCAGCAAGTTTTGCAACTTGTACGCCGTAGGATCGATCTGCAGCTCCTGGTGTGACTTCATGAAGAAAAACCACATCACCATCCCAATTTTTAACTTTCATTGTTACATTATAAAGGCGGTTAAGCTTTTCTGTCAGTGCTGTCATTTCATGAAAATGGGTAGCAAGAATAGCACGACAGCGATTCACTTCATGCAGATATTCTACAGCTGCCCAAGCAATGGAAAGTCCATCAAAGGTTGATGTTCCTCGTCCAATTTCATCAAGAATAACAAGGGATTTGTGACTAGCGTGATTAAGAATTGTTGCTGTTTCCACCATTTCCATCATGAAGGTTGAGCGCCCCCTTGCAAGGTCATCGGAAGCACCAACACGACTAAAGAGGCGATCAACGACGCCAATATGTGCGCAAGTTGCTGGAACAAAGGATCCCATTTGCGCCATAATAGCAATCAGCGCATTTTGCCGTAAGAAAGTGGATTTTCCTCCCATATTGGGACCTGTCAAAAGCCAGATGGCTGCATATTGATGATTTTCTTGTACAGAGAGATCACAATTATTGGCAACAAAGGGTTCTGCAGCTTGTTTGCGAAGTGCTTGCTCCACGACAGGATGGCGCCCAGCAGTGATACGAAAGGTAAGAGAATGATCGATTTTGGGGCGACAATATCCTTGTTCTTCAGCCAGATGTGCTAATGCGACGGATATATCCAAGACAGCAAGTGCTTCGGCTGCTTTACGAATGAAATCAATCTGCTCAGTAATTTCATGCACAAGGGTTTCAAAGATTTCCAGTTCAAGTGTCAGTGCGTGGTGAGCGGCATGGGCAATACGGCTTTCAAGATCAGCAAGCTCTGTTGTGGTAAAGCGCATAGCATTTGCCATTGTTTGCCGATGAATAAAACGTTCTTTGGCTTGAGGGTTATTTGTGAGTGCAGATGCTTGTACATTGGTGACTTCAATGAAGTAGCCTAGAATATTATTATGCTTGATTTTAAGCGTTTTAATATCTGTTTCTTGGGCATATTGTGCTTGAAGTTCGGCAATGACACGGCGCGATTCATCACGTAGAGCACGCATTTCATCAAGCTCTTTATGATATTGAGAGCGAATAAAACCACCATCACGTTTCAGCAGAGGAAGGTCATCCGCTAATGCCCGTTCTAAATGATCATGTAAAGCAGTGGGCAAATGTGAGAAAACCTGTTGTACGTCACTGATTTCTTGAGGAAGCAATTGATCATTAAAAAGCTGCTTGATTTCACGAATAATTTCAAAACCACGCTGGATTGCAGCCATATCACGGGGACCACCTCGTCCAAGCACCAAACGTGACACTGCACGGGGCATATCTGGGCCCCCCTTTAAAATAAGTTTTATGGCTTCTGCAAGGGAGGTATTTTGTAAAAAAAAGGCAACCGAATCGAGTCTATGATCAATAGCCGAGGGTGTGGTGAGGGGTGCAATGAGACGATCGACAAGAAGACGTGATCCCCCTCCTGTTACCGTGCGATCAATAGCTTTTAATAAGCTTCCATCACGTTGTCCTGAAGTGGTTCGGACAAGCTCAAGACTAAGTCTGGTTGCAGCATCAATGAAAAGGGTAGCACTTTCATTTTGACGTTCAGGATGCATAAGAAGAGGGCGATGCGTGATTTGTGTTTTTTCGATGTAACGGATGGCAGCAGCGATTGCAGAGAGTTCAGGGCGAGAATAATCGGCAACACCTTCAAGGGTTGAAAGTTTAAAATAACCGCAAATATCGCGTTCGGCAGTAACTGTGTCGAAGAGATTAGCAGGTTGAGGTAAAACAATGCGATCGAGAACATGAAAAAGTGATTTGTGGGATTTGTCATGAAAGAAAGAGTCAGCGACAATAATTTCTTGAGGATCTACGCGCATAATGTCTGCCAGAAGTTTTTCAGGACGGCTTTCTGTTACACGAAATATGCCTGTTGAGATATCAATCCAAGAAAGGGCAAAATCCTCTCCATCGCTGGTTTTGATGCGCGCAAGTGTCATCAGATAATTTGCACGCGTTGGATCAAGAAGTTTTTCTTCGGTAAGAGTTCCAGGTGTGACAAGGCGCACGACATCGCGTCGAACAACCGATTTTGATCCACGCTTTTTGGCTTCGGCAGGATCTTCTGTTTGTTCACAAACAGCAACGCGATATCCACAAGCAATAAGTTTTTGCAAATAATCATCAGCAGCATGAACGGGAACCCCGCACATAGGAATATCTTCACCCAAATGTTTGCCGCGTGTTGTGAGGGTGATTCCTAAAGCTTGAGCAGCTTCAACAGCATCATTAAAAAACAATTCATAAAAATCACCCATCCGGTAAAAGAGCAGGGAATCATTATTGACTGCTTTGATTTCTATATATTGCTCCATCATAGGTGTGAGGCGTTGTTGATGAGGAGCAGATGAGAGGGCAGGCTGAGGAATTAAATTATTTTTAGAGTTGTTTTTTTTATCCATGTTTACGCGCCTGTCTCCTTCAAGTGAAGTTTTAATACCCTTTTTTGTTTACTTCAGTAATACTTATCTTCATTATCTCTAAAAATTGAAACGTGTAATCAGGTTTGTTAAAGCAAGCATAGCGATTTCTCATATATGAATCAAATTTTAAAATCGGGTAATTACACGTATCATAGAGCATAATTGACACTGTTTTGGAGAGAATTGAGTGAAATGAAAAAGCAAAATCAGAAACTACCTCAAATGATTTATGGTGTTAGTGAGCAAGAAGCTCTTGATTTTCATAGTTGTGGTCGACCTGGAAAGCTTGAAATTATTGCAACAAAGTCTATGGCAACACAGCATGATTTAGCACTTGCTTATTCACCAGGTGTTGCTGTTCCAGTGAAAGCAATTGCTCAAAATCCAGCATTGGCTTATGATTATACGACAAAAGGAAATCTTGTGGCTGTGATATCAAATGGAACAGCTATTTTAGGTTTGGGCAATTTAGGTGCGCTTGCATCGAAACCTGTAATGGAAGGCAAAGCAGTGCTTTTTAAGCGCTTTGCGGATATTGATTCCATTGATTTGGAAATTGATACAAACGATCCAGAAGATTTTATCAATTTAGTACGTCATTTGGAACCGTCTTTTGGCGGTATCAATCTTGAAGACATTAAAGCACCAGAGTGTTTTATGATTGAGAGTCGCTTACGCGAAGTTATGAATATTCCTGTTTTTCATGATGATCAACATGGTACAGCAATTATTGTTGCCGCTGGCGTACTGAATGCTCTGTATTTAACAGGGCGTGACATGCAAAATACGAAGTTAGTCTGTAATGGTGCTGGCTCTGCTGGAATTGCTTGTATTGAATTGATTAAAGCAATGGGGTTTCGACCTGAAAATATTATACTCTGTGATACGAAGGGTGTGGTCTATGAAGGGCGCAAAGAGGGAATGAATAAGTGGAAAGCTGCCCATGCTCTTCGAACCGATAAACGCACGCTAGCCGAAGCAATGGAAGGCGCTGATATGTTTTTTGGGGTTTCGGCGAAAGGTGCAATTACCCCTGAGATGGTCAAATCGATGGCACCACAGCCGATTATTTTTGCTATGGCCAATCCCGATCCAGAAATTACACCAGAAGAGGTTATGAAAGTGCGTAATGATGCCATTGTGGCAACAGGTCGTTCAGATTATCCAAACCAAATTAACAATGTTCTTTGTTTTCCTTATATCTTTCGTGGTGCACTTGATGTACGTGCGACGGTTATCAATGAGGACATGAAAATTGCTGCTGCAAAAGCTTTGGCGCAGTTGGCCCATGAAGAGGTTCCTGACAGTGTAGCAGAAGCTTATCGTGGCAAGCGATTGAAATTCGGACCTAATTATATCATTCCTGTTCCTTTTGATCCACGTTTGTTTACGGTTGTTTCAAAAGCGGTGGCAAAAGCGGCAATGGAGAGTGGTGTTGCGCGAAAGCATATTGATGATTTAGAGGCTTATGAGCGTGATTTAAGTGCAAGACGTGATCCCATTTCCTCTGTGATGCGTGGAGTTTATAATCATATTCGCCAAGCGCCAAAACAGATTGTTTTCGCAGAAGGTGAAGAAGAGCAAGTCATCAGAGCCGCTGTTTCCTATGTTCATCAAAAACTAGGACAAGCAATTTTGATTGGCCATGAAGAACAAGTGAGAGAAACTGCAGCTATTGCTGGTATTGATCTTGAGCGTGAAGGTATTTCACTTATGAATGCAAAGCTCTCCTGTCGTACGGATGCTTATGCGAATTACCTTTATAAAAAGATGCAGCGTCAAGGCTGGTTATTGCGTGATTGTCACCATCGTATCAATAATGATCGCAATTATTTTGCTGCTTGTATGGTGGCATTAGGGGATGCTGATGCAATGGTTACAGGAGTAACACGCAATTATGAAACAGCATTGATCGATATACGTCGTGTGATTAATGAAAAACCACAAGAACGGTTGATTGGTATCTCAATGGCTATTTGCCGTGGACGAACGGTGTTTATTGCAGATACAGCTGTTTATGAGGATCCTAACGCTGAAGAACTTGCTGATATAGCGGAACAAACAGCTTCTTTTGTCCATGGATTTGGATATCAACCACGGGTCGCGTTTTTAGCATTTTCTACTTTTGGCTATATGAAAGGAAAAGTTACACAAAATATCCAGGATGCTGTTCGTATTTTGCATGAACGCGGGGTTGACTTTGAATTTGATGGAGAAATGAGTGCAGATGTTGCGCTCAATTTGAAATTGATGCAACAATATCCCTTTATGGGATTAACAGAACCAGCCAACATTTTAATAATGCCTGGCTATCATAGCTCTTCTATTGCGAGCAAAATGTTGCAAGAGCTTGGTGAAGCAACCCTTATTGGACCTATTCTGATTGGATTGGAAAAATCTGTCCAAATTGTACCTTTTAGTGGAAATGATACAGATGTTGTTAATATCGCAATGTTAGCAGCGTATCATGCAAAAAAATTGTAAAAAAAAGGCCCTGAAGTATCAGGGCCTTTTTGATAATAAAAAAATAAATTTTTACGATGGTTGTACCTGACTCTGATTGTCGTTTTGTTCTTCAGCAAGACGTTTTTGAAATAATGCTGCAAAGTCAATTGGATCAATCCAAAGAGGTGGAAATCCTCCATTTTGGGTAGCATCAGATATAATTTGCCGCGCAAATGGAAATAAAAGACGAGGACATTCAATAAAAACAAGAGGCATAACATGCTCTTGTGGAATATTTTTAATATGAAAAACACCACCATAAATGAGTTCTACATGAAACAATATTTCCGTATCATCACTGGCTTTAACAGAGAGGGATAAGACAACATCATAATTATCATCACCGATTGGGTTTGCGTTGACATTGATATTGATATCTATTTGTGGTGATTTTTCACGCGGACGCAGTGAATGAGGAGCAGCTGGGTTCTCGAATGAGAAATCTTTTAAATACTGCGTTAATACAGCAAAAACGGGCTCTCCACCACTGTTGTTCATTTCACCTTCGGCCATAGTATAAACTTTCTCAATTTCTATTATTATATATTTCTATTTTAGAGCTACAGATTAAGCTGGTTATCACGCCTTGCAAAAGGTTGCAAGAAACGCTCCTCTTGTCTTGATTATTTTTTAAGTTGGTGACAGATTTTTTTCTCTTTCAATGATTATCATCATTTTTACGCCATGGAGATTCTGTAGTATTATAGACTTCGTAGTCTTCAGCTTTAAGATCAATGATTTTTTCAGAATCATTGTGAGTATTGGTTTTATTTTTAGTATGTTTGTTCATTCTATTTTGAAATGATAAAAAGAAGTGCCAGATAAGAAAACGGATTGGCTTAATAAGGAGTAGTATTCCAAAAATATCGCTGACAAATCCAGGAAGAATAAGCAAAATCGCTCCCACAATGATAAAGGCATCATCGGTAATATTGTTTTCCAGTCTGCGTCCTTGGATAAGTTCATGTTGTATATTTTTTAAAAGGCTAATGCCTTGAATTCGCAATAAAACAGCTCCAACTATTGTTGTGAGAACAACAAGACTCAAAGTTGCTAGAATGCCAATTTCTTTTCCAACAAAAATAAAACCAGCAATTTCGATTAAAAGAGTGCTAAGGAAGATAATGATAAAAAAGCGAGGATTGATAGGGTAAGACTTTATCACATAAAAACTCCCTTCTAGATAGTTTAGGATAATAGAAGATTATAAGAGCCATTCTTTTAAACATACATGAATAAAGTTTATAAAAATACATGAAAGGCTATAAAAATATTTGAATCGTAGATTCCTTATTTTACATATTTATTGATAAATGATATTGACTGCAATGTTTATTACAGATCATCTTAGGTTTGGAGATTGACAGCACCCATGGAATTTGACGTTATACTTGTCGTAGCTCTTATCATTATGGTTATCGTTTTTGTGCAACTGCGTAATGTATTAGGAAAACGGATTGGTTTTGAAAAACCTCCCTTTGATCCTTATTCACGTTGTTCTAAAAAGCAAACTGAGGTAGAAACGACAGACAGTATTGTTTCGTTCCCTCATCAAGACAATTCGCAAAAGAATGATTTTAGCGAGATTGATGCGATTTCACCAGAAGGGACTGTACTGAATGAAGGGTTACGGGCACTTCGCAAAATTGATTCCCATTTTTCTCCTCAATTTTTTATAAAAGGTGCACGGGTTGCTTATGAAATGATTGTCACAGCTTTTGCTAGAGGTGATCGAGATCAACTTAAAAGATTGCTTTCTCAAAATGTTTTTGAAAGCTTTTGTGCTGCTATTGAAAAACGTGAAAACAACAATGAAAAGGTTCAGTTTACTTTCGTTGGAATTAATAAGATAGAGTTCGTTTCAGCAGCAATACAAGATAAGGACGAATTTATAACTGTGCGGATTATCAGTGAGATGATTTCTGTAACCTATAATGGGCAAGGAGAGCGTATAGATGGTGATCCTGATGCTATCGTAGAAATTAGAGATGTTTGGACTTTTGTTCGCAACAGTTTATCATCAGACCCAAATTGGAAGCTTTTTGCAACAGAAGATGAAAATTAAGATCTTTTTTCTATAAGATTATAATAAATAAGCTTTATAAGAGATTGACGATTGAAATGTCTATGGGTGAATGGAGATGCAAAAAGGAATTCTTGACTCCACAAGATCGTCTTTTATGGGAGAGGGTGTGTCGTACAATAAGACCGCTTCATGATACTCTCCTTTCTTCTCTTACAAAAGATGCAGCAAATATTGATAACGAAAAACAGCGCCTAGCACCAATCGGTTCATTATCTCAAAAAAAACAACTGAAACAAACAGTTGTTAAAACAGAAAAGGAAATACTTGCACGAGCGCATAAAATCCATTTTTTTGATCGTGCTGCATATCGCAAGGTTGCCAAAGGGCATTATCCTATAGAGGCACGTCTTGATCTTCATGGTTGTATGCAGGAAGAAGCTTATTTTTTCTTAAAAAAGTTTCTACAATCGTCTCAGCAGAATGGATTGCGTTATGTCCTTGTGATCACAGGAAAAGGACGATCGCTTGGAAGTGATGGTGCTTTGTATAAGTTGGTTCCTCATTGGTTATCAACACCAACTTTTCGATATTATGTGCATGCCTTTGAGCAGGCGGCCCGCCAACATGGTGGTGGAGGTGCGCTTTATATCTGGTTGCGCCGTTTTGCACGAGATAAAGGGCATGATGTCATTTGAGTTATTGTAGGTTCAATCTTTCTTTGGCTCGTTATAGTATTTTACAAGTTATATTTTCTTGGCAGGAATAGGGGGGAGCGCAAAACTTAATCATGAGTTTTATGCTATTGTGTTTGATTTTTATAAAGAGTCATTCTGTTTAAGCCAAACTATAAGGAAAGAGACATCCTCAGTTCAAAAAATATTCGTGGAATCACAAGTCTGTAGAAAGAATATCCAAAGCTCTAAAAAAGTTTTAAAAACTTTTCATTTTCCTCAAGAATGAAATATTTGTTTGCTGTCTTTATTTTTGATACTTTGGGCTAGCATAGTAGCATATTGAGATGGGCAGATACTATCGATGAGTTGATATATAAAAGAGCATAAAATATTCTACCTTCACTTTTTATTTAAGACAGACACGGTAATAAAGTTTTATCATGCTTATGTTTATCAATAAATATAAGCAGAAAAATCATTATATTGATAACTCATGCTGTAAGTTTTCTTGTAGTCAACTGATTCATAAGGATTATTTTCCTCATTTTTATTTTTTCTGATTCATAATCAGAGGATTTGAATAAGAAAATACAATGATATTGAGCAAGTTTATTGCATCTGACAAAGATAATTTACCATTAATAATCAATATGTTGATCATTAAAAAAGAAAGAGTTCTTCAGTATAAAAAACTCACTTATGATGTGCAAATGTAAAAGAGAACTGTATTTAAAAAGAATAAAGCATATGTGAAACTATAAGTTGTTTCTATAAAAGAACATAGGGAACGCATACATAGGATTTGAAAAAACGTATAATCGTTTAGGCAAGGAAAAAACAGGGTGTGTTGCAGAGAACAAAATACACAAAAGATTTTAAAAGTTGATACGAAGCTGTCTTTAGGTGCAGCTGTATCATGAAAATAACTTTAGTGACAGAAAGCATTTCCTTGTTTGTAAGAAATATTTGTTAGCTTTTTTCTTCAGAAAATTCTTGCAGTTTAAAACGATAAGTTGTTGAGCAAAACTCACATGTGACGGAAATATATTGATTTTTAACCATTTCATTTCGTTCATCAGGGGGGAAGCCTTCAAGCATACCTTTAATCTTTTCACGCGAACAAGAGCATTGATCCACAAGAGAAAACGGATTAAAAACTCTGACACCATATTCATGGAAAAGACGGAATAAGAGCCGCTTACTGCCGACTTGGGGATCTGTCAATTCGGCACTTTCAATGGTTGCGGTTAGCGCTTTAGCCTCTTGCCAATGGTCTTCAAGTTGTCCATCGATTTTTGCTTTTTCTTGTTTTTGACCTAGATCATCTATTTCATGATGAGATGATGCTTTGGGCAAGAATTGGGTCAAAATTCCTCCTGCTCGCCAGTTTTTCTGTGTTTTTCCTTGTTGGTCTCGATTGACCAATATAGCAACTGCCAAACGGATATCGGTAGGAGTTTGCTCTGATTGATCAAAATAAATACGAGCAGCTTCTTGCAAGTTTGTTCCGTCTAATGCAACGATTCCCTGATAGGGCTGTGTATGGGAGCCTTGGTAGATGGTGAAGGCTAAAGTGCCTTTTCCCAGAAGGGTTTCTGAAGATATTTGCTCATTGGCAATTGCTTTTTTTAACTGTTCTTTATCAAAACGCGCATAACCACGCAGATGAGAGGGAGGAGAGAAATCGCATACCAACATATTAACCGGCCCATTGGAATGGGTTTGTAAAATAAATTTTTCCTTGAGTTTTAGGGAAGTTCCAAGCAAAACAGTCACAACTAAAGCTTCTGCGAGAAGGTAAGAAACTGGTTCAGGATATTGATGTCTTGTAAGAATAGAATTTAAAGCGTCACCAAATTGTACAGAACGCCCACGAATATCCAGTTCTTCGACTTGAAAGGGAATAACAGTATCATCTTCACTCAAGTAGATATTTTTGAGAGAAGCTTCATCTGTGGATTTTTCGCGCATATTTTTGCCTTTTATATAATCTGTTTTGTAAGATATTGTGAAGTGAAAAATCCATCTTGTAAACACCATGCAAGAATTGCTTTTTGGGTATGAAGGCGATTTTCAGCTTCGTCAAAAACAACGGAATGCGCTCCATCTATCACAGCATCAACAACTTCTTCACCACGATGCGCAGGAAGGCAATGCATGAAAAGAGCATTGGGTTTGGCTAATTTCATTAAAGCTTCATTGACTTGATAAGGTTGAAAAATAGAATGATCGCGGGCACGAAACTCTTGTCCCATGGAAAACCATGTATCGGTAATAATACAATCGGCATCCTTAGCAGCCTTTTGAGGATTATGCGTTAAGGCAATATGAGCACCTCGTTCACGTGCCCAGTGAACAAATTTTTCTTGTGGTTCGCTGCCTTTTGGAGTGGCAATACGTAAGTGAAAGTTAAAAAGGGCAGCAGCTTCGATCAAGGAATGAAGCACATTATTGCCATCCCCCATCCATGCAAATATTTTTTTTGCAATGGGTCCACGATGTTCTTCATAGGTCATGATATCTGCTAGAATTTGGCAAGGATGAGTGTCATCTGTAAGGGCATTAATGACAGGAATCTGTGCGTATTGTGCCAATTCAAGCATTCGATTATGTGTTGTTGTTCGTAATATAACAATATCCACAAAACGCGATAAGACCCGAGCTGTATCAGCAATGGTTTCACAATAACCAAGCTGCATCTCTGAACCCGTTAACATGATTGTATCTCCCCCAAGTTGGCGCATCCCGATATCAAATGAAATACGGGTTCGTGTGGATGGTTTTTCAAAAATCATTGCGAGTGTTTTATCAACAAAAGGTTTTGAGCTTTTTCCTGCTTTGAAAGATGCTTTAAGTTTTTTTGCATAATCGATAAGAGCACGTGCTATTTGCGGGGTTAAAGCAGATAAATCGGTGAAGTGGCGAAGAGCATTTGTCATGTTTGTCATATTTTCCTTGTTTTATTTGTTTGCGAAAGAGAGGCAATTGCTTTTTCAACACGACGCAAGCTTTCATCGATTTCTTCTTCCGTGATGATAAGAGGAGGCAATAAGCGCACTACATTATTGTTGGCATGAGTACAGAGAACATATTCATTTTCCAAGGCACTTACGACTACATTTGCGGGAACCACACACTGAATACCAATCATAAGACCTACCCCCTGAATTGCAGAGATAATATCAGGATAGATATTGAGAATTCTCGAAAGTCCACTTTTGAGCTTATCGCCTACCTGCTCAACATGTTGGAGAAAGCTTGGTTCTAATATAATATCAAGAACACTATTGCCCACCGCCATTCCAAGAAGATTTCCTCCAAAGGTTGAACCATGGGTCCCTGGTATCATACTTTTTGCGGCTTCCTCTGTTGCAAGACAAGCTCCCAGCGGAAATCCACCACCTAATCCTTTTGCGAGAGTAAGAATATCAGGCGCAATATCACTCCATTGATAGGCAAAAAGCTTTCCTGTACGTCCAATACCCGTTTGGACCTCATCTAAAATCAATAATAAATTATGATCGTCGCATATTTTGCGCAAAAATTTTAAAGTGTCATAAGAAACCGTTCGTATTCCTCCTTCGCCTTGAATAGGCTCGATAAGAATAGCTGCGGTATTTTGATTGATGGCGTTTCGCAAAGCGGTTTCATCACAAAAAGGAATTTGAATAAATCCACCAGCTTTGGGCCCAAAGCCTTCGAGATATTTTTCGTGCCCAGTAGCCGCAAGCGTTGCAAGTGTGCGTCCATGAAAGGCACCTTCAAAAGTAATAATTTCAACGCGTTTTGGATGGCCAGATGCGTAATGATAATGACGAGCTGTTTTGATAGCGCATTCTAATGCTTCAGCACCAGAATTACAGAAGAAAACCTTATCAGCAAAGCTATTTGCACAAAGCCGTGCAGCAAAAGCTTCTTGTTCAGGTGATTGAAAAAGATTGGAAATGTGCCAAAGTTTTTCAGCTTGTCTTTTGAGAGTATCGACCAACCTTGGGTGCGCATATCCTAATGCATTCACAGCAATACCAGATGTCAAGTCAAGATAACGCTCTCCTTTATCAGAAATAAGCCAGACACCACTGCCTTGTTTAAAATGCAAATTACGTCGAGCAAAACACTTATAAAGTGGCTGTAGAGCAGGAGTGCCCATTATTCTTTCCTTTTATATTTTAAATTTTGTCATACAATAAACAAAACAATGTGATAAATAAAGCAGTGTTCTAGCTTTAGATACAGTATTTCATTACACACCCATGTTATAGATCGTGACCGAGATGGCTAAAAAGTCAATAAAGGTTCTGCAAGAAGTATTTAGAGGGGCAAGTCTTAAGCAAATACGATAGTTTGGTCTAGACTTGATTTGCAAGTTGGGGAAAACGTTCTAAATAAACTCTTCAAGAGGGAAAGACTCTTGTCAGAGAGTCGATGCGTATTGTAGTTTAAATCAGCAAGCAAGGTTGTGTTGAGTTTTTAAGTTCCATAGGTTGAATGAAATTGTTATGCTTAGGGCAGAGTAATTTTTTTTCATTCGATTCATTGGGGACATTATTCAAACATTTGAAGATGCAAGGGGGAGCATCTCATTGAGGTGATCAGGATTGGAGTGCTGATATGGGTTGGACAGATGAACGCGTTGAACTTCTTAAGAAGTTCTGGAGTGAGGGGTTAAGTGCAAGTCAAATTGCCGCCCAGTTAGGTGGGGTCAGCAGGAATGCAGTGATTGGTAAAGTGCATCGATTAAAGTTACCGGGACGTGGTAAAACAGCACAAGGGAATGTGCGTGCCCAAAAGACACCTGCTAGTAGTCCATCATCTCCGCGTATACGTCGTACACCATCGACGGTATCACCAACGATTGCTCCGTCTTGCAGCGTTGGAGCAACGGCATTAAAGGTGGAGTCTGTAGTCGAGGATATAAAAGAACCCGATGTGCCTGAGAAACCGAATGTAGTTGTGCCTATATCACGCCATCTTAATCTTTTGCAATTAAGTGAGAATACATGTAGGTGGCCCGTTGGAGATCCCTTATCATCGGATTTTCATTTTTGTGGTGCTGATTCCGGTGAAAATAGTCCCTACTGTGCTTTTCATGCTAAAATAGCATTTCAGCCAATCTCTGAAAGACGGCGGATAAGAATATAATATTTGAATGTAAGCACTATTACATTTTCTGTTTTATCTTGATTATTAAAGATAAGGCTTTTGCTGAAAAGAGAAGTTTTCTCTGTTAAGGGAATCTCCAAGTAGTATTTTTGTGTTATTGCATAATGAAGTGCCGTTAAGGTGCGAAAAGTTGTCTATTTTTATTTAGCTTTACGGATCAAAGTATCTACAGCAGCATTTTGTGAATAATACAGAATTGTATAAAGCTTCATATTTTTGTTTTTTATACTCTTATAATGACTTCGCTTTTCTTATGCAAAAGAACACAGTATTTATTCAGTGACGCACTTAAACTTAAAGAAATTATATTTTGTTTATTTTATTGTTTTAATGGCATAATACAAAATTTATAGCGTACTCTCATATTTATCTATTCCTCATGTTTAGCTACTTTTGCATGAAGTCCCACAAAAATGCAGAGTAAGTTTTCTCAAGTGAATTTATTCTGCCTGCCTTTTTTATTATAATAAGTCGGCACCATCATACTCTTTGCCAACTCAAAATGCCGCGACAATTCTTGTATTTGAGAGTGCTGATAAGAAATATTGCTCTTTTCTTTAATAGTTTTTATCTACACGCCAACTTCATTTGTGATGTGAAGGAGATAATTCTGAGCTGATACAGCATAACAGCTTTGATAGGAAAGAATCTAACAATGTTTGGGACTCTCATTCAAGTTGTAAAAAGAAATGATCATGATAAATCGATGTATTGCATTAACAATGCAAGGGAATCTTTTAAAGAGGGTATCATCAGAGGGAGAAATAAAAAAATTTAACCCTATTCTCATTCTTCAATATGAGAAAATAACGCATTATCTTTATGCATCAATGCATTGTTGTTGGATATCTCTTCTTGCATGATAGCCTTTTCAATTTTTGGTAGGATTTTGTTTTGGTAAATTTGCCATGTTAAGGGACCAACATGTTTAGCAATAATAATGCGCTCTTTATTTAAAAGAAAGGTTTCTGGCGCTCCATATATTCCCCAATTAATGGCTGTATATCCTGAAGCATCAAAGCCAATCACTTTAAAAGGGTTCCCAAAACGATTCAGAAAGCGTTGAGCGTTTTCTTTATTGTCTTTATAATTAATACCAATAAGATCAAAACGTTTATCTTGTGCAATCTTCATCAAAAACGGATGTTCTTTACGACAGGATGAGCACCAAGATCCCCAAAAATTGATTAATGTTATACGTCCTTTCAATTGATCTGAATGGAGAAGATGCTTTTCATTGCCAAGAAGGGGAAGACTTATTTGGGGAGCTGATTTTTCAACAAAGCTGTTTGGCAGAAGAGAAGTATCATTGGGGTATTTTCTCCCTATAAGAGAGAAGAAAACCACAGTGAGAAGAGAAAAAAACATAAATGGTCCAAAAAGACCAAACACGATAGATAAGAATGTGTTTTTTTTAATTTTTTGAAGGATATTTTTCATGATGCTTTTCTTTCCAAAACACCTCTTTTTTGTTCAACTGTTGTAGGATTTTTTTTTGATAGATAGCTTTGCAAAGGATATGACCCATAAGGCACAGAAGGAAGATTGCGGAAAGCATGTAACTCAAAATAACAATTTGCTTGTGGTGAAGAGTACCAAGAAACAAGTCAATTTGCTGAGAGAGATTTCCTAAAAGTCCGCTATGACTGCTATTGAGATCAAGCATGATGAAAATTCCTAATATTGTGCATGACGGGCTTTTTTCTTCTGAAGTATCTGGATATGACGGCTATTGATTTCGTTGCGTATAGCCATCAAATAGAGCAAAATAAACAGAAAGCTCAAACAAAAGATCATTGTGATAAGGGGCCATAACATAGCACGTTCGATAGTTGGCCCTCCTGAACGTAAGAGCGATGACGATTGATGGAGTGTGTTCCACCAATTAACGGAAAATTTGATAATAGGGATATTGACAAGTCCAACGAGGGTAAGAATGGCTGTTGCGCGTGCAGCTTTTTCTTGATTATAAAAAGCACGAGCAAGCATGACAATAGCAAGGTAGATAAAAAATAAGATCAAAACAGATGTGAGTCGTGCATCCCATACCCACCATGTTCCCCATGTAGGGCGCCCCCAAAGCGCGCCTGTTATCAGAGCTAAGGCTGTAAAGATTGCTCCAATAGGTGCACCACATTTAAGTGCTATATCAGCAAGATGATATCTCCAGATCAAACTCCCTAAAGCAGCTGCACTTATGATGATATAACAAAATGTAGAGAGCCACGCGAATGGTACGTGAAGATACATAATCTTGACAGTGATGCCTTGTTGATAGTCATCAGGAGAATAGATAATCAAAATAAGCCCTAGGATAAGAAGGCCCAATGTCATACTTGTTAACCAAGGTAACACAACACGACTTATTTTCATAAAACGAGTTAAACTTACTGGGAGCGTACCCATTTTATGTCTGTGAGATATTTTATTCATGAAATTTATAATAGGCAGAGTTTTGCTGTGCGGCAATCCTCTTTTACTCTTCTGCTAAAAGCTTGAGCGTTATAGCAGCAACAAAGGAACTAAAAAGACTCAAAAGAAGTGAGAAAGCGATAAGAAGAGTCAGGGAACTCAGAAAAGAGACACTTGGATTTGTTGGGGCTGTAGCGGCTGAAACGCCAAAAATCATGATAGGAATGATCCATGGTAAGATAATAATAAAGACGAGGAGAGTGCTATGTAACAATGAGGTTGCGAGGGCAGCTCCTATAGCGCCAATGAAAATAATAGCAGGTGTTCCACATAAGAGGGTGAGTGTTGTTGTAAAAGTTGTTACTGCATCGAGATGGAGCATGAATGCTAAAATCGGCGTAGCAAAAATAAGAGGGAGCATTGTTCCTGCCCAATGAGCGAGGCATTTAATAAATACAATCAGAGTAAAACTTTGTCTTTGTCCAGAAAGAATGAATTGATCAAGACTGCCATCATCATGATCGGTTTGAAAAAGTTTATTAAGATTGAGGAGTCCTGCAAGAAGGGCTCCAAACCATAATATGCCAGGGCCTATTTGTGCAAGGACTTTAGGCTCTGGCCCAATGGCAAAAGGGGTTATCATAATAACGGCGATGAAAAACAACAGCCCTTTTAACGAAGAGGCTTGTGGTGCTAGAGTTAATTTAAGATCACGCCAAAACAGTGCTTTCATTCTTTATCTTTCTTGGAGAGATAGGAATTTTTCCAAAGCAATATTATGATTTTCTGGAATACCGAGGGGATGATGGGTTGCAGCAATAATCATACCACCTTGGTTTAGATGATGTTGAAAAATATGAGAAAGAAGAGTTTGCGCATAGCTATCGATGCCCGATATTGGTTCATCTAAAATCCAAATAGGACGATAAGAGAGCAAAAGACGGGCAATGGCTACGCGTCTTTTTTGCCCAGTTGACAAGACATGAAAGGGTAAGTGTTCAAGCTCAGAAAGACCAATATCGGCAAGGGCTTCATGGGGAGAGCGTAGATATTGTCCATAAAATGCTGACCAAAATTGTAGATTATCAATAACAGATAAAAAAGGTTTCATAGCATTTTGGGGGGCAAGATAATGGCATGCAGTTGCTACCGGATATGTTTGTTCTTGGTCTTTAAGGATGATATTGCCTTCAGTGGCTTTAAGAAGACCAACAATGATTCGTAGTAATGTAGATTTACCGATACCATTTGGACCTGTGATGGTCATAAGTTGCTGTGGGAGTAAACAAAAAGAAAGACCTTGGAATAAAATTTCTTCGTTTCTGTGAGCTGCTAAATTTACGCCCGAGAGCACCATGTATTTACCTATTTTTCTTTTATTTCTATAATCTTTATTGCATTATAAGATAAAAAACACGTTTTTTCTGTAATTGTACCTAGAATAGTTCTAGAAATAGTTCTATAAGATATGTATTACATCAAGATCTGGTGGAGAATGGTTTTTGGTGTCGATTTCTGAATTTGCTGATGAAAAGGTAGAGGAGGAAATGGAAGGGGGAAGTTATTGCGTCTGCACTCAAGCTGCGACCTTGACTCGTAGTTTGTGTTGTTTGTTCCGGAAAATTAGATGGTTTGTAGTATGAGGGTGGACAGTCGTGACTCAAATTGATAGCTTTAATTGTCGTAGAATTTTGAATGTTTGTGGCAAGGAATATACTTATTATAGCCTAATCGAAGCCGAGAAAAATGGACTTAATGGTATTTCTCGCTTACCATTTTCGATGAAAGTCATTCTTGAAAATTTATTACGGTTTGAAGATGGGCGCACGGTTAAGAAAGAAGATATCTTAAACGTTGCTAAATGGTTAAACGATAAGGGCAGTGCTGGAGCAGAAATCGCCTATCGCCCTGCACGCGTTCTTATGCAAGATTTTACAGGTGTTCCTGCGGTTGTTGACCTTTCTGCGATGCGTGATGCTATGGTTAAACTGGGGGGGAATGCGGAAAAAATCAATCCTCTTATTCCTGTTGATCTTATCATTGATCACTCTATTATCGTTGATGACTTTGGCAATCCCATGGCTTTCAAAGAAAATGTTGAGCATGAATATGAACGCAATGGTGAGCGCTATCGTTTCCTAAAATGGGGGCAGCAAGCATTTCAAAATTTTCGCGTTGTTCCTCCAGGAACAGGGATCTGTCATCAGGTAAACCTAGAATATTTAGCGCAATGCGTGTGGTTGAAGGGTGAAGAGCCACATCAGACGGTTTATCCTGATACCTGTGTGGGAACTGATTCGCATACGACTATGGTGAATGGTTTGGGTGTTTTAGGTTGGGGCGTTGGTGGTATTGAAGCTGAAGCGGCAATGTTAGGTCAGCCCGTTTCTATGTTATTGCCTGAAGTGATAGGCTTCCGTCTCACAGGTAAACTTAAAGAAGGTGTCACAGCGACTGATTTAGTGTTGATGGTAACACAAATTCTACGCAAGAAGGGTGTTGTTGGTAAATTTGTTGAGTTTTTTGGCCCTGGTCTAGAACATATGACGCTTGCTGATCGAGCAACAATTGCAAATATGGCTCCCGAATATGGAGCAACCTGTGGCTTTTTCCCCATTGATAAGGAAACAATACGCTATCTCCATATGACAGGGCGTGATGAGAATCGGATAGCGTTAGTGGAAGCTTATTCCAAAGCGCAAGGGATGTGGCATGATGAAGCTGTAATCGATCCTACTTTTAGTGATACAATAGAATTAGATATGGAAAATGTTGTGCCTTCTATGGCCGGTCCTAAGCGTCCTGAAGGGCGTATTGCATTGGAAAGTGTTGGGCAAGGTTTTGAACAAGCATTAGCCGAGGATTATAAGAAGACTTCTGAGCAAGATGGTCGTTATCCGGTTGAAGGTGAGGAATACACACTTAGTCATGGCGATGTGGTAATTGCTGCCATTACTTCTTGCACGAATACATCGAATCCAAGCGTTCTTATTGCTGCTGGTCTTTTAGCACGTAATGCTGTAGCGAAAGGTCTCAAAAGCAAACCATGGGTTAAAACATCTCTTGCGCCTGGTTCACAAGTTGTTGAAGCTTATCTTTGCAACTCAGGATTGCAAAAAGATTTGGATGCACTAGGGTTTAATTTAGTCGGATTTGGATGCACAACCTGTATTGGCAATTCTGGTCCTTTGTATCCTGCTATTTCTAAAACGATTAATCATTATGGTCTCATTGCCGCTGCAGTTCTTTCAGGAAATCGTAATTTTGAAGGGCGTGTATCACCTGATGTGCAAGCAAATTATTTAGCTTCACCACCATTAGTTGTTGCACATGCTTTGGTTGGGACAGTGCGTAAAGATTTAACCAAAGAGCCTTTAGGAATAGGTTCAGATGGACAACCAGTCTATTTGAGAGATATTTGGCCAACCTCTCAAGAAATACAAGAATTTATCGAAAAGAATGTTACGCGTAAGATTTTTTCCCAGAAATATGCGGATGTCTTTAAGGGAGATGAAAATTGGCGAAAGGTTAAGGTTCCAACAGGGGTGACGTATGCTTGGGATGAACAGTCAACATATGTGCGTAATCCGCCTTATTTTGATGAGATGCAAAAGACTCCTGATGTCTTGCCAGATATTAAAGATGCACGGATTTTAGGTTTGTTTGGTGATAAAATCACAACGGATCATATTTCTCCTGCTGGTTCTATTAAGATGGATTCTCCTGCTGGAAAGTATTTAATAGATCATGGGGTTAAAGTGGCTGATTTTAACCAATATGGAACACGTCGTGGGAATCATGAAGTGATGATGCGTGGAACCTTTGCCAATATCCGTATTCGTAACTTCATGTTAGGAGAAAATGGTCGTGAGGGAGGCTATACAGTCCATTATCCATCAGGAACAGAGCAGGCAATTTATGATGCAGCTATGGCGTATAAACAAGAAGGTGTGCCGTTGGTTGTATTTGCCGGTATTGAATACGGCAATGGGTCTTCTCGTGATTGGGCGGCCAAAGGAACTAACCTTCTTGGTGTAAAAGCAGTGATCGCTCAATCTTTTGAGCGGATTCATCGTTCGAATCTTGTTGGTATGGGAATTGTTCCCTTTGTGTTTGAAGAGGGTACGAGCTGGAGATCTTTGGGTTTAAAAGGGGATGAAAAGGTAACCATTGAAGGGATTCATAACTTAAAACCTCGTCAAAAAACAGTTGCCATCATCACTTTTTCCGATGGAATGATAAAAACTGTTCCATTATTATGCCGTGTTGATACTGAAGATGAGTTAGATTATTTGCACCATGGTGGTATTTTGCAATATGTTTTGCGTCATTTGGCAGTTTAAACCGCATTTATGCATTTAGGAGTGTCTTTAAACGATGAAAGTCTCAAAAGTTTAGGGGTTGCTTTTTTATACTTAATCTGTGAGAAATCGATTGACGTTGGTTTAAGGATTGCGTTATAAGCTGCTCAGTTATTGGCAGCTTTATAGTATTGCTTGAATTGGATTTATTTGGATTGGTAGAGATATTATTGAGGCTAACCATATCCAATGCGTTGAAAGAAAGATATATTTATGGCGAATACACCTTCCGCTCGAAAAGCGGTACGCAAAGTTGCGGCACGCACGCAGGTTAATAGGGCACGTCGTTCGCGCGTTCGTACTTTTATTCGTAAGTTTGATGATGCTGTAGCTGGTGGTGATAAGGCATCTGCGGAAATAGCATTTAAGAATTTTGAACCTGAAATTATGCGTGCTGTTTCCAAGGGCGTTTTTCATAAAAATGCTGCTGCGCGAAAAGTTTCGCGTTTAGCTAAGCGCTTGAAAGCTTTGGACGTTTAAACTTTTTCTATTTTATGAAAGATTTAAAAATCAGGCCAGCATCTGTAGGTGCTGGTTTTTTTATTTTCCCAAAACCTTCACTTTTTAGGAGAGGGAATCAGTGATTTTTTCTTCTATGAGAAAGACGAGAAGATTCATAGAGTTTGTATGGTTATCCACAAGCTTTGTGGATTTTTACAGAGTCTTTTTTGTCAAGCATTTTTATTTTTTTTTTTTAATCCGGAGGGATTCTTTAATTATTGGTAAATTTAGAGAAAAAAAATGAATTGAATCAATAATTTTCTCCATCTCTAATTTATATGAGCAGGTTTATAGGAGGTTTTGCTTTTATTTTGGCCTCTTGCATTTTACCTCTGCTGTTTTGTATGTTTCTCATGGAGACGAAAAACAGGCAGGGTTCACATCAGTTTTTATCCTGCGGTATGTATGAGTTTAAAATGCTTGAATTTAGGCTGTCATGGACTCTCATGTTGGATAGATTTTTTCTAAGGTGTTTTTTGTTTCTTTGTTGGTATGTTATCCATTTTAGAAGAATGGTTCATATCATGAGTGCAAGTAAATCTTATTGGTCATCTTTATTGGTGGGGTTTAATGAAGCTATCCTAAGGGGGGGATAAGTAATCTTATTTGGGGTAGGGCGTTTTGCCTTTGCTATGTTGATTTTTAGCGATTTGGCAAGACAAAATTTTTATTTTTATCAGGATGAAAGATGGTGGATAAATTGAACTCTAAAGCTAGTTCCTTTAAAAGGGTTACGGTGAATATCCTGTCGGCAGAAAAAATAATCAAGATGACGGATAATGGTGGAGCGGTGAGTAGAAATGTTTCTGGAGGGTTTCCTATTATTTCAGAGGAAGAGGGTGCTGCGGCTTTTGCACGTGTGATGGCCCAATTAAAGGCACAAGTTGGTATTGAGGCTTATACGAGTTGGTTTGGTCGTGTAAAGCTTGCTGAATATAGCCGTAATCTTGTAAAACTTTCTGTTCCTACAGCGTTTTTACGTTCATGGATTAATAATCACTATGGTTCTCTTTTGATAAATTTATGGAAACAAGAGAACCCGATGATTCTTCGTGTTGAAGTTATTGTTCGCGGTATGAAACGCGTTTCTGGAGGTGTGGTCTGTAAAACAAGTGCCGCTCCAGTTGCTCTGGAAGAGCAAACGACTCCATCTTTTGTTGAGAGTTACACAGAGAATTCTGTAAAGAGTGTTCAAGCAGGTGTTTTTGGTTCACCTCTTGATTCTCGCTATACGTTTGAAAGTTTTGTGGAGGGTTCTTCTAATCGTGTTGCTTTAGCTGCAGCGCGTTCGATTGCAGAAGGGCATAAAAGTGCTTTAAGATTTAATCCTCTTTTTGTTCATGCATCTGTTGGTTTAGGGAAAACGCATTTGCTTCAAGCTATTGCGGCAGCGTCGTTGAATCGTTTAACGCCTGCACGAGTTATTTATTTGACTGCTGAATATTTTATGTGGCGTTTTGCAACGGCTATTCGTGATAATGATGCTCTTTCCTTTAAAGAGCAGCTTCGTGATATTGATCTTCTCATTATTGATGATATGCAATTTTTGCAAGGAAAGTCGATTCAGCATGAGTTTTGTCATTTACTGAATATGTTGCTTGATAGTGCGAAACAAGTTGTTGTTGCTGCGGATCGTCCACCAGCAGAATTAGAATCGCTTGATCTTCGGGTTCGCTCTCGTCTTCAGGGAGGGGTTGCCCTTGAAATTGAGGCGCCAGATTATGAAATGCGTTTGAGTATGCTACAACAGCGATTGAAGGTAGCACAGCAAGATGATAGTACGCTTTCGATTTCTGATGATATTCTAGAATATATTGCAAGAACAGTTTTAGGATCAGGACGTGATATTGAGGGAGCATTTAATCAACTCTTGTTCCGCCAGTCATTTGAAACAGATTTATCCTTAGAGCGGATTGATGAATTGTTAGGCCATTTGACACGTTCTGGTGAGCCTAAGCGCATTCGAATCGAAGAAATTCAGCGTACGGTTGCACGTCATTATAATGTGTCTAAACAGGATTTGTTATCCAATCGTCGGACACGTACAGTTGTCAAGCCGCGACAAGTTGCGATGTATTTAGCAAAAATGTTGACGCCTCGCTCGTTGCCAGAAATTGGGCGTCGTTTTGGTGGTCGTGATCATACGACAGTTTTACACGCAGTTCGTAAAATTGAAGACTTGGTTTGTGGTGATCAGACATTGGCCAAAGAGCTTGAGTTGCTTAAGCGATTAATTGGAGAGCAGGCTGCTTAGTATTTCCAATCTTTCCTTATCTTGAAAGAAAGAGTGCAGGGGGGAGGTAAGCTAGCTTTTTTTCTTATACAAGAGTCACTTGCCATTTTAAGAGACGTTGAATAAAATCCAGCAAATGATTCTTAAGGGAATGGGTTGTTTTCTAGAGAATTTCTATAGTTTTTAGTAAATTGTAACGGAGATTTTATGCGTATTATAGTTGATCGCAGTCAGTTTCTTAAATCTCTTGGTCGGGTTCACCGTGTGGTAGAGCGTCGTAATACCGTTCCTATTTTATCAAATGTTTTGATTGATGCAGAGAATGGAAGTGTGCAATTAAAAGCGACGGATCTTGATTTAGAGGTCACGGAATCTTTTACAGTCAATATTGAACAAGCAGGAGCGATAACTGTACCAGCATATTTGTTATATGATATAGTGCGAAAACTTCCTGATGGGAGTGAAATTGTCTTGTCCGTTGATGAGAATCAGGCAAACACGATGTCTGTCGTTTCGGGTTGTGCGCATTTTCAGCTTCAGTGTCTTCCGAAGATAGATTTTCCAGAGTCTCTTCCAGGTCAGTTTGGTTATCGCTTTTCTCTATCGGCCTCAGGTTTGAAACATTTACTTGATTGTACGCAATTTGCTATTTCTACGGAAGAAACCCGTTATTATCTCAATGGGATTTATTTTCATGTTGTGAATGATGGTATTTTGAAGTTGCGTTTAGTTGCCACCGATGGTCATCGTTTAGCACAAGTTGATATGGAAGCGCCTTTAGAAGTTGAAGGTATGCCAGGTGTCATTATTCCTCGTAAAACTGTAGGAGAATTACAAAAGCTTCTTTCAGAAGAAATTGACGGTGATGTGTCTGTAGAAGTCTCAGAAACAAAAATTCGTTTTTCTGTAGGTTCTGTTGTTTTTACATCGAAATTAATTGATGGAACATTTCCAGATTATCAACGTGTTATCCCTCTTGGAAATGATAAAAAATTGATTGTTAACAAACAGGATTTTTCTTCTGCGGTTGATCGTGTTTCAACGATTTCGAGTGATCGTGGACGTGCGGTGAAATTAACGATTGAGCATGGGCAATTAAAGCTTGTCGTTAATAATCCTGATTCAGGTAGTGCGGAAGACCAATTAGCGGCAACTTATACATCTGATCCGCTTGAGATAGGATTTAATTCGCGTTATCTTTTGGACATTGCTGGTCAGCTTTCCAGTGATGAGATGGTTTTTATGTTGGCAGATGCTGTAGCACCAGCTCTGATTCGTGATAATGATGATTCAGATGCGCTTTATGTGCTGATGCCCATTCGCGTTTAGGGACTATTGTTTTGCAATGCATAGCTGGTTATGTGCACAAAGTGGCAGTGCGGCAGCTAAAGCTTGTGCGTTATCGCAATTATTCCTCCTTTAATATCCATTTTTCAGGTCAGCATGTGGTTTTTACTGGCCATAATGGTGCGGGTAAGACAAATCTTTTAGAAGCTTTATCTTTTCTTTCTCCTGGTCGCGGTTTGCGGCGTGCTGCTTATTCTGATGTTAGTTTTGCAAATGATGGTGGTGAAGGGTTTGTTGTCTTTGCACGTCTTGAATGTGCTCTTTATGGTGAAGTAAAGATTGGTACAGCATTCGAAATTGGGACTAATAGTCGTAAAGTACATATTAATGGTGTGAATGAGACAGGAGATTGCTTAACAGATTACTGTCATATCAGTATTCTGACACCTTCTATGGATGGGCTTTTTACAGGCCCTTCGCTTGAGCGGCGTCGTTTTTTAGATCGTATGGTTTTGGCTATTGATCCTTTGCATAGTCGTCGCATAGCAGATTATGATAAGGTGATGCGCGCGCGCAATCGTTTATTTTTGGATGACAATGAAAATGATGCTTGGTTTAATGCGTTAGAAAAGCAGATGGCAGAACTAGCAACGGCTATTGCTGCCGCACGTATTGATCTTATTAGGCTTTTGAATGATCTGTTTGTACAAATGCCATCTCAGAGAGTTTTTCCACGCGCTTTTTTACAAATTGATGGTTTTTTAGAAACGGCTTTGAGTAAATTATCGGCGGTTGAGGTTGAAGAGCAATTTTATGATCGATTGCGACATAACCGTGCAATAGATCGGGCAGCTGGAAGGACTCTGGAAGGACCACATCGCACAGATTTACAAGTTTTTTATGCTGATAAAAACATGGCTGCAACATTTTGTTCTACGGGTGAGCAAAAAGCGTTGCTCACAAGTTTGGTTTTATGTCATGCGCGTTTAACAGGTATGATGTCGCAGAGGGCACCTATACTACTTCTTGATGAAATGGCAGCACATCTTGATTCTCATCGGCGCGCTGCTTTATTTGATATTCTTGATGACTTGAGGGGGCAAACATTTATGACAGGAACAGACCGCATTTTGTTTGATTCCTTAAAAGGACGAGCAGAGTTTTTTGAGATTAAGGATGGAGCTTTATTTCAATAAAAATGTGCTAAATTTTTTATAAGTGATGGTCGACGAAAAAGAGGCTTATGATGTCTACAATTATAACGGTTTTAAATGGTCCTAATTTAAATTTTCTTGGGCAACGTGAGCCAGAGATCTATGGAACTGAAACTCTAGAAGATATTGAAAAATTTTGCAAGGAATGGGCAACCAGAGCGGGTATAGTCGTACATTTCCATCAAAGCAATTATGAGGGGCAATTGGTAGAGTGGATACAGGAAGCGGTTGGAATGAGTGCAGGATTGATAATCAATCCTGCTGCTTATAGCCATACCTCTGTTGCAATTCTTGATGCTTTAAAAATATTTACAGGGACAAAAGTAGAGGTTCATTTATCTCATATTTATCATCGTGAGTCCTTTCGCTACCACTCTTATACGTCTGCTGGTGTGGATGCTGTCATTGCCGGTTGTGGGAGCGATGGGTATTGGTTTGCGCTTGAATATATTGCCAAGAGGCTTAAATTGGGCAGAGAGGAATCAAAAGTTGTATAATGTTGATGAGGGCATTTGAATTTACTTGATAATTCTTTTTAAATTGGTAAGCATATCGTTAAGATTTTGTCATGTTTTGATGGCAACTTCTGGTATGTATGATGGGGCAGGTGAAATGAAAAACTTTGTTAAACGAATAAAGATGCTCGTAATTTTAGGGGTTGTGTTGCTTTTATCAGGTTGTAAGTTTGACGTTCTTCACCCGGCGGGATATGTTGCGCGGCAACAGCTTATTTTGATTGTTATTTGTGTTGCTGTTATGCTTTGCGTTGTGATTCCAGTCATGGTGAGTGTCGTATTTTTGGCTATTAAATATCATGCGTCGAACACGTCAGCAGAATATTTACCTGATTGGGGGCATTCCAATAAAATTGAAGCAGTTATGTGGGGCATTCCAATTGTTATCGTGTGTGTTTTGGGTGCGTTGACTGCCTATTACACCTATAAGCTTGAACCAGAAAATCCGCTTCCCACGGAAATTGTTGGTGAAGGGGAGCCGTTGCAGATAAATGTTGTGGCTACGGATTGGAAATGGGTTTTTATTTATCCTCAATATGGTATTGCAGCAGTCAATGAAATTTATGCACCTGAAGGTCGCCAAGTTTTATTGCAGTTGACGTCAGAGAATTCTGTTAATGCTTTTTGGGTACCAAAACTGGGCACGGTTCTTTATGCTATGCCACAAATGAATTCTAAATTGCATTTGGTTGCTGATAAGCAAGGAGTATTCAACGGAACTTCGGCGAATTACAGTGGTGATGGTTTCGCAGGAATGCGATTTAAATGGCATTCTGTATCTTTGCAGGATTTTGATAATTGGGTTGCTAAAGCTCGGGCCCATGGTCAAGTACTTGATCGTGCATCTTATCGTCAGCTTTCTATTGCGCCTCGTATGGGTGATATTGCTGCGAAGGAAAAGGATGCTGAGGTACGTTATTTTGCACCTGTTGAGAAGCAGCTCTACTACCGGATTGTTAATCGATGTGTTGATGCAAATACGGTGTGTAATGAAGATTTAATGAAGCGAGCTGCAGCTCAGACACTTTGGGGTGCACTTTGTTCAGTTTTTGATCCTGATGGTTATTGAGTGCATCAATCGAGAAAGAGACCTTTTAAAAATAAGGTTTTTTTAAAATGAAATTTATCTGATACGGGTTGAGAAATGTTTGGAAGACTTACAGATCCTACAGCTGGTGCTTTTCACGCGCTGGCACATGAACCGATCGTTTTATACACGTGTATTGCGATTGTTGTGGGTGGTTTAATTGCTGTTCTTGCTTTGACAGTGCTTGGATGGTGGGGAGTCTTATGGCGAAATTGGATTACAACAGTTGACCATAAACGCATTGGCATTATGTATATAGTGCTTGGTATTATTATGCTTGTTCGCGGTTTCGCGGACGCAATTATGATGCGAACGCATCAGGCTTTGGCTCTGGGGAGCGAAACGGCGGGTTATTTACCTCCTGATCATTTTGATCAGATTTTTTCGGCTCACGGTACTATAATGATTTTCTTCATGGCCACGCCGATATTATTTGGTCTTTTCAATTATATTATACCACTTCAAATTGGTGCTCGTGATGTTGCTTTTCCTTTTGCCAATAATTTGGGATTTTGGATTACAGCTGCAGGAGCAATACTCATTAACATATCACTAGGTGTTGGTAATTTTGGTCGTGGTGGCTGGTTGATGTATCCACCTTTCACAGAGTTGCAAGGAAGTCCAGATACGGGGGTAGACTATTATTTGTGGTCACTTCAACTGTCTGGTATTGCAACAACGATGGGAGCAATCAATTTTGTTGCAACGATGATAAAAATGCGGGCACCTGGTATGACGATGATGAAAATGCCCGTCTTTTGTTGGAGTGCTTTCGTTAGTAATGTTCTTATTTTAGTGATTTATCCTGTCTTAGCTGTAGCGTTTGCTCTCTTGGCATGTGACCGTTATTTGGGCATGAATTTTTTTACCAATGTTGGTGGCGGAAATCCAATGGTATGGATTAACTATGTTTGGATTTTTGGGCATCCTGAAGTTTATGTTTTGGTTGTCCCTGCTTTTGGGATTGTTTCTGAAGTTGTCTCGACGTTTTCTTCAAAACGCCTTTTTGGTTATACTTCAATGGTATGGGCAATGTTGGTTATTTTAATCCTTTCACTTCTTGTTTGGGGACATCATTTCTTTACCATGGGTGGGGGTGAAGTTGTAAACACCTTCTTTGGTATTGCTACGATGATCATTGCCGTTCCAACGGGTGTAAAAGTCTTTAATTGGTTACTAACCATGTATAAAGGGCGGATACGTTTTGAGCCTCCAATGCTTTGGTGCATGGGGATGATCTTTACATTTGTTGGAGGTGGCTTAACAGGTGTTTTGCTATCTATTGTGCCTGCGGATTGGCAATTTCATAATTCGTTGTTTTTGATAGCGCATTTCCACCACACAATTATCGGAGGTGTTGTGTTTGCCTACTTAGCTGGACTTGCTTTTTGGTTTCCAAAAGTTTTTGGTTATAAACCAAATCGGATGCTAGGCATTGCATCTTTCTGGTGTTGGTTCATTGGTTTTTATCTTGCCTTTTTTCCAATTTATGCGCTTGGGCTCATGGGTGCGACGCGTCGTCTTCAACATTACATGGAGCCTAGTTGGCAGCCGATGTTTATAATTGCAGCACTAGGAGCTTTTATTATCTTACTTGGTATCCTTTGTTTTGTGCTGCAAGTTGTTTTGGCAATTTGGTACGGTATTAAGCATAAGGGACGCTTACCAGTAACGCTCAATGATTCTTGGGGTGATGCACGTACACTTGAATGGTTTACCTCTTCACCGCCACCTTCTTACAATTTTGCCATTATTCCAGAGGTACACTCTGACGATGCCTATTGGAATATGAAGAAAAATGGTTATCAGCGTCCAACAAGTGGATTTTCAAAAATTCATATGCCGTCAAATACATCGGCTGGAATTATTGCTGGGTTCTTTTCATTAGTTGTTGGTTTTGCGCTTGTTTGGCATATTTGGTGGCTCGTTGCGATTGGAATGATTGGCTTTGTGGCGACGATAGTGTGTCATTCATTAACAGGTGATCATCATGGTTACTATATTCCAGCTGAAGAAGTGCAAAAGACAGAAGATGCTTTTACAGCTGTCCTTAAAAAACAAGGAGTAACAGTATGAGTACGATGGCAATGAAGAAGACTCACATTGATGAGCATCATCACGACAATAGTTCCGTCATGACGTTTGGTTTCTGGGTTTATATCCTTTCGGATTTGATCCTATTTTCGACACTTTTTTCAAGTTTCGCTGTTTTTTCCGCTTCTTACGGTGGAGGAAAAGCAGGCAGTGAATTTATTGATTTAAAGTTTGTCTTGGTTGAAACTGCTATTTTGTTGCTTTCATCAATTACTTATGGGTTTGTGATGGTACAAACCCATAAGGGGCATCTCAGTGGTGTGCGTTTATGGATGGCTATTACTTTTGTACTTGGATGTTGCTTTATTGGCATGGAAATTTACGAATTCCATGAACTTTTGGGCGAAGTATTTTATTACGATCCTGGTGCTTATGCTGGTATTGACCCTGCAACGGGTTTAAAGCTTTTTGGAAAAGAAGTTTTATCTGCTTATTGGTCAGCGTTTTTTGCTTTGGTTGGCACCCATGGTCTTCATGTGAGTGTTGGTCTTCTCTGGATGGTGGTGATGTTTTTTCATCTACGTCGGAGTGGTTTGGATCAGGATAATAAAACGCGTTTAGCATGCCTTTCAATTTTTTGGCATTTGCTTGATATTGTATGGGTTGGTGTTTTCACCATGGTTTATCTGTTAGGAGCGCTGTAATGAACATGCAAAACGAAACACATGGTCCCAGTACTGGTTCCTATTTAATCGGCTTTATTCTCGCGATATTTTTTACTTTAGGTTCTTTTATTCCTGTGATGTATGGAATGATGGAGAGCTGGGCGATTAGTACAAAAGTTGCATATCTTATTGGAATGGCGATTATTCAAATTATAGTGCAGGTTGTTTTCTTTTTGCACTTGAATTCTGGTCCAGATGCGAAATGGAATTTAAGCGCTTTGTGGTTTGCGGCCATTTGCGTTTTGATTATTATTGGTGGTACGTGGTGGGCTATTTCCCATTTAAATTATAATATGATGGGTGGTTCAGGACGTATTATTGAGCCGGAAAGAACAACAGAAGATAGTTCTATATCGACAGGAAAATTATCAGAAAAACAAAAGCCAGCAGGAGATTTATTAAGCACTCAGGTTGCTACAGAGCAAGAGCCAAGTATGCCAGCTCATGTAGAGCAAGCACCAGGTGTGGAAATGCCTATGGGGCAAGAGCCAAGTATGCCGGCTCCTGTAGAGCAAGCACCAGGTGTGGAAATGCCTATGGAACAAACACCAAGCATGCAAACGCCTGTGCAATAAAATTATCAAAAATAACAAGATTCATAGAGCCAATGCCAAGTGCATTGGCTTTTTTGCGAGAGTTCGTTATAAACAAGTTTATTGGGGCTAAGGTGAGTGATAAACAGAGGGCTAGAGAGGAAATTGAAGAGGCATCATTTTGAATATACGTTTATTTTAAACGAGAAAGTTTATGGGGACTTAAGTGTAACCTCAATTTGACCTGAGATAAGCAGTCATTTGGAGAAGCTATAATATTATTTTCATACGCTTGAATACAGAAGGTATGAGAATTTTGAAAAGATTTCACAGTATGTTAGAATGAAGCCATAACGGACTACAAAGAGAAATTTGGAGAATAATCAGAAAGTTTGATGAAAGCCGTTTCGATAACAATTATTGGTGCTGGTTCTTTTGGCACGGCGTTGGCGATTGCTTTGGCTCGTAATGGCCATCGTGTTTTACTTTGGGGTCATAATCCTCAGCATATCAAAGAATTACAGAAATATCGCTGCAATCAAGCATTTTTACCAGATATTCAATTTCCTGAAAATCTATCTCCCGAAGTTTCGCTTGAAACTGCAATAACAGCAAGCCGAAATATATTAATTGCTGTTCCAAGTCATATATTTCACCAAGTATTATACAATATTCAACCTTATTTGGATCAACATTCACGTATTATATGGGTAACGAAGGGCTTGGAGCATGGTACAGGACGCCTTTTACAAGAAGTTGCTTGTGAAATTTTAGGAGATAAAATTCCTTTAGCTGTTTTTTCTGGACCAACCTTTGCCAAGGAGATTGCCATTGGTTTGCCTACAGCAATTACAGTAGCAGCTTCTGATGCTGAATTTAGTAAAGAGCTACAGCAACTTTTTCATTGTGATAAGGCTTTGAGAGTTTATAAAAATTCTGATATGATTGGCGTTCAATTGGGTGGAACGGTCAAAAATGTTATTGCCATTGGTGCAGGAATATCAGATGGCATGGGATTTGGGGCAAATGCTCGAATAGCGCTCATCACACGAGGCTTAGCTGAAATCAGTCGTTTGGGTGTTGCTATGGGCGCTGAACTTTCCACATTTATGGGTATGACAGGCTTAGGCGATTTGGTTTTAACATGTACTGATAATCAATCGCGCAATCGCCGTTTTGGTATGCTGCTTGGTCAAGGAATGAATATAAAAGAAGCGGAAAAACAGGTTGGCCAAGTTGTTGAAGGTTATTTAAATACGAAAGAAGTGCATGCATTAGCACAACGCATAGGAGTAGAAATGCCAATTACAGAGCAAATCTATCAAATATTATTTTGCGATAAAAGTGTAATCGAAGCAGCAAATACATTATTGAGCCGAGCACTCAAAGATGAAATACGTGATACAGTATGTTTCTAAACTATTCAAACAGATGAGAGAGATAGTGGTCATAGAATAGAAATTTTGAAGTTTAGTACGCTGACCATAAGATAAAGCAGTCATACTATAGCAAATGAAAGAAAACCAGATCGCTTTTTATGTGGATGACTGAAGTATAGCGGATATAGCTAAAACATGGAAAAATTTAACTGCTACTCTAAGTTATATCTTTAAAAAGCAAGCTATGTTCTCTAATTATAGATTTTACAGGAGAGAAGAAAGCACTCAACATATCTTTATATGCTGTGCAAAGGGGTATTTTCGTACTTTGACCAAGCACTAGGAAGAGTTATCCTCCTTGTGTTTCCTCACTTTGTTTTAATTCTTCAAGGGTTGGCATAGACATAATATTATAGCCTGAATCAACATAATGAATTTCACCAGTAACGCCTGATGATAAATCAGAAAGGAGATAAAGAGCAGATTTTCCAATTTCGTGAATATTTACGGTGCGACGCAATGGCGCGTTACGACGTTGATAGGAAAAAATCGCGCGTGCAGCTGCAATTCCATTGCCTGCTAAAGTTCTCACAGGTCCAGCTGAAATTGCATTGACACGAATGTTTTGAGGACCAAAATCCGCTGCTAAGTAACGTACCATAGCTTCTAAAGCAGCTTTAGCCACACCCATAATATTGTAATTAGGGACAACTTGTTGTGAAGCTCCATAGGTAAGTGTTAAAAGCGCACCTCCATGAGGCATAAGCTTACCAGCGCGCTGAGCAATTTCAGTAAAAGAATAGGCAGAAATAACCATTGTGCGCTGAAAGTTTTCGCGTGTTGTTACATCAACATAACGTCCTTTTAATTGATTCTTATCTGAAAAGCCGATGGCATGAACAACGAAATCAATCGTTTTCCATTCTTTTTCAAGATATTCAAAAACACGATCAACATTTTCAATTTTTTCAACATCGCATTCAAGCAACAATTTGCAACCGAGCTGTTCTGCTAAAGGTTGAACGCGTTTTCCAAAGGCTTCTCCTTGGTAGGTAAAAGCCAATTCAGCTCCTGCTTTTGCGAGTTGGCAGGCAATGCCCCATGCAATTGAATGGTCATTTGCAACCCCCATAATAAGGCCACGTTTGCCCTCCATCAAACCTTTCATGTTATTCTCCGTAAGACCGTGCTTTTTCAACCAGCTAAGAATCCCTCTTTATGCATAACGTTGGAAAATGAGCGTTGCATTGGTACCGCCAAAACCGAATGTGTTTGACAATACAGTATTAAGTTGTTGATGATCACGACGTTCACGAACAATGGGCATATCGGCGAAAGCTGGATCAAGCTCTTCAATATGAGCACTCTCGCAAATAAAATTATGCTTCATCATTAACAATGTATAGATTGCCTCATGAACACCTGCTGCCCCTAAAGAATGACCGGTCAGAGATTTTGTGGCAGAAATAGGTGGGCATTGATCACCTGCTCCAAAGATACGGCGAATTGCTTCTATTTCGGGGGGATCACCAACAGGTGTTGCTGTTGCATGAGGGTTGATATAATCAATTTTATTCTTTACGGTTGCAAGCGCCATGCGCATGCACCGTTCTGCCCCTTCACCGGATGGAGCAACCATATCATGACCATCTGATGTAGCACCATATCCAACAATTTCTCCGTAGATTTTCGCGCCACGCGCTTTAGCAAGTTCGAGCTCTTCAAGAACCAAAACACCTGCTCCACCAGCAATAACAAATCCATCACGATTGACATCATAGGCACGTGAAGCTTTTTCTGGTGTGTCATTATATCTACTGGACATCGCACCCATAGCATCGAAGAGTACAGATAATGTCCAGTCCAAATCTTCACAACCACCAGCAAAGATGCGGTCCTGTCTACCATACTGTATTAATTCATAAGCATTTCCAATACAATGATTAGAGGTTGCACATGCTGAAGAAATTGAATAGTTCACGCCTTTAATTTTAAAAAAAGTTGCAAGTGTCGCAGATGCTGTAGAACTCATTGCTTTGGGTACGACAAAAGGACCAACGCGCTTTGGACCTTTTTGCCGTGTAATATCAGCAGCTTCAACGATTGATTGAGTTGAAGCGCCTCCAGAGCCCATAATGATACCCGTGCGTTCATTTGATACTTCATGGGGCTCTAAACCCGCATCAACAATTGCTTGATCCATAGCGATGTGATTCCAAGCAGTTCCACGTCCATGAAAACGCAAAGCACGTCGATCAACCAGTTCTTCTATATTAACATCAGGTTTACCGTAAACTCTGCTACGAAAACCTAATTCAGCATACTGAGGTGCATAAGAAATTCCGGATTTGGCTTCATACAAACTGGTTAAAACTGCCTCTATATCATTTCCAATTGCAGAGACAACTCCCATTCCAGTTACAACAACGCGACGCATCCATACCTCCTTGTTTCATACAGAACAACAAAATGTTCTGGTGGAAATAATTTCAATCTTCTTTAAATAAGGCAACACGTAAATCACTTGCTTTATAGATAGCTTCACCATCTGCTTTTACCCACCCATCTGCTATTCCTAACACCAAATTTCCACGTCGGATACGTTTAAAGTCTATTCCATATTCAAGAAGTTTGGTTTGCGGAGTTACCATACCTGATAATTTTACTTCACCTGTTGATATAGCTCTCCCTTTTCCTGGTTCACCTAACCAGCCGAGAAAAAAACCTGTTAATTGCCACATACCATCCAACCCGAGACAGCCCGGCATAACTGGATCACCTATAAAATGACAATCAAAGAACCATAGGTCTGGGGTAATGTCAAATTCAGCGCGAACCATTCCTTTATCATATTCACCTCCCGTTTCACTAATTTGGGTGATTCGATGAATCATCAACATTGGTGGGGCAGGTAATTGTGCATTACCTTTACCAAACATTTCGCCGCGAGCACAGCTTAGAAGCTCTTCATAAGTATAGCGAGACTTTTGTTCAGCCATTGTTACTCCATTTGTTAGCGTATATTTTGACTTCTGCGCTTTTCCCCAATCTACTTTTAGAGCAAATTTGAAAGAGAGGGAAATGATTTTATATCATTTTTAATGACAAAAGCCCTTTTTTATGTATCCTGTGTGTGTGATTATAAAAAAATGGAATGAAAAATTATATCAAACTGTTCCCATTTTTTATATTTTACTTATTTGAATAGATTATATTGTGGTTTTAAACATGTCAGTGAATGCAGACAATTTCATTTCCAATCAAGAGCAGCTACCTGCAAAAGATTGTGAGAAGGTTATACGTTATTATTCAATTTCTACGTTAGAAAAGCATTTGCGTAAAAATGGTTTGCGACCAACACGTCAGCGGTTAGAACTTGCGCATATGATTTTTTCTCAAGGGAACCGTCATATTGCTGCTGAAGAGCTTTATGAAGAAGCGGTGAGGGCAGGTGTGCCTGTGTCTTTGGCAACGGTTTATAATACGCTTCATCAGTTTACAGAAGCGGGGTTATTACGGATTATTGCCGTAGAAGGTTCGAAAACTTGGTTTGATACCAATACTTCTGATCATTATCACTTTTATATAGAAGGCGAAAATCGTATTCTTGATATTCCTTGCGATTTAGGAGAAGCGCCTATTATTGGGAATTTGCCCAAACCACCAGAAGGTATGGAAATCTCACATGTTGACTTGATCGTTCGATTAAAACCGAAAAGCTAATCTGCATAGAGAACATGAGAAAGTTCAATAAGAGATAAAAATTAAACTTTATGGATTAAAAAATTCATTAATTATTTATTTTTTCATCAGGATAGATTCCCCATAACAGAGATTGAGGAAGCCATCCTCGGATATTATTGATATTTAATTCGCACCACTGTTCATCACATTGGCGAATATTACCAATGACATTGGGTTCTACTTCTGCTACGAGTTTTGCGTTGTTTGCGGGATTTTTGCGTAGCATTAGCCTTTTTGTTTTATCTTTTTGCCATGGAATAGTTATAGCGGTCCTTTTTCCAGAGAGAAGAGATTGATAGACCCACCCCTCATCGCCTTCGGCATCACGAATTTTGCGCCATTGATCGTATTCTTGAATAATTTCAATAGGAAGCCCCTGTTTTGTGTAGGTAAAGAGAATAGCATAATTGCTTCCTGGTCCGATGCGCACATTCACGCGTGTAGGCTTAATAGAAGCAAACCGTGGGAGTGGTAAACCACTTGATCCTAAATTTTGCCCTGAGTTTTGCCCTGAGTTTTGCCCTGAGTTTTGATTGAGCGTTTGTGCGTTCACAAAGCGAAGGGAATTGAATACAAAAACACCTGCTATGAGGATACATGATGTGAGTACTGAGAATCGAAACCAACGAAAATATTGCACACTTAAACCTTTTTTGTTTCTCTGATATTGGCAATCTAAGATCTGAGAGAGAATTGAGAACTGATAAAAGCTATGGCACACTGCTAGTTAAAGAGATCTAAACAATAAGGAAATGGTTACAAGAATCATGGAATAAGTTAAGATAAAAATTTAAACTACTTAACATTTTCTTTATGTATAAGAGGATACCTTTAAATCAACAGTGAATTTTCATCCAGTTATAGGATTGAGATAAATATTGAGCGGATTGAAGGGTATATGAGTTGTATAAGCCTTTATAAACAGATTGGGGGGAAGTATTGTGTCTACCTGTTTGATTTATTTCATCAAATGATGAAACAGCTGTCTTTGTCTTATGATCAAAAAATTGTTCAATAAGAGCACAAGAGAGAAATGAGCATATAACCTGAAAAGCCGTTTTAGAAGAGAGAAAACACGCAATCGATGAGCCGTTCAAATACAAAACCATCCGCATGATTGGGGATAAACCAAAGGAAAAGGGGCTATAATCTTACAAACATGAGATGATTTTGGCTGCTAACGTTTTTTACAAGCTTTTTATTCTAGTTATAAAATAACATTATTTGTTTAGTGAGTAATACTGGAATGTTATAAGCAGATACAAGAGCCTATAAGAGAGCCTCGCATGAAGTCCAAATTGTCATGAAACACTTGAGGTTATAGAGTTTCATTGTCTCATTTAATAAATGTTAAGAAGAAAGATTGCATATGCGAAATTTATACCTTCTACACACTCAATTGCATATTGACGTAGCTAATTTATATTTCGTGATTTCAGCTGTTTAAAAGAATTTGAAAGATGCTAAAGAGTGAGTAGAAAATAACAGAACTCTCAAAAGAATGTACGTACAAAGCAAAGATGATATTAAAAGATAAAAAACACTGTACACACAATGTGTACTTTACATAACAACGAACGCACTTCACGATTGCAAACGACAATCTAAGCGCGATATAAATTAAGAGCTCAATAAAACCCACCAACGCTGTTGTAAAAAATTAACGGCGACAATCTCAACAACACATTAGTCCACAACAGAAGATAACGAAAAATAATACGATAAAGAAAAACCTTCATCGTATTACACAGACTGTTTAGATACTCCAAGCACTGTTATTGCTACGGAATTTTATAAAGCAGAAAACAGACTATCTTACCGCAGAAGCTAGACCGTTTTTAAACAGCACCTTCTCTTTGCGCACGCTTACGAGCAAGCTTACGTGTACGGCGAACAGCTTCAGCTTTCTCACGAGCGCGCTTTTCCGATGGCTTTTCATAATAACTACGCATTTTCATTTCACGAAAGATACCTTCACGTTGCATCTTTTTTTTCAACGCGCGTAGCGCTTGATCAACATTATTATCACGAACGAGTACTTGCACTATTTATCCTGCTTTGTTTCAGTGTCATAAATAATAGGAAAAACCTAGTTCCTTTTAAATGAATATCCAAAAGGAAACCTACCATACGTATAATATACGTACAATATAAATACGCATACCACATAAAGAAGGTGTTTGTCTATATCGCTTTTTAAAATTCTATTCTTTTTGTTATCAGGCGCCTTTCATAATGAATGATTGAGTTTACAGCTATAATCTTAGGAGAGCCCTTGTATTTGATCATTTTCATCAAGATAAATTTTCTCAGCAATAGGGTAATGCGGTAAACCAGGCATAGTCATGATATCTCCGCAAATGACAACAATAAAACCTGCCCCTGCCAAGAGACGGACTTCACGTACAGGAATTTCAAAATCAACAGGCGCTCCGTATTGAGTAGGATCAGCAGAGAAGGAATAGGGTGTTTTAGCCATACAAATAGGGAGTGTGCCATAACCTTCTTTTTCCCAACATTCAAGCTGCTTGAGAAGAGGGGCAGAGATGATAGCTCCACGACCACCATAGATATTTTTTATAATGGAATTAATTTTTTGAACAAGAGGAAGATCATTTTGGTATAAAACTTTGAAATGAGAATCTTTTTCTTCAATTAAGGTAACAAGTTCCTGTGCAAGTGCTACTGCGCCTTTACCCCCTTGCTGCCAATGTTTACAAACGATAGCCTTATGTCCGGTTGTTGCAACTATTTTTTGTAACGTCCTTATTTCAGCATCGCTATCGGTATCAAAATGATTAAGTGCGACGACACAAGGAATACCGTAGTACTCCATATTTTTGATATGTCGTAAAAGATTGGCGGTCCCCTTTTCTAAAGCGGCAATATTTTCTTTAGTTAGGTCATTTTTATTCACACCACCATTCATTTTTAATGCACGAATTGTTGCGACAATTACTATAGCATTCGGGATAATACCTGCTTGTCGACATTTAATATTGAAAAATTTTTCTGCTCCAAGATCGGCTCCAAATCCTGCTTCTGTGACAACATAATCGGCAAGTTTTAAAGCGGTTTTTGTTGCTATAACTGAATTACAGCCATGAGCAATATTGGCAAAAGGACCTCCATGTACAAGAACAGGATTATTTTCGATTGTTTGTACAAGATTAGGTTGCATAGCATCTTTAAGAAGAACTGTCATTGCTCCCTCTGCATTGAGATCAGCAACTGTCACAGGTGTTTTATCATAACGATAAGCAACGATAATTTTTTTCAGTCTTTGCGTAAGATTTTCTAGATTGTTGGCAAGGCAAAAAAGTGCCATAATTTCGGATGCGACAGTAATATCAAAGCCTGTCTGGCGAGGAAAACCATTGGTTACTCCACCCAAGGAAGTGACGATATCACGCAATGTACGGTCATTCATATCAAGGACTCGTCTCCAAACAATGCGGCGAGGATCGATATTCAGAGTATTTCCCCAGTAAATATGGTTATCTATCATTGCAGCAAGAAGATTATGAGCCGCTGTAATAGCATGAAAATCACCGGTAAAATGTAAATTAAGATCATCCATCGGTACAACTTGAGCATAACCACCTCCAGCAGCACCACCTTTGATACCAAAACAGGGACCTAAAGATGGCTCTCTCAAGGTGGCTATGGTTTTTTTTCCGATGAGATTGAGGGCATCATTAAGACCAACCGTTGTTGTTGTTTTTCCTTCTCCAGCAGGTGTTGGATTTATAGCTGTAACAAGGATAAGTTTCCCTTCCGGATTTTTATTGAGTGATTTTATATATGCAGAAGAAATTTTAGCTTTATCATGTCCATAAGGAATGAGATTTTCAGGGGCAATGCCGATTTTTTGGGCAATTTCAGTGATGTGTTGCTTTTGAGCAGTGCGAGCAATTTCAATATCTGTTTTAGGCATAGAAGAACCCTTTAAACTTGGCTTTTGTTGACATTGAGAGCGTGTACTATAATCAGACAAGATAACCTATAGAATAGGAGGGTACAAGACATCATAACATATGGAATTGATGACATACTGTGCTAGAGAAAAGACTAAAGTGAAAGAAATATTATAATTAAAAAAAGAATTTCTCCCTTTTTAATTCTGATAAGCTTTAGGAAAGGATACGTGATTGAGAAAAAATGCATGTATATCAGAAACGGTTCATGAGAATGAACCGTTGCGTTTTTACAGCTCATTATAAAGTATTCTTCTTACCTCATCTGATGAGGTAAGAATGTTATAGTTTGAAAAGTTTTGTAACTTTTTCAAAAGAAGACAAAATATTTTATTTTACATTTTAAGAAATGCAAAAAATTTGCAAAGATTTCCATTATTGAGGAATGAAAACACCTTAAATATCTGCTGTATCTAAAAATATCTCGAAAAGAAGCCTTGATTCGCAGTTATAAAAAGCAACTATGATGCATTTGACAACGCTATAAATACATAATGGCAAAGGGTTCAAGAAAAGAAGAGTGATTAAATTCCGACACTGAAGAAAGTAGAAATTTATAAAAGTGGCGCACCCGAAGAGATTCGAACTCCTGACCCCCAGATTCGTAGTCTGGTGCTCTATCCAGCTGAGCTACGGGTGCATAGATTTCAATTTTCTATCTTACTTAAGACAAAGGGTTCCTAATCGTTTCACGAAGGAATTGCAAGCAAAACTTGGTAGGAATAAAAATTTTATCTCTTTGTTTATGATATATTTTAAAAAAAGTGCCATATTTTTAGGTTTTAGTTGGATTTTGAGATGATTATTTTTTTGTTGTGTGAATGGTGTCATTTAAGATGAACGATAGTTAACTTGACCTTTTCATTTACGAAAGATAATCAAGCGCAACACGAGATATGTTTTTTGCGGTGGGGGATGAGATACGCTACCTGCAGTTCGGTTGTTGTATGAAACTCGGATATTACTGTTAAGAACTGTTTCAGAAAAATTTACATATATTCATAACACAGCAAAGGTAGATATATGAAGCTGTTTAAAAAAGCCTTCCCACTGGTATTTCTCGTTATCGTTTTGATGGTTACTTATTGGGCAGGCAAACAAAGTGCACAGCAACGCATTTCTGTAGTGGATAAAACGATAAATATATCCCAGAAAACTTCAAAAATGCAAAGCAGTAGGCCGCCAACACATGTTGTTGTTGATCTTGTAAAAATTAAAGATTTTTATGAACAGTTGAATGCACTTGGCAGTGGGCAAGCTTTGGCTTTTGTAGAATTAACGCCTTGGTTATCAGGCGTTGTTGATAAGGTTTTTGTGTCAGCTGGTATGAAAGTACAAGTGGGGGATGTAATTGCAAAGCTTGATTCTAAAAAGGAAGAAATAGCGGTTGCAAAAGCAAAAGTACAACGTGATAACAGTGCACTAACACTTTCACGTGTTCTTAAATTACGTGCCAGCAAGACAGCAACAGAGGTTCAAGAGATTACTGCCCATTTAGAGCTGGATAACGCAAATTTAGCTTTGCGTAATGCTGAATTAGACCTTGATCGGCGAACAATTCGAGCACCAATTAATGGAGTTGTTGGCATTTTACCCATTGGTGAGGGCAATGCTGTGACACCTAATACCATAATAGGACGTATTGAGAATAGAGAACGTATTTTAGTTGATATCAGGGTTCCTGAACGTTATATATCGCATATCCATAAAGGAGATAAGGTAACAGCAACTTTAACAGCACAGCCGGATAAAACTTTTGTTGGTTATATTCATGCGATTGATAATGTTATTGATCCTGAAAGCCGTACACTTCATGTCCAGATTGGAATCGAGAATGAAAAAGATATCTTCATGTCTGGTATGTCTTTTTCTATTGCTTTGCGATTTCATGGAGGTTCTTTCCCTGTTGTGAATCCTCTTGCAATTCAATGGAACAGCAAAGGATCATTTGTTTGGCGAGTAAGGGAGGGTAAGGTAGAATCCATTCCAGTATCAATTATTCAGCATAAAGCAGATCAGGTTTTTGTGAAAGCCCCCTTAAAAGATGGTGATCAAGTTGTCATACAGGGAGTACAGATGCTTCATCTAGGAAGCCAAGTGACTATTGAGGATCCAAAAATCAATCAACAGCAATTATCAACACTTCATGGACAGGATGTACAATGAGTCAAGAATTGAGCACCAAACATCCTCCAGCACAGGCCGAGCAAGGTGGGATGATTGCATTATTTATTCGCAGACCAGTTTTCACTTTTGTTTTGAATGCGATGATTATGATTGCAGGGTTTGCTGCATGGTTGAATGTTGATGTACGCGAACTCCCCGATGTTGATACTCCAGTAACGACAATTATGACCACTTTTTCTGGTGCATCAGCAGAAACAATTGATCGAGAAATTACCAGAGTTATAGAAGATGCTGTTGCTCGTGTTTCAGGTGTTAAAACGATTTCTTCAAGTTCTTCTTTTGGTCGTTCTCGTGTAGAGGTCCATTTTAATGTTGGTGTTGATTTAAATATTGCAGCATCTGATATTCGTGATGCTCTTTCTCGTATTGCTTATACTTTGCCCAAAAATGCTGATGCACCTATGATTATTAAAGCAGATTCGAATGCTGCCGCGATGATGTATTTGGTTGTGACTTCATCAATCATGAATATTGATGATTTAACAACGGTTGTAAATGATCAAATTGTTGATGCATTGTCCGCTGTTGATGGTGTTGGTGATGTCCAGGTTGATAGTGCTGGTACGAAGATTTTTCAGATTGATGTTGATCAAGCAAAGCTTGCTAGCTATGGATTAACTGTAGCAGATATTTCACGTATACTTGCTGATATGGCAACGGATGTACCGGTAGGGTCATTACGTAATTCTAAGCAGACTTTAATTGTACGTGCCACCGCACGTTTAACGACATCAGAAGCTTTTGAACAAGTTGTTTTAAAGCCACATGTGCATCTTGGTGATGTTGCGCGTGTTACTCTATCACCTGATGTGGAAACGGTAATTCTTCGTATCAATGGAAAGACAGGCATTGGGTTGGGAATTGTGCGTAAAGCACAATCCAATACCCTTAATATTTCTAAAGGTGTTCGAGAAGCTCTTGATCATCTCAAAACTGTTGTTCCTTCTTCTGTACATATGAGTGTTATTAGTGATGATGCACTTTTTATTAAAAGTGCACTTCATGAGGTTGAGGTTGCCCTTGTTATTGCTATTCTCAGCGTTATCCTAGTTATTTTTCTCTTTCTGAGAGACATTCGTGTAACGCTTATTCCTGCTTTATCGATTCCTGTTGCTTTGATTGGTACCATTGCTGCCATTTATCTTGTAGGATTTTCGTTAAATATTCTCACATTTTTGGGACTTGTTTTAGCAACAGGGCTCGTAGTGGATGACGCGATTGTCGTGCTTGAGAATATTGTTCGGTGGCGTAATATGGGATTAGGTTCTCGGGCTGCAGCAGTGTTAGGAACAAGGGAAGTATTTTTTGCTGTTTTAGCAACGACATTGACTCTCGTTGCTGTTTTTGTGCCTATTTCATTTCTTCCTGGGCAAGTAGGGGGACTTTTTAGAGAATTTGGTTTTGTCTTGGCAATTTCGATTCTTCTTTCTTCTATTGTCGCTTTGACGCTTTGTCCCATGTTAGCTTCACGCTTTCTTAAAGGACATGTTGAGGGTAATAGAGAAGAGGCACATTACTTTGCTTTTCTGGATAAATTAGGCTCTTTTTTTAGCAAATGGTATGCTTATAGTTTGCATAAATGTTTAGAAAGGCCTTGGACAGTTGTTTTCGTTTCGCTTATTTTTGCCTGTCTTTGTATTGGAGGTTATACGAAACTCAAACAAGAATTAACACCAGCAGAAGACAGGGCTCTTATCTTTTTAGTCATTAATGGGCCACAGGGTATTTCAACACAATATCTCAATGAGCAAGTAGAGCAGGTTGAAGCAAGCTTACAACCTTTACGTGATGCTGGAGAGATTGTTAATAGCTATTCTATTGCGGGGATTGGTGGTTCGCCTAATACTGCTTTTTTAGTTTTGTTGCTTTCATCCTGGGACAAACGCTTGCGGAGTCAACAAGAGATTGTAGAAGATGTTAATGTAAAGGTAAGACAGTTTCCAGCAGTTTTGGTGTTTGCAGCGCAGGGAAATTCTTTAGGTGTGAGAGGAACGGGGCAAGGATTACAATTTGCAATTCTTGGCAATGATTACACAAAATTGCAGCCAATTGCTGATAAGCTTGTGAGTGCTCTACAAGCTGATCCGCATTTTATTCGTCCACGTCTTACTATTGATGCAACGCAACCGCAATTTTTTATTGAAATAAATCGAGAAAAAGCGGCAGATTTAGGGATTGATATCACGAATTTAGGCAATACATTACAAGCGATGCTGGATGGTAAAAAGATAGGTTCCATTTATGTGGATGATCATTCTTATGATGTTAAACTGACATCGCGGAAGAATCCTATGAGAAGTCCTCATGATTTGGAAAATATTTTTTTAAAAACAAAAGGAAATCAATATATTCCTTTATCAGTCATTGCGAATTTACATGAAAAAGCTATTGCGCCCCAATTAAAACGGGAAAAACGTATGAGTGCTGTTGTTTTAAGTGCTAATCTTGCTCCAGGTGTTGTTTTAGGGGATGCTTATCAGACTGTACAAAAAATTGCTGCTCCTTTGTTATCAAAAGGAAATTATGTGGTACCTTTAGGGGAGGCGGCAACACTTGATGAAACATCTTCCAATTTTATGATTGTTTTTGGAATTGCCTTTATAATTATCCTCTTGGTTTTAGCCGCACAATTTGAAAGTTTTGTTTCAGGATTTATTATCATGGCGACCGTACCATTAGGGATTGGTTGTGCTGTGATTGCGATGTTGTTGAGCGGTGTTAGCCTTAATATTTATAGTCAAATTGGCTTGATTTTGTTGATTGGAGTGATGGCCAAAAATGGTATTCTCATTGTTGAGTTTGCAGATCAATTACGAGATCAAGGCAAAACTGTTCGTGCAGCCGTAGAAGAAGCGGCCAATATTCGTCTTCGTCCGGTTTGTATGACCATGATTTGTGCCATTTTAGGAGGGATTCCTTTGGTGTTAGCCAAGGGTGCGGGTGCAGAAGCACGTGTAGCTTTAGGTTGGGTTATTGTTGGTGGTTTGGGTTTAGCAACTATTTTTACGTTGTATGTCACACCGGTTGTTTACCTTTTTCTTGGACATTTTGTAAAATCAAAAGCAGAAGAAGCGGTACGTCTAACAAGAGAACTTAGCCAAGTTGAATGATACATTTTATAAAGAGATTGAGAAGTTTTTTATTTGTTTTAAAAATGTCGTTTTCGGATCTTATCGTTCTCCTTTTGATCCTTTCATTTTGTATGTGAGCATTAAAAGGATAAGCAATAAAGGAGGTATTCGCTGTTTTATGATGCATTTTGTGTGTAGATTTTATTGTCAATAACTGTACGGGATAAATCCATGAAAGATCGTTTATCGCTGCGGAACGAGAAAGCTTTTGAGGGGATTTTGAAGGCTTTAAGAGAACACGCTACGAAGGATGATGTGAGTGACATCCGTAAGCATTTTTTGGAAGATAAACAGCGTTTTTCTCATTTTTCTTTAAAACTTGATGATCTCCTTTTTGATTTTTCAAAATGTGGCGTAACGTTTAACACATTGAAACTCCTAGATGATTTGGCTGTTGCAGCAGATGTGTTCGGCAAACGTGAAGCAATGTTTTCAGGGCAGGCGATTAATACAACGGAAAAGCGCTCAGTTCTTCATATTGCACTCCGTTTACCTGCTGATGAAGTTTTCATGTTGGATGGTCATGATTTGATTCAGGATATTCAAGCTGTTCTCCATGATATGGAAAGATTTTCTGAAAGAGTGCGTGATGGCAGCTATAAGGGGCACAGTGGTGAGAAGATAACCGATATTGTCAATATTGGTATTGGTGGTTCTGATCTTGGACCGGTGATGGTTACATGTGCATTAAAACCTTATCATGATGGTCCCCATTGTCATTTTGTTTCTAATGCGGATAGTGCAGATATTTTTGATGTTCTCTCTGTTTTGAATCCGGCAACAACGTTATTTATCATTGCTTCTAAAACTTTTACAACGGCTGAAACAATGGCAAATGCTCAAGTTGCACGCCAATGGATTCGTTCACATTTAGGAGAAAAAGCTGTTTGTACGCATTTTGTTGCTGTTTCGAGTGTTCTTGATAAAGTAGAGGAATTTGGCATAGATTCTTCGAAAGTTTTTCAATTTTGGGATTGGGTTGGAGGGCGTTATTCCATTTGGTCAGCTGTTGGTCTTGTTGTGATGTTAGCGATAGGGGGGCGTAATTTTCGTCAGTTTCTCCAAGGCGCTTTGCAAATGGATCAACATTTTAAGACAATGCCTTTCCATAAAAATATTCCTATTCGCTTCGCACTTTTAGGATTTTGGCATCGTGTTATTTGTGGTTATTCATCACGTGCTATTATTCCCTATGCACAACGTTTGGAGCATTTTCCAGCTTATTTACAGCAACTTGATATGGAATCAAATGGTAAGCAAGTTTCTTTAGAAGGCAAACCATTAAATTTTTCAAGTGGTCCAGTTGTTTGGGGTGATTCAGGAACCAATTGTCAACATGCTTTTTTTCAGCTTCTGCATCAAGGAACAGATGTTATTCCTGTAGAATTTATTTTGTTTATAAAAGGTCATGAGCACAATTTACATCCTATGCATGATATGTTGGTAGCGAACTGCTTAGCACAATCAAAAGCCTTAATGAAAGGACGCAGTGTTGAAGATACGCGGCGTATCCTTTTAAAAAAGAGCATTGATACGTGCGAAGCGGATAATTTAGCACGTCATAGAAGCTTTGCAGGAAACCGCCCTAGTATTATGTTGCTTCAGGATTTATTGACACCTTTTGCACTTGGTCGTCTCATTGCACTTTATGAGCATCGTATTTTTGTTGAAGGGATTTTAATGAACATTAATTCATTTGATCAATGGGGTGTTGAGCTTGGTAAAGAATTAGCAGATGAATTGTTACCAATACTTCGCGGAGAAAATAAAGCAGATAAACGCGATAGCTCGACATTGGGATTGTTAGCACATATTCAGGCAAGACGTGCAAAATAACGCATAATCCATTGTGTACCTTCATCTTTACATCTATGAGGGTGTTAGGCAACAGCAACATCATTCTATTTGCGCGCTCAAAATATCGCGATAACCCTTACATTTATTAATTTATAAAGAGCATTTTTATTTCTTAATTCATACGCTCATTTTTGTTCTGATCTACAGATGATTTTGCTTGATTCAAAATAAATAAGAAAGTTTTAAATGAGGGAATTTTACAATATTCGAAACTTTCATTCAACATGCGAAAAGATAAATTTCCATTATAAATCAAAATAATGCGTGATAATTCACCATTTTATGTACATTTATCATTCATACATTGTTTGCTAAATTAAATTTTAACAGCAGAAAATGAAAACAACGAGGAATTATACAAATTAAAATCCGTTGATCCTATCACACCAGCTGCTGTTTATATTGGTGGCAAAATCAGGTTAGAAAAGACTATAAAGTAGCGGCTTCGAGCAATAAGCGAGTAAAAATATATCAGTAGAGCCCACTGCGAACGGAAGCATGATAAACTCTTGTTGAAAGATTCTCGAATAGGTATATCGTGTCAAGCAACAGCTACTAAATCACGGAGAATTTATGAGCAATATTCCTACTTATCCTGTTACGCCAAATCTACAATTGGTATACGTATCAAACGTAGAGCATTCTACCGCTTTTTACAAATTCATCTTCAAGAAGGAGCCTGTATTCATCTCGCCACGCTATGTTGCATTTGCTTCTTCGGGTGATGCACTCTTTGCACTTTGGTCTGGGGGCGATGCACCTGAGGAAAATGTGCCTCGTTTTTCAGAAATTGGCATTATGTTGCCTCATGGAGAGGATGTAGATAAACTCTATGCGGAATGGCAAGAGCAAACCACCGTTGAGATAAATGTCTTGAAGGAACCCTATACTGACATATTCGGACGTACCTTCCTCATCAAAGATCCCGACGGCCATATTATTCGTGTTTGTCCACTAGATTAAATTGAAATGCAATTCGGTCAACTTGACCGATTCTTCAAATTTTCTTTTGTTTTTTAATAACGTACTGAAAATCGAAAAAGCTATCACGCCAGTTTATGCTAAAAGAAATCATATTTTATGCATGCTGCTTCTCAAATAATGTGTTTCCTATAATACGATTCCTGCTGATGACCTACTCTCAAAAATTGCGACCTTTAAAAGAAAAAAGACTTGTTAAAGGGATTTTAAATGATCTTTGAAAGGTTTCTGAAGATCCTTTGAGAGCCCCTTAAAAAACTCTTTGAAAAAAATAAATTGGTACAAAATCTGCCGGCAAGCTATAAAAGCTATATGCATTAAAATATTTAAAAAGAACACTTTATTGAGTGCTCTGGCGGAGAGAGAGGGATTTGAACCCCCGATAGAGTTGCCCCTATGCCGCATTTCGAGTGCGGTGCTTTCAACCACTCAGCCATCTCTCCGTAAAAGTACAACAAGATTTGCACTATTTAAGTATATGACGGGTAGATAAACTTCAATCTCTCCTAGTACAACCCTTTTTTTGTTTTTTTGTATGACTTTATTGACAGAGAAGAGAAATTCGGTCATATACGCAAAATACAAGCGTGGAGAAATCTGCGCATATTTGTGTTTGAAGGGTATTTTGTCCTTCTTTTAAAATCTATTACGACTGATAAAAAGCGGCCTATTTTTTCTTATTAATAAGGTAGAAATTCAATAAGAGTCAAATAAGAGCTGGAGTGAACGAAAGGATAAAAAATGTTCGCAGTCATTAAAACCGGTGGTAAGCAATACCGCGTTGTTGCTAACCAAGTGGTGAGAGTTGAAAAAATTATTGGCACTGCCGGTGATATCATTGAATTTAATGATGTATTGATGGTAGGGCAAGAGGGTGATGCGGTTATTGGTTCTCCTGTTGTTGCGGGTGCTTTAGTTACGGCTGAAATTGTAGAGCAAATACGTGGACGTAAGGTTATTGCATTTAAGAAGCGCCGTCGTCAAAATTCGAAACGTACGCGTGGTCATCGCCAAGAGCTAACAACACTGCGTATTTTAGAAGTGTTAATGGGTGGTGCAAAACCTAAAAAAGCAGCAGCAAAACCAATTAAAGAAGAAGCAACTGCATTAAAAGAAGAAACAAAAGCGGATGTTTCTGTTAAAAAAACAGCTAAGAAGGCAGCTGAAAAAAAGACTATGCCGCCAAAAAAAGCGGCTGTAGCATCAAAGAGTAAAGAAGATTAAAGGAGAACGTCCATGGCACATAAAAAAGCTGGTGGTTCCTCACGTAATGGCCGCGATTCAGAATCGAAACGTCTTGGCGTTAAAAAATTTGGTGGTGAAGCCGTTGTCGCTGGAAATATTATTATTCGCCAGCGTGGTACACGCTGGCATCCTGGTAACAATGTTGGTATTGGAAAAGACCATACCCTTTTTGCACTGTCAAATGGCGTGGTTTCTTTTCAAAGAAAAGCCAATAACCGTTCCTATGTTTCCGTCATTCCTGTGGTAGAGGCGCCCGAATAGATTATAATATTCTCTGTATAAGCCAATATTTCATTGGAAGTTAGTAGTAAGATTATGAATCTTAAAAAAAAGGAAAGATAGGATACTGTCTTTCCTTTTTTGTTGATAGTATAATGAACACAGAAGCATGTAGATAATTGCAAAGGTAGAATTTAGGCAATTATTATTCCTCAAATAATGAAAAAATGACGACTCTATTGAGTTTGTAATGAAGACATTGATACGGTGATAGAATTTCCTGATAAATTGGTGTATGATAGCAGTGAGAAGTTTTTTTCTTTTGACGTGCAAAAAGTGCTCAATAATTTATATTTTCAGAGAATTTTAGAGAAATTTTATGGGAATATTTGCATGATCATTTGGGTAAGGGTGAATAAATTTGTAGAGGTTAAGGGTGTACATAAATATTCTTTAAACGGTTATAGATAGTGATGAGGTTATCCATTTGAGAGAGAAAAAATATGTAAAATAGGTTATACAAAATGTTGATCAAAACAATTTTGAAATGAAATATTTTTAGGGAAGAACAATCTAGAAGAGAGGAAATCACCTTTAAGGAAGCGTGGTTTGAGATGATCGAAATGACTGGTATGTAATCAGTGATATCGAGTTTTTTTGATCTATCTATTATGGCATGTTATGAACATAAACTCTATTAGTATTTAAGAGAAGATTGATCTAAGCTAAAAGCGTTTTCCGTTTTATAATTTTTTTCTTTAGCGATCTCACACACTTTTAGGGAGAAATACTGAATTGGGACGTAGACAGAGGGGGCTATGGGGTTGCAGTATTGATTTGAGAAGGGAAAACATATGATATCATTAAAGTGATATGTTGAGGATTTTATGTTATGAGATATTTAGCGACGTCGGATTTTAAAGAGGGAAATGATGTGTAGGCATTTGTGATTCCGTACTGGATCAGAGAGAAATATGGCTTGTTTAGTTGAAGGGAGATCAGTTAAAGTTGCGGATAATTGGGGAGTTGCTTTCTTTGTATGGGGAATAATAACAAGTTATAGAGGGTAACTTGGAGTGTGGGAGCATTTTAAAAAGAGTTTTTTCGTAAGTGGGTATGTCAAGAGTGGGACATTTGTCTTTGTGAAGTACAGAAACAGAAGAAGAAGCATATTTGCCTATGATAGTTTTAGGGCAATTTGGGTGCCGTTGTTCTCCAATTATTGAATCAGTCATGTTGGGGTATTTAAACACTTTGCTTAAGTTATCTTTGGTATACCAGAAGCAAATTGTAGTGTTATTTATCATTTATCTTTTTGGGAACTGCGGCTTTGGCATGAAATTGATCAAACATATTTATACTTAAATGTGAGGCAGTTTAGATTCATTATGAGATGTGAGGAAGTAGAGGCAATGGATACAGATTTTAATGAGAGTGGAATCTTGTCTATTAGATCTGTACAGCTTGCAGCTACTTTTGATCATAAGCATGATGTGATCCATGCTGCTGCTGAATTGCTTGTGCAGGTTGGTGCCGTTAACAAATGTTATCTAGCAAGTATGCTCAAACGTGAAGCAATAACAAATACTTGGTTTGGGAATGGTATAGCAATTCCCCACGGAATGTTTGAAAGTGGTGATTTGATCATCAGGGATGCTATTGCTGTTATACAGATTCCTGCTGGTGTTGAGTGGTGGGATGGAAATAAGGCGCGTTTGGTTATTGCCATTGCTGCTTGTGCGGATCGCTATAGAGACATTTGCCAACAGTTAACACATCTTTTATTTGATAAGGAACGGCTTGAAACACTTTTAACAACTGGTGATAAACAACAGATTGTCACAACTCTTTTTGGTCAGGATATGAAGATAGGGAAAGCGTCTATAGGTGATCTTTCAGTGTGTCAAGCATGGACGTTAGATTATCCAAGTGGTCTTCATGCGCGTCCAGCCTCTCTTTGGGTTGATTTTGCGAAAAAAGCGCAAAGTTCTATCAGAGTTCGCCACGGTCAATATGCCGTTGAAATGAAAAATTTGGTTGGTTTATTGCAATTAGGGGCAAAAAACGGTGATGTTCTCATTTTTTCAACGGATGCTGTAGAAGGTACACAACTTCTTGAGAATGCGATTTCCGTTGTGAAGCAAGTGAGTATAAGTGAAAAGTGTATGGTGAGAGAAATGGAATCTCAAACAAAGACTTTTCATGGTTGGTATCCACGTTTCAGACAAAAAGAGATCTCTGGTGTTGGGGCAAGTTCAGGGTTAGCTTTTGGCAAGATTTTTGTTTTAAAGAAAAATGATATTTCCATCATAGATCAGCCCATAGGTTTTGCAGCTGGTGCATCGTGTCTTGAAAATGCTCTTACAAAAACAAAACATAAAATGGCATCTGTGATTGCTGATATTACAGCGCGTATGGGTGCAAATTCGGCTGCGATTTTTTCTGCACAAATGGTTTTGCTTGAAGATGAAAATTTGATAGCTCAGGCTTATCGTTTTATGGCAGAAGGTCATGGTGTCGCTTGGTCTTGGGATAGAGCAGTTCAGCAATTTGCAGATATGTTCTCTAAGATAGATAATCCTATATTAGCAGGACGTGCTGTTAATTTAATTGATGTTGGTCGTCGTGTTTTAGGAGAAATCAATCCATCCTATAGATCATTCTTTTTAAATGATATTCCACGTGATGTTATTCTTGTTACGGATGACCTTTCTCCTTCCGATGTAGCACAGCTTGATTGTACAAAAGTACAAGGGGTAGCAACAGCATGGGGAGGTCCACTCTCTCATACGTCTATTTTGGCGCGTACCCTTGGTATTCCTATGGTTGTCGCTATGGGTGTAGATGTTTTATCAGTTGAGTGTGGTATCGAAGCGATTATTGATGGCGATAACGGGTTTATTTATCTTGATCCTGCTCCTGAAGATATTGAAGATGCTCAAAGGCAGATGCGTATTGTCATGCAAAAGCGTGACTATGAGATAGGTGTGTGTAAATTACCAGTACAAACAACAGATGGCCAAAGAATTCGTATCATGGCTAATGTCAACTACGCAAATCAGGTTCCTATTGCACTAGATTTGGGGGCTGAGGGTGTTGGGCTCATGCGTACAGAATTTTTGTTTTTAGATAGTCCACATATTCCAGATGAAGACGCCCAATTTGATGTATACCGTGCGATGATTGCAGCTCTAGGAGATAAGCCATTAATTATTCGCGCACTTGATATTGGTGGGGATAAACAGGTTAAACATTTACATTTATCTAAAGAGGACAATCCCTTTTTGGGTATTAGGGGAACGCGGCTTTTGTTGCGACGGCGTGATCTTTTGGTTCCTCAGTTACGTGCTCTCTATCGAGTTGCAAAAGAAGGTGGAGATTTATGGATTCTGTTTCCAATGGTCATGTCTGTTTCAGAAATTTTTGCTATAAAAAAGATCACAGAAGAAATTCGCAACGATATTGATGCACCAAAATTAAAACTTGGTATTATGATTGAAGTTCCAGCGGCTGCCATTATGGCAGATATTTTAAGTGCTTATGTTGATTTTTTTTCGATTGGAACCAACGACTTAACACAATATACAATGGCTGTTGATAGACAAAATCCTTATCTCGTTGCTGAAGCGGATAGTCTTGATCCAGCAGTTTTACGCATGATACATCAAACGGTTCAAGGTGCAGCAAAACACGAGTGTTGGGTTAGTGTTTGTGGTGGCATGGCTGGCGATCCTTTTGCAGCAATGATCTTGACAGGATTGGGAATTAATGAACTTTCTATGATATCCTGTGATATTGCTTCAGTCAAAGCGTGCTTACAAGCTCATAGTTTTGAAGATATGAAAATTTTAGCAAAAAAAGCATTACAGTGTGAGACTGCGCGAGCTGTACGCGCTCTTAGCAACGAGATAAAGCAATAAGAGATTTAAAGAGGAGAAGGGTGCGCCAGTTGGCAATTTGGTAAAGTAAGCGCATTATGAATCATTTTTGTTAGAATAATTTTATTATATCCATGAAGCATATTTAAATATTGGAGAACCACAGATTAAAGCAGTTACTTATTTAGCTGATTATGAGATGCAATGAAGGGTAATGGGTTTTGAGTAATGCTTTGTTCAAAAACATTAGGCAGTGTAATCAACAATAGTGTTATTCATCAGTGAGAAGATGACATGTGAGATAAAAATGGCTTACTTATGGTAATTTTGTGATCTTATTTTAGCTGTTTATATTCACGGGAAAAATTTGTTTTTTAAAAGGAGAGGATGTGTTTGTGTTTCAACAAGTATCGCATCTTATTTTGGGAAATAAAGTTGTTTTTTAAATTTTGAGTTATAATTTAGACTTGCACGTTATTTCTTTCTGGGTATAGTGTGCAAACCTCTGGAGAGGTGGCCGAGTGGTTGAAGGCGCACGCCTGGAACGCGTGTATATGAGAAATCATATCGAGGGTTCGAATCCCTCTCTCTCCGCCATCGATCATAAAATTAATAGGTTATATAAAAGTTTGGGCATTTTAGGTTCTGTGCTTCTTTTGGCTGATTTTACTGTTTATTATCTACCTGTTAAATTTTTTACATTGCTGAATGCTTTTATAGGTCATTGATATAGAGGGTGCTGTTTATTTGTGGACCAGTCAAAATGCGTGCTTTTGAATAGATAGATAAAAGTCTGCAAGTTACAGGAATGCCGGAAAAATGAGACATATTAAATGGATTGATCCTTTAAAGGGCTCGAGAGATTCGATTAAATCGTTTATTTTGGTCTAGAAGGTTACTATTCACTACAGCCATGAAATCCAAGACGCTGAGAATTTTTTAAGCCAGTATAGATGAAGAGCAGGCCGAACTGTTGCAGAAAAATGCAGTAATTGCTGAATGAGCCATTCTCTATTTTATCACCCTACCACTGGTTGATGTGCTGTTCAATGCACAAGCCTCTTTTACTATAAAGGAAATGGACCTCTTTCAGTATTCTATCTCACATTACAAAATCAACCTAAAGAACATGATGTGGTGCCTGAAAATTTTCTGTGCTGGGTTTGGGTTGAAAGCAGAAAAGTTAATGGCTTATACACCAAAGACTCAAACAGCCATAGATTCATGGGAAGTCATATGATTGGTGGTCGAAAATTCTAAGCTCTATCGTGATATTTAAACGTTTCACTCCGTCTTCTGTGAAACCTTTGTGATAATGATAAGCTAATATTCTCAGTGTGATTTTTTAAGAGTTCCTTCTAAAAAAACACTGCAAATAAATAAGTAAATATATACCCAAAATATAAACCAACGACAAAAAGCCAAATATATTGACCATATATGCACTCATGTAAAAAAATACCAAGAGACTAAGTCTTCCAATAGTCGACAAGAATGACTCGTATGTGGCTCTAAGACTGTCGCTAATACTGTTGTGCAGGGAAATTTCTACACGAAGATATGTATGCTTAATGAAATAAAAAATCATACAGACTAAAAGAACAACAATTTCTTTTCTTGGTTCAAAGAAAACAACTGTCAAAATTATGGCAACTGAAAGCAACAGCAGTAAAACAAAATTCATTCTCTCACTGAATTTTCTAAATAGGAAACTAACCATTAGCTGGGAGAGCAATAGAAGAGAGAAGACTAAGCCAAGATAAAAATAACTTACATTGATATTATAATCTTTAAATATCCACTGCCAATACTGCGAAAAGATATTGAAAAAATAAGTGAAAAATAAAAACAGAGAGAAATATAAGAAACTTTAATAAAAATAGACAACATCTCTTTTGCGCCACAAATAAAAGAAGTCGCTTTTTTGCTTCTTTCTCTCCTTTTAGATCATCCAAAAAAACAAACCGAATATTGTGGTCTTCATCATGAGAAATGTAGAGCTATACCATATGTGTTGGCTAGAATAACCGGCAAAATATGCACCGATCAAACTAAAGAGAAGCATGCCAATGCAATTATATTGAGAGCTATGATCAAACATTTTTTTCGTAGATGTACGTTTTGTTTTTGCATCTTGAATAAGTAAAGCGTTATAGGTACCAGCAATCAATGTAAGTGATAATGCATTAAAAAGCTCTGCTAGAAGAAAACCGTAAAAGCTTGTAGAAATGCCCATAAGAAAGAGCCATTTGGCTGCAAAAGTCGCTGCTAAAATGATCGATATTTTATAACTTTTTCTATCTGCAAAATATCCAAGAGGAATATCTGTAACCATCATGACAAAGGTTTGGAATGACTTAATGATACCGATATCAATAAGCGTCAAGCCTTTTTCAAGCATATAAAATACAATAAAGGCGCCTGTTGAAATCCTTATACCGTTAAATAAAAACCCAAATGCTCATATACTCGTCATTTATTCCACACCAACAATGAATAAAGTAATGAGTACATTACTTTGTGAAAGAGATAGACGCGAAAACTTATACTTTTATAAAAAATAGAGCAATAGCCCTATATGGAGCATCAGTTTTATCAATCTTTTATCCAGAAAGCTTCATGAAGAATTTTTTTCTATAATTTTTTATTGGTAAAAAATACATTAAATATTTCATTTCTTTAAGAACAATCCAAAAAACAGCAACCGTATTGTATAGATCTAATAAACTATGCATAGAATTTTTCTTAATATTCTTGATCAATACACTGAAATTTTTCATATGATTCTGATTTGCACATGAAGAACATCTGGTTTTACTTGGGATAATAAACAGCTCCACGACAGCATTTGCTATAACTAAACAGGTATATAAGGGTGCACCCTTCATCTTGCAGATAGTTTGGTAGGTAAAATGAAAAAATATGATCTCAGGTTATTGGCTGTGTATAGCACAAACTCAGTACTTTCGAGTGGTCAGGTGTTTTTCTACATTATCTATTTTTTCATTATAGAACATAGGGCAAAATGAACTGTGACGAGCGCAATGCGATGCTCGAAGGGGTTCTAACATTAGATGTGAGCTGGAAGCAGTCAAATTAATGATTTGATCCGCCACAAAACCCAAGGAGTACAGCTTTATGGGAATGGGACGAAAAGGTCCCCTGTATCAGAGGCAATCAACGAGAGCGCATTTATCTACCATTTTCAAGAGCAAGGATTTCCGTAGCGATTGCATATATGCATCCTGTATCTGCAGCTACTGATTTATGCTTTGTGTTGGCAGGAAGATGTATCATATTTCCTGGTGTACAGGTTATACGCTTCTCACTATAGAAAAAATCTAACTCTCCCTCTATAATTAAGAGAGTTTCATCGACCTTATGGGTATGCCAATCGTGTATTTTTCCTGGAAAATCTCTTTGTATCTCTATCGAGCCTTGTTTTGGCAGCATCATTTTTAAGATATCATAGATATTTTTATTTAATTGAATTTTAGAAAACTTAGTCATTATCGTGCTCCATGAGATGATATGGGCAAGATGGGGATTCAATATTATTATCTGCAGAAGTATTGCATCCGCGCTCTATTCTTGGGATCATCATATTTTTGTGGTCAACTTGTTGTAGAATCCAAATCAGAGCATGTCTTTTTGCTATCCATTCACCCTGAATAGGCAGGGAAAATTCTAGTTTTGTTATTCATGAGCGCATCGAATTCTTTAAAAACAACCTGCTTCGATTTTTAGTTTCTATTCCTCATTATTTGTGTTGCTGAATTCCTGTTTTTCTCCAAACTGTTATATTTTATAAGAAATTGCTACGAATTGAGGCCTCTAAGGTCGATAATTCATCATCATTTTCGCCCAAAATTGCTATAATAGCTGGGCAGGTATTTAAATCAATTGTCATGGGTAGAGGTTCATTTTCTTTAAAAAAGAGCATAAAATGAACCACATTTTCGCAAGAATGAAGTTTTTGCTGCCATAGGTTCATATCTTTTATAATAAAGCCCTCAGTCTTGTTGATAAGAAAGAGAATACGTCCTTTTTTCTTAAAGCGGCTTGGTGTTTGCGAAAATACCCCCGCAATAAGGTTGACAGAGCTTTTCAGTAAATCATCTTCATAGCAATGCACGAACAAGGAGGGTGCAATCCCTCCGTGGAGGCGGGCTCCCACTTCAATCATCACGGGACCGTGAGCGGTTTGCATGATTTCCATATGCGCAGGTCCATATTCAATTCCCACTGCGCTAATACATTTTTTTGCATAAGAGATAAGATCAGCATAAAGAGAGTCTTGAGCATCGAGCACATCAAGCGATTCATAAACAAAAGCACTGCCATTATGGAGCCCCTTTTTATAGCGCGATAAACTGCATATCTTGATAGCTTCTCCCTTTACAACGGCATCTACGATGTATTCTTCTCCTACTAATCTTTCTTGGAGCAAATAAGCCTCATTAGGCATACCAAAAATATTTTTCTGCCTCCAATCGATTCCAGAGATCCACGCTTCCACTTCCTCACGGTTGGAGAAAAATAAAACACCATCGCTTCCAGCAGAAGCATTGGGCTTCACTACATAGCCGCTGTGGCTTTCAAAATCATCGAGAGCACAATTGTCTTTTGTAAGAATTTTTGAGCGGATATAAGACAAACCATTTTCATGGAGGCGCTTTTGCATTGCTGCTTTTTTCCGTCGCCAATCGGTGGTCAAGGGATTGTTTCCAGGGCAACCATAATAAGCAGCCAATTGCTCTGCACAATAAAGACTGACTTCAGCACCAGCCACCACGGCTTCTATCGTGCTAATCGGAAAACGCTGCTTGATTTCATCGACACTATGAAGTTTTGCTTCTGCCATGCCATCACCCTGATAAGCAAGCGTGAGATGCGAAGAGAGAGTTGGTTGAGAGACAACGCCATAACAAGCATAACCTAATTTTTGCAAGGCAGGGCCATAGAGGGCACCCGTGGAGAAAGGATCGACGATAAGAATGGGTTTACTCATGCTGTGGTCCGCTGTGTGACAAGGAAAAGGACATAAATAAAGATTATCAGCCCTATAGGGGGGAGAAGATAAACAGCTGCTTGTGGCCCCATAAGGGCAGAGCTTGTAAGGAGACCAAGGATAACATAACCAGCCGATTGGGAAAGAGTATAAAGCATGCCGCTATAGCTTCCCACCAGCTCTGCTTGAGTTTCTGTCTTGGTTGCTTCAATCGTATGTTTGCGGGCATTAATTCGTATGGTATTCATCGAAAAGCCAATAAAAAAGCAAAAGACCACAGCCAAATAGGGTAATTGGGTGATGCTAAAAATGGCATCAGCTACACTCAACAATAGGGCTGGGAGGATGAATTCAAAGCGAGGGATTTTAATAAAAGCAGCCAAAAAAGCGCCAACACCTGCAACAGCGCTGCAAAGCCCATAATATTCAGAGCCAAAATTTTTCACACTTTGAAAAAGAATGGTTGCCAGTGTATTATAGGCGCAAGCATGAAAGCCAATAAGGCTTATACAGACGCATAAAAGCTTTAGTTCAGGAGTGAGCCCATCTGCTTTTGGTGGTATTGTTTGAATATTCTCGGTTGCAAGTGGCGTAGCATTTGTAGCATTATCGGTGCTATATTCATCGCGAAAGATAACATAACCGGCCACAAGGCTTACGATAATATCAAACAGACAAATTGCTGCAATCAAGCCATTATAGCCGATTCCAGCTGCTATTCCTTGTGAACTGGTTGCTTTTAAGAGATAACCACTCAATGCTGCTCCCAAAAAGGCACCAATTTGCACCACTGTTTGCATGATGCGGGAAGCCTTTTGCGCGCTAATATAACCACTAAGCGCTAGTTTAGTATTATAAGTCTCGAGTGTGCTTAGAGTGATCAAAGAAAGATAACCAATAGAGATAGAGACAGCAATAAAACCAAAAGGGGAATCGACATAATGAAAAAGGGCAATCAATAAAAGAAGACTATAAATGATAATCCGCCTTTTGTATAAATCTACCAACCGCAGTGAGGACTTAATGCGTACAAGTTTGCTTTTTTTCAAAAGATAGGGTGTAAGGGTGCCAAAGCCATGGTTACGCCTAGGAAAACCGATGAGGATGTTATACGATAAGCATTCCAAAGATTACTTAAAAAGAGCACCATATCAGAAAGATAGAGCAGGACAACAAGACCATAAAACCGAAATATCAGTTGTTTGCGCATATCTCCCCCCTATAACCTCTATGCCCGCAGGTCTAAAAATATGCAATATGATAATCAACATGCATGCCGACAAATAATGAGTACACGCATTGGCGAGTATTTCAAGTTTTTTTGAGAGGGACATAATATAAATTTGAACGTTGATCTTTTTTATGACGATAATTCATGTTCAAGGATTGAGGGCAGTTTAGTATTTTCTCTGCGTGTTGATGCGTTGTCGATAAGGGGACGCTTCACGAAGAGAGACGCTTAGCGATGCCCTTGAGATGAAGCTTTCAGGGTTGATTATGTTTATGTTTGGTGTTGAAATTTTGCTATTGATCGTTACGGTAATAAGCTTTGATTTTGCTGTGACGACAACTTCTGTTATCGGGCAGAAAATCATTTATGATCTCAGGCTGAAGACACAGTTGTATTAACGGTTTTACAGAGTATTTTTTTCAAGTTGGGCACGCGATAAATGAGCTTTAGAGGATTCTATACAACGGATTTATATGGATCGGCATCGTTGTTGTTAAGTTTATATAACAGCTTCTTATCAAACTGAAAATATATAAGAAATATTTTCTTTAAACGCTTTTACAAGAAGCATACCAATAGTTCTGTGATGCTTTAAGACTTGCCTTGCTCCTTTTTGACAAGATTGGATATCAAATGTATATAACGGGCGGTGGTTCAAGAAAAGGTCAAGAATTCATAAGCTAATTATGTAGCAGAATGGAGTATTCTCTTTTAGAGGCAATAATATGCTTTGATAACATCTGTCTCTATAGCACTGACACTACGCGATCAATCCTCAAAAGCTTTACTGAAAAATAGCAGGTTATGCAGTGTGAACAAAAATATCTTTGATGACAAGGAATGAATTTCATTTTAAGGGATCAAGAAGAGAACCTTTAGTTTAGAACTGAATCTATACATCGCATTGTCTTTAAACGCATTTTCCGTTTCCTCCTTTGAGTGGTTTGTTTAAGAAGCAATGTACTTGTAACCAAACAAGCAATGTATCTATTGTTCGTTGAATTGACTCTAGCTGATATCCATAATGGACAGGTGATTTAAAGGGCATCATTCGGATAATCCCTCCTTGGTAAAAAAACGTATATTTTCATGCATCCAAACTTGACGTTTACAGCTTTGAACACCATGGCTGTAACAAAGGCTTTTTCTCATCCAGTCTGTCGATCGGTTGATTATTATGAAGTAGAAGATAAAATAACATTTTTTTTCAAATATCATGGCATAGCCAAGAAGTTCTCTGTTGAGTACAAACATCGGTAGTAGACAGTAAGATTGAATGCAACGAGATGTCCGTTTAAGCCCTGAGGGGGAAAATCTGTGCGCTGCTTTTAAACGCGCATATGAGTAATGCGTGCATTTTTTTCGCATCATTTGTTTTAGGATACCGAAAGAAAGTGAAGGTAACTGAGGTAGCTTATCTTACATACATGTAGAGCTCGCTTTGATACAAAAGCTGCAAATTCCCTTGTACTTCATATTGTTTTATCAATATAGCTAATTGCTGCAAATATTCGTCTCCATGCCTAGCAATCGCGCGTTGTGCTTGCGTTGAAGAGCGGCTCATACCAATAAAGGTGTTAGATGGAATTTTCATCACCCAATTGTGTGTATGGAGAGAAATCTTTTCTGGATTTACCGCAAAACCATCACGCATTTCCTGTAAAAAATCAAAATGGCGATAATAACGGGAATAGTTAGGGCTCATCTCCTCTAATAATGTCTCATAAGCGTTGAGAAATTCGCTCTGTTTAAAATCGCGATTATTTTGAATGACCGCCATGACACCTCCAGCTCGGAGTTGGTTTGAGACGGTGCTAAGCAACAGAGGGCGATCTATCCACTGAAACGCTTGCGCTGCAACAACAAGATCAATTTTACCGATTTTGGGCAATAGGCTTTCAGCTTTGCCTTGATACCATTGCACAAAAGGAAACTTTCTTTGCCCCTGCTTAATCATATCTGCTGAGACATCGATAGCATGATATTGGTGTTCATTTCCTAGAATTTTAACAATTCCCTCTAATGCAATGCCTGTTCCAGCTCCCACATCCACGATAGACAAATGCTTTTTATTCTTAAAAGGAAGCAACATAGTGTTCAATAAGGCAAAAGGATAACGCGGACGATAGCGATCATAATCATCAGCCAATCCGTCAAATTTTTCATTTTTTGGCTGAACGCTTTGTATCATAGTACCCTCCCTTATAATTGTTGCCAAAATAATTGAGAAGCTCTTCTTTGGCTAGTAAGCATAAATTCTGCAAAAGGGCGAAATGAGTACTATCCTTTAGTATTGTCTCTCTTTCATTCGATAAAATTGATACACACATTTTTCTTTAAATGATCTCTTTTGCAATGCAATTATAATCAGGTAGAAATTTCATACATTCCAATAAAAATCCGTCCCAATTCTAGTGCGATTATCGCTTCAATGTTTTGAGCGAGTCTTGAATTTATAGCTCACTAGATGGGAACGATCAAATTCGAATACTGGAATGAAAAAGATGAGGTCACGCATTTGTACGCTATTAGAAAACTCAAGTCAAAAATTTTCAAAAATGTGAGATGCTAAATATATGGAATTTGTCTCTATGTGTTTATAGTGAGGAAGATTATAGCATTTATAGAAGCATCCCTAGCGAAGGGTGAATTCTGAAATTTATAAAGCGCTTTATCAAAGTTGATATTTTCTCATGCCATTTTGGGAGCAATAGTCGGTATTGACCAATATATGGTAATATCAGGATTGCCTATACTCCCTATAAAGTTGGGGGTATGCTTAATATCTTCGTTTTTCGTGCAGAAAGAGTTCTATGTTATATTGAAATGCTTATGACTGTGGTTTAATAAAATAAGCATATTTCATATACAAGGTATAAAAAGAGTATATGAGTATAAATAGTAATGAGGTGAAGTGTTATAAACTGGCTTATAAACATCAATGCAAGATAAATTTAATTTATCTTCATAGGAGCGGGGGGCTGGTATTTTCAGTAAAGTGGCGTCTCTTATCTCTTGTTGAATCAAAAGGCTTCATTGAATATAAAGTTTAAAAATATGTCTCTCGTTGCAAATAATGTTCAAAAATTTCAGTCTCTTACACTAAAGGAACTTGATATTCTTGATGCCTCTCTCTGGTAACGAGTGATGAATTTAAACATATCTAAAGAGATTTTGCGTATCAAATGACTTAAAGAATGGATGGTTTAATAGATAAAATGTATCTTAATAAAGATGTTTATAATTCCATGTGGTCTCTAAAAAAATATTCTGGCTCTTTTATTGCTTTATGTGGATTTGATGGGAGTAGAAAAACAACTCAAACAAAAAAAATTCTCGCCATTACTCACAAGAAAGACATATAATACAAACTTTTCAGCCTAGTAATTGGTATAGAAATAAACCAGAGGTTAGAGATTATTTAGATAATGGAAAACAAATTGATCCATTGCTTTTAGGGCTTTAGCCGCGACAGATAGACGCAAACATACGCTTGAAATTATCGAGCCCTCTTTAACGTCATCAAAAAATTTATTAATCAGCGATCGATATGTTTATTCTAGTCTTGCTTATTTTTATGCGCGAGATCTTTCTCTTGAAACTGTGGTGAAATTAAATCAATCTATTCCAAGACCTCATATCACATTTTACCTTCATTTACCGCCTGCTGTGATTATAGAACGGTTGCAAAAAAGGGATGGTTTAATCTTAAAATACGAAGAAAAACTCTCATTTATTGAAAAAGTTTGTGAAGTATATCAACTTTTGTCAGAAATGGATGAGCGATTTATTGTAATTGATGGAACTAATTCTGTTTCTTCAATCCATAATCAAATACGGCACTATATAGATAAGGTTTGTTTTGGCCAATGCATAAATGTAATATAAAAACCTATCTGCGGTATATTCTTCTTATATTATTGGCTTAAAGCTTATATAGGAAATTCTAAAGATGTCATAATAATTGATATGTGCTGGAAAAATATTTCCTTGAATATTTGAAGCTTTTTACTGAAAAATTATCTATCATTAAATCGCAAAATACTTTTTTGAAAGATTTTTGGCAAGAGGGATACAGTGTTAGAAAAATGATCTATATTTATCATGATGATAATATCTTCATTCTTTACATTAAATGTAGCGCTATAAGCACGATCAGGTATGGATATACTCAAACATATTTGCATACAGAGAGTAAACGAAAGATGAAGGCAATAACGTCTCTTTTTTTGGGGGGAATTTGATATCCTCTTGCCTTTCATAGATGCGTGAGAGATGAAATGGCAAAGGTTCGTTCAGAGTAGAAGCTATAGTTTTTCCTTGATATCTATAAAATGACACCAGTTTTAGCTCGGTAAGATTTCGCAAATCTTTGATTTGTGGCTGCTATCCTTTGGTACGAGCAGAGCAATTATTTCAACACGACTATTTTGTGTTTACGGTGTAAATATTCAATGAGAGCAGTGATGTTTATGAATCTTTGTTATTGTAAAATGATCTAACCTTATATCTAAGGTGCTTTATTTTCATAGAAAAGTGAGTCACATTATGACAAAATGAACATTTTAAAAGCATCCAAGCGAAGAGTTTTTAATTTAACTGGCTAAAATATAAAATTGTAAAAAAAGCATATCTTTTAAAAGGGATTTCAATATAGAGCAAATAATATTGATATGAAGGGAGCGAATTTATGTTCGCGGCAAATTTGAAAGAACGCGCTGCTTTATTGGAAAGTAGGACTTTTCTCTATTTTACGTTGAGCGGCTTATTTGCTACATTTGGTAATGGGCTAAATTATATCGCTTTGTCATGGCTTGCCTACCATCAGACAAGTTCAATTCGTGGTGTAGCGCTTCTCATGTTTTTTCTCTGGATGCCGAGCATTATTTTTGCACCTGTTTTTGGCGTATTGGCGGATAAATACAATCGTAAAATGCAGATTATGATTTCAAATCTTGTCAGGGGGATGATACTCGTGGCTTGGGTAATATTTGGGAAATTGGGTATAGAAATTGAATTGATGGTCTTGTCTACCTGCTTAGGTATTTTTGTCTCTTTTTATATGCCATCAGCTGTACCTTTAATCCAAAGTATTGTTCCAAAAGAACAGCTTGTTAATGCAAATGCGACAATCGATATGGTTTATGAACTTGGCACCATCGTGGGTATGGGGGTAAGTGGATTTATACTCACCTATGCAGGAACAAAAGGAACGCTTCTCATAGGTGGTATATTCTTTATTATTGCTGGTTTATTTAACTTGGCAATGAAAGTACCTGAAATGCGAAAATATGAAAATCAAAATAAACTCAATTGGTGGAAAAGTTATATAGCGTCATTTCATTATTTTAAGCAGAATCCGGCTCTTTTTATGCCTTATGTAAGCCAGATGATTATTATGACTCTTTTGATGACCATTCCTGTTATTCTGGTTCCTTATACGCAAGAGATTTTAAAAGCAGATAACAAGATCTTTGCAATATTGGAAGCGCTTTATTCTGCGGGTGCATTTATCGGTGCGCTTTTTTCGCCACTTCTTTGTAAAGCTTTCTCTATAAGGAAAACATTGGCACTTTTATTAGCTATTATGGCTATCGGTCTTATTATTCTGTCTGTTAATACACAGACACACATTGTTTTTCCTGTTTATTTCATGATTGGATTTGGACTTTCAAGTTGGGCTCTTTCGATTTCTTTATCGCAACTCTCTTGTGATCCCAAATATCAAGGAAGATTACAAGCAAGTTTTAATGGTCTTTCTGGCTGCTTTATTCTTGGAGTTTATCTCTTTATGGCAAGTGATACCAACAGCATCTCATCTCAGTCGATATACTTTTTTCAAGGTATGATTGCTGTTATTGGTACGCTCATCACCCTATTTTACAAGAATGGAAAACAATAAATTGTATTTAAGTATTATTCACAAACAGTTGCGAGAGCTTTCATATTTTGCTTTTAAAGGGGAAGTGAATGCTAAGGAAGCTAACGAATAAAGCATAAATTTTATCGATGCTTTAAATGCAAGTTGTGTTGATGCATTACCAAGAAAGCATCAAGAGTTCTTTTTGATTAAGTTCATTATGCGATGGTTTTCTAACACAGCGTTTTAAAATTTTGAAAAGTTTTTATGTTTGAGCAAGCAGCATCATCATACTATTTGCCAGCTCCCAATGTTACGATATTCTTTAGCGCCTGAGAGCATTTATGAGAGGTATTTTTTCTTTCTTTGTTTTATCTACACGGCACTCCCGCTTGTGGCATGCAAACAAATGGTTTTAATGGGTTCAAGAGCTCTAGATTTGAATGGAGAGAATTTTAGGATATGCGGGGTTATTATTCAATAGGGATAGTGATTATCTTTATAAATCAATGTAATAAAAATAATAGAGAGCAGAACAATCCGCTTCTCTCATACCTGCTATATTTTTTTAATTGCGTTCTTCAAAATCCATATGAATAATTGTGTCCGTCTCATCAATTGTTTCATCTTCATTAGAATGAATATTTTTGCGACGGTGCAAGGTTTGTATAATTTCTTTTTTCAAAAGTGCATCTGCTTCGCTTAAACGATGAATACTCAGTTCCAATTCAAGAGATAAAGCCAAATCCACGCACAATTTAAGCTCTTCTCCAATATCAAAACCGCGTTGATAGTCGTCATAAAGACCAACAAGTGTATCGGACAATTCTTTATCGCCTAAAGAGGCCATGCCTACTCCTCCACGTTGCGGCTTTTCCATGTGGCTTTGATATTTTAGGTCTCACCTCACTGTCATCACCAAGAATTGCCATGTATACCAACGTGATCATTTTGTCAATTTTCTGCAAAGGAGCAGTTTTTAAAACGCTATTTGTGAGAAACGTTATTGCGTTAATACTATGAATTTTCCAATCATGAAGAGATCTCGCAATATGATGATAGAGTTTGCAGAATTTAAGCTGTATTTCTAAACAGCTTTTAATTTGCATGTAAGAGAGGATATTTTTACGATGAACAAAGCGCTTTAAGATTTTATCCTTGCCAATAAAAGCCAAATCAGTGCCATTGTTAATAAGCAAGTGTGGGTTATAAATGTTTAGTCTTTGCAGAAGAGTTGATATGCACATTTTTTGTAGAACATCACTTATCTTATCCATTTTGTATTGACTTTTAGACATTGATAAACCTTTTATCTTATGTTGTAATTTAAAAATGATGGGAATACGTTTGATATGTAGATCCTTGCAAAGAGGTTTAAGGCAGGAAGGTGAGAAAAATCGTATTAAGCTGTTTTTCGGCTGAAGGAGTGTGACTGCGATTTTTGAAAGAGTGATCGAGAAAATTGGCTTAGCGGGCAAACTGATAAAGTGAGTAATGGCGCGTTTGGCTTTTTCATTGGGCTGTGTCCAAATGCTTTTGACACTGGAAAATAGTTTGTAAGAGGTTTTTGTACTTTTTCCAAGGTCATATGACAACGGGGCAGTTTAACAAAATACCACGGCGATCGCATTTTTTGTGTGATTGTCATAAATTTCGCTCCTGCTTAAATAGATGGTAAAGCATCCATTTTTGTGGGGTTTATTTAAATAACCGCCGACCTTAACGGGCAGTGATAGGAGATATAAATCAATATAATTATTTAGTCAACAATTATATTGATTTTGGAGTAATTTTTTGGCACGTCCTGAAAAAGAACCTAAAACCGAATTGGCAAGACGTTTTCGTGAAGTGCGGCGCGCACTTGGTTTTACCGAGCGTAAACAATTTGCTGAACATCTTGGGGTAACTGCTGGTTCTATAGGAACTTATGAGACGGGCATCAGTGAACCTACCGCCTCTGCTCTCTCTAAATACAAAGAAATTTGCGGTGTTTCATTAGATTGGTTGATAACTGGTACAGGTGAAATGTTCGCAGACATAGCCAAGGCAAAAGCTGCTGGTTTTAAACCGCAAGCGATTCCTGTAGGGCTGATGAAAAAGCTTGGGCATTTAGCTGATACAACCTATCATGATGCAAAAATAATACTTTCTCCTGAAGATGTGGCGGAATTAGCAGCAGAGCTTTATGGAAGATTGCAAGAGCTTATTCAAAACATCTATGATATGGAAGAAGTTGAAGCCACTTTGCCTTTGTTAAAACTTCATTTAAAACGCCAAATCGAAGCTGAAAAGGCACAGCAAACAACGACAAAAGAGACAGATGAATGATCTCAAAAGAAAAATCTTTTTTGCTATAAAAATATTCTCTCAAAAACAGTGCCTTGAATGGTAAATATCTCTAAGACATATTTTTCGTTGAATTTTTTTCTATAGGATACAAAGCTTCAGATAATACAGAAAATTCATTTTATTGGCTTTTGATCATTTTGGATACAGAAAAAGATTTGCACAACGTGCATATTTATTTCCAAATATACTGTAGAGATCTTTGTCAAGAAACAAATGAACGAATGATATTCAAAGGCAAAAGAGAGCAATTATAAAGGCTTGACCTGCGAATAGTTTGGTTTTTCAGTCTTTTATTATTTTGGTAAAGTTTTTGTATTTACTTTCATAAAGAAAAAGCAAGTTTTCAAAACATAACATTTGATAAGAAGAGAACGCTGTAAGTGTCTTATCTTTGAGAAGTCAGAAAATTCACTAAAATATGTATTTTAGATAATAGGATATCTAAACATACCGATATCCGAGTGATATATTTTGAGAATGTTCAAAGAATATCAGCAATTGTCTTTGTGATAACATCTTGGATTTAGCAATATGCATTTTTCTATAATGTCTGTTTAGGAAATCAAAAATCTATAAGCTATTCATTTTCAGAAAATATTTTGTATTTTTGTACAAAAAACAGAGAGAGCATGGTTTATTTGTAAAAAATGTTTTGAAAGTTTGTTTTAGATGCTCATTCTTAAGAGACATTTATGAAAAAAACTCTGCTTTACGAAGATAAAATCGCTCAGAAAAGTGAAGACTGATATTATAGAGCAATAAATGGAAAAGTTTTTTCGAACACGCCTCTTCTAGGATAGAGTATCTCGTAGAAAAAATGCGTTGATGAGTATGATCATTATTTATCACATGATGTTATAAGTTAACAAAAATAAATTTATGTTTATAAGAACAGTTATTATAAAGAACTCTTTTTGTATTTAATGAGAAGAATTTTGCAAATTATTGAAAAATTATTTTTCATACTCTTGCCATTCTGTTTATGCGCTTTATTTGAAAGGTAGAGTTGCTCTTTAAGAAGCTATTTTTATTATGAGCTAAATCGCGATATGTTTGGATGGAAATGATGTAATATTCTCAAAGTTTGTGTTTTTATTTATTTTTAGCTTGAATCCCTCTAGCTAAAAGGGTTGGGGACTTTTCTAGATTCAATGTTTTACTGAGACTTTAGGATGAAGCCGTAAGAAACGCCGGCATCAGGAGGGGACAGCTTTACCTTTTTATTCGTTTTTAGGTGCGCAAGCAGGGTTTTGCCGTGGGAGTTTTTGCGCGTTGTAATGATATTGAGCTCTGTTGGAGGGGTTTTTTTTATGAACAAATATTCAAAATCAAATTTGCTTAAAGCGGTCTCATTAGGAACCGCCATGGCTGCACTTTTATCAAGTGTCTCTCCCGTTTTCGCTGCGGGTGTTTCTACAACAGGGGCAGTTGTTCGTAATTCGAGTGGTATTGATGTTCCCTATCCATTTGGCAGTCATGGGAGTATCGTCTTTGCTGGTGATGATGACTACTGTGGTGTGGATAATGTTGTTGGACGTGGGGGGACGCAACAGCAGGGAATTGCTAATAAAATATCTGCAGAACAAGAGTTTGAAAATTTTATTTATGACCAAGCAACAGACAGTGGTCGTAATCCTTATGGTACAACTACTAAAAAAGTTACTTGGGTGTCCGATGGGGTCCTTAGTGATCCCAAAGCGAGTTATATGGGAACAGCTACAAGGGGATCTCAGAATATTTTGCCTGAAGCTTATGGTGTTTATTCTTTTGTCACGGGGTGTGGAGCTTCGGCAACAGGGAACTACTCAACGGCATTTGGTGCTGGTGCAACCACAAAAGCTGGTGGAGCGCAAGCTTTTGGTGTTGCTGCGCTTGCAAGCGGTAGAGCAAGTGTTGCTATGGGAGTGAGTTCAGAAACATCAGGAGAGGCTGCAGTTGCTATTGGTGGTCTTGCAACTGCAGCTGGTAACAGAAGTATTGCTTTAGGTGCTGAAGCAAAAGCAGAAGATAATTATGCGATTGCGATAGGTTTATCTGCTGAAGCGAAAGCTTCAGGTTCCATCGCAATAGGTAGCAGGCGTTCTGACAGAACTGATCCTAATGATCCAAATAGAAAAGCCATAGCGGTTGCTAAAAATGCCATTGCTATAGGTACAGATACTTTCGCTAAAGAAGAAGATTCGGTTGCTATTGGTGCAAATGCACAGGTACTTGTTCATGATGGTGTTGCTGTGGGTGGAGGGGCTGTTTCTGATAGAGCAAAAGGGGTTAAGGGGTACGACCCTTACCTTGATGGTGATACGACAGAAACAAATAATATGGCATGGATCAGCACAACAGGTGCTTTTAGCGTTGGTGAAGTTGGTGGCACAGGTAATGGTAATCTAACACGACAAATTACTGGTGTGGCTGCTGGTAGTGCTGATACTGATGCAGTAAATGTTGCACAGTTGAAAGCTATGAGAGAAGTCATAGCAGGAGGAGGAGGTTGGAAAATTTCTGCTAACGATACAGATCCTACAAATGTTAATGCAGGCAATACCGTAGATTTTTCAGTGACAAAGAGTAACGTAGGACAAGATAACTTAAAAGTTGTAAAAAACACTGCAGATAATAAGCATAAAATCCAATTTGCCTTGAGTGATAATCTTAAGTTAACAAGTGTCACTACTGGCCAAAGCTCTATGAGTAACGATGGCTTTATTATTAATAGTGACAACGGTCCACGCATGACTATTGACGGTATTGATGCTGGCAATCAAGCTATTAAAAATGTGGCAGACGGGGAAGAAGATAACGATGCGGTGAATTTGAAACAGCTGAAAGCTATGGCAAAAGCAAATAAGACAATTTGGCAACTTGCTGTTGAAGGTGGAGATGCTACAGCTATTGGTCCAAATGGCATGGTAAATTTACAAGCAGCTGGCAACGAAAATAAAAAGAATATCAAAATAGAAAAAGATAGTGACCACAATGTCACATTTGGTTTAGCTGATAATATTACAGTAAAAAGTGTCACCGCAGGGAATACTCTTATAAGTGAAGCAGGTTTTGCTTTTGTTAATGGTAATGGTCCTCAAATCACGACTGCTGGTATTGATGCTGGTAGTAAAAAGATTACGAAAGTAGTAGAGGGGACTGATGATACCGATGCAGTGAATTTTAAGCAGCTGAAAGATTTGACAGCAGGGATAAAAACAGGCTGGAAACTTGCTGTTGAAGATGAAGAGACTACAGATGTTGGAGCAGGTAGTACAGTAAAATTTATAGCCGTTGAAGATGATGACCTTAATAAAAATATCAAGATTGTAAGAGGCACCAACAATGAAGTAAAGTTTGATTTAGCTGATAATATTAATGTAATGACTGTCACAGCAGGAGAAAGCATTATGAATGATGATGGCTTTTTTATTAATGGTGATAGTGGCCCAAGTATGACTGTGGATGGTATTAATGCTGGCTATACAAACATCACAAAAGTGTTAGAGGCGACTGAAGATGATGAAGCAGTGAATTTTGGGCAGCTGAAAAGATTTGTAGGAAAAGGGAGCGGCTGGAAGCTTTCTGTTGATGGTCAAAATGCTACAGATGTTACAGCAGGTAGCACAGTAGATTTTGTTGCCATTAAGCATAAAAATGATGATGGTAGTGAAAATGATGAGGTCACAAATATTAAAATTATAAAAGACGAAAACAATAAAGTATCCTTTGATTTAAATGATTATATTAAAGTTAATCGTGTAGAAACAGGAATAACTTCTTTAAGTAACGCAGGTTTAATGATTAAAGATGGACCAAGAGTAACAAAGGGGGGTATTGACGCGGGTGGTAAAACGATTAGCAGAGTAGCAAATGGTGTTTTAGATGAAGATGCGGTGAATCTTTCGCAGTTAAAAGAAATCACATCAGGCATCAAAACGGGCTGGAAGCTTTCTGTTGATGGTGATGATGCTACAGATATTGGGGCAGAAAGTACAGTAAAATTTGTAGCTGCTATGGATCAGGATAGTCACAAAAATATCAAAATTGTAAGAGGCAATGATAACGAAGTAAAATTTGATTTAAACGAACTTATTAAAGTTAAAAACATAAAAGTAGGTAACGAAGTTACTATAAATGATAAGGGCTTAGCGATTAGACATGGTCCAAGTATAACATATGGCGGTATTGATGCTGGAGATAGAGAGATTAGAAACGTAGCAGACGGTGTTTTATACACGGATGCGGTGAATCTTTCACAGTTACAAAAAGTAGAAGAGAAAATAAAAGAGGTAGCAGATAATAGTCTAGTTAAATGGATAGAAGACCAGAAGCTTATCACAATTGGTGCGCAAAAAGATGGCACAAAAATCAGTATTGCCAATTCTAACGGCCAAAATCGAGTTATTTCTGGTGTTGCAGATGGTAACCTGGGAAAGGCTTCAACTGATGCTATTAATGGCAGCCAGATTAATAAGATATCAGGAGATATAGCACAATTTTTGGGTGGAGATGCAGCATTTCAGGATGGTGCTTTTGTAGGTCCAAAATATCAGTTAACGACTATTGATGAAGATGGTACAATAGCTATAAAGCGATATAGTGATGTTGGTTCAGCTTTAGATGCAGTTAATAAAAATGTCTTTCATGTTGACCACACAATGATTATTGGATTTAATGATATTGCAGACTATTTTGGTGGTGGCGCTAAGTATGAGAAAGGCAAATGGCAAGCTCCTACTTTCAAGGTTTCTCGGCGTGACACGAATGGTGGTATTGTTAAGAACAATTACCAGAATGTTGCTGATGCTTTTGATGCTGTTGATACTTCTATCACAGATATCTATAGTCAGATTAACAATGTAACAGGCAATAGTCTAGTTAAATGGATAGAAGACCAGAAGCTTATCACTATTGGTGCGCAAAAAGATGGCACAAAAATCAGTATTGCCAACTCTAACGGCCAAAATCGAGTTATTTCTGGTGTTGCAGATGGTAACCTGGGAAAGGCTTCAACTGATGCTATTAATGGCAGCCAGATTAATAAGATATCAGGAGATATAGCACAATTTTTTGGTGGTAATGCAGCATTTCAGGATGGTGCTTTTGTAGGTCCAAGATATAATTTATCTACAGTTTCTGCAGATGGTAATGTAGAACAGAAGATCTTTGACAATGTTGGTGATGCTTTAACAGGGCTTGATGCGAATGTCAAAAATGTCAATAAACATGTACAATATGTAGACAATAAATTTAATAAGTTCTCTCAAGATGCCCTCTTGTGGGATGATGGGAAGAGAGCATTTTCTGCACGCCATGAAAAAGGTGAAGGTAAAACAGACAGTAAAATTACCTCTCTTTTGAAGGGTGATGTTACGGAAGATTCAACAGATGCCATCAATGGTTCTCAGCTTTTCAATATTGCTCAAAACATATCGGAATATTTTGGTGGTAGCACAGATGTAATTGAAGGGATACAACCTACTTTCCTTATTGATGGAAATTCATATAATAATGTTACAGAGGCTTTCACGGGTGTGAATGTTTCTATCCATAAGATTGATAATAAAATCTCTAATTTGGAAAAAAATAATCTTGTTAAGCAAGAAGGAGGTGTAACAAGTATTATCACTATTGGTAAGGATACAGCTGGTACTGAAATCAATATTGCAGGTGTTGGTAAAATAGCACGCAAGATTTCTGGTGTGCAGGAAGCAGAGAAGGGCGATGAAGCTGTTAACAAAAATCAACTTGATAAAAGCATAGAGAAAATTTCTAAAGATATTGAGACAGCAAGCGCTGCTGCGGTTCTCTATGATAAAGATGAAGGTGGTATCGTTAATTATGGTAGCGTAACTTTGGGTGGTGATAAGAACAACGGACCGGTTGCTCTTCTCAATGTTAAAGATGGCAGAATTTCCCAAGATTCCCACGATGCTATTAATGGTAGCCAGATTAATAAAATATCAAGAGATATTGCAAATTACTTTGGTGGTGATGCAAAGTTTGTTGGCGGTACTTTTAAAGGACCCAAATATAGCTTATCTGTTATTGTTGAAGAGGGTCAGGTAGCAAAAGCTAACTATTATAATGTTGGTGATGCTTTAACGGGGCTTGATGCGAATGTCAAAAGTGTAAATAATCGTATAACAAATGTAGCTAATAACTTTAATCAGAAAATTGAAGATATCTCCAAAGATGCGTTATTGTGGGATGATGAGGAGCAAGCATTTGTTGCACGTCATGAAAAAGATGGCAAGAAGACAAACAGCAAGCTTAAATATCTCGTAGATGGTGACATTTTTGCAAATTCAACAGATGCAATCAATGGTAGCCAGCTTTATGCGATGGGTGCTAAGATTGCTGCTTATTTCGGCGGTGGTGCTAAATATGAAAATGGCCAATGGACAGCACCTCAATTCAAGATTGTTCAAGTCAATGTTGATGGTACGACGGTTGAAAAAACCCATGGTAATGTTGCTGATGCTTTTGGTGACGTCAATAAGAATATGTCAAACATTAATAACCGTATTGATGATGTCATCAACAAGAGCGATTTAGATGCGTTAAAGTGGAATAGTGATAAAAAAGCCTATGATGCTACTCATGATGGAACGCCAAGTAAGATTATCAATGTGGCCGATGGTAAAATTGCAAAAGGTTCCAAAGAAGCGGTGAATGGTGGACAACTTTGGCAAACCAATGAGCGTGTTGCAAAGGTTGAAAATCGCGTTACGGATGTTGAAAATCATGTTGAGATTATCGACAAAAAAGTTGATAATATTTCCAATACGATTGAGGATATTGGTGATATAGTTATCAATATTGATACTAAAGTTGATAAGATTGATGACAAGGTTAACAACATTGCTGAGGATGCTGTTCGCTATGACAGAGATGCAAGCGGTAAGAAAACCAATAAAATCACTTTGAAAGGAAGTGATCCTAGTGAACCTGTCATGATTGACAATGTTGCTGATGGTCGCATTGAGAAGGGTTCAAAAGAAGCTGTAAATGGTGGGCAACTCCATGACTACACCAAAGAACAGATGAAAATCGTTCTCGATGAATCGAAGCGCTATACAGATCAACGGGTAAATAATATCGTTATTGATGCGATTGACGATGCTGTTGATAAGTCTAAACATTATACCGATATGAAGTTTGAAGCTTTAAATTACAGTATTGAGGGGGCACGAAAAGAAGCAAGACAAGCAGCGGCTATTGGTTTAGCAGTAGCGAACTTACGCTACAATGATACACCTGGAAAATTAAGTGTTGGATTTGGGAGTGGCTTATGGCGTAGCCAATCTGCCTTTGCCTTTGGTGCTGGTTATACATCAGAGAAAGGAGATATTCGGTCTAATGTATCTGTCACCACTTCTGGCGGCCATTGGGGTGTAGGTGCGGGATTCAATATGACTCTGAACTGATATTCGAAAACTTTTTTAAACACATTCTTTGCCCTTGCTTTGATGAAGCAGGGGCATTTTGGTAAGAGCTTTAAAATCCTTTCATGAAGTAAAAAATCTTATCCGTGAATAATAACCCCTCTCTTAACAGAATGATCCATAAGCATAAAGATTACGCTAACTCACAGAGGATACAATTAAACAAACAGTGCGTCATCTTTGATAAAAACGAAAACATATTTAATGATGAAAATCACTTTTTTATGTTCCCCACATTGATTTTCACAAATAGGCTCCTAAATCCCCTTAAAGGTGATGTAGCAATAACAGCTTATATCTTGTTTTATTTATAGTCTAAAAACACGCTGTAAAAGCACAAATACGCAAAGAAAAGAGAGAGCTTTAAAACTCTAGAATGTGTCTTTTGTGTTTAAAATGTATTATTATGGGGGGGGTATTATGAAAAAATTATATACGACACAAACGGCATGTGATTTAAAATTTTCTCGTTCACATGATAGGATCTCGTTTTTTAAAGGAGTTTTATTGGGCACTGCGGTGGTCTTATTTTTATCAAATGTTTCTCCTGTTTTTTCAGCAAAACTTGATTTAACAAAAGTATCTCTTGAAAGTGTAAAGAATACTGCTGTGGTTTATCCGCAAACTATTCTTTCTCCTTATACTGATGATAACAGTGGTATGAGTGGTTATAATTCTGTCATAAATGTTTTAACAGTTGACGGAAGGTCTATAAGGGAAGATGCACAAAATATCTTTACAGCGGGGATTGTTGTTGTTTCTAATTCAAAGCAAGACAAGAAGACTAAAAATGCTATTGTTTTAAATCCAAAGACATATACGACAAAGAAGAAAAGTGCTGTTATAGGATCCATGGCTCGCGCTTTAGGGCTAAGCAATAGCGCTATAGATTCCGAATACAATCACCAAGATGGCATTGAGGAGTATACATTCGTGAATGATTATTCTTCAAGAGCAAGAGCTGAAGGTAATGCAGATATTGCTATAGGGACTAAATCTGAGACGCGAGCATATGGTAATGTTATTCTTGGAGACGGTTCTGCAACAAAAACGCCTGCTGGTGAGGTAGGTTATAGTTCTTTGCGAAAAGGTCCTGCAAATACTGACAACTTCGCATGGAAAAGTACTGCACCTGCAGTGACTGTTGGTGATCATAAGAATACTCTATCACGCCAGATTCAAGGGGTAGCAGCTGGTACTCTATTTACTGATGCTGCTAATGTTGGACAGATAAAAGCGTTAGAACTGTACGTAGACCAAGGTTGGAAGCTATCTGTTGGAGGGAAAGATGCTACAACGGTTGGTATAACGAGCGTGGTAGATTTATCAACAGCAAATAACAACCTTAAGATTACAAAAGGTCAAACAGATAATAATGTCAAATTTGCTTTAGCTGATGATATTAATGTAATGACTGTCACAGCAGGAGAAAGCATTATGAGTGCTGTTGGCTTTGGGTTTGAAGGTGGTAAGGGGCCGAGCATAACTGTTAATGGCATTCATGCTGGTGATAAAACGATTAAAGGAGTAGCGGCAGGGGAAGAAGATACCGATGCAGTGAATTTTGCACAGCTACAAGAGACAAAAGATCAAATAGTAAAAAATAGTCTTGTCAAGCAAGATGAGGGAGAAGCAGGTAGGATCACCATAGGTAAAGAGATAGGTGGTTCTGTAATTAATGTTACAAACAAATCAGGTGATGCTCGTACAATTTCCGGTGTGAAGGCAGCAGAGAATGATGATGAAGCTGTTAATAAAAAACAACTCGATGGTGAAATTGCAGATATTGTTGACACCATAAAAAGTAATAGCCTTGTTAAGCGAGAAGAAGAGACAAATCGTATCACCATTGGTAAGGAAATAGAAGGCGCAGAGATTAATATTACAAATAAATCAGGTAAAGACCGGACTATTTCTGGTGTGAAAGCAGCAGAGAATGATGATGAAGCCGTTAATAAAAAACAACTCGATGGTGAAATTGCAGATATCACGGACAGTATTAAGGTCATTAAAGAAGCAAATAGCTTTGCTGTCCTCTACGATAAAAATACAGATGGCACTGTCAATTATAATAGTGTGACTTTAGGTGGTGATAAGACTACGGCACCAGTTGCACTCCTTAATGTCAAAGATGGCAAAATTGCTGAAAATTCACATGATGCGATTAATGGGAACCAAATTAATCAGATATCTGGAGATATTGCAGAATTTTTTGGTGGTGGCACAAAATTTGAGAATGGTATTTTTAAAAGACCTAGGTATAATTTAACTACTATTGATAAAAACGGTGAGGTAAAAGGTAATGAATATAATGATGTTGGTTCAGCTTTATCGGGGCTCGATACCAATATCAGACATGTCAATAATCATCTCATCTATGCGATGAATGATACTGCATCTTATTTTGGTGGTGGAGCTGGATATGATGATCAAAAAGAGTGGCATGCCCCTATCTTTAAGGTTATCCACTTTGAGGATGATGGTACTTCCTCTAAGCAGCCTTATAATAATGTTGCTGATGCTTTTGAAGGTGTGAATAATTCTTTCACAAATATTCATAATCAGATCTCTAATATAACAGAAAATAGCATTGTTAAACAGGATGGAGAAGACAATCTTATTACTGTTGGTAAAGCAACAGGTGGCACAAAAATCAGTATTGTAAATAAAGATAATCAAGAGAGAACCCTTTCTGGTGTAAGAAAGGGAGAACTATCTCAAACATCAACAGATGCCATAAATGGTTCCCAGCTCTTCGAGATTGCTAAAAATACATCTAAATATTTTGGTGGAGGTGCAGACGTATCTAATGGTAAGGCACCAACTTACACCATTCAAGGCAAATCACATAATGATTTTGAATCTACTTTTAATGCTGTTGATACTTCTATCACGAAGATCCAAAATCAGATTGCGAATGTGACAAAAAATAGCCTCATTAAGCAGGAAGAAAATGAGGGTGCGATTACTATTGGTAAGGATACCGCTGGTACTGAAATCAATATTGCAGGTGTTGGTAAGCTAACACGCAAGATTTCTGGTGTGCAGGCAGCAGAGAAGGGTGATGAAGCTGTCAACAAAGACCAGCTTGATAAAAGCATAGAGAAAATTTCTAAAGATATTGAAACAGCAAGCATTGCTGCGGTTCTCTACGATAAAAATGAGGATGGTATCGTTAATTATGGTCGTGTAACGTTAGGTGGAGTAGAAAATAACGGACCGGTTGCTCTTCTTAATGTTAAAGATGGCAGAATTTCCCAAGATTCCCACGATGCTATTAATGGTAGCCAGATTAATAAAATATCTAAGGATATTGCAAACTATTTTGGTGGTGGCACAGAATTTGTTAATGGCGCCTTTAAAGGACCAAAATATAGCTTATCTGTTATTGTTGAAGAGGGTCAGGTGGCAAAAGCTAACTATTATAATGTTGGTGATGCTTTAACAGGGCTTGATACAAATGTGAAGAGTGTGAATACGCATCTGACGAATGTGGTCAAAGATGTTAATGAAAAAATCACGAATATTACTCAAGAAGTTAAAGGGAATGTCTTGTTGTGGAGCGATGATGAGCAGGCATTTGTAGCACAGCATGGAGAGGGCAGAACAAATAGCAAAATTAAGTTTCTTGCCAATGGAGACATCAGTAAAGATTCGACCGATGCGATAAATGGTTCGCAATTGTTTGAGGTTAAGAGTGCTATTACTGATATAAATGAGAATTTTAAAGATATAAACACCAATATATCAAAGTATTTTGGTGGAGGTGCAGATGTATCGAACGGTAAGGCACCCACTTACATCATTCAAGGCAAACCACATAATGATGTTGAATCGACTTTTAATGCTGTTGATACTTCTATCACGAATATCCAAAATCAGATTGCGAATGTGACAGAAAACAGCCTCGTTAAGCAGGAAAAAAATGAAGGTACCATCACCATAGGTAAGGCAACAGGCGGTTCTGTAATTAATATTACAAACAAATCGGGTGAAGATCGGACTATTTCTGGTGTGAAGGCGGCTGTTGCGAACAATGAAGCTGTTAATAAAGCCCAGCTTGATAAAAGTATAGAGAAGATTTCTAAGGATATTAATTTGGCAAGTGCTGCTGCAGTTCTCTACGATAAAGAAAATGGAACCATTAATTATAAGAGTGTGACTTTAGGTGGTGATAAGACTATGGCACCAGTTGCTCTCCATAATGTACAAGCTGGTATAATTGCAGAAGGGTCGCATGATGCAATTAATGGTAGCCAGATTGAAAAAATATCCCGAGATGTAGCGGGCATTTTTGGTGGTGATGCGGAATTTAGTGATGGTATCTTGTTTGGTCCGCACTATCATTTATCGCGTATTTCTGAGGATGGAACATCGAAAGATTTTGCTTTTTATGATGTTGGTTCAGCATTAACGGGACTTGATGTGAATATCAACAATGTGAATACGCATCTGACGAATGTAGTCAAAGATGTTAATGAAAAAATTACAAACATTACTCAAGAAGTTAAAGGGGATGCTTTGTTGTGGAGCGATGCGGATGAAGCATTTGTAGCTCTTCATGGAAAAGGAGATAAAAGAGGCAAGAGCAAACTGAAGTTTCTTGCAGATGGAGATATTTCAGAGGGCTCAATGGAAGCCATCACAGGCAATCAACTTTATTTGATGAGCAATCAACTTGCTATGTATTTTGGTGGTGGTGCTGGCTATCAGGATGGAAAATGGACAGCTCCTAATTTCCAAGTTGCGCAATTCAATGTTGATGGTACTGTTGGTAAGAAGATAAGCTATAATAATGTTGCCAGTGCTTTTGACGGTGTAAGTGAGAGTATGTCGAAGATAAACAACCGCATTCAAAATGTTGAAAAGAATGTCTCTTCCAATAGCTTAAATTGGAATGAGCAGAAAGGGATGTATGACGCTAGTCATAAAGGCAAAGCAAGCAAGATTGATAGCGTTGCCAATGGTAAAATTGAAAAAGACTCGAAAGAAGCTGTAAATGGAGGGCAATTATGGGAAACCAATGAGCGTATTTCTGGTGTTGAAAAAGATGTTCAACATATCTCCAATAGAGTTGATAACATTTCTAATACTATTGCTGATATTGGTGAAACAGTTCTCAATATTGATGCAAAAGTTGATAATATTGATAATAGGATTAACAGTATTGCTGAAAATACTGTTCGCTATGACACAGATAAAACTGGTCAAAAAACCAATAAAATCACGTTGAAAGGTGGCGATCCTAGTGAACCTGTTATGATTGATAATGTCGCTGATGGTCGCATTGAGAAAGGTTCGAAAGAAGCTATTAATGGTGGACAACTGCATGACTATACTGAACAACAAATGAAGATAGTTCTCGATGATGCAAAAAAATATACGGATAGTCAGGTGAAGAATATCGTTATTAATGCCATTGATGATGCTGTTGATCGGGCTGACCAATATACAGATATGAAGTTTAATATTTTAACTTATGATATTAAGAATGTACGTAAAGAGGCAAGGCAAGCAGCAGCCATTGGTTTAGCCGTGTCTAATTTACGTTACTTCGATGATCCAGGATCTTTGAGTGTCTCATTTGGTAGCGGCACGTGGCGTGGACAATCTGCATTTGCTCTTGGTGCTGGTTATACGTCTGAAAATGGAAAAATTCGCTCTAATCTATCTGCAACGAGTGCTGGTGGTCATTGGGGAGTAGGCGGTGCGATAACTCTGAAAATAAAATAATATGAAAACTAAATTTTAAGAGAATTTTTTCCTTTATCTTAATTGACAAGGGAAAAAATTTCTTTTGATAAGAAACAACTAAAGTTATAAATGAGATAATAAAGGGTGAATTAAATCTTAAAAGCAATAAATTATAAAGAGCTGAAGAGTAAAACAAAACACAACATGCGTAATAAAGCTCTTTTTCTAACCCATGTATAATCTGGTAAAAAGGTAAAATACCACACATGAATATTTTCTGCTAAAAGCAGTTTAAAAGAGCTCTAAAACCAATGGATTAATTAATTTCTACAGAAAACAAGTTACGAACTTATCATAAAATACGCATTTACCGATTTATCTCTTTATTGCTGTCATAACAGGTGCTGAAGGCATACAAAATTATAGTGCTGATAATGAAACAGCATTCTTTAGTACTTTTGCACTGAAAGAAGAGAAATAGAAGTATAAATGCCTTTATTTAGCAAAAAAGTCAAGCAGCATTTGATAATAGCACATAGTACATTCTAACATACATCTACTTTTTGTATTGAACTGTAAAAACAGTGATACCATTCTAACCTTGTAATGCGTTTAGGAAAAACGAAGTACAAACGCAGAATCTAGAAACAACAACACTTCTTCACACATTTTTCAAGAAAAATCACTAAGCCCCTAATATTAAGCTTATTTTTTTCAAAAAACACTCCTTTTCAGCGCTTTACTAAACAAAGAAAAAACCTTTTTTACAGTGCAATAAGTTATTATTAAATAAAAAGGGCAGATCAAAAACTAAGAAAACAACATTCCCTTGCAAAAAATAATCAATCAGTCTAAAAAATTAAATAAATATTAACCAATATACAAAAAGATACTTCTTGTTTTCTTTAAAAAAGACGAACACATTCACTTTAACTAAACGTAATTTCTCTCTCTTTTCAATTACGCTTTAATTTTCTGAATACGTTAGAAAAAAACAAATCGGGGGGCCTTTAGCATCTACATTTAAATATGTCTTTTTTGTGTTTATAGTTAATTTTTTTTCATTGGGGAATTTGTTTATGAAAAAATTATGTACAAAATCAGCGGGGATTGATTTAAAATTTTCTCGTTTTCCTTTTATTAAAGTTCTGTCATTAACTTCAATTGCTGCGCTTTTATCGAGCGTCTCTCCTGTATTGGCAAAAAATCTTGATTCAAAAGAAGAAATTTCTACGAATATAAAGAATGTTGCTGTGGTGTATCCACAAAGTGTTATCTCTGCTTATCATACCTCTACTGGTTATTTGGAACCTCTTGATGTATCAAAAGATAATTATGTGACAGTGTTGAATACAGCGCTGATACAAAAAGTGAGTGCTTCTGCAGGTGACAGTGACTATGCAAATTTTTTAACGAGCACCCTTTCTGATGGGAGTGATGATAATTTTGTTGTAAATGCTTTTAGAGCAGATGGTAGTAATCGCTCGAAAAGAGCGGTAAATACAGAGGAAGAAAAGAAGCAATCTATTATCAGCCCGCAATTGTCTGTTCGTAATAGTATGTCTTCACAACAGCTTGCACAGCATGATGAAAATACAGCGATCATTGGTGTATTTGATGCCTCGCGTGATGATTCAACTGCAATAGCGCAGCCTGATGCCGGATTACAACGTGCAAACACAAGTGTTAATTTTGGTAAGGGATCGCAAACGCCAAAAAACTCGAGTGTTGCTGTAGGTTATATGGCGCATGCTATGGGGGAAAGCAGTACAGCACTGGGTGGTGAATATAATGCTACGAGCGAACATGGGGAAAATGATTATACAACGGCTAATGGTGATTATTCAACAGCTTTGGGTTCTGTTTCTAGGGCTACTGCAGATGGTGCAACTGCTGTTGGGCATCGTGCATATGCAACAGGTGAACAATCTATTTCTGTGGGATTTTATTCGAAAGCGAATAAAGAGAGAAGTGTTACGCTTGGGGATTATGCTGTAACTGAAGTAGTAGGAGGAGTTGCGTTAGGCAGTGCTTCTGTATCTAATGTTGCAGCTGGTATTGAGGGTTATAGCCCTCTTAGGACGAAGGAGGAAAATACTAATTTTGTATGGAAAAGTACAGAAGGTGCCGTGAGTGTTGGTGATATTTCTAAGAGCAAAACACGGCAAATTGGAGGCGTAGCGGCTGGTAAAGAAGATACTGACGCTGTAAATATTGCACAGCTAAAGTCACTACAAACTTATGTAGATAAGGGCTGGAAACTATCTGTTGAAGGTAAAAATACTAAAGCTGTGGGGGTAGACGATACAGTAGATTTTGCAGCTGGAAGTAAAAATCTTGAAATTACCAAAGGCGGAAGTGATAATAATATAAAATTTGATCTAGCGAAAAACATAACGCTGAAGAGCGTAAAAATTACGGATGGTCCGCAGATAACGACTGAGGGTATTAATGCTGGCAGTCAAAAGATTACTAATGTGGCAACGGGTACTAATGCGACCGATGCGGTGAATTTTGCACAGCTCAAAGCAATACAAGAAGCAGCGGTTGTAAAAGGTTTAAAAATTAACACGACTGGCAATGATTTTAAAGACGCTATAGCTGATGGGGAATCTTCAGTTGCTATAGGCTCTGAGGCATCTGCATCAAAGGAGTCGTCTGTAGCTTTGGGAGCAGAAGCACAAGCAACAGTGAATTCAGGAGTTGCTATAGGGGCGTATTCTGTAGCTGATGTTGCTGCTGATATTGTTGGTTATAGTCCTTTGCGAAAGGATGCATCAAAAAATCCAGATTATGTATGGAAAAGTAAGTTAGGTGCTGTTAGTGTTAGTAATAAAGCTAAGATGCTATCGCGGCAAATTACAGGGGTAGCAGCTGGTACTCAAGATACTGATGCGGTGAATATTGCACAATTGAAAGAATTACAAACTTACGTGGACAAAGGTTGGAAGCTATCTGTTAATGGTGCCAATGATAAAGTTGTTGCTATAGACGGCTCGATAGATTTGGCAGCTGGAAGTAGCAATTTCGAAATTACAAAAGGCACAGATGACAATAAGATAACATTTGATCTCGCAAAGAATATTACACTGGATAGTTTAACAGCAGGCACAAGTACCTTAGATGGAACGGGTTTAAAAATTGCAGACGGTCCACAAATAACGACTGAAGGTATGAATGTTGACGGTAAGAAGATAACAGGTTTAGCAGAAGGTACGGACGAGACTGACGCCGTAAATTTTGGACAGCTACAGAAAATTGAGAAACAGGTCGAACAACAAGTTGCAGCCAGTAGCTTTGTGAAACAGGATGATAAAACGAAATACATCACTATTGGTAAGGATACCGATGGTGATAAAATTGATATTACCAACAACAAAAATGAAAAGCGTATTCTTGCGGGTATAAAGGGTGGTGACGTTACCGAAGACTCAACCGATGCGATTAATGGCTCACAACTTTTTGCTACAAATCAAAAGGTTATTACCTATTTTGGTGGTGGAGCTGAATATAAGGATGGCAAATGGTTTGCTCCAACTTTTAAAGTTAAAAGAACTAAAGCTGATGGTACAGAAGAAGAGAAAATCTATAAGAATGTAGCAGAAGCTTTTGAAGGTATTGGTACTACTTTCACGAATATTAATGATGATATTACCAACCAGATTAATAATGCTATTACCAAAATGGTGGGTGAGAGTTTTATTCAGCAGGATAAGGAAACAAATCGCCTTACGATTGGTGCCAAAACAGAAGGCATAGAAATCAATATTGCTAATAAAAGTGGTGGAAATCGGATCATTTCTGGTGTGGATGATGCCAAAAACAGCAATGACGCTGTTAACAAGGGGCAGCTTGATAATAGTATCAAGAGCGTAACTGATCAATTAACGCATATTACGCAACAAGTTCAAGGTGACGCTTTATTGTGGAGCGAGAGTGATGGGGCATTTGTTGCTAAGCATGGCGAAGAAAAGATGAATAGTAAGCTTAAATTCCTTTTAAATGGAGATATTACTGCTGATTCAACGGATGCGATAAATGGTTCTCAGCTTTATTCGATAAGTAATAAGCTTGCAGGTTATTTTGGTGGTGGTGCTGGCTATAATGAAAAAGGAGAATGGAAAGAGCCTACTTTTAAGGTCCGCACAGTTAAAGAGGATGGTAACTCTGAAGAGAAGACTTATCCGGATGTAGCAAAAGCTTTGGAGGGAGTTGGTAGTTCTATCACGAATGTTCAGAATAAAATGACCAATGATATCACCAACCAGATTAATAATGCTATTACCAAAATGGAGGGTGAGAGTTTTATTCAGCAGGATAAGGAAACAAATCGCCTTACGATTGGTGCTAAAACAGAAGGCACAGAAATCAGTATTGCCAACGCAAGCGGTGCAAATCGGATTATTTCTGGTGTGGATGATGCCAAAAACAACAATGACGCTGTTAACAAGGGGCAGCTTGATAATAGTATCAAGAGCGTAACTGATCAATTAACGAATATTACGCAACAAGTTCAAGGCGATTCCTTATTGTGGAGTGCTTCTGATGGAGCATTTGTAGCCCAGCATGGTGAAGAAAAAGCAAAGAGCAAGCTTAAATTCCTTTTAAATGGAGACATTACTGCTGACTCAACGGATGCAATCAATGGTTCACAGCTTTATTCGATGAGTAATAATCTTGCCGCATATTTTAGTGATGGCGCTGGTTATGATAAGAATGGAGAATGGAAAGCACCTACTTTTAAGGTTAACACAGTTAAAAAGGATGGTACAGCAGGTGAAGAAAGTTATGATACTGTAGAAAAAGCATTTTCTGCTGTTGGTACATCTTTCACGAATATTCAGAATACAATCACCAATGAAATTACCAAGGAAATCAATAAAACAAAAGGTGATGCTTTATTGTGGAGCGAGAGTGATAGAGCATTTGTAGCTCAGCATGGAAAAGAAAAGACGAATAGTAAGATCAGCTTTCTTGCGAATGGTGACATCACTAAAAACTCAATGGATGCAATCAATGGATCTCAGCTTTATGCAGTGATCAATTCCCTTACTGGATATTTTGGTGGTGGTGCAGAGTATAAGGATGGCCAATGGAAAGAGCCCACATTCTATGTTTCGCAATTTAAAGTCGATGGTAGTGTTGATGACAAAAAGAAAGATTATAACAATGTTGCTGCTGCTTTTGAAGGAGTTAATGGAAGTCTGTCCAGTATCAACGAGCGTATTAATAATGTTGCTAAGGATGTCTCATTGAGTGGTTTAAATTGGAATGAGACAGAAAAAGCCTATGATGCTAACCATAATGGAAAGCCAAGTAAGATTACGCATGTAGAGAAAGGTAGTGTAACAGCAGTCTCGACAGACGCCGTTAATGGTAGTCAACTTTTTGAGACAAATAATAGGGTTACAAAGGTTGAAGAGAGTGTAAAGGATATTAATCAAAAGGTAGAAAATATTAAAAATACGGTTACGAATGATGCAGTTAAGTATGATAAAAATGACAAGGGTGATAAAATAAATAAAGTCACATTAGCTGGTGTGAGTGAAAGTGACCCAGTCGTGTTAGACAATGTAGCGGCTGGTGAATTATCCAAAGATTCGAAACAAGCTGTGAATGGTAGTCAACTTTGGGAGACAAACCAGCAGATAGATGTAGTTCTTGATAAGGCAAAAACATATACGGATGAGCGTTTCAATGACATTATCAATCACCAAATGGGCGATGTTATTAATGAAGCAAAATCTTATACGGACATGAAATTTGATGCTTTAAATTACAGCATTGAGGGTGTGAGAAAAGAAGCAAGACAAGCAGCGGCTATTGGTATAGCAGTGGCCAATTTACGCTACAATGAAACGCCTGGAAAATTAAGTGTTGGATTTGGTACCGGCTTATGGCGTAATAAATCTGCCTTTGCCTTTGGTGCTGGTTATACATCTGAAAGCGGATCTGTTCTGTCTAATGTATCTGTCACGAATTCTGGTGGTCATTGGGGTATAGGTGCGGGATTCAATATGACATTGAACTGATAATCAATAAAATAGCTTGAGTAAACGTTTTCGCCCTTGTCTTCAATGAAGACAAGGGCGAAAATTTTTTAATAAGAAAACAATAAAGTCAAAAAATAAGATAATGCAGACTTTAAAGAAAAACATTACAAGTAAATGTGTAACAAAATAGAACACATCATTTTATAATTTGATAAGAATGTAGAATAACACATACTAAAAGCTTCTACGAGTTATTAAAAAGCAGTTTAAAAGATCATAAAAAAAAGAATTACTTGACTTCTAAAAACGGCAGTCTACTAATCTACACGAAAATACACTTTTACTTATTTATTAAACGGGATCATTGTCCCAATAAAATACTAACACAAAAAAACCGTAAAAAATCTTCAGGTTTTCTTAAGATCGGTTTCTTTTTATTATTACGTTACACAGAAACAATTTTTTCCAGCAGTTATTAATAACTCATTAATGATGAAAGGAGGAAGCCTTGTAAATTGAAATATGTCTTTTTTGTGGCATAAATATATTGATTTTACTTTTTGCATTGGGAAACTTATTATGAAAAAAATACCTGCCATACTAAAGAAAAATGATTGGAATATTTCACCTGTTTCTCGGTGTTTATCTGTATCTGCAAAGCTTTCATTTGGAACTGCAATGGCCGTGCTTTTATCGAGTGTATCGCCTGTGATGGCTGCAAATCTTGCCATTACAGGAGCGAAGAATATGAGTCAAAATGCTCCAAGTGTAAGTTATTCTAAAGGGAGTCATGGCAGTATTGTTTTTTCTGGTGATGATGATTACTGCGGTGTGGATAATGTTACGGGTCGTGGAGGCACTGCTGCACGTACTGGGGCTGCAATAACTGTGGAAGAAGAATATCGGAGATTTCTCGAACAAGTAAAGTTTAATGGCTTTTCTCCTTATAGCCAAAGCTCAACATCACATAAATGGACTGGTGATGGAAAAACAGATGGCAACATTGGTTATATGGGGAAGGACTCAACTGGTGGTGATACAAATATCATGCCTGAGGCTTATGGTATTTATTCTTTTGCAACCGGTTGTGGTTCTTCTGCGCAGGGGAATTATTCCGTGGCATTTGGTGCAAATGCAACAGCAATGACTGGGGGATCGCAAGCCTTTGGTGTTGCTGCACTTGCAAGTGGGAAGGTGACGGTTGCTATAGGTGTGGGGGCAGAAGCGTCAGGAGATGCTGCGCTTGCTTTTGGTGGACTGACAAAAGCAAGCGGTGAACATAGTGTTGCTATAGGTGAGAAAGCAAAGGCAACGGGGAAATTCGGTATAGCTGTGGGTAATGAGGCAGAGGCGACAAAAGAAGATAGCATGGCTATAGGCCGCATGGCACACGCTTTAGGTAAAAGCAGTACCGCATTAGGTTCTGAATATAATGAGAAGAGTGAGCACGGGGAGAATGATTATACTACTGCGAAGGGTGATTATTCAACGGCTTTGGGTGCTGTTTCTAAGGCTATGGAGTATGGTACCACTGCTGTTGGTCATCGTGCCTATGCAATGGATAAATACGCTATTTCTGTAGGCTTTTATTCAGAGGCAAAGGCAGAGCAAAGTATTGCTTTAGGGGTATTTTCAAAGGCAGAGAAAAAAGATTCTGTTGCTTTTGGATATAATGCAAATGCAAGTGGGGAGTTAAGCAGTGCTTTTGGTGCTTATACAAAAGCAACGGCTATGGGGAGTGTTGCTTTAGGTGATTCTTCTGTAGCGGATGTATCTTCTGGTGTTTTTGGTTTTGATCCTCTCCTTAAGAAGGCTGCAACTGATACGAATGTTGCATGGAAAAGTGGACGAGGTGCGGTAAGTGTTGGTACCTCAGACAAGACGCGACAGATTACAAAAGTAGCAGCAGGAACTGAAGATACTGATGCAGTCAATATTGCGCAGTTAAAGTCGTTACAAACCTATGTAGACAAAGGCTGGAAACTCTCTGTTGACGGTGAAAATGCTAAAACTGTGGGGATAGACGATACAGTAGATTTTGCAGCTGGAAGTAAAAACCTTGAAATTACCAAAGGTGAAAGCGACAATAAGGTAAAATTTGATCTAGCAAAGAACGTTACGCTGGATAGTGTAAAAACAGGTGAAAATACCTTAGATAAAACAGGTTTAATCATCGAAGATGGTCCAAGCATAACAGCTTCTGGTATTAATTCTGGCAATAAAAAAATAACAGGAGTTGCAACGGGTACAGAGAATACAGATGCGGTGAATTTTGCGCAGCTTGAGGAAGTTAAAAAACAATTAGAAGGCAGTGGGTTAGTTGTACAAGATGAGCAGACGCAACACATCACCATTGGTAAAGATACAGGTGGTGATAAAATTGATATTGCTAACAAGGATAAAGAAAATAGGACTCTTACTGGTGTAAAGAATGGAGCACTTTCAAAAGATTCAAATGAAGCAGTGACTGGTTCGCAGCTTTTTGTGACCAATAATGATGTTGCAACTCTTAAGAGTAACTTTTCTGAGATACAAACGAGTGTAGAAAGTGTTAAAACAAACTTATCAACAATAGCTGCAAATACATCGCAATATTTGGGTGGTGGTGCTGATATATTGAATAGTAAAGCACCCACCTATACTATTGAAGACAAGTCCTATAATGATGTTGCGAGTGCTTTTGCTGGTGTGAGTAGCTCTTTTACAGAGGTAAAGCAACAGATTACGGATGTGAATAATTCTGTCACAAATGTTGAAAATCAAATTAAAGATGTGGTGAATAATAGCCTTGTTAAACAAGATGCTGAAACGCAAGACATCACTATAGGCAAGGGTGCAGGTGGTGATAAAATCGATATTACCAATAACAAAAATCAACAGCGTACTCTTACGGGCATAAAGAATGGTGACATATCAAAAGATTCAA
>NZ_JAQITA010000059.1 GCF_028618575.1 Bartonella sp. ML70XJBT.G | reverse complement strand
CACAGTGACACAAATTATAGCTCATGCCGGTCTTGGCTGTCTTGTAGGTGCTACGGCGAATGGTGATTGTCGTGCCGGTGCGATTGGTGGTGCAGTGGGTGAAGCAACCGCCATGCTCCAGTTTAAATTGTTGGTGCAAGGTGTTGTGAAAGAGGAAATGGGAGATCTTAATGGTCGCACCCCTACTGCGGAAGAGGAAGCGCGTATAAACGCAAAGATTGATGCGCTATTTGCTAATAAAGAGAGCATGATTGATGTGGCACGCGTTGCTGGTGGCTTTGCTGCTGCCCTTACTGGTGGTGATGTCAATACTGGTGCTGATGCTGCAGGTAATGCCGCAGAGAATAACTACCTCAGCAGTGCTCAACGTGCCCAAATGGAGAAAGAATTAAAGGAGTGTCCCGATAAGTGGTGTCGAAAAGACGTTGCAGAAAAATGGCATGAGATTGATGACCAACAAGATGTGTTTTTTTCGGTAGGTGTGGTCGCTGGTGTACCAGCTGAATTATTCGATACGGCTCAAGGTTTTTGGCAAATAGTCAGACATCCCAAAGAGACTTTGAAAGCGCTTAAAGAGTTAGTGACGAGTGGAAATGTTACAGAAACTGTTAAGCAGTCTTACTTAGAGCGTATTAATTATCTAGAGGAAGAATTTCAGAAAGCGGGAATCCGTGGTTCCTTTAATGCCGGTCTTGAATTTGGAAAATTATTGACGGAAGCAGCATCCCTGTTGGCTGGAGGCGCTGGGGCAGTCAAGGGAGGCATAAAGCTTGGCGAAAAGGCTCTGGCTAAATTCGCATCTAAAGCTGAAGCAGCGGCTGCAACAGGCAACAAAGTTTCTCATTCTCTTGGAGAAATAAGTAATGAAGTAAACGCTACTCATTCAGAAAAAGAAATCGCTCAATCGCTAGAAAAAATGAGCGATGAAGCTATTGCAACTCAATATTTTGGACAGGAAAGAAAATTCTGGTCAAAACCTATAGAGGTTGGGTTTGAAATAACGAACAAGGGAGAAAAAATTAATCAGATAAACAAAGTTTATCAGAGAGAAGATTTGTTTGATCCTAATAGAATTGTTACTTGGACAGTCAAAGGAAAAGAAGTAAAAGGTACAAATATTGAGAGGATGAAAACAGGGAGAGCTCCTCTTGATGCTAATGATAATCCCATTGAATTACACCACATGCTGCAAACACATGATGGTCCCATAGCAGAGGTTAGCAGTAAGTTTCATAACGAATATCATTCTACTATTCATATTAATCCTAATACAATGGGATCAGCTATTGATAGGGATGCATTTGCTTTGTGGAGACAGAAATATTGGAAGGAACGTGCTAAGATGTTAGAAGAAAATATGAAGTTAAAAAAATAGCAATTTATGGAGAACAAATTATGAAGACTTACACTTTAGCTGATGTTGAACAATTAATTGATAAAGTAAATAAATATGATGATGATATTATCAATTTCGGTACTGCAGAGGACGCAGTTAGTGATGTACGGATTAAAGAGGCAGAAAAAACTCTCGGTCTACAATTTACAACTTCTTATAAGGAGTTTTTAAAAAATTATAAAGGAGGAGAAATTGGTTATGAGGAAATTTTTAGCATTTATAACGCAAGTTTTGAGGATCATCCTGCTGGTGATATTGTGTATAAAAACTTATATCATAGAAAACATGGTTTTGCGACACCAGAACAGCTTATTGTTAGCAGAACTGATTTTGGTGAGACATTTTATTTTGATTACTCTCAGTTTCGGGATGGTGAGTGTCCGCTCTATCTTAAATTTCCACCTAGAAATCCCCAGTATTACGCGAGTAATTTTTATGAATTTCTCTGTAAAAGAATTAAAGAGCACGCAGGGGAGGATTCATGAAAACTTACACTTTAGATGATATTGCAGAGTTGGTTGAGAAATATAGTGATATTGTTGATTTTGGCACTGCAGAGGATGCGGTTAGTAATGAAAGGATTGAAGAAGCTGAGAAAATTCTTGGTGTAAAGTTTACAACTTCTTATAAAGACTTTTTAAAAAATTATAAAGGAGGAGAAATTGGAGGTTATGAAATATTTAGCATTTATAACGCAAGTTTTGATAAGTGTCCTGCTGGTGATATTGTTTTCTATCATTTGACGGATATAAAAAATGGTTTCGCAAAACCAAATCAGCTTGCCGTGAATAGAACTGATTTTGGTGAAACATTTTACTTTGATTATACTCAGTTTCAGGATGGTGAATGCCCACTTTACGTCGAGATTCCATCTGGAGCGTCACATTATTATGCAAGTAATTTTTATGAATTTCTCTGTAAAAGAATTAAAGAGCACGCAGGGGAAGATTTATGAAAACCTATACCTTAGATGATGTTGCAGTATTAATTGATAAAGTGAATAAATATGATGATGAGATTATTAATTTTGGTAGTGAAGATGATGAAGAGAATGAAACGGATGATCTACAGATTGAAAAGGCAGAGAAAACTCTCGGCGTACAATTCACATCCTCTTACAAAGTTTTTTTAAAAAAATATGTAGGAGGAGAAATTGGTGGTGAAGAAATTTATAGCCTTTATGGAGATTGTGGGGAAGGTATTCCTGCTGGTGATATTGTTTACCAAAACTTACTCGATAGAAAACATGGTTTTGCGACACCAGAACAGCTCGTTGTGAGTTATGATCTTGATGAAACCTTTTACTTTGATTATACGCAGTTTCGGGATGGTGAATGCCCACTCTATGTCATGCTTCCATCTGAAGAGTGCGAATATTACGCAAGTAATTTTTATGAATTCCTTTGTAAAAGAATTAAAGAAAGCGTGGGAGCTGAGATACTTAATGGTGATCAACCAATTGAAAAGCCTGAGATCCTTCCCACTCCACAACCTATCCCTTTTTACAAGCGTTTTTGGAAAAAATTATGGAGAAGATGACATGGGGGGAGGAAATACGTAACGTTTATAAGGTATATGCAGCAGATATTCCTAGTAGTGGTATTATTTGCGATCTCTTAATTCGCTTCTAAAAAAAATCTTGCAGAACTTGCCGCTCAAGGAGATCTGACCAAGCTTGAAGCGAAGAAAGAAAAGACCAAAATTGCTCTAAAGAAAAAAAGAATTGGTTAAAAGGCAAACCCACTAAATTTATCGAACTAGCCGACTCACAGAGATGGCAGGAGTTGGACAATCCTTACAAAAAACGGCCCCTTTTATAGATCGTGTAACTCGTGAGACAGAAAGGAATCTGATCAAAGCAACCATTGGTACAGGCGTTCAAACGGTTTTTGA
>NZ_JAQITA010000058.1 GCF_028618575.1 Bartonella sp. ML70XJBT.G | reverse complement strand
GCTTTGGGAGCCACACGAGGATAAAGATATCTCAAAATATGAGGTCCATATCGCAATGCCGCCCCAGTTCCTGCTCCAGCTAATAAGCCTAATAATGGAAATGCCATAACGCCCTCCTACAAAACTCTTGTTTAATTATTCTTCAGTTATTGTTTCTGCTTTAAAAGGTCGAGGAGTGCTGGCGACGCTCCTGCTGCCAACGCCGCTCCTATTGGACCACCCACCATGTAACCAAAAGCCATTGGCGCTGTTTGAAGCGCTAAAGATCCTATAGTCCCTACATTCTGCCAAGGATTGTTGCCTGCTATCACTGAAGCGGTGTTATTATTCGTCGTCGTGCCATAATTGCCTGCAAAGCCATGACCGGCATTCCTCAACATGTTCAATCTGTTCCAACCGCTATTGTCTTGTTCCAGCCAACGTTCACGATTGGCATCAACGAGGCGTTGATTGTAATCATTCAAAACACCGCTTCCCTGCAACATATTCGTATAAGCGTTGCCATAACCCTGTAAGAAGTTATTTGATGCTCCCAATTGATTTTGATTGGCTTGGTCAATCATGGCATTGGCTTGCATCATATTCTGCACGTCTTGATTATATTGGTTCGCTGTAGCGCTCGTAGATAAAGCGCCAAGTTCATTTGCTAACACACCCGTATGGGCACCTGAACCATAACGACCTGCTCCCGCAAAAGAGCTGTTAATCGTATCTCTTACACGGTCTAAGCTATTTTGAAGCGCAGCATTAAAAGAGGGATTCTGTCCAACCATCCCACCTGAAGCCATGACTCCAAGATTATTTGCTGCCGCTGTTGGACTCTGGAGCAAATTCACTAAAGAACGGTTTTGGTAATAACTAGGAATACTTCCAAGACCTCCAATCGCATGGTAGGTTGGCGCACTTAACGGTGCAACGCGTGGTCCTCCATAAACATTCCCACCTGCTCCTGAAGCATAAAGATTGAGCGCATCTCTACCACCACGTTTAAAGATACTCTCCACCCAACTAGGAGGGGCGCTTGTCTGCACCTGCCTCTGTTCTGTTGTTGCTGGACTCTTGCTCCCCATTTCTCAATTCCTTCCTATAATAAAGCATATCTATGCCGTAACCTTGCTTCTCTAATGCACGTTTCCAACCTAAGCGACCTAAAATCTCTATTTCAAAGGCGCCATTCTCACGCGCCCAATCCTCTGCAAATTGCAGATTGTCAACCAAATCAAGAACGCCCTTGCCACTACATTCACAAATCAAGGCGCGTTTCTTTCCTAGTGCCGTATATTGAAGCTGTGTTGTAACTGCCGCTAAAAACTGATCTTCATCATCCAAAATAAGCCATAACTGTTTCTTGCCACTACAAATGGCTTCAATGAGTTCTGGCAACGTAACTTCATGTTTGAAACGCTCTACATACGCACTCAATGAAGAAAGTATCTCGTCAAAGTACGGGGCTATACGCTCAAGATCCCAAGAACTGGTCAAATAGACTTTTGCCATTACCCTCTGCCTAAAGGGCGTAAATCAACCTCAAACCCCGTAATATGCTTCCAAGACTCCCCTTCTGGAATACGCAATTTAAAGCGGTGATAACGATTGCGTGAGCGTCCATGATAGGCGCCCGTGACAAAGGAACATACCCTCTCCTTATGCCATGTGATCGGCGTCTTGTCGTTGCGAAGGCGTCTTTCTCCTATGCTTAAAAAACCTTCCAGAGTATCCACTTCTGCAAACATCTTGGTGATAAAACTAAAACTGCCATCGGGTGCTCCCATCTCTTGCGAAACAAGGGTCGCCTCCATAGGGGCTCCTGTAAACACAACAAGACGGTTATGACCATCAAACCCACCAAGCATTGGCGCGCCACTTTGCCAAATTGCACTATCAAGCGAAACCTCTAACCCCTCAAGACTGGTCGAAATCTCATCCAACTGTTCTAAGGTATAGCCTGTGGTAAAAACTGGAAACAATGTGAAAGGATCACCCTGTATCGTTGACCATTTCTGCAAGCCCCAATCATAAACAAAGGTCGTTTGCTTGTTATTGCCACCTTTCAAAGACCAGTAAACGCGATTATGGATAGGGTCTATCACACCTTGCATGCCATCAAGAGCAAACTTATCAAAGGTCGAAAATACCGTTCTATCAACCTTTTCAAAACCTATTGGGAAAATCTGACCATCACCACTCATCTGATAAAAACCGCCATCACTGGCAAAAAAAGCATCACTGCCATGGCAAGCGATAGAGCCTGCACTTCGTGCTCCTCGCTTGTCTTGTATCTTTTGAAACGTAAACACAATCTTAGAACCTGGAACAAAGGTTCCTACATAAATAGCAGAACGCATAAAAATGACGGGGTTCGTGGATTCTGTTGCTCCCTGCACATATTCTCCATCCGGAAAATCCTGAAAATCGCAATTTTTATCCTTAACCGTCCAATGTGTTGCATCATTCAAACCTGACCAATGAATGCGATTGGGATGATCTGTCAATTGCATCAGACAAACAAAAGGTCCCCAAACCTTCACCAAGCCTGCTCTCGGCGGATTGCCTCCTAAATCTGCAAATCTCTCTGAACTCCGAACATTGAATGCCTGTGGTTTGTCATTTTTGTTCACCGCAATAATGGTTTCACCAAACAAAGCAAATGACCACTTGTTCTCTTCATGGGCTTGATAGGTCACACCACTTTGGCTTATGTCTTTCCAACAACGCGTTTGGCTATCATAGCTATAAAGCTTTTGTGCTCCTCCTACGATGATCTTGACACCATGGCTGGTTCTAAAAGCTATACAACCCAATGGCTTCTCTTCTAAAGGCGCAGAAATAACCCTTGCACTAGGCATCGGTATATAACAACCATCTGCAGGTAAAACATTCACAAGGGTATCCGTAAAGCTGCTGTTAACAACCGCAACATCTGGTCGATAATCGGCTATCGGAAAAAAAACCATCTTAGAAATCCGTTGGTATTATTCTGCTAACATTATGACGTTGAGACGTCTCTGCACGCAAGGTATGTAACTGCTCGTTAAAGTCATTATAAGCTGCTGCTGCACAATCGGGCTCTTTGAGTATATTCTTGTACAATTCATATTTTGCACGGGCTTTAATCAAGTCAAACCCATGCACAAACCATGGGTGTTCCTGATTGGCATTCTCAAGCTCTTCCAAACGCACTGGTGAGAGAAGGAGTTGAACCTGATAAGCTCTATCCGGTGTGGGATAAAGATGCAATTTTCTATCAAAGTAACTGTAATAAACCGGCGTTCCCTGCTGGTCTGAAGACAATGAAGGCTCTAAAGAAAAAGGACTTCTTTGCTTCAATTCAATCTTGTGATGTTGATCGGAAAACAGAAACACACTTTTGATTTTTACAGCTGTTTCGATATGGCGGGTATCTGTTGCATCATAGACGCCCTTCCCTGCCTGCGTTGTAAACACCACATCACGGCTTTCGTTAAAGTAAAAACTTTCCCTCTCACAAAAACGAATGGCAGCAAAAATACTTTCTTGGATTTGACCAATATACTCATCCGTGATGTCATCGATTTCGCTTTGAATGACCGA
>NZ_JAQITA010000057.1 GCF_028618575.1 Bartonella sp. ML70XJBT.G | reverse complement strand
CACGATCAGCCAATTGATAGCTTGCCATATGGTCATCTTCATCGATTTTTTCAATTGTCCAGCCTAAGCTTTTTAAAAGTGCTGTAGCACTTTCCATGGTCAATGGAGCATCTCTATCATCCGTTTCCTCTACCTCCTCTGTCGCTTCAACAGCTGCTGTTTGAGAAATAACAGATGTTGTTTGTGGATCCAAGCTTAAAATTGGAGTGTTTTTGGGAAAACCGGTCCGATAACCCCGTGCAAGAGTGAGGAGATTATCAATTCTATATTTTGAGATTTCTTCCACAAAACCTAAAGGATTTCCCTTTCTAAAATTCTCCTTGTAAGATTTGAGCTTTTCAATATCCCCAATCAAAACAAGCGCAATAAGGTGACGCGCTACAAGATCAAGTTCACTATCTGGAGACAACGCGGCATAATCATAAATGATTTGATTGACATTTTGCCGATCTGCCCATTCAAGTATATCTGTACAAACCTGCTTTAGCTTGCCTTCATCCAATTCAGTACTAGAAACTGTATAAACTTCTTCTGCTTCTTTGAGGGCTATATATTGAGGCATATTATAGAAAATCTCTCTATGAGCAGTGGAAAAGCCAAGTGTTGAAAGGGAAACCTTAAATGCAACAATTGGCTCTTCTTCATCACTTTGAAGACTGTACATTATATTGATGATACGGTCTTTACTGATAAAATAGGCATTACGATCATAGTTTTTATCCCGATAAACTGTCCAACCCATTTGTTTTAATTGCTCAGCAACTTTATTGAAAGTAATCAAAGCTTTCGGACAAAGATGCGCTTCAGCTGCTTCTCTCTCATTAAGAATTTTTAGATGTTTTTCAGCAAATTCAACGGCATGATTAACATATTTTTCTACTTCATCATCATCCAAATGTTCAGAAATCGTACCTACCGCAATGGAGTTTTGATAAAATCTCAGTACATCGATCTTTCCTGTCAACGCTAAACAAGCCAAATGCCAAATTATATCTGTATTGTAGCTATATTTTTGAACAAGAGTTTTGCTTTCAATCGATGCTTGCAAATCTTGGGCGCGCGCCCATTGTATTATCCGCTCAGAGATTTTTGTCAACTCTTGCTCATTCAACGTCTCTACACAAATATCAATTCCTTTACCAAAACCGCTAAAAATCCCTCCCCCAATCGTGTTAAAAGAATTATAAATATTTGTAGGTGATATACACCGATACTCCTCACTATAATGAATATATTTGCAAGCTACAGAAATCTCTTCATTAGAGATCTCAGCTTCAAGACGGACATTGTACTGATCATGGAGATGTACAAAACCAAAATCAAACTGAATAAAGCGATCTGGCAAAGAGAGCCACATTTTTCCAGGTTCCGTAGAAAACCACCCTTGGGTTTTAAGAATACGGCTTGCTGCAGTAAGGCTTATCGAGCGCTGTTTGGGCTTTTTACGCGTTAGAATATCGTTTAACTCCCCGTTTTTATAAGCCTGCGCAAAAAGAACAAGGCGATCAGTCCACGTCATCATTTTATAATCAGAAAATTCTGGCCCAAATAATTGGGGCGTAGACTCATAACTCCTTAAAGATTCTATATCGCCAAGCAATGCTTGTGCAACAAGAGAATGATTAGCCGCTTCCTCGCACAACTTTTGTTCAATATCTTGTGCTTGTGCCCAAGCAATTACTTTGTTTAAAGCTTCCTCAATATGGTTCTCAGAAAGATCCGGTACTGTAATCCCGAAATCACCTACTTCTGGATAAAGTACATATCCATACCGCGACTTTTTTCCCCTAGAATATTCACAAGCAAGACTATAAGAAGCAGTTGTAAGACTAGCTAATAACCAAAATTTCTCACCATCCTTTTCATGTTTTACACCATAGCTCAAATCTACAATGCGATCGGGAAGATAATAATAGGCAAATGTATCGCCTACTTCATCACGATAAGGCTCACAGCCAAGACTTTTTAATATTTCTGCTGCATCTTTAGTTTGCATAATGCTTCACTCTTCTCCAATCCCCGGATAACAGCTAACTGTGTAAGCAATTATTCTATTCCACTCTTTGTTTATTTGATTTTCACTCCAATTGTCTCTAAACTCTTTCAGCAGCTCTGCATCTCCTTCAAATTTTTTCAAATCTTCTTGGTATTTATTAAGCTTTTCCTTATTTTCCTCTAAATACCGTTTCATAATTTTTCCAAAAGGTTTTGCATCTCCTGTCTTATAGGCTATTTCAAACTCTTTTTGACATTCTGTTAATTGAGAATTACCAGTTTTTATATCAGTAACTTTTAATACACCTTTTTCCACATAAATAATATCAGGGCGGTATATTTTTTTTAAAGCAAAGTTCACAGATCATTCTCCACAATTTAAAGATTATTCCTGTTAATATTAATCTACTGCCGTCGATGATAGCTAATCTCACAACTACCAACTTAGCTTTCAAAGTTTTGTTATATTTTTAATTTTCCTCATCACTCAATTTCCTTAAGTCCTGGATAACGAAAAAGATTAAAGTTGGTTTTTTCTAACTTATTACTTAATTGTTCTTTAATCCAGTTTTGATTGGCTTCTCTCAATTGATCTTGATTTCCTTTAAAATTTTTGAAATCTGCTTGATATTTTTCTAAGAACTCTTTGTTCTCTTTAAGAAATTTTATATAACCTCCTTTTGTAGGCTCTGCCTTTCCCCCTTCAAATGCGTCTTTCAAAATTATTTGGTTTCCAGTTAAATCAGCATTCTCTCCTGTTTTTACCTCACCAATTTCTATTTTACCATCCTTTATATAAACAATATCCGCACGAGATCTTATTGTCTTATTACCATTTTTAGTTTTGAATACCATTTCTGTCTCGCATACTATACAGCCTTCATCCTTTAATTCTTGTTTTTTCTCATCGCGTTTTTTGTCATGATGCTTCCTGACTTGCTGAAGTAGGTTACTCTTGCCATCATTATTATTTTGTGGTTCTTTGTTGTTTCCGTTTTTTGTCTTATTTTTACTTTCCTTCTGAGAATTTTTATCTTTTTCTTCTTTTGAGTTTTGATTTGTTTTTTCGCTATCTTCTGCAGAATTTTTCGAAGCAAACCAATAGGCAAGAAAATCAGCTATAGCCGACCTATTGCTAGAAGATTGAACAAGAGTTGCTCCGCCAGCCATAAAAAGGGACAGAGCTGTCAATTCTTCTGGTGCAAGCGATGCAACGAATGCTACGAATGCTGCTACTGCAGGAAGAAAATTATTTTCCGCAGCATTACCTGCAGCATCCGCGCCGGTATTGACATCCCCACCAGCAAGGGCAGCTGCAAAGCCCCCCGCAATGCGGGAAATATCAATGGCATGATCATTAAAATCAGCAAACTGTGCTTCAATCTTTGCATTGATACGCGCTTGTTCTTCTGCCGTTGGAATACGACCATCCAATGCTGCTATTTCTTTTTGTATAAAATTTTTGGACCACAGTTTAAACTGGAGCATGGCGGTTGCTTCACCCACTGCACCACCAATCGCACCGGCACGACAATCACCATTCGCCGTAGCACCTACAAGACAGCCAAGACCGGCATGAGCTATAATTTGTGTCACTGTG
>NZ_JAQITA010000056.1 GCF_028618575.1 Bartonella sp. ML70XJBT.G | reverse complement strand
TTAGGACAACTCATGAAAGTAAGTCCAAAAAATCCTTTGTTTATTAGTTCTGCGATTGGAGCAGCACTGGATCCAACAACAGCACATGCACCAACAGGACCAAAGTTACCGAATATACCGCAACCACAAGAACCATTACCCTCTTCTATTGTTCCTCACATGGAAATGCCTTTTGGTGTAGGTAATCATTCCCCTATGCCAAATGTACAGGCATTTGAAGCACAAGATCTTAAACCTCATATTAATGAACCAATGCAAGCTAGACCAGTGGATACAGCGGCTCAAACACCACCTTCAGCACCGACAGATTTAGAGAAGTTTTTACAGTCTAATACTTATAAGTTTTTTCAATCGGATGCTTATAAGAAGCTTCAAGATCTTTTTGCAGGTATGGCAGCAGCCCCCTCTGGTGGTTCTGGATGGGATGCGCTTGCAAGTGGAGTAAAACAGCTGAATGAAGGCGATAAACAAAGAGGTAAAGTTAACCAAACCGTCGAGTATCTAAAATCAAAAGGCTACAGTGAAGAAGAAGCGCGGGTTATAGCTGGGAATAAAGATGCGTTAAATGCGTTTTTTGTACAGACAATGAATGGTGGTAATGCTTCTAATAATAAGGAAGAAATGGACCGCTTACGAGAAACGATAGAACTTAAAAATAGTGAAGCTATCAGTAGTAATACACTCCATGACATTGAACGTTTTATGAATTATATAGAAGAGAATGGTGGATGGGCTACAGGTAATTTAGCTGATTGGTTAGCTTTTTTCAGAGTTCCTGAACACCGTGATATGAAGTCACTCCTTGACTCGATTAAAAATCGTATAGGTATTGACCGCTTAGAAACGATGAGACGGTATTCACGCAATGGTGCTTCTGGATTTGGTAACCTCACAGAAAGAGAGCTTGAAATATTAAAGAGCTATTTAGGAGAGGTAGACTACAAATTGGGTCACAAAGAGCTGATGTTTAGATTGAAAAAAATTCGTGAGATTTTGGGTAAGATGAAATCAGACGTATTGTCCTTGCTAGAAAATGGTAACATTGCATTAACGCAAGAGAATGTTGATAAAGTTACATCTCAATCGCCTTTTATAAGACCTCAGAAAGGGTATAGTAATTTGCCTGTTGTGACCAGCAAAGAGCAAGAAGATGCCTTGCCTCGTGGTACACACTTTATTGGTGAAGATGGTAAGCGAAGAGTTAAGGGAGGATGAGATGGTATATATTCCTTATTCTCCTTTTGTTGAGGATATATCAGATGATGATGATACGACTTATAATTTACAATCTGCAACAGATACTTCTCCCCTTGATGGTAAGGATTGGACTAAGTTGCGTGCGCTTTGGAGTCATGGGGTGTCCGGTTTTGCAGCAGGATATAGTGATGAAGCGCAAGCAATTTGGGAGGCTGGACCTGTTGCTTATTGGCGTGGTGATAAACGAGCAGATGAGATCTATAACAGAAGGGTAGCAAAGGAGCGCGCTTACCAAAAAGCCTTGGAAGAAAAACATCCATGGTTGTCGTCTATTGGTTATATTCTTGGTTCAATTGTACCAACAGCTGCATCATTGGGTATCCCCGCATTAAATTTTTTAAGGGCAGGCTCTACTTTAGGAAGTTTGGGGAGGGGGGCTCTTGTAGGAGCAGGTTCTGGTGCTTTACATGGCTCTGGTGCTGGAGAAGGTTACAATGATACGGTGAATTCTGCGTTAGCTGGTGGTGTTGGTGGTGCTGTTTTGACACCGGTTGCTACTTTAGGAGGTATGGGTGTTTCTAAGGTAGCTCGTGGTATAGGAAATACTTTAAAGTCATCTCCACTTGTAAGGAATTATTTTAATCCTGCTCATAAAGAGGTTTCCAATAAAGCTTTGAGAGAAGTTGCTAAACATCTTTATAATAATAAAACTAAAAACATTACTGAACGCCTTGAGAAAGAACCCCATGAGGTGTTTTTGACAGACATGAATGAAAAGCTAAGACAAGCTTTGTGGAATTCCTCTAAAACAAATGAAGATGTTTTTAATATCTTAAAGCAAGCACATGAGAAAAGATTAGGCGGTTCTGTTCAACGTCTTGATGATATGATGGAACAGACAATTGCGCCATACCAGCATAGAGATACGTTAAGCAGGACGTTAAAACAGGAAGGGGATAGGGCACATGGTCCTCTCTATGCTCAAGCCTATCGTACTCCGATAGGAAAAGAGCATTATCCGGCTCTTAATAGGCTTTTTGAAGAAGAAGCATTTCAAGAAGCTGTTGAGCGAGCTGTTAAAACCTTAAGAAAAGACATTCGCAATGCAAAACCAGAAATGTTTTATTCTAGAGATTTTAGACATATTAATTATAAACCTACAATGGAGTTATTAGATCAAATCAAGAGGTCTCTTGATTACTTTTATAGAAAGAATAAAAATTCTGGCGATAATCAAATGGCTTCTGTATATCAATCGCTTAAGAAAGATTTAGTAGAGATAGCGGACAAGGTTTCTCCTATTTATAAAGCAGCTCGAGGTAGTGCAGAAAAATATGAAGGCTTTGAAGAAGCGATAAAACAAGGTAGGCGTGCTCTTAGCACGAAACTTGAAAAGAGTATTGAGAGGGATGCCGTTAAGGAAAATCTTTCTAAAGGAAACTGGACCGAACAAAATAATACCTATAAGATGGGGCTGAGGGATACATTAGATGATTTACTCAGAAAAAAGGATGATCCTATTAATGAATTCTCTAATCTTTTAAAGAAAAATCTTGCGTCTGAAAATCTTGAAAGAATTATAGGACCTGAACGGTTTTCTACTTTTAAAAAGGCAGTAGAGAAGGAGAAGTTCTATTCTGATGCGTCAAAAAAAGGTTATCAAGAATTTGAAGGCACTCCTGAGTTTTCTCTTTTTGATGGGGTTAATTTTTCCAATATGTGGAATTATCCTGTTGAAGGTTTAAAATTAGCACGAAATATATTTTATCATCCGAATGCTCCAGAGGCGCTACGGGCAAGACAAGAGCTAGAGCGTGGGATAGCGAAATTAGCAACTTTTGGAGTTAAAGGAATGGAGCGAAATGAAATTGCACAACTGATTCAAAGTGCTTTAAAGTGGCATCATGCAGGGGTATTAACAGATGGGGGGTTGAAGATTGTTTCTAGAGCTATAGCAAAAGGGCTAGGCCCTAGTGCTTCGATAGAGTACGCGAAATGACCCGTTATAATCCTTCAGTTGATCAAGCGATACGTCAAGCAGCGGTGCGTTATGGCTTGCCGGAAAGTTATTTATACCGTGTTGCCCAAGTTGAGAGTGGTGGCAATCCCAATGCAAGGAATCCACGTTCTTCTGCTGGTGGTCTGTATCAGTTTATAGACAGCACCGCCAAGCAATATGGTTTGCAAGACCGTTTTGACCCCATACAAGCAGCCGATGCGATGGGTCGGTTCACACGGGACAATCGCAACCATTTAAGCCGTGTTTTGGGGAGAGCACCAACAGAGGTAGAATTGTATTTAGCGCATCAACAGGGAGCAGGAGGAGCCGCTCGCCTTTTGCAAAATCCCCATGCCAATGCAGCGCAATTGGTTGGCAGCAATGCGGTTGGTTTGAATGCAGGCAATAACGCAATGCGTGCTGGTGATTTTGCCAACCGTGTGTTTCAGA
>NZ_JAQITA010000055.1 GCF_028618575.1 Bartonella sp. ML70XJBT.G | reverse complement strand
GCTTTTTATAAAACGCTTTGTCAAAAAACAACCATGACAAATTTAGCTTTACGTTTGCTTATTTTGACAGGTGTTCGTGCTTTTCCCTTATGTCATATTCGTGAAGATCAAGTTGAGGGGGATATATGGACAATCCCTGCTGAGAATATGAAAGGAAGACGTGATGCTACAACAGAGTTTCGTGTGCCCTTATCAACAGAAGCATTAGACATTCTAAAACAAGCGCGCTCGCTTTCTCGCAATGATTTTCTTTTATCTGGAACCGGTCGTGGTCCCCTTGCTGAGAATTGCATGTCTATTTACATGAAAAAAAATAAACTTGCTGCCTGCCCCCATGGATTTCGTTCTAGTTTACGCAATTGGCTTGCTGAAACAACCGATGCCCCCTATGAGGTCGCTGAAACTATTCTAGCTCATACAGTGGGTGGTAAAGTAGAGCGCTCCTATCGTCGTACTGATTATTTAGAACAACGCCGTGTCTATATGGATAAATGGGCGGCTTATGTCACAGGTCAAGCTTAAGATATGGGGTGTAATACCCCATTATCTGTGGATAACTTTTTCTCTCTCTTCTCTCATTCTTTCTCAATGAGACTCATAAATTATCACATCAGAAAATGTATGATAAAATACTGTTTTCTATAGACTAAATACCTTTCCAGTGATTCAAAAATATGGTTAATAAATACTTATGATTTGTTCCCATTTTTACTCTTGAAAGGAAATTACTATGATAGAAAATGATATTCTTTTAACTGACCGTGAAAGTGCAAAATTGCTTCATATGAGTGTTTCAACATTCCGCCGTCATGTGACCAATGGCTCTTTACCAAAGCCTTTAAAATTTGGTTTTTTATCGCGTTGGTTACAATCAGATCTTTTGAATGTTATAGAGCAAGCTAAACAGCAACGTTATAACGACGTCGCATAAAAGAAAACCTTGTCACGTAAGGACGGACAAGGCTTTCCATTTTCACTCAAAGAATGAATAGCAAAATCCGTCCTATGGTGCAATATTCATAGGATAAAAAACATGTTATCTTTCACGAATGCTCAGGGCATTACACGTGCCTTGCGCGGGGTTTGGCATGGGCGTTATGGAACAGCCCGTTGCCCTACTCATGATGATAGGCTGCCTAGTTTATCTATTTCTAATGGAAATGATGGGCGTCTTTTACTCACTTGTTATGCTGGCTGTTCTTTTAGAGAGATTATACAAGCGCTTAGAAGAATTGGCTTGCTGGGAAAACAAGCCTTTGTTGATAAAGCCTATGATCACACGCTCTCTTTCTCAAAACAGTTTTGTGCTGATCTCAAGCGAGCAAAACAGAAAGCAGAGAGAGCAAAAGCAATTTGGCAACAAAGCCAACCAATCAAAAATACTTTAGCAGAAACCTATTTACGTATGCGGGGTATTACTTGTGAATTGCCTGCTGATTTACGCTTTCACGACAAATGTCCGCACCCCTTAGGAATAACACTACCCGCGTTGGTAGCGCTTGTTAAGGGGGCTGGTTCCTTTGCCATTCATAGAACCTTTTTAAAAGACAATGGCTGCAAAACAGATCAGAGACCAGCAAAAGCCATGTTGGGATCTGTTATGGGCGGTGCTGTGCATTTAAGCCAAGACAATCCAAAACATCTGGTTATTTGTGAGGGCAAAGCAACCTTTTTTGAGGTCTTTAAAACAATCACGTAAAACTCTTTATATAACATTCTCATCAAGTATTTTTTTCCAAAAGAAAATGATCTAAGTGACTTTGTAAAAAGAGTTTTATCATTTTTGTCAGTCCATTCTAGCCCCTATATTATTTTTAAAATGAGAAAAAATAAAAAGCACTATATTTCAATATGTTATAATTTTATAAATATACCTGATAGAGAAAATAGAACTCATAAATACAATCAATAGTATATATTTATCGTTTTTTATCAGTACTCTGTCAGTAAATTGACCTGAAAAAAGTGATAATTTTAATGACATATAAAACCTATCAAAATACTTATTATGATATTTTAAAAGCACATAGTGCATTTGTCTTGAATGATGTGTGAAATAAATAACAAATTCCACTATTCTGCTACTGATAAGCATAATTTATAAAATTTATTTAAAGAAATTTATCGGTTTTCGTGTGTTTTTGCTTATTTTGTTATCGATATTTCTTTTGAATCAATTTAATAGATCTCATTTCGTCCCTTTATGGTCTTTGATCACAACATGCGCCAATAGAGTTTATTACAATATTCTTTAATCTATTAAGTCTGATAATAAATAAGTTACTTTACGCTCTCCTTTAGAGTTCCACCGTGAAAAGGCAACATCACCCCGTGAATTAGGAACCATGTTTGAAAACCTTTAAAGGCTTATTTGACGCAAGCCTTCATTCAAAAGAAAGAACACGAAACAGTTCAGATTTACTGTGAGTAGGCTAAAGAGCGTGAAGAGGAGGGGTGTGACATTGGCATCAACCTTGTGGCTAAAATTCGTGATTATGCTGCTATTTTCCTAACTCTACTTTGGGGCGATAAGACCCTCTTTGGCTAGTTTTTCAACAGTTGTTTCAGCAACGTCTACTATGAGATCAGAAAACGATGCAAAAGCATTTCCATCGCTAGTGCCGTTTGCTACCCATATGGCTTCTTTGTTTTTTGTATTGTTAATAAGTAAAACACTAACACTTATGCCGGGCTTATCAATATTATATCCACCGCTCACATAACCTGGTGTCGTCTCAGTTTTTATGGTAGCAAAGTTTCCAAATCCCGAAATAGTACTTGTAGAGGTTCCCGGATGATATGTTGGCGGGATATATGTCTGCGATATAGCACGATTATCAACGCTAACTATGAGGAGTGCATCTGCGCCTTTATTTGTTATAATTTTCCCTTTCTCTTTATAGGAATAATTACGAGTTGGAGGGAAAAGTTCTAATTCTCTCAATATCTGTACATTGTATTTAACAAGCGATTTCTCAAAGGTGTCTTCAAGTGCTTTTTGCTCAGAAATAGACATGCCAAAACCTAATATGACCATCTTTTTCGTTTGAAATCTTCCCTTGTAGTTTGGATCAACAATTCCGTTCAAATGTGTTATAGGACCACAAGCTGTGAGTATTAACAAACAAAGTAAAACAGAAAACTTCATCATCATAAACCTTTGATTAATGTCAAATGATTAATATCAAAAGTCTAATAATGTATTTATAATTCAAATTAAAGATATGATTTGAACTTTTAAATATTTTTTTTAGATTGTTTTGAGAAATTTAAAAAACTATTTTCAATAGAATACGCTTCTTTTTTTATGATCTTCTCATCAAGGAACTTTTCTCCAAAAGCAAATGATCTGAGTGGCTTTGTAAAAAGAGTTTTGTCAGTCTTGTCAGTTAACTCTAAACCCTATAGCATTTTTTTCAAACGGTAAAAAATAAAAACATTATTTTTCAATATGTTAGTATTTTAATGATACAACCCTTATTAAAACACAACCCATAAATTCAATCAATAATATATATTTGTCAGTTATCTGTCAGTAAATTGAACTGACAAAAGTGTTCATTTCAATGACGCATAAAACCTATCAAATGATCATTCTGATGTTTTTAAATACATAGTGCATTCGTCTTGAATGATATGTGAAATAAATAGCAAATTTCACTATTCTGTTGTTGATCTGACTTACGTCATAGGCTGTGGATAAAGAGCCTTTTAAACCCTTTTTGAAAAAAAATATCC
>NZ_JAQITA010000054.1 GCF_028618575.1 Bartonella sp. ML70XJBT.G | reverse complement strand
GAGTTTTGTAGGAGGGCGTTATGGCATTTCCATTATTAGGCTTATTAGCTGGAGCAGGAACTGGGGCGGCATTGCGATATGGACCTCATATTTTGAGATATCTTTATCCTCGTGTGGCTCCCAAAGCTGCTACAGGAGCGCAAAGATTAGGGCAATTACTCAAAAATAACTACAAAGCCGCTGCGGTAGGTGGTGCGACAGGTCTCATTGGAGATATGATGTCACCAGAGGAAGCATATGCACCAACTGGACCAAGGTTACCGAATGTACCGCAACCACAAGAACCATTACCCTCTTCGATTGTTCCTCACATGGAAATGCCTTTTGGTGTAGGTAATCATTCGCCTATGCCAAATGCACAGGCATTTGAAGCACAAGGTCTTAAACCTCATATTAATGAACCAATGCAAGCTAGACCAGTGGATACAGCGGCTCAAACACCACCTCCAGCACCGACAGATTTAGAGAAGTTTTTACAGTCTAATACTTATAAGTTTTTCCAATCGGATGCTTATAAGAAGCTTCAAGATCTTTTTGCAGGTATGGCAGCAGCTCCCTCTGGTGGTTCTGGATGGGATGCGCTTGCAAGTGGAGTAAAACAGCTTCATGCAGGGGATAAACAAAGAGGGCAAGTTAACCAAACGGTCGAGTATCTAAAATCGAAAGGCTACAGTGAAGAAGAAGCGCGGGTTATGGCAAGTAATCCTCAAATGCTTAGTGCACTGTTGACAGGTGATGATAAACCTAAACTTTCTCCAGATTACCAGCGTATTTTCAATCCTCAAACTGGAGAGTATGAAGCAAAGGTTATCAAAGGTAGTAAGGCGTATAACGAAATACAACAGCGTGAACAGTTGAAAAAATTACAAATAGTAGATGCCAAAATTATGAGAGAGAGTACAGCATATACGATAAATGAAGCACTTGGGATACTTAAGAAAAATCCTAAAGCATCTACAGGTGCGATTGGTCAATTTTTACAGTATTTGTGGAATACGCCAGCATCACGTTTGAAAAATCATCTTGAAGCTATCAGGGGAGGAGTGATGCTTCATAAGTTAGAGCGGATTAAAGCACTTTCACCTAATGGCGCTTCAGGATTGGGGAATTTGACTGATAGGGAAGGTAAGACATTAGAAAGTGTTTATGGTGCTTTGCAACAGAGTTCATCTCCTGAGGATCTTATAAAGAATTTGCAACGTTTACAGGAGATTTATAACAAAGCGACAGATGCTCAAATAGCTATTTTGATGAATGATAACATAACAGCTGCGGATGTGGATGAAGCATTTGGAAGTAGCGCGCAGCATTCTATAGATTCGCGAATGTCACAAGGAGGTAGCGCGAATGCACCCGTAGTGAAAAGTGCAGAAGAGTTTGAATCTCTACCACAAGGAGCAAAATTTTGGGTTGTTAATACAAATGGTAAAGTGGTTCCTGTAATAAAATAGGTTGTGCTATGTCTGAATATAAAAATTATGATAAATCACTTTTACCTGAATGGGCTAGGAGTGCAACGGTAATTGGTCTACCTCGAGATATATCAGATCTTCAAACAACGACAGGTTATCCTGAATATAAAAATTATGATAAATCACTTTTACCTGAATGGGCTAGAAGCGCAACGGTAATTGGTCCAGCTCAAGATATTTCAAATACTCAAGAAACATTATTTAATTCACAACCTACAACAGATGATTTTTCATTTGATGATAAAGATCTTACGTGGTGGGATGCACTAAGGAGTCATGGTGCTTCTGGTTTTTTTGCAGGTTATAGTGATGAGCTACAAGCGGCGAATGAAGCAGGTTTTACAGATTATTGGCGTGGCGATAAAAGGGCAGAAGAGGTCTATAATAGACGGGTAGCCAAGGAACGTGCTTACCAAAAAGCCTTAGAAAAGAAACACCCAATATTATCTTCTATCGGTTATACTCTTGGTTCAATTGTCCCAACAGTAGCATCATTAATCCCTGCTCTTGGATTTTTGAGAGTAGGTTCTGCGGCGTCAACATTTGGAAATCTTGGTAAAGCGGCAATTTTAGGAGCAGGTTCTGGTGCTTTGCATGGTTCTGGAGCAGGAGATGGTCTTTATGACCGCCTTACTTCGGCAGGGATTGGTGGTGGTATTGGAGCTGTTGCTGGTCCTGTTGGTTCTCTTGTTGGTACAGGAGCTTCTTGGGGGGTAAGAAAAGCGGGACATGGATTGCAACATATTCCTTTTTTAAGAGGGTATTTTAATCCTGCTCATAAAGACGTTCAAACCAAAGCAGTTAGGGAAGTTGCAAAAACATTATATGATGATGGTGTTGAGAATGTTGCAGAACGCCTTGCAAGTGCGCCGCGTCATGCATTTTTGACAGACATTAGTCCGAATTTAGAAGTATCACTTGCTAATATGGGGAAAACAAATACGCGCGTTTCTGAACTTTTGAAACATGCTCATGGAGAAAGGGTGCAGAATGCTATCCGCCGTATTGGTCAATCGGCAGATGAAAACATTACACCTCTCCAAGATACGAAAGTTTTAAAAAGGTTGCTTAAAGAGCAAGGAGAAAGAGAATATACAGATCTTTATGTACAAGCGATGCAAACTCCAATCGCGAAAAGACATTATCCGGCTCTAAATAGGCTTTTCAAAAATAAATGGTTTCAAGATGCCCTTAAAGAAGCAGTTGATATCTTAGAAGGGGACCCACGCAAAGCAATTGCTCAACGATTTTATGATAAAAATTTTAGCCATCTTAACTATAAGCCCACAATGGAGTTATTAGATCAAACTAAGAAAAGTCTAGATGAATTAATTGAAAAGTATAAAAATTTTGGTGATAATCAAAAGTCTTCAGGGTACCAATTGATTAAGAACAATTTGGTAAAGATAACGGACGAAATTTCTCCTACCTATAAAGCAGCGCGGGCTAGTGTAGAAAAATATAAAGGTTTTCAAGAAGCGATAGAACAAGGCAAAAACATTGTACAGAGAGATGTTTCTGGAGCAACAATAGCAGAAGGTCTTCGTAAAGGAGCAATGCCAGATGGTCTCAATACCTATCGCGTAGGGATGAGGGATTATATCGATGAGATATTAAAAAGATCCCGCCCTGTTAATAGACTTTCGAATATTTTACAAACAGGTAGCATGTCTAAAAATCTTAGCAGGTCTTTAAATCCTAAAAACATTAAAGCGTTGAGGAAAGCTGTAGATGATGAAAGATTTTATGAAGATGCGGCGCAAAGAGCACTAAAGCCATTTCAAGGAACGCCAGAGGCTTCTCCTCTAACAGGTGTTAATATTCCGTACGGAAAAGTTAGTACAGCACGTGCTGGGGCGAAAGTTATACAAAATATTTTATCTGATACGATTAGGAAATTGCCTCAAAAAGAGAGACAAATATTTGAACAGGATATAGCAAAATTAGCAACTTTTGGCGTTAAGGGGATGAGTCAACAGGAAGTTGCTCAAATGGTACAAAGATTTATACGATTACATAAAGCAGGAATTGGTAATGAACGTTTCTGGCATTTTGTTTCTTCGGCACTGATGGGAGAAGCTGGCAGATTTGCAAGGAGCAAAATCTATGGCTAGATATAGTCCTTTAGTTGATCAAGCAATACGTCAAGCAGCGGTGCGTTATGGCTTGCCGGAAAGTTATTTATACCGTGTTGCGCAAGTTGAGAGTGGCGGTAATCCCAATGCAAGGAATCCGCGTTCTTCTGCTGGTGGTCTGTATCAGTTTATAGACAGCACCGCCAAGCAATATGGTTTACAAGATCGTTTTGATCCCGTACAGGCAGCCGATGCGATGGGGCGGTTGACGCTTGATAATCGTAACC
>NZ_JAQITA010000053.1 GCF_028618575.1 Bartonella sp. ML70XJBT.G | reverse complement strand
GTTGCCTCATATTCAACAACAATCCCATCACCCGCATCAAGCTTCATGCCACCCTTAGCATCTATGGTGACATGCTCGATGGTCTCCTTAAGGTAACCTTTGTCATCCTCACTCCACCACACAAGGTTTTCATTACGCTGATAAGTGTCCTTAAAATCCTGATCCTTGTTGGTCAGAAACTTGATCTTACGATCTGCCTTAAGATGCGTCTGCCCCCCAATTTTTGCCTCTACGGCATCAAGCGTGAGATCCCCACCCTTCGCATTCATAGAGAGGTTGCCGCCCGTTTCTATTGTGGTTTTGGTTGTGGTAACTTCGGTCGATTGTTCACGAAACTTATTCTTTTGCTTCGATTTATCGCCTTCTTTTCCCCGAAGGTCTAAGTCAAAACTGTTAAAGTCTTGCTCCGAAACCGCACTGAGAGCACCACCACTGGTAAAATCCGCATCACCCTTGGCTTTAAACTTTCCGGCAAGATTAAGGTCACCGCCTGTCACAATGATCAGATCTCCATCACTATTGACTTGCGCCAAATGGTGATAAGAACTTTGAGCGTCATAATGCCCTTTTTCTAAGCTTTGTTTATTCTCACTCTCTAGCACCAATGAGCCAAGTGTCGCAGAACCACCAGCAGTCACCGTCATCGAACCGCCACTGTTCCATTGCCCACCGTTCATGCTTAAGTCGCCAAGGGAGAGAATATTCAAATTCTGTAGAGAAATGATTTGAGACTGCTGCCCGATCCGATCCACAAAACCATATTCATTCGTGTCACGGATTTTGGCTGTTCCATCAACGATTGTCTGAGCCGTGAGGGTGATGACATCCCCCAGAATAACCCCTGACGAATTGACAAAAAGCCCCTGACTGTTGAGATCTACAACATCGCGGCTCAATAAAAATCCACCATCATTCAACAAAGTTTGCGTGGTCGAAACATTGAGTACACCATCACTCAAAATGGTGCCGCTATTGGTAAAATGCTCCGCCTCTAAAGTGACGCCATGGCCTTTTAAATGTGCACTGGCAAGGCTTGCTTGCTGCGTTTTGGCCTCATAAGCATCTTGTACGAGTGAAGAGTTTGGCGCCAAATAAACGCGAGGCACCAAAACCTCTTGTCCGTTCACAACATGCGTCTCAAGCCAGATCATATCTTTTTTGATCCCAGCAATTTGCTGAGGCGATAAAGGCACACCTAACTCTAAACCCAACGGCCCTTGCTGTGCGATGGCATTGTCATAAAGCCTTTGCATTTGTGCATTAGGATCTGCAACATCAAGAAGAGTGTGATCCCCTGTCAGCTCAAAGATTTGCTCACTCACCAGACGATATTCATAATAGGCATCACCCAGTTTTTTAAACACATGCTCAGGCTTATAATTGCCAATCTTTTTTAAGTAATAGTCCGATCCCAAAAATTTACTGGGGTTGATAAAATCTGGACGCGTCTCAACTAAAAACGGCACATCAGGTTTTTGGGTGTTTGTAAGCTCTGTCTGGACAGAGCTAAGCCCATCTTGTTTTGAGACTTGTATGGACTCTGATGTTGGTGTTTGAATACTCGGTGCAAAAAGTGCTTTGTGCCCCGTCAAACCATTGATGATACCGTCTAATCGATCATCACTGATCAAAGGTTTGGAAACATCAAAGTCAATGTTTTTTACATCCAAATCTTTATTATCAGAGCTTAAGCTAATCAAAGGTTTGGAGACACCAAAGTCGGTGTTGTTAACACCAGCCAAACCTTTATTGCCAGAGCTTAAACCAACTTGCTCCCCCCCCTCACGCACCGCATGATTATCAATATAGCCCGTCAGCTTGGCATCAAGCGTTCCCCCCGCTTCAATCGTGCCATAAACAGCATCATAGGTGCGCATGAGTGTTTTGGAATTGATAGTGCTCCCATAATATTCTATTCCTCCCCACTGACAACCTCCATTCAAGACAGTACAGTGTTTCTTCCTGCGATGTGTTTCAGTTACAATCTTTGTTGTTTCGATTAAATCACGCCCCTCATTGAGCAGCGTATCGCCCCGCATCTCAATGTTACCATTGGCAGAAATCAAGCTATAGCTATTGCGGATATCACCGGCATTCACTGTTAGGTGACGTCCTACTAAAATTTGTGCAGCATTACCCTTAAAATGTGCCTGCTGACGGATAATCGTAGTATCAACATCTTCCTTAATTTGATGGTGCTTAACATTGGTACCTTCCCATTGTCCTGAAACAAACCTGTGAGAGACCACTTTATCGCTCACCTCAACCCCACCTTCACGTATATTGGTGAGAGCTGAGACATCAAAATGCATATCACCGGATACAGCTTCTAAAAGACCCGAACTGTTGATGACATGACCAGCCCGCTCTCCCTTTAAGCCACGGATGATGAGATTGTCTTCAGCAATGACATCGCCAAACTGATTGATAAAATCCCCGTCTAAGGAGAGCGTTGCGGATTTCTTGGCATAAATCAGCCCGCTATTGCTCATATCCCCGCTCACATTGAGAGCAACCGCATCACCACCAGAACCAAGAATACCAGCATTGTTCAACGCATCTGTCGTCAAAACAAAAGCGCCACCACTTTTGAGAACCCCACCAGAAGCATTTAAAACAAGAGCCGTTTGCCCCAATAGTGGATCATGATTTGCTGCTACAAGTGTAAAAGCCCCTTGAGATAAAAACTGACCTGAATTTGTCAAAAAACCAAGTTTCGCATCAACAACACCACCTACCATGGTGCCTTGATTGCTTAAAAGACCATGGCTGTTGAGAGTCAGCTCCCCACCTTGTGCTTCCACAAGCCCTGCATTGGTAAAGATGCCACCACTCAGCGCCACATCATAGCCGCCAACCTCACTTGTCGCACCCAGCGTCAAGGTACCATCACTGGAAAGCTCTATCCGCTTTTGCGCAACAATACGCCCCGTTTGGTTGAGATTTGTTTGTGTCCGCAAAGCAATGGTGCCATTGCTTGCAACTATACCGCTATTGCTTAAATCACCATGGCTGTTGAGAGTAAGTTCCTCCCCTTGTGCTTCCACAAGCCCTGCATTGGTAAGGATGCCACCACTCAGCGCCACATCATAGCCGCCAACCTCACTTGTCGCACCCAGCGTCAAGGTACCATCACTGGAAAGCTCTACACGCTTTTGTGCAACAATACGCCCCGTTTGGTTGAGATTTGTTTGTGTCCGCAAAGCAATGGTGCCATTGCTTGCAACTATACCGCTATTGCTTAAATCACCATGGCTGTTGAGAGTAAGTTCCTCCCCTTGTGCTTCCACAAGCCCTGCATTGATAAGGCTTCCACCACTCAGCGCCACATCATAGCCGCCAATCTCACTTGTCGCACCCAGCGTCAAGGTACCATCACTGGAAAGCTCTACACGCTTTTGTGCAACAATACGCCCTGTTTGGTTGAGATTTGTTTGTGTCCGCAAAGCAATGGTGCCATTGCTTGCAACTATACCGCTATTGCTTAAATCACCACGGCTGTTGAGAGTCAGTTCCTCCCCTTGTGCTTCCACAAGCCCTGCATTGGTAAGGCTTCCACCACTCAGCGCCACATCATAGCCGCCAATCTCACTTGTCTCGCCCAGCGTCAAGGGGCCATCACTGGAAAGCTCTATCCGCTTTTTGGAAACAATGCGCCCTGTTTGATTGAGATTTGTTTGTGTCCGCAAAACAATGGTGCCATTGCTTGCAACTATACCACTATTGCTTAAATCACCACGGCTCGTCAGCTGAAGATCACCACGCTCAACCTCTATAGACCCTGCCTGTGTTACACTATCAGCAACAATATTGACTGCCCCTTGCGTAGAGATGAGACCATCAACATTCTCAAAACTGCCCACATTAATGTGCAAACCATCCCGCGCTAAAACATGCCCACCCTCATCATGTGTCGCGT
>NZ_JAQITA010000052.1 GCF_028618575.1 Bartonella sp. ML70XJBT.G | reverse complement strand
AAAGAACAGAAGAATGGTTTCAAGCACGGTTAGGCAAAGTCACCGCTTCAAACATTTACAACATACTCAGTAAAACAGCTAAAGGAACACCCACAAGCAAATATGAGGATTACAAAATCAAACTCATCACAGAGCGATTAACGGGAGAAATAAGCCAATCTTATACGACACCTGCTATGCAATGGGGCATTGAACACGAAGAGGACGCACTAAAAGCATATGCATTCATTTATGACGCTGAAGTCATAAAATGCGGTTTCATACAACATCCCACAATAGAAATGGCTGGTGCTAGTCCTGATGGCTTTGTTGGAAATGATGGTTTAGTGGAGATCAAGTGCCCTCAACAAATCAACCACATACGCTTCTTTATAGATGACAAGATCAAGCCTGAATATATCGCACAAATGCAATTTCAAATGGCTTGTACGGGACGTAAATGGTGCGATTTCATGAGCTATAATCCACAATTCTTAGGCAAATCATCTCCCTTGTGCATGAAAGTCAAACGGATCAATCGTGATGAAAAACACATTGAAGAAATCAATCAAGCTGTCGAAGCTTTTTTAGCAGAAATAGAACAAGACATGACAAAGATCTTGACCAAAGCTGCTTAACCTCATGGGGGTGCTTTGTTAATTGCATGCCTCCTAGCACCCCCGCCCTTTCGCATAAGGAAATTAAACATGTGTAACACCAAATATGCGGCTATTCACCCTGATAACGATGAGAAACCTTGCTTTTTTACCATTGGTTATGAGGGGAAATCACTCGACCGTTATCTGAATTGCCTTATAGAAAACGATATAAAAGCTTTGTGTGATGTTCGTAAAAATCCTATAAGTAGAAAACATGGTTTTTCGAAAAGACAATTAGAGAAAGCTGTAAATAACATTGACATTGAATATATGCACATTCCTGAACTTGGAATTGCCTCTGAGAAAAGACGTAATCTGAAAACACGAGAAGATTATGAACGTCTTTTTGAAGATTACCAAAATATAACCCTGAAAAATAATCCTCATGCAATAGAAAAATTATACCAGCTTTTTTTGGACAAAAAACGTGTTGCCATTACTTGCTTTGAATCTGATGTGTGCATGTGTCATCGAGGACAAATTGCAAAGGCTCTTACACAACGACAAGGTTGGAAATATAAAATTAAACACATCTAATAAATAACTTGCAGACTTTTAAACTGGAGATGTCATAAGACACCTCTATCCCCGCCCTTTCATAACAAATTTTAATAAATGCGTGATTCATGCCACGGGTGAATTGCACTTCAAATTAGGGAGAAAAGATATGGCGCCACGACCAGCTATCATAACCCAGCCAACCATTGCACGGGCTTTAAGAGAAGCTAAAAAGCAAGGGTGCGAACTCATAGAAATCAAACCTACCGGCGAACTGCTTATCTATCTTAAAGACAATATCCCATTACCAAACTCAACTAATCATTCTGACAAATCATGGAATTTGTCGCCTGATGATTATGATATCGTCTTATAGGGTTCACCATGCCAAAACCACGTCCTCCTCACCTTGTGAAACAAATTACACAACATGGTAAAATTGTATGGTATGTCCGTATTGGTCATGGAAAACGTATTAGAATACGCGGAACCTATGGAACGCAAGAGTTTGTTGACAATTACAAAAACGCTCTTGCCGAATTACAAGGGATAATTCCTCCTAAACCTAAAGTTGGTAAACTGATTGAAGGGACATTTGCATGGCTACTCAAACAGTATTTTAATAGCGTCAATTGGTACAGCCTCGCTAAAGCAACAAAAAGACAACGAGAACTCATCCTTATGAAGGTATGCGATAGTATAGGAAACATACCATACCAAGCAATTGATAAGAAACATATCATAGCTGGTGTTGAACGACGCAAAGAAACACCGGCAATGGCTAGAAACTTTCTGAAAGCCCTTAATGGACTTTTTAATTGGGCAATTGAACAAGGTCTTTTGGAAACTAATCCAACAGTAGGAGTAAAAAGACCAGCTCTTAGCAATAAAGATGGCTTTGCTGTTTGGACAGAAGAAGATGTTGAAAAATACTACCAATGCTGGTCACATGGGACCCATGAACGTGTTTGGATTGACGTTCTTCTTTACACGGGCTTGCGTCGTGGTGATGCGGTTCGTATTGGTTGGAAAGACGTCAATGATAATATCATCCATCTCAAAACAGAAAAAAGCAAATTCCAAACAGATGTCTTTCTTCCTATTTTACCAGAATTAGCAGAGACACTTAAAATTGGTCCTGTTGGAGAAGAAACATTCATCTGTAGTAAAACTAATCAAAAATTTATCAAAGAAAGCTTTGGTAATGCATTTAGAGATGCTTGTAATGCGGCTGGAATTAAAAAATCAGCACACGGTTTGCGAAAATTAGCAGCAACACGCGCCGCTAATTCCGGTGCAACAGTATCACAATTGAAAGCAATTTTTGGCTGGACAGAAGACCAAATGGCATCTCTTTATACAAAGAGCGCAGACCGCAAAAGGCTAGCTCTTGAAGCGATAAAAAAGCTCCAAAAAGATGGGGGATAGAAACAAAAAATAATAATAAAATCAAGATTCAACTATTCCCTCATTATTACAGTAACATATTAATTTTATTTGCATTCTATTGGCTCTCTGGGGGCACCATTTTATATATTCAACACGCTGTAATATATAGATTTTTTCTTTAAAGAGCTATTTTCAGACCACCTTTTAGACCACCTTCTACGGTTTATACAATCTTACCTATTTTGCTCCTATTTGCTCCTTATTTTTCTTTGGAGTGAAGGCTAAGATCTCTTTCTTTCTCCACCTTACTGCTCTCCCTAGCTTATATGGCTCCGGAAATAACCCCTGAAGCACCCAATTGCGAATCGTTGTTGTGGATACACTAAAAAGCTGTGCACACTCACGTGTTGTTACATATCTATCTCCATCATCAAATATCATCTCATTACCTTTCTCTTTTTTTATGTTAATTAAATGGGCGGGGGTCTAGGGGGGAAGCATCCCCATAAACTTTAAGCAGCTTTTGTCAAAATCTTCCTCATGTCTCGCTCTATTTCTGCTAAAAAAACTTCAACAGCTTTATTAATCTCTTCAATGTGTTCCTCATCACGGGGGACGCGTTTGATTTTCATTCTCAAGCCAGTAGATCTGCCTAAAAATTGCGGATTATAACTAATGAAATGACACCATTTGCGTCCTGTGCATGCCATTTGAAATTGCATCTGCGCGATATATTCAGGCTTAATTTCGTCATACATAAAAAAACGAAGATGGGTCGTGGATTGTGGAACACGCGCGTTGAAGAAGAGCTAAACGATTTTGCTGATAAAAAAGAGCACATATCGCAAGTTGTAGTGAGGCTGGTAAAAAAGGTGCACAAGCAAAAAATAATATAAAACAACATATTAATAATTTTGCTGAAGCAAATGACAAGCAAAACGTTTTTTTTGCTGAAGCAAACGCTAAGCAAAATCAAGCTATAAAGAACCAGAATAAGAATATATATAAAAAAACTAAAACTATCGTTTTAGCAAAAAAAGAAATTGGTTCTGAAAGTTTAGAAACAAACGATTTGGTTGACGAGCCAACAGAGGTTGCTGCTGTTGAGACCACATCAGAGCAAATCACAACCTCATCAGACAACCAACCTCCCATTCACGAGCAAGAGAACGTTTCGAAAAAACCAAAACGTTCAAAAGCTCATCGAGGCTCTCGATTGCCTGATGATTTCGAACCCGATTACGATTTTGCACTTGCAGAGGGCTTGCCACCAGAGCGTATCAAAGTCGAAATGGCAAAGTTTCGAGATTACTGGCGTTCAAAAGCCGGTGCAAATGCAACCAAAATCGATTGGCAAGCAACATGGCGTAATTGGGTAAGAAATTCAAAAAAATACGAAATCAATCAACAAGGTGGCAACTATGGAAATTGCACTCAAAAGCAAAAAAGCATTGGTGAACGCATCGCAGACAGCATCATGGATATCGGAAATCGAGGGTACTTTGAAGCATATTCACGCAATGA
>NZ_JAQITA010000051.1 GCF_028618575.1 Bartonella sp. ML70XJBT.G | reverse complement strand
TCTGAAACACACGGTTGGCAAAATCACCAGCACGCATTGCGTTATTGCCTGCATTCAAACCAACCGCATTGCTGCCAACCAATTGCGCTGCATTGGCATGGGGATTTTGCAAAAGGCGAGCGGCTCCCCCTGCTCCCTGTTGATGCGCTAAATACAATTCTGCCTCTGTTGGTGCTCTCCCCAAAACACGGCTTAAATGGTTACGATTATCAAGCGTCAACCGCCCCATCGCATCGGCTGCCTGTACGGGATCAAAACGATCTTGTAAACCATATTGCTTGGCGGTGCTGTCTATAAACTGATACAGACCACCAGCAGAAGAACGTGGATTCCTTGCATTGGGATTGCCACCACTCTCAACTTGGGCAACACGGTATAAATAGCTTTCCGGCAAGCCATAACGCACCGCTGCTTGACGTATCGCTTGATCAACTGGAGAACTATAACGGGTCATAATTTAATGCCCTCCTTACTCAAATGCACTCAATACATTCAAATCCTCTATTGAGGCTTTCCCTCCACCCCCAAACAGAGCAGCAGATAGTTTTTTCACCCATTCTTTCGTGGCATATCCCTTCTCTCGCGCTTTCACCATATTTTGAATGAGCTCTACAATTTTCTCATTCGAAATCTTTGTCCCACCTGTCAATAACTTGACGACATCCTTTTCAATCCGTTGACGCTCTCTAAACGCTGCTTCTTTGAAAGGTATCCAAGAAGCTTTCAACGCCGCTTTCCCTGCTTGCATAGCTGCATCACGTTTACTCGTTGGGACATTGACATGATGCGTAAAAGATATCTCTTTATTTGCTATACGATTTGGTATTCTGTTGTAAAAATCTGCATAATCGGCTTCTCTCTTGACAACATTCTTAACAGCAGCAGCTTGATCTGATCCATAAATCTTTGCAAACCTATCATACAGATCGTCCGTACCAAAAATCTCCTTTGCCTTGGAGACTTTATCTTCTGTTTGCCGCATACCTTTGAGAAGTTCGCCTCTTGAGCCCTTTTGAAAGTATTTTTGTTCTGCTTCTGATAATTCATCAAAAATTTTACTGAATTCATCATTATTAATCTTCTTTCTAAGGATTTTGGAACCTTCACGCATAGCATCTACATGAGAACTATATTGATGAAACAATCCACGTCCCTTCTTGTATTCAGAGGATATATTATCCATAATCTCTAACAATTTTTTTTGGATATCAACTAAACTACGAACTTGGCTATTATCTCCTTGTTTCTTTTCTTTCTCTATCATGAAGCCGATGACCTCCTTAGTCTTATGGAGAACACCCATGTTTGGTTTCTCTTTAAGGAGACTAAATTTTTGAGAAGAAAATGCACTGACGTTGTTGCCATCCGAAATAAAGCGCTTCAGTCCTTCATCATAAGCTTGTTTGAAGTATGGACGCTTCATTAATTCATTAAGAGCGCCATAATGGTGTTTCTCTATTGGAATCTTCTTGGCTATTTCGTAAAGATCATGAGATGCTGCTTTCCTACTCGCAATAAGATCTCCTTTTAAACCTACAACATTTTGACGAGGAACAAAGTATTTATCTGCTGCTTGATGAATACGCTCTCCTCCTCCCAATGCTCTCGCCTCTGCTCTTTTGGTCAAATCAAGATAAGCCCCTTGGTTCTTTTGTGCTATATCAAATACAAGATCTTGTAAAAAAGGACTATGATCGGCTACGTAATCAGTAAGAACAGCTTTCTTAAAAGATTCTCCTAGCTCCTCAGATGCCTCATTGCCTAAATGCTTACTGATTGCCCTTAATGTTGCTTTTTCAACGCCTTGCTTATGAGAAGGAGAAAAAAGTCTCCCTATTCCACCTACAGCAGAACCAGCCAAATGACCTAAAGCACTTCCAACCAATGTCCCTCCCGCTCCTAAACCAGCACCAGCTAATGTACTGGTAAATGTATTTCCCAATCCTTCACCCTCTCCTGCTCCATGTAATGCACCAGATGCTGCTCCAACTTTAAGCAAATGAGGCAATGTTGTTTTGTTCGTGATACCTAAAAACGGGCTTGCTACTTTTCCTACAGAACCTGCTTTCAAAAGACCTTGACCTAAGCTAGACTCTGTAAGACTCTTTACAAGGTTAGGCGCTAAAAAACGAGCTCCTGATGCAACCGCTCCCGCCCCTAAAGTTGCAAGTGAAGGGATTATTGACCCTAAAATATTTCCACCTAAAGACGTCCAATAATGTGTATCACTTACTCTACGTTGATAATCACGTATTTTATTGGCTTCTTTCTCATATTTCTCTCTGGTTTGCTTATCTCCACTCCAATAGTCGATAAGCCCATCCCAAAAAGCCTTTATTGCCCACTGATCATCAGATTTACGTCCTGCCGCTGTAATCCCTGCAATTTCATCATCTAAATTAAAACTCAATCCATGTTTTAAAGAGTTCCAAAATGCTTCGCCTTGCGTGATCTCTGGAGGCTGTGCTTCTTCATAAGAATGGTTGTTATAATCTGATATATGTCCAATAATAGGATATTGATCATCATTCCAAATATGACTATTTGAAGAGCGTTTTTTATAATCTGATATGTGTCCAATAATAGGGTACTGATCATCATTCCAAATATGATGTTCATCCATGTTAGCATTTTTATGAGTAAACATCTTTAGTATCTCTTTATTCTAATATAACCATCTGCATCTTGAATTTGTGTTCCTATCTCAAATTTAGCACTCTCTTTTGGACTGGACACCTTCACAAATTCCATAGTGTCTTGCGAATTAGTAGAATATTTAGCAGAGATTTCTTGAGGTGTTATTTTCCCCGTCATCCAATTATGCAAATCAGTTTTATCAAGCTTCTTTAAAGCATTAAATGTTATTTCAAGATTCTCTAAAGTTTTCAGTAGTCCCTTTGTATTACGCGCAGAATCTAAAGAACCAAAAGTTGCTACCATCGTCCGACTTTCGAAATCTGATATAGGACCAACACTCATATGTCCGTTAGGATTCATTGATTTTAAGCTTTCAAATACCGTCTTTAGAGCTCCACCTTTAATCGTATCAAATAATTTTTCTAATTCATTCGCAGGGGTTCCTCCAATTCCACGTGTCGCCCATGCCTTAAAGCCGTTAATCTTATGTTTGTGAATGAGTTCAATCGAATCACGAATAGCATCTATCCCAGCATTCATCTGATGTTTTGTAACAATAATATTTTTTTGCTTTTTATCCTCCCATTCTTTCTGTGCTTGTAGCTTCTGATTATACTCCAATTCCTGTAGAGTCCCTTCCATCGGTCTCTGTCCACGTTTACCTGTCTGTGGATTGGTATACCATTCATGCCCCGCAAGTAACTTAGGAGTATCATCACCTGTTAACAATGCACTAAGCATCTGAGGATTACTTGCCATAACCCGCGCTTCTTCTTCGCTGTAGCCTTTAGACTTTAGATACTCGACGGTTTGGTTAACTTTACCTCTTTGTTTATCGCCTTCATTCAGCTGTTTTACTCCACTTGCAAGCGCATCCCATCCAGAACCACCAGAGGGGGCTGCTGCCATACCTGCAAAAAGATCTTGAAGCTTCTTATAAGCATCCGATTGAAAAAACTTATAAGTATTAGACTGTAAAAACTTCTCTAAATCTGTCGGTGCTGAAGGTGGTGTTTGAGCCGCTGTATCCACTGGTCTAGCTTGCATTGGTTCATTAATATGAGGTTTAAGATCTTGTGCTTCAAATGCCTGTACATTTGGCATAGGGGAATGATTACCTACACCAAAAGGCATTTCCATGTGAGGAACAATAGAAGAGGGTAATGGTTCTTGTGGTTGCGGTATATTCGGTAACTTTGGTCCTGTTGGTGCATGTGCTGTTGTTGGATCCAGTGCTGCTCCAATCGCAGAACTAATAAACAAAGGATTTTTTGGACTTACTTTCATGAGTTGTCCTAATCTTTGCGCTCCTGTAACCGCTTTGGGAGCCACACGAGGATAAAGATATCTCAAAATATGAGGTCCATATCGCAATGCCGCCCCAGTTCCTGCTCCAGCTAATAAGCCTAATAATGGAAATGCCATAACGCCCTCCTACAAAACTC
>NZ_JAQITA010000050.1 GCF_028618575.1 Bartonella sp. ML70XJBT.G | reverse complement strand
TTTGTCAGTTTGTGTCAGTAAATTGAACCGACAAAAGTAATCATTTTAGAGAATGATTAAAACACGTCTTTAAAAAACATGTGATCTCTTAAAGCCTTTCAAAAGACAGTTATAATCATAAGAAATGCTATCAAGGCTCTTATGGTTATGAGTTTTAGAGGTTTTGGGGGTTTTGGGGGTTCTTTTTACCCATTATCATTTTATTTTTTTAATCCAAAATAAAAGTTGTTATATTTCAATAAGTTAATGTTTCAAATAAACAACCTGTATTAAACACAACACATAAATACAATCTTTAATATATATTTAAGAGGGTTTTGTAGGTGTTTTGGGGGGTTTAAAAACAGACAAAACCTATAAGCAAAATATACATAGCTCTCTTTAAACAAAGCTTTTAAAAAGGATAAAGCTATCATTTGAGATTACGGTATAATCTTTTAAAGGCAATGTAAAAAAATCTAATTCACTTTAAGAGTGGATTTCTTATAAGTCTTAAAGCAATCCAAATGACAGTGTTTAAAAGTGCAAATGATTTCTTTTTAGAAGAACGCATGATAAATTATTTCTTTTAAGATTGTATCTAATTAACTTACAAAAGAGGTATAGCTATATTCTATACCCCTTATGAGTTTTAAGGTCTTATAAGCTTATTCAGTTTCTCTAATTTCTAATTTTGGTAGGTTTTTAACAATTTTCATTGTCTCTAAACTTACGGTAATAACCCTTTGAAACAATTCTAATGGATAAGCAGGGTTGCCAACGGTTTCAACAGCATAGCGATTGGCATCATTCACAATGCCGCTCTTTTTATCAGTTTTCACACATTGACGTTCCATAACCCATTCAAGAGCAGGCTTGCCATTGACGATATACTCATAAGCTTCAAGAGGAATGTCTGTTATGATGATATTGCTATTATAAATAACAGTCGATTTATCCTTTTCCTTGCTATTCTTAATTTTTGCGAATTTTATTTCAGTCACATAATAAAACTTTTCTGGATTAGAGATATCAGTCTGTTTTGGATTACCCTTTTTAAAGGTCACTGGATAAGGTTCCACATCTTCATAATTTACGTGTAAATAACCCAGTTCACGCCCTGCATTAACAAATTTCCAAAAATCTTCAGCACTTTTTACACAAGGGATACGAGGCAACTCTTTGCATAAGTTATCAGCATAACGGGAACGATAATCTTCTGAATGTAAGATTCCGTAAACGTAATAGAATAGATCATCTTTAGTGATGGTTTCATTCGGATAAGCCGCTTTAAAATGTGCTAGCCCTTCATCCGTCATGGCATCACGTCGTTGTAAACCAACATTTTTACTTTCTTCTGTAGCATTTGCAAATAAATGGGATTGTTTCTCACTTTTACCTTTTGAAGTTTTGACATCTTCATAGATATATCTTGGAAAGCATTGACCGTTCTCTATCATTTGGAAATCAGGCACTGTCTTAATCATGATGACAGAAAAATCTTTCGTTGCTCCTGTACCTGTAACTTGTATTACTCTATTTTCGACCACTTTTCCCATAGGAAATATTCGAGGTATTTGATAAACCATTTCATTGAAGGTGCGATTATAATAGAGCCACTGTTGTGTAAAAGGACGATAAAGACCTAGAGTAAGGCACGCATTTTCAAATTCAAAAAACTTTCCTTTTTCCAAATCTTGTTTAAGAGCACGGCTCCAACTGATTTTTTTAGCATCTGAATTTACGAAATTGTTTATAGCATTTTTACGTATCCTGCGATCAATATGTCCATAAGCATCATTAAACCGTTCCACTTCACTGTTATAGAAGGTAATCGTGTTACTTATATTTTTTACTAGATCTTCATGACTTGAATTATACGCCCAAGCATCACGACTTGTTACGATACCACAAGAAAAATTCTCAAAGAGCTTTTGATCATGTCTTTTTTTATCACCCATAGCTAAAAATATTTTGAAACTGTCATCACGTTGACCAAGCCAATCACCATATTTGTCTGGTGTAATTATTTGCCAACCTTTTTTGCTCCGTGTAATACCATCAATACTTCCAAGGGTTTCAATTATCGTAAGCTTTTCTTTTCTCGTGAGATAATCTCCAATATCATAGAAATATATCTTCCCCTGTTGTTGAGATTCTGGATTTTTCACGAGAATGGAAATCGCTATAGGGGCACGAGATCCTTCACCAAAAATTCCACCACTTTCTTTTTTACGTTGTTCTCCAGAAGTCCGTGCATTTCCTCGTAAATGGAAAATATAAAGACTGCTAAATTCCTCAGCGAGGCATTTGCGTAAACCATCCATAGCATTTGCATCTACAAAATTTGCATTTGTCACAAAACCAATTACCCCAGCATTATCAATACGGTCACTAGCCCAACGAATGGCACGTATATAACTGTCATAAACTCTATTAACATTACTTGCTCTGGATTGAGCAGCATAAGTTTCGCCGATACGTTTATCTAATATCGGATAAGGAGTATTTTTTGCATTATCATTTTCACTTTTTTGTCCAAATGAATAAGGGGGATTACCAAAAATAACTTTGATATCCAGATTTTTCTGATGTTCTAAATATTCACTGTTTTCTTTAAATAATTTTTGTAATAGACTTTCCTTTTCAAGCATTTGAAACGTATCGGTTAAACCAATATGCTTGAATGGGATATAATTCCCTTTCATAAGACTATGATAGGTCGATTCAATGTTAATGGCTGCTATGTAATACGCTAAGAGAACAATCTCATTGGCATGGATATCATGACGGAACTTATATTCCATATCCTCTGGTTTGATGAGATTGGATTGTAAAAGCCTTGTGATAAAGGTACCAGTCCCTGTAAAAGGGTCGAGAATAGAGACACCACGTGATCCTAGGCTTTTTCCAAATTCATTGCGTAAAACCTCATCAACGGAATGAATGATAAAATCCACAACCTCAACGGGGGTGTAAACAATCCCAAGCCTATCGGTGGTTTTCTTAAATGCTTTGGTAAAAAAATCTTCATAAAGCTTGATAATAAGGTTTTGTCTTGCTTGGGGGGAGGTAATCCCAGAGGCACGGAATTTCACACTGTCATAAAACTCTTGTAACTCTTTCGATACTTGCTTGATATTGGTTTTATCCAACTCAGCTAAGATCTTTTCCATGGCTTGTGAGATAGCATTGTTTTGCACAAATTCATTACCATCAAACAAGGCTTCAAACACGGGACGCGTGACAAGATGTTGTCCTAACATCTCAAGCGCTTCCTCTTGTTTGATTTCACTGTTTAAGTTGTTTTTTAGTTCTTTGTGAAAGCTTTCAAAGGCGTGATAGGCTTCACTGGTTTCATCGGATAGGATATCTTTAAGACGATTAATATGGTTTTGTGCAATTTCAGCAACATTGCCAGCCCATATGCCCCAATAATCCGCAAGGGTAAATTTCTTAGCCAAAAGGGTTTTAAGGGCATTGGGAAACTCTTTATAAAAAGGTAATCTCATTTGCCCTTTATAACTATGACGAGGTTCATAGGCTGCTTTTCCAATCTCAAGACCCGTGCTTTCTGGTTTCTCATAAACATAGATTTTATCTTCAACCGTGGTCATACTCTTTAAAGCAACAATCTCTAAAGTATGACTGACATCTTGGTCTAAAATCATCTGGTTAAGGGTTACTTCAAAGTTTTCATCATGGGAAAGCAAAGCATTGATCACTTGCCAAACAACACTGTATCTCTTGTTGTATTTTAAAGCCTCTTCAGCAGAAATCCCAGCAGGTACCCCAACCGGTAAAATGATATAGCCTCTCTTCTTGCCTTTGGCACGGCGCATAATACGCCCCACCGCCTGTATCACGTCCACTTGGCTTTTGCGCGGGTGTAAAAACATGATCGCATCAAGAGCAGGAACATCCACACCCTCAGAAAGACATCTTACATTGGTGAGCACACGGCAGGTGTTTTCCCCCGCATCTTCCTTTAACCAATCAAGGGCTTCATTGCGTTTCTTGGCACTTTGTGTTCCATCAATATGAGCAAAGGTACACTGAAGAGGCGGTGTCTCTTTATAGAGCTTATGAAGATTATATAATTCTTTCTGCATTTCTGCAGAATTGAATGTGTCACGGATACGTTCAGAGGTCTTGATATCTTTACAAAAAGCCAAAGCCCGCCGCATGGGATT
>NZ_JAQITA010000005.1 GCF_028618575.1 Bartonella sp. ML70XJBT.G | reverse complement strand
TGGCTGGACAGAAGACCAAATGGCATCTCTTTACACAAAGAGCGCAGACCGTAAAAGACTAGCACTAGAAGCGATAAAAAAGCTCCAAAAAAGTTAGGGTTAGAGGCAAAAAAACGTAATAGAATCAAGACCCACCAATTCCCTCACTTATACAGTAACTTATTAATTTAATTTTTATTTATTTTGGTTCATGAAAGTTTTAAATCTTTCCAAGCATCTGTAATTCCCGCAAAGCAGCAGCATCGCGAGCAGATACATCAGGATAAGCTGGATCACTCCCAACATCTTGTGTATAACGCCATGATCTAGCACATTTTTTTCCCTGCGCCTTCTCCGGATACACAGCAACGCCTTCCACATCACTTAGAGTAAAAGCATCAGCAGGTGGTGTATCCTGCTTAATTGTTAAGGCACTGGTGATACAAATTTCCGCCATATCTAAATTCTCTAATGCCTCCAGTAAAGTGGGGTTAGAAATAAAAACAATGGGAGCGGCTTCTAAAGACGAACCAATACGTTTATCTGCCCGTTCAATCTCTAAGGCTCCCGTCACAACTTTACGGACTTGCTTAATTTTTTTCCAACGTTCAGCTAAAGATTCGTTTTGCCATTCCTCTCGTGCTGGGCGAAATTGTTCTAAATGTACCGATTGACTTTTGGGATAACGCTCTAACCAAGCTTCTTCCATGGTGAACGGCAACATTGGAGCAAGCCATATTACCATTCTCTCAAAAGTTTCACGAACAACTTGCAAAGAAGCTTTCCGTTTCTTCGATGAAGGTGCATCACAATAAAGGGAATCTTTGCGTATATCAAAATAGAATGCCGATAATTCAATGATTGAAAAATCCAACAAAGCACGCATAATCTTTTTAAAATCAAACGCATCATAGGCTTGATTAATCAATTGATCGAGTTCAAAAAGCCGATGTAATATTAGTTTTTCAAGATCTGGTAGTGCACAATAAGGTATTTCTTCTCCTTCATCATGTGCTAAAGTTCCAAGCATCCAACGAATTGCATTGCGTAGTTTACGATAGGAATCCACATTCGTTTGAAGAATTTTCTTGCCTAAACGCTGATCTTCCCAATAATCTGTTGTCATGACCCAGAGACGAAAAATATCAGCACCAGATGTTTTTATGATCTCTTGGGGAACCACCGTATTGCCTAAGGATTTAGACATTTTCTTGCCATTTTCATCCAAAGTAAAACCGTGTGTCACCACCGTCTTATAAGGAGAACAAGCCCGCGTACCACAGCTTTCTAAAAGAGAAGATTGGAACCAGCCACGATGTTGATCAGATCCTTCAAAATAAACATCGGCAGGCCATTGTAAATCAGCTCGGTCTTCTAATACAAAACTATGGCTTGCTCCAGAATCAAACCACACATCCAGAATATCATAGACCTGAAGCCAAGGTTCATGCGCACGATCCCCTAAAAAGCGCTCACGTGCTCCTTCAGCAAACCATGCATCCGCTCCTTCTGCTGCAAAAGCCTGTAAAATACGCTCATTTACCTGCTGATCTTTGAGAACAACACCATCCTCATTGGCAAAAATACAAATCGGAACGCCCCAAGACCGCTGTCGAGAAAGGACCCAATCAGGACGATCTGCTATCATAGAAGATAAACGGTTTTGACCAGAAGAGGGAACAAAACGCGTCTTCGAAACAGCTTCTAAAGCACGACTGCGTAAAGTTGAACCGTCTCCCAAATCTTTATCCATTGAAATAAACCATTGTGGTGTATTACGGAAAATAACCGGCTTTTTTGAACGCCAACTGTGAGGATAGGAATGTTTTAGACGACCACGTGCAAATAATTTATCGGCTTTTATGAGAGCGTTAATAACCTCTTTGTTAGCATCACCCATTTTACCATTATCATCAATAATGCGCGCTGGTCCCCCTTCACGATCTGGACCAAAACCAGGAACATCCTTGGTATAAAAACCAGCATCATCAACAGGAAACGGTATAGATGAATCAATGCCCATCTGCTCTAAGAAAGGCTTATAAGCATTCCAAATTTCAAAGTCCTCACGCCCGTGGCTTGGTGCTGTATGAACAAAACCGGTACCAGCACTCTCTGTTACGTGCGAACCATCAAGCAGCGCAATTTTGTAATGATAACCTCCTGCAAAACCTTTCAGTGGATGAGAAAGAATAAGCCTCCTAAGCTCGTCCGCAGAAACAACACGCAACCGCTTTAAAACAAGTTTTGCTTTTTCTGCACACCCCATAGCCAACGCATCAGCAAAAAGAAGTCTTTCTCCAGCTTGAGGACCAAAATCATTTTCTGCACTTTCAACTTCGTACATACCATAAGAAATCTGCGAAGAATAACTCACCGCACGATTCCCTGGAATTGTCCACGGCGTCGTTGTCCAAATCACAACATGTGCACCATATAAATCACGAGAATCTGTTTCAAAAATAGAAAACTTAACCCATATAACCTCTGATTCATGATCGTGATATTCAATCTCTGCCTCTGCTAAAGCCGTACGCTCTACAACAGACCACATTACAGGTTTTGAACCACGGTAAATCTGATCTGACAGAGCAAATTTCATCAACTCACCAGCAATGCGTGCTTCTGCAGGAAAAGCCATTGTAGTATAGGGCGTCTTAAAATCTCCTATAACACCAAGGCGTTTAAATTCTTTACTTTGAACCGTTATCCAATGTTGTGCAAATTCGCGACATTCTTGGCGAAATTCATTAAGGGGGACATCATCTTTATTTTTGCCCGTCGCACGATATTTTTCTTCAATCTTCCATTCAATTGGAAGTCCATGACAATCCCAACCAGGAACATAATTTGCATTAAACCCCCGCATTTGGAATGAACGAACAATCACATCCTTTAAAACTTTATTTAAAGCATGACCAATATGAATATGGCCATTTGCATAAGGTGGACCATCATGGAGAATGTAAAGTGGACGACCTTTTGCTTGTTCGCGTAATTGTGCATAAAGCCCCATATCTTCCCAGCGTGCCATCAACTCAAGCTCTTTTTGCGGCAACCCTGCGCGCATAGGAAAATTTGTTTGTGGTAGATAAAGCGTTTTTGAATAATCTCTTGTTTCATTCTTCACAGTCATTGTGAAATATCCCTGTCCACTTTTACGAGTTTATTTGTGCATAACTTCCCTGAACCCTGCAACTCTGGTTTTTGATCTATAGGGAAAGCCGAGCTTATCATTCGTATTAAGCAGCGATCAAGAAGATATATCATCACACGCTATGGGCTTTATCATGAAACTACCAAGAAAAGAAAGCCAAAAATGTCTTCTCAAAAAATAAAGGCCCCACTTTTAGTAGAGCCTCTTCAAAATTGATTCTTAAAACAAATTAAAACTTATAAGCCACACCGACACGGAAATCATTTGTTGTGTATTTAATTTCAAGTTTTTCTTTTGCAAATTTCTTTTTACCAAAATCAGAGTAACGATATTCCGCACGCAAAATAACATTGTCGAGCATTGCAAAGTCAACTCCACCACCAACGGTATAACCAACCATCGTCTTTGTTTCATCTGTTAAGTTCTTAGAAGCAACTACTGTTCCATCATCTCTCTTAACTGATACTGATACAGTGTCTTGAAGCTGCGTATAAGCAATACCACCAGCAACATAAGGCATGAAGCGATCAGCAGCAAAACCGATACGTACCCGTGTGGCACCTGCCCAATTTTGCTTCAAAGTATGGCTTAAAGTTCCAACAGCAGCATTGTCGTCAAGACCAAGTTCAGAAACCATCTCTTTTATTTGCTCTATACCATACATATTAGAAGTATTCTGCTCCTCCTGTAGACCTTGCGCACCACGCCCAGCTGTACTCTGTACACCATGGGGGCTAGAGCCACGGGAATGAGCAGCATGTGAATTAGAACTGTGCTGATGAGATCCATGGGGACTAGTACCGGTACCATGTGAACGCACACCAGAGCCGTGTCCACTTCCACTTGCCCCACTAGCAGCATTTACTTCTGATCCAGACGATCCTGATCTCGCCAGTAGAAGTGGTTTTTTCGGTACGGTTGTTTCCTGTAAATTTGATACTGCTGCCGGTGTCGCTGCTGCCCCTACTGGTGCCTCTGGCTTTGCTGGTGTCGCTGATACCACTGCTGGTGCTGCTGACGTTGGCGTTGCTGACGCTGGTGATGCCCCTGGCTTTACTGCCGCTGCTGATACCCCTGATTCACCTGACCTCTCTACTGAGGAAGAAGATGTTGTTACGCCCGATTTTTCTCCCGTTTGAGCCCCCGTTGACTGCGTCGCCTGTGTGGACAGCGATACTCTTTGCCTTGTATCTCCTGACTGCACTCCCACTGTTCCTGATGTAACAGTTGCAGCTTTTTTTTCTAAACCTTCTACCTTTTTCACAGGACTTGACGTCAATGATAGCGACCGTGTATCGGAAGACGTCGATCTACCTACAGAGGAGGTTGGTATTGTCAATGATCGCGATGCTCCTCCTGTATTCACTCCTCTTTCTGATGTTGGCTTTGTAGAAGCTGATACCGCAGGAGTCAATGTTGCAGAGGTTAGTGAGGGTGTTACTGTTGATGATCGCGGTGAAGTTCCTCTTGCATTTACTACCCCTCCTGATGTTGGCTTTGCTTGAGTTGATCCTGTTGGATTTGCAGAAACTGATCCCGCAGGAGTCGATGTTGGTGATCGCTGTGTGGTTCCTCCTGCTGTATTTCCTACCTCTTTTTTTGTTTGCTTTGTTTGAGTTGATCCTGCTGATTTTTTTTGAGCTGATTCTGTTGGATTTGTAGAACTCGATGCCATAGAAGCTAATTTTGCAGTGGCTGGTGGCGTAGAAACCTGTTTTGCAGGAGCTGATTCTGTTGATGCTACTTTTGATGATGATTTCTCCGGCGCTGATCGCACTGATCTACCAGCTCTTGATAATAAATTGTCTACTGCACTGTTTTCAGGTGCACCTATGGTAATGGTCTTTGTGTGTTTTTGCCCAAACCAAGTAAAATCTGTATCGATACCCAAAACAAAATTATCGCCAAGATCAATATTAGCGCCTGCGTACAATCCACCCTCAAAACCCGACAGTTTAGGTGATAAATCTTTACTCAGTGGCATAGTTTTGTGCTTGCCAACAATATTCATATCGGTTTTACTTGAAAAACCACCACCTTGGACTCCAAAGTAAAAACCTTCCCACGTAAAAGCAGGCGCTACAAAAGCTGAAGTTGATGAGGTAACTGGTGTAGGTTGATGAGGAATCATCACATCAGCTGCCTGTACCGCAGAAGCTGAAATCAAAGCGAAAATAGAGGTCGTTATTAAACGTTTCGTATTCATAAAATGTCTCCAAATATCCAAAACGAGGTGTATATAGTGCATCTATTGTAAAATATCTGTAGCAAAAATATCACATTCACAAAAAAATAAAAAAATAGAGGTCCAGCCAAAAAGGGAACCTCTTAAATTTTTTTTAATCTCGTTAGCTTTGTTTTTACAAAATTAGAATTTGAAAGCTGCACCAACACGGAAATCATTGGTTTTATAGCTAAATTTACCTGTATCCTTCACAAATTGCTTTTTACCAAAATCTGAGTAACGGTATTCCGCACGCAAAATAATATTATCTTTCATTGCTAAATCAACACCACCACCAACGGTAAAACCAACCATTGTCATGGTTTTATCAGTTAGTTCAAACTGAGCCTATTTATTCATACCCGTTCTATTTTGTGCATAAAACTGAGAAATACCTTGCATTTTCGCATAAGCAACTCCTCCAGAAATATAAGGCATGAGGTCGTCAGCTGCTGCAAAGCCAATACGTGCCCGAGTAGCCCCAGACCATTTTTCCTTTAAAGTAAAACTATCACTGGTATAACCGTATCTTGGTGTAGCAATTTTGATGGATTTCTTACGACTCTCAACATTAGCACTAGATTTCCTATCACAATCACAACCTTCACCAACCTTATTACCTCCGTCAGGGCCTAAGATATAGATCGATTTTGTGTCTTCTTGGTTAGCCAAAACTGCATCAGTTTCAATACCTAAAATCAAACTATTTCCAAGACCTATATTGTAACCTGCATAAATACCTTTTATGAAACCTGACGACTTGGGTGTATCATCTTGACTGAAAAGTTGTTTTTTTGTAGCTGGAGCAGTTATTTCAACTTTACTTGAAAATTTTCCACCTTAACCACCAAGATAAAAACCTGTCCACGAAAAGCTAGAGACAGTAATAACTGGTGCACCTTCATGAAAAACGGTAGCATTAGCAACTTGTACCGCAGAAGCGGAAATCAAAGCGATAATAGAAGTTGTTATTAAAGATTGTATATTCATAGATTTTGCTCCCAATTGATTTATAGGGAAATGCTAAACCCTTGCACAAAGAAAATCTGTAGTAAAAATGGCACAATGATAAACAGAGAAAAATTGTGAAAGAGAGAGCTTATTAATCATTTCGTTTTACATGAGAGCTTATCATTAAATTGATCTATAACACACTGATATCAATATAAAATTATTATTTGTGATTTTACAGAAACCAATATTTAACTATATCTTACAAGATTCAAATAACGTTCAATTATGCAACAGCAGAAAAACAGCAAAAGCCCCATAAAAAAACGGGGCTTTTTAGTAATTTGTTTATAATAATTTTGTTTTTACAAAATTAGAATTTGTAAGCGACACCAACGCGGAAATCATTGGTTTTGAAATAATATTCTTTTTCTTCTGCAAAAAATTTCTTCTTGCCATAGTCTGAGTAACGGTATTCCGCACGCAACAGAACATTATCAGTCATTGCAAAATCAATACCGCCACCAATCGTGAAACCAACCATTGTTGCTGTTTCATCAGATGCGCCTGCAACAAAAGTTTTATCACCTACTTTTACTGATCCATGAGCAGCCTCTAGCTGTGTATAGGCAACACCCCCAGCAACATAAGGCATAATACGATCAGCAGCAGCAAAACCTATACGTACGCGCGTAGCACCGGCCCATTTCTGTTTAAAACCAACACCTTCTGATACATCCACAGCCGCCCGGTTAGTTGAATTTCCAACAGTCACTGGAGTAACTGTTCCCGCTTTAGTTTCAGGTGTCTCAGTTCCAGCAACTACTCGTACATCTTTTTTGCCAGACCAAGTCATATCTGTTTCAACACCTAAGATAATACCATTTCCAAGATCAAAGTTAGATCCTGCATAAAAACCGCCAATCAAACCTGAAAGTTTAGGTGATAAGTCTTTAAAAACTGAAGTATCTTTGTCTTTATCTTTGAGGTCAATTTTACTTGAAAAACCACCAATCTGAGCACCAATATAGAAACCTGTCCAAGAAAAGGTAGGTGCTGTGATAACAGGGGCAGCCTCATGAGGGATGACAACATCTGAAGCTTGTACCGCAGACGCTGCAATCAATGCAACGACAGAAGTCGTTATTAAAGATTTTATGTTCATAACTTTTGCTCCATAATTTATTATGTTGCAATGCTATACGCCTCTTAAAAAAAAATCTGTAGTAAAAATGACACAATGATAAAAATAAATTTTTAAAATAGAGCCTTTGAATAACTCTGTTCTGTGTAATGCTACAAATTAAATTTATAGATAATATATTGATATTATTGGTAAATTTATGTTTATTATTTACAAACTGCTTTTATTAAAACCATGTCATGATATCCTGTATGCAAAATAATATCAATTATGTAATAATATAGTAACAAAAAAACAGAAGCTCCATCAAAAACGGAGCTTCTTAGCAATTTATTTTATACGAACAATTCCGTTTTTACAAAATTAGAATTTGTAAGCAACACCAACACGGAAATCGTTGGTTTTGTAGCTAAATTCATGCGTATTATTCATAAATTTCTTTTTACCATAATCTGAGTAACGGTATTCTGCACGCAATAGCACGTTATCAGTCATAGCGAAATCAACACCACCGCCAACGGTAAAACCAACCATTGTTTTTGTATCATCATACAAATTACCACCAGCTAGAGCCGTTGTTTTTTTATTGTCATCTGCATCAGGTCTAGTTCCTGAAACTGATTTGATACCCTGTACCTGCGCATACGCAATACCACCAGCAACATAAGGCATTACGCGATCAACAGCAGCAAAACCGATACGAACACGTGTAGCACCAGACCATTTTTCTTTATAGGTGTAGCTATCATGTACTTTATCGCCAGCTTGGAAGTCTTCTTTTAGCGTGACTTTAGCATTCGCAAATTCAGTGTTAAGATCTTTAGCTGTAGTCGCATTAAGAGCTCTTTTATTGTTCGTTTTTGTTTCATCACGACCAGCCCAAACTGCATCGGTTTCAATACCTAGAATCAAACCACTTCCAAGATCTATATTAGAACCTGCATAAATCCCCCCCATGAAACCTGAAGGCTTAGGTGTCTCATCTTTAGTATAAATTCGTGCATCTGTTCCTGGAACTGTTATTTTCGTTGTACTTGAAAAGTTTCCAACTTGGCCCCCAATGTAGAAACCTGTCCAAGAAAAGCTAGGGGCACTGATAACAGGGGCAGATTCGTGAGGGACGACAACATCAGCAGCTTGTACCGCAGAAGCCGAAATTAACGCAACGACAGAAGTCGTTATTAAAGATTTTATATTCATAAATTTTGCTCCATAATTTATTTATGTCGCAATGCTATACGCCTGTGAAAAAAAAATCTGTAGTAAAAATAACACAGCTATACAAAATAGAGGTCCCGTTTAAAAACGAGACCTCCTCATAACTTGGTTTTAAGCAAAAAATGACACGTTACATATCTATACAAACCATTGATATTTAACTAAATCATCATCTGTCGTTAATGAATTTCCGTTTACTATGATCTGCACGTATCAACATTCCACATATACAAAAATATGTGGAATGTGACAATATAAACACAGTAAAACTACCAAATCATAACTAAAAACAGAACATCTCTCTTAGACTATGGGATTCACCCGTGCCTTTTCGTGACTTAGCCTACCAATAAATTAAAATTTGTAAGCAACACCAACACGGAAATCATTGGTTTTGTAAGAAGTTTCATACTTATCGTTTGAGAATTTCTTTTTACCAAAATCGGAGTAACGATATTCCGCACGGACGATAACATTATTGGTCATGGCAAAATCAACACCAGCGCCAAGAGTATAACCAACCATCGTCTTTGTTTCATCAGACAAGTTACCAGAAGCTATTACTTTTCCTGTACCCTTTTTGGTTATTGATATCGACGTGATATCTTGCAGCTGTGTATAAGCAATACCACCAGCAACATAAGGCATAATACGTTCAGCCGCAAAACCAATCCGTACCCTTGTAGCACCCGCCCACTTTTCTTTAAAAGTGAAACTATGAGAGCGCTTATCACCAACCTCAATTTCATTTTCACCAATATTAATACCAGCGTCTTTCACCATCTTATTAACATAAATCACGTGAACTGGAGTAATCTCATATGCTGGCACTGTTTTCGTATCATTTTTATCAGTCCAAATGATATCTGTATCAACACCTAAAATAAGGCCATTGCCGAGATCAACATTTGAACCCGCATAAATCCCCCCCATAAATCCAGAGAGTTTAGGCAAATAATCATCATGCACCGGAGCATTTTTTCCGTTCGTGAGGATATCCATCTTCGTTTTACTTGAAAAACCGCCAATCTGACCACCAATATAAAAACCTGTCCAAGAAAACGATGGATTCACTATAACCGGTGCAACAGGTGTAGGACTGGGGGGCACAACAACATCTGCTGCATGCGCTGCTGAAGCTGATACAAAAGCGAAAGCAGAAGCTGTTATTAACCATTTCATATTCATAATTTCTCTCCATAGCTAAATATTTGAACACCTAGCCTCATATAGAGCCACAACTCTGGATATCTGTAGTAAAAATAACACACTCATAAAAAAAACAAAATTCCCTCCCCCTTAGCCATTTGATCTGTCATATAAGCTATGGCAACACCGGAATGATCTCTTTTGTCATATTCGCTGTTCTTTCATTTTCATAAAAACATACATTTGATATACCTTTCAAAGCTATAAAAACCCCCTTCGCCTTAACTCTCGCATGACTTTTTACAATGATTTGGTTTGTTAAAAATCGGCATCACCACGGCAAGGACAACAATCACCGCTGCACCCCACGCTGTCTAGCCCCTCTCTAGACAGCGCAAATATATTAACATTGCCGCTTCACTTATTTATAACTCATAGGGCCATTAAATAGACGTGGACGTGGTCTTTGATGTTTAGGTTTTTGGCCTCTTCTTTTAGGTGAATATGATGCAGGTACCAATTCAACCGCTTCCTCTCCTTCGCTATTATCAAAATAAGAAGACTTCGTTTGCGAAAGTTTAGATAACGCACCACTCGGTTGTTTCTGCGAAAAAAGATTTTCAGGAGACACAGTGGAAGGTATTCCCTGTCCTAGTTGAGAAGTTAACAAACTCGCTCCCTGTGCTACAGAGATTGAAAAAAAAGTAGCTAAAGTTGTAATAAAATATTTCATGTGCATAGACCTTTCTCCATATTTTAATATCCATAATGGATTTTACTTGGTACTTTCATTGCAAATTTCCATAGAAAATGAGAGCTTTTCTTTCAAAAATGGAATTTTGGCACTGTGATTTTAAAATAAATGGAAATTGCCAAGCTATGCTGACATACAAACCACTTACTTTGTAATAGATAAGAACACAATGCACTCTTAGATATAAAATCAACGACACAACTGTTTACGCCCTCACTTCTCTAGCAGAGATTTTTCTTATCCTTATCGCTCAATGCATCATATATATTAGCAAGATGGTATAACCATTCTATTTTCTGTCTTAAAACATTGTCACAGCTCTTGGTACTTGAGATAGCCATAAGAAGCATGTTCACTTCTTTCTCCAACAGTTTTTTACCCATACATCAACTCTCCTTATGATATATAGGCAAATGATTTTAATTATTTTTACACTAAACAAATTTGAAATGAGAAAATTTTATGTTACCCAAGGCTCTCATTCAATATACAAAAAAATAAGTTATCATTATAAATCAATATGTTGAAATAAAAACGATATATCAACTCTTCTATCATCCGCATCTAACAGTTTCCTATAAAACTGCCTGTTTTTCGCAAATAAAAGCGGTAGGAAACACAAAACGCGTATCTTTATAAATATTTATCGTGCGATCTTGAACCTACTCATTAAGAGCTGTATCATTAAATACGCTTATCAAAATAAAAAAAAGAACAAAACACCCATGATCTATGGGTGTTTTGTTCTGCTGTATCAAGTTATTTTTCTTACTTTGGTTTTAAAAGATCATTTTTAAAGTTAGCTATGCGCGAAAATATCAACCTCTGCCCATCCTAAAAGATCAAGTTGAGCCCTTATAGGCAAAAATTCAAAACATGCCTTTGCAACATGTTCTCTCTCTTCACGCCTTAGGCGTTCTTCAAATATATCCTTTAAACGATGCAAATATAAAACATCTGAGGCTGCATATTCAATTTGCGCACGTGATAAAGTCTCAGCAGCCCAATCTGAAGATTGCTGCTGTTTAGAAATATTCACATTCAGCAATTCACCACAAATTTCCTTTAATCCATGACGATCTGTGTAAGTACGCGTGAGTTTTGAAGCAATTTTTGTACAAAACACCACATCCGGCATCACGCCAAATGTATGTGCTAAAATAGAAAGATCAAAACGCCCAAAATGAAATATTTTTGTAATTGCCTTATCTTCAAGCAACTTAACCAAATTAGGTGCACTCTTTTGCCCTTTAGCAATCTGTATCACATCAGCACTGCCATCCCCCGGAGAAAGCTGAACAACACATAAACGATCACGATATGGTTGTAGACCTAAAGTCTCGGTATCAATGGCAATGGCATCAATTTGATAATTGTCTAAGTTTGGTAAATCACCTTGATGAACGCGAATCTCAGCCATTTACCCTCCTATTTGCTAAAGCAGCAAGAATACGTGCCCAAGACCGCTGCCCTTTATGAAATGATTTTAGATTATACTTTTCATTAGGTGAATGAATACAGTCATCAGCCAGTCCAAAACCAACCAAAAGAGTTTCCATACCAAGGATTGACTGAAAGTCTGCAACAATTGGAATCGACCCCCCCATACCTATTAAGACAGTAGGACATTCCCACTCTTGTGATAAAGCATTATGAGCTGCCTTGATAAAAGACGAATCATCAGAAAGTTGAAGAGCCGGAGCTGCACCATGACTCTTAAACTCAACTGTACAGTCAGTAGGAATTGAGCTGCGTACATAATTACGCAAAGCTTGGCGTATTTTCTCTGGATCTTGCTTATGGACTAAACGACACGATACTTTTGCGCTCGCTTGAGAAGCAATAACCGTTTTCATCCCTTCCCCTTCGTAGCCTCCACTAATACCATTCATTTCCATGGTAGGACGTGCCCACATAAGCTCTACAATGCATCGCCCTTTTTCACCAGAAGGAATGGAAAGTCCTACGGGACCAAGAAAATTTTCAGCCGTACAATTCAGCGCATTCCATGATTGCAAAAGATGTGGAGGTGTTTCTTCTACCCCATCATAAAAACCAGGAAGTGTCACTCTATTATTTTCATCATGAAGCCCAGCCAAAACTTTAGCTAAAATACGAATGGGATTGGCTGCTACTCCCCCAAAATAACCAGAATGCAAATCTCGATTAGCTGCTGTGATAATAATTTCTTCTGCCATAATTCCCCGAAGAGAAAGAGCAATAGAGGGTGTATTGGCATCCCACATGGATGTATCACAAACTAGGGCATAATCAGCCTTAAGTTCGTCTCTATTTTCTTTCAAAAATGGAATAAGAGAAGGAGAAGCACTTTCTTCTTCACCTTCACATAAAATAGTAACTTTAACAGGAAGCTGACCTGTCTCTTTCTTATATGCGCGGCATGCTTCAACAAAAGTCATGACCTGACCTTTATCATCTGAAGCTCCACGTGCACAAATAACTTTCTCTCCAGCTCTCTCCTTTAAAGAAGGCGTAAATGGATCATCTTCCCATAAATTCAGTGGATCAACAGGTTGAACATCATAATGTCCGTAAAATAATACGTGCAGACAATCATCCGAAGGTCCTGGATGATGTCCAACAACCATTGGATGACCTGGTGTATCACGCCGTGAAGCCTCAAACCCTATACTTTTTAAATCCTCTACTAACCAATCAGCTGCTTTACGACATTCATCCTTATAAGCCGAGTCTGTTGAAATCGATTGAAAACGTAAAAAAGAAAAAAGGCGTTCAAGGCTTTTGTCTATATTTTCATCAAGATGTGTTAATACTTTATTCAACATAAAAAAAAGCCTCCCAATCCTTAATATAATTAAAGAAATGACTTTAAGCTTCTTGTAGGATTTTGCAAGAGATCTTCTTCATTTTTGGCACTGTGAACAATAAAAACTTGAACGCCCTAACTGCAAAATACGTATAATAGGTGTTCCACATTGTAAACAGCCCTTCCCCTCTCGTCCATAAACTGAAAAAGCATGTTGAAAATAACCAAGAGAGCCATCTACATGCATATAATCACGTAAAGAAGATCCACCAGACAAAATAGCCTCAGAAATGACATGGCGTATATTCTGCGCTAAAGAATCTGCATATTCACGTGCACGTATCGTTTTCGAAGCTAATGTATATGCACCACGTTGTGGAGACAAGCGACTACGCCAAAGTGCTTCGCAAACATAAATATTCCCAAGACCCGCAATAATAGACTGATCAAGCAAAACTCCCTTAAGGGATGTTTTTTTATTAACGAAAACCCTTTGTAGATAACAACCAGAAAACGCATGACTGATAGGCTCAATCCCTAGCTTTTTTAAAAGCAGGTGCTCATAAAGCTTACTTGTATCCACTAAAAGCATAAACCCAAAACGACGAACATCGTTATAGGTAAGATGATAAATTTTGCCATCCTTTGCTTGAATATCCATGACAAAATGATCATGCTTAACAAATTTCTTTGTCGTAGAAGATGCTTCTTTTAAAAGGTCATCTTCTATGCGCCATGATCCTGACATTCCTAAATGGCTTAAAATTGTTTCATTTTCTGAAAGATGAAACAATAAATATTTTGCACGCCGACCAAGCTCTATAATTGTCCGACCAACAAGCCGTTCAGAAAACGCCTCAGGAAAAGGAAAACGTAAATCTTTACGATGAAGCGTGACGGATAATATCTTTGCACCAGTTATAACTGGCGCAAGTCCACGACGAACGGTTTCTACTTCAGGAAGTTCAGGCATTGTTTTTTTAATATTATATATTTTCCAACAATGCCATAGAAAAAATACAATATTAAGCCCATTCACCCTTACGAAATACAGGAACTCTTATACCATCTGGCCTAATACCATCAATGTCGATTTCACCAGATCCAATCATCCAGTCAATATGAATGACACTTTTATTACCACCACGCGCAGCAATCTCCTCTGCTGTCAATGATGCTCCATCCAAAAAACACTTGGAATAACACTGCCCTAAAGCGATATGACATGCAGCATTTTCATCAAATAATGTATTATAAAAAAGTAAATCGCTTTTGGAAATTGGTGAAGAATGTGGAACAAGAGCAACTTCGCCCAATCGGCTTGCACCCTCATCACTTTGTAAAACCCGTTGCAAAACTTCCTGCCCTGTTGATGCACGTGCATCAACAATACGCCCTGCTTCAAACCGTACCTCAATATTATCAATCAGTGCTCCTTGATAGGAAAGAGGCTTTGTCGAACGAACAAAACCTTCAACCCTATGAGCATGAGGAGTGGTGAATACTTCTTCTGTTGGAATATTAGGATTGCAGACAACACCATTTTTAGCAACGGATGCACCACCTTGCCATTCATGATCGTCCGCCAAACCCAGCATTAAATCAGTCCCTGGCCCCGTAAAGTGCAAAGCAGAAAAACGCTGCCTATTAAGCCAAGAGGAACGTTCCTTCAAAGTCGCATTATGAATAGCCCATGCCTCTATTGGGTCTTCTTCTGTGACACGTGAAGCAGAAAAAATTGCATCAGCTAATTTTTTAATCGCTTCATGAAGTGGCAGAGAGGGAAAAATCGCCTCAGCCCATCCTGTTGTTGGATAAGAAACAATGGACCAATTCATAGCAAAATTTGTTATTTGTTTAAGAGCCGGCTGGTAAGCCATTGAAGTGGCCTTATTTAAACGTGCAACCTTATCAAAATCTTGATTGGAAAGCAGCAGAGGATTATCACCAACAATCGCTAAACGTGCTGCTCCATTTTCAAAAGCCTTCGCCATTCCCTCATACAGCCAAGAAGGTGCACAATCAAAACTAGCAGTATGGGCATTTTCAAAACGTGTCAGCGATAACATATCATCGCTAAAAAGCGGTGTAATCACACCAGCACCAACCTTATAAGCATGATATGCAATACGCCGAACAAGAGGTAATGCTGAAGCTGGAGCAGTTAAAATAAGATCTTGTCCCTCTTGTAAATTCAGCCCAACTTTTACCGTAACTTCTGCAAGACGATTAAGCATTTCAGGTGAAATTGTCTCATGAATATCAAAGTACATTACCAATATCCTTCTCTTTGGTTGTGAAAAAATTACCGGATTCTGTACTGTTTTTCTAACATTGCAACGATTGCATTTAACTGATCCGATGAAGGCATAGTATAGGCCACTATTGTTTTGCTTTCCTCTTCCTTCTCTATACGATGAGGTGCGGATGTTGGAATGGGAACTTTATTAAGTTGTACGGCAAAAAAAGAGGGAGCATGCACCTCTTTTGCTTGCGCTACTTCTATTAAAGGAGATGTGTTTTGTTTTGCCTCTGTTTTTATTCCTTTATTTGCTAAACTTGCATCCATGAAACTCGCTGTATTTCTTGAGCGTTCTTGAGAAAATGCATAAGCAACATCATAGGGACGATCATTCGTAGGAACTTGAAGAGATCCATCCCGTGAACGCTTTTCATAAAAAGCATTTCCCCCTGCAACACGAACGTAGTGCATATTTGTATAAGGAAAAGATAAACCTGCGGTATGAAAAAACTTAGCATTTTTAAGTTTCTTATCCCGTTCGCCGCGCAAAACAGCATCTGCTGCTTCTCTAACACGGTTCACGGATGCAGGCTCTAGCATAGGACGCGTTAAAACGCCAGGAGCAAACTGTTTGTACTGACCAACAACACCGCAAATCGTTTTTGGATAAGCGCTTGAATTAACACGATTCATAACAACAGTGCCAACAGCAATCATTCCTTCTCGGCTGGTACGGTTTGATTCAAAATACATTGCACGCATCAAGCATTGGCGCTCGGTCAATGGATACATTACTGTCTTCTTATTATCATTTACATTTCCAACATTAAAATGATTTGAAGCACACCCAACAATAACAAACGGCGCTAAAAAACAGTTAACAAAAACAATCAAAAAATTCTTTTTCATCTTATACAACAGATCCCCAACTCTTTGAAGTATTTAAAATCTGAATGTGTTCTAAATCTACCTTCAAAAAAAGTATACGGTTAATTGTTACAACTTAGTAAAATTTTAATACAAGGAGTAACTAAAAGGCATTTATGCTCAATAAAAAATTAAAAACTTAGATTTACAGAGAAATACTGCTGTTATTCATGGAAGCAACCACACAGTATCAATTCTTAAACTTTAAAATCACAATAAAACAATACGCACTCGAGAACTCTTCAACAATTCTCCATACAAGAGAGATTGTAATATTCAAACTTTTTCTATCACTCTCGAAAAAACACGCCCCCCTTTAATACAAATTTAAATATAATGACTAGGAAAACTTCCCCTTTGACTAAAATATGTACAACGATACCACCTCATATCCAAATCTGTCAAATTAAGAATTAAAAATCCATGATATTATCTTGAAAAGCCTTTTAGCTGCTTCTTTACACCTGCCCATAATATCTCTAGCATACTCCGCTTACAGTTATATTGTAAAAAAGCGTTTAATACTTCATATCTTCAAAAAATGTTAATCTCTCTTTTTTTCACCTACTCCAACTTTATAGGTAAGATCATCACGAGGACGTTCAGAAGACATATGATGACCTGTTATAATATAATGCAACATCTCGGCAATATTGGTGACATGGTCACCAATTCTTTCAATATTTTTTAAACAAAAAAGTAAGTGTGTACAAACCGTAATATTACGCATATCTTCCATCATATACGTCAGAAGCTCCCGAAAAAGAGAAGTATACAGAGCATCAATTTTACCATCACGTTCACGTACAGCATCAACACGTTCCAATAAACGGCTCCTATAGGCACTCAACACTTCTTTTAACTGATTAAGTGCTAAAGCTGTAATCGTTTCAAGCCCATGATAAAAAGCTGCAGGTTGACGCGCTTCTGAAAGCGCAACTGTTCGCTTCGCAATATTTTTAGCCATATCTCCAATCCGCTCAAGATCAGAAGAAATACGAATGGCACCAATAATTTCACGCAGATCCACAGCCATAGGTTGGCGTTTGCAAATAATGGTAATCGCTTTCTCATCAATGTCACGTTCTGCTTCATCCAAAAATAAATCATCCGCAATAACTGCCGTCGCAAGTTGAAGATCACTACACACAATCGATGCAACAGAACATTCGATCATGTTTTCTGCATGATTCCCCATTTCTGTAATTCTTGCTTGCAAATATTTGAGTTCTGCATCATAAGAACGGACAGTATGGTTCATAGACATCTCTTATTCTCCTCAATTCACCTACCCAAAACGCCCCGTGATATAATCTTGCGTACGTTGTTCTTTTGGTGAAGTGAAGATCATTTCAGTTGCACCAACTTCTACCAAATGCCCTAAATGAAACATCGCTGTATATTGAGAAACACGTGCTGCCTGCTGCATCGAATGTGTCACAATAACAATTGTATAATTTTGTCGTAATGCATCGATAAGCTCTTCAATACGTGCTGTCGCAATAGGATCAAGAGCTGAACAGGGCTCATCCATCAAAATAACTTCAGGACTAACAGCAATGGCACGTGCAATACACAAGCGCTGTTGCTGTCCTCCTGATAAACTTGTCCCAAGCTCATGAAGACGATCTTTTACTTCTTCAAAAAGACCCGCCTGCCTCAGACTTTTTTCAACAACGTCATGTAATTCGGCACGTGATTTAACTAAACCATGAATGCGTGGACCATAGGCAACATTCTCAAATATCGATTTGGGAAAAGGACTGGGCTTTTGAAAAACCATCCCTACACGGGCGCGCAATTCTACAACATCAATCCGTGAATCATAAATATTTTCTCCATCTAAGGTAATAAGACCCGTTATTTTAGCGCTTTCAATCGTATCATTCATACGATTAAAACAACGCAAAAAAGTCGACTTTCCGCAACCTGAAGGACCTATCAAAGCTGTGACTTGATGTTCAGGAATATCAAGAGTAATACCATGAAGGGCCTCTTTTCCTCCATAAAAAACCTTTACATCTTGACCACGCATCTTAATTTTCATGACAAAATTTACCTTAGTTTAAAATATAAACTCTATCTCTCTTACTGCTTTATAGAAATCACTTTATCTAAATTACTGGCGTCGTTCAAATCGTCGACGTAAAAAAACCGCTGAAATATTCATGATCGCGAGAAAAATCATTAATATGATAATAGCACCAGAAGTCTTTTCAACAAAAGCACGCTCTACTTCACCCGCCCACATAAAAATCTGTACAGGCAAAGCTGTTGCCGGCTCCATAGGAGTGGTCGGAATATTGACCACAAAAGCAACCATGCCAATCAAAAGTAATGGAGCTGTCTCACCTAAAGCCTGAGCTACGCCAATAATCGTACCAGTCAAAATACCAGGAGCAGCTAAGGGAACGACATGGTGAAAAACCACTTGTGTTTTTGATGCTCCAAGCCCTAAAGCAGCAGCACGAATAGAAAGAGGAACAGCACGCAAAGCAGAACGTGTGGCAATAATAATTGTGGGGAGCGTCATAAGAGCTAAAACAAGCCCACCAACTAACGAAGCTGAACGTGGTAGGCCAAAAAAGTTAACAAACACCGCAAGTCCTAACAGACCAAAAACAATGGAAGGGACCGCAGCAAGATTATTGATATTCACTTCAATAAAATCTGTAAATTTATTTTTGCGTGCATATTCTTCCAAATAAACAGCAGTTGCTATTCCTATGGGAAGTGAAATCGCTAAAACTATCGCCATCATGTAAAAAGAGCCTATGATCGCAACACCTAAACCTGCAGTCTCAGGACGACTTGAAGCACCAAAGGTAAAAAAACCAAAATTAAATGTTTTATAAAGTATGCCATCATGCGCTAAGCGTTTCATCCATTCTACTTGGCGATTAGAAACTTTGCGATTTTTTTCTGCGACATGTAAATCAATTTGCCCTTTATAAGCAGAATCAATATCGGCTGCCACTAAGACTTTAATTTTTTGCATTGTACCAATGAGCTTTGGATTCTTGGTCACCATTTCACGCAGTTGAACACGCACACCACTTGAAAACATCCGGTTAACATCCCGCAATGATGCCCGATCATTTTGATCTATACCAAGCTTTTTCACCAAAGCATTGCGGACAAGAAGAGGATAATTAGCCGTTATAAGTACCTGTGGATTTGTTGCACGCTGTCCACTTGGATCAATGATCTTCTCATCCAAATAAATTGATAATGTCATTTCACTGTGAAAAAAAGCTGTATAACCCTGACTGATGATAGACCATAAAAGGGCAAATAAAAAAAACAGACCAATAAAAATGGCAATCATACCATACGCACGGAAACGCCGTTCAGCCCAATATCGGCGTTTGAGTCCAATATTGCGACGAGGAAAAAGAAAATCTTCATTCATTCATATTGTTCCCGATATTTACGTACGATATAAAGAGCAAGAATATTCATCAAAAGAGTCATCACAAAGAGTGTCATCCCTAAAGCAAAAGCAACAAGAGTTTGGGGAGAATTAAACTCAAAATCACCTGTCAATTGATTTACAATTTTTACTGTCATTGTGGTCATTGCTTCGAATGGATTGAGTGTTAAATTCGCAGCAACACCTGCTGCCAAAACCACAATCATCGTCTCTCCAATGGCACGGGATGCTGTTAATAAAATTGCTCCCATTATTCCTGGTAGTGCTGCTGGTATCACGACTTTTTTAATGGTTTCCGATTGCGTTGCTCCTAGACCATAAGAGCCTTCCCGCAAAATACGTGGAACAGCTGTAATAACATCATCTGATAAGGAAGAAACAAAGGGTATCAGCATAATTCCCATCACAACTCCAGCGGTCAAAACACTTTGAGCCATAATAAAACCAGCACCATCAGAAAGAGAAACAGAAAGATCACGTAAAAATGGACCAACAACCTTCAAAGCAAAAAAACCATAAACAATAGTGGGAATACCAGCAAGAACTTCTAGCAAGGGTTTTACTATTGAACGTAAGCGAGACGAAGCATATTCGGCCATATAGAGGGCTGAAAATAATCCTATTGGCACAGCAAAAAGCATGGCTACAAATGCTATATAAAGTGTGCCAGCAAGCAATGGTATTAAACCAAATTGCCCCACACCATCCCCTGAACCACTCGCTGAAAAACGCGGATCCCAAACCGTGCCAAAAAAGAAATTTGAAAAGGATACAGACTGAAAAAAGCTTATTGTTTGAAAAAACATAGAAAGCGCAATGGCTACTGTCGTCAAAACCGCAACAATAGAAGCACAAACCAATCCCATAACAATCAAACATTCAACCTTATTGCGCGCACGCTGATGCGGAGCAACTTGCATAAGTCCACAAATAAAACCAAAGGATGCAATGACAAAAAAAACACTATAACCAATCAACTGGAGCTTTTTAGAGGAAAATATCCATGACTGCGCTATCCTTAAAACATCATCTGATGCTTCATGAGGTAAAATCAATCCTTGCGCTAATAATTGTGCACGCACTTCTTCATATGAAGTATGAGCAAGATCTCCCTCAAAGTGATGAAGCATTTTGACTAAATTTCGAAGCGTCCCCCAAAGTAGGTCGTGATTTAGAAGCCCTGTTATATGCGCACCATATGTCTCAATCTCTCGAGAGGCACTATACTCTAAATAAATTGCACTCCCACTCTCCCAAAAAAGTAAAAAAACAAGCGGTGGAATAACCGTCATGAGAAACGTCCACCAACCGTAATAATACGCACGAGAATGCATCTTGCATTGTGTATATTCCAAAGTGCGTGCCCGCATATAAGAAATACAAAAACCAACAAATCCAAGAAGCAATAACAGAAAAATAATAACGGAAATGTGCATATTGTCTTTCAATTTTTGTAAAAAAGCAGCACAGACAACGTCTACACCAGCAAATCCAAAAAATTATTCCAATGTCATCACTCTACCAGCAGAAAAAGCAGAACGCTGGGCTTGACGCTCCTTTTCAGAAGCCACAATCAAACCATACTCAGCCAAAGGACTATCTGGACCAATCATTTGATCAGAAAGAAAAAAATCAACATATTCCCGTAATCCTGGGACAATAGCTAAATGCGCTTTCTTAACATAGAAAAAAAGGGGACGAGAAATGGGATATTGACCACTAGAGATTGTTTCAACGGTTGGTGCAATACCATTAATATCCGCAACTTTTAGCTTATCAGCATTGTTTTGATAAAAAGATAAACCAAAAACGCCAACTCCTGATTTATTAGAAATGAGACGCGCGAATGTTTCAGAATAATCGCCATCAATATCAATGGCTTTACCATCCTTACGCACAGCAACACACGCAGCATTTATTGCTTTCTCATCCATCCCCAAAGACTTCATCGCATCCACTGCTCCACTCTCTTGACAGCCCGCTTTTAATAGTTTTTCTTCAAAAACTTCACGCGTTCCATGCTTCTCTCCAGGGATATAAGCTGCTATCGTCCAATCAGGAAGAGCACCATTGATTTTGCTCCATTTTGAAACGTCATTGGGTTGCAATTTTCCGTCTTTCATAATTCGAGCAGCAAGTGCCCTATAAACATCTGCTGGCTGTAATTTCCAATCAGGACCATTGATATCTGTTGCAAAAACAATGCCATCATATCCAATGCGTATCTCTTCAACATCTTTGATACCAGCATCAAAACAAGACTGTAATTCACTAGACTTCATTGCCCGAGAAGCATTCACAATATCAATGGCATTCTCCCCGATGCCACGACAAAATTCCTTAATACCAGCTCCTGTCCCACCAGATTCGATAACAGGAACCTTAAACTGAGGGTACATTTCTCCAAATGCCTCAGCAACGATCTTTTGATAAGGTAAAACTGTCGATGAACCTGTCATCTGAATTTGATCACGTGCATTGCTAACATTCACTGATAACAATATCGCGAAAATCAGTCCCACCCCAACTGATAATAATTTGCTCATCTATAAACTCCTTAATGTGAATCAAATTCTCTTAATTTGCAGTACATGACAGTTTTAATTCTAGTTCATATTTGCAGCAGAACAAATATAAAAAATATTATTGATAACTTTTTCTGACAAAATCATGTTTGGATTCTGTGTCTAAATAAATTCAATTTGCACGTTTGGCCTCAATAACATCCCAGAAAAAATGAGCAATATCTGTACCGCAAAAGCGTTTTATTTCACGAATTCCAGTAGGAGATGTCACATTGATTTCTGTTATATAATCTCCAATCACATCAATTCCCACAAAAAGAAGACCACGTTCCTTTAAAGCTGGACCAATACGTTGGCAAATCTCATAATCACGTTTTGTTAAATCAATATTTTCTGCCCCCCCCCCAACATGCATGTTCGAGCGAACATCCGTTTCTGCAGCTATCCGATTGATCGCTCCAACGGGAGTACCATCAAGCAAAATAATTCGTTTATCCCCTTTGCGCACTGCATCTAAATAACGCTGAACAATAAAAGGTTCGCGATAAATTTGTCCAAACATTTCCAAAAGCGATGCTAAATTGCGATCATCCTGTTTTAAATGAAAAACACCAGCACCCCCATTGCCATAAAGTGGTTTCACAATAATATCACCAAATGTGGCTCTAAAAGTCATTATTTCTTCAATATCTTTTGTAATTAAAGTTTCTGGCATCAAATCAGGAAATTCCGTAACAAAAATCTTTTCTGGACTATTGCGCACCCATGCTGGATCATTCACAACAAGAGTCTGAGGATGAATGCGTTCTAACAAATGCGTTGTCGTAATATAATTAAGATCAAAGGGAGGATCCTGCCGTAAAAGAATCACATCCATATCGCTCAATTGCGTACGACATGGCTTGCCTAATTGATAATGATTCCCTTCTTCATCACGTACCATTAATGATTCTAGCCATCCAATCACACAACCATCGCGCATAGATAAACGATCTGGTGTATAATGAAAAAGAGAGTGTCCGCGTTCTTGCGCTGCTAAAGCAAGTGCAAATGTTGTGTCCCCTTGAATCTGAATGGTTGAAATATGATCCATCTGAATAGCGATTTTCATAAATAAAAGCTCCTTATACTAAAAACAGACTGGTCTATGCGCTATAAATTCCGTACATAAAAAGAACTATGACGAGGGAAAGCCTATGATACAAGACACTGACACAAAATTAAGCAGTGAAGAAATTGAACGCTATGCACGTCACATCATTCTGCCTGAAATTGGTGGTGCGGGACAACAAAAGCTTAAAGCCGCACGTGTTCTTGTTGTTGGTGCTGGCGGACTTGGGGCCCCTATCTTAACCTATTTAGCTGCCGCAGGCGTTGGTACTCTTGGAATTGTTGATGATGATATCGTTTCGCTTTCCAATTTACAACGTCAAGTAATTCATAAAACCAGCACAATTCATCAATGTAAAACGGAGAGCGCCACAGCTTTTATAAAAGACATAAACCCCCATGTTAGCGTTGAGAAACATAATATACGCTTGGATAAAAGTAATGTGGATAAACTGCTGAACGCTTACCACATTATTATTGATGGGTGTGATAATTTTACTACACGTTATTTGCTTGCTGATCACGCTGCTCACTGTAAAAAACCTTTAATCAGTGGCGCTGTAGAACGTTTTAGCGGCTCACTGACAGTCCTTATGCCTTATAAAGACAATAATCCTTACTATCGTGACTTCTTCCCAAATCCGCCTGCCCCTGGTGTTGTCCCAACATGTGCTGAAATTGGAATCATCGGCATTTTACCTGGAGTGATCGGAACACTACAAGCCATGGAAGCCATTAAACTGATCACAAATATTGGCGAACCATTAGTAGGTAAAATTCTCTTCTATAATGGATTGTCAGCACAATTTAATATCATTACCTATAAACGGTCAGATTCCAATAAAAATATCCATGCGCCTTAAGAATTTTGGGAAAATGTGATCTTTTCTAATCCACAAACGTGTAACATTCTTACAAAATCTCCTGAAGCCGAAAAAACCAATCTTTTACTGCAAATCACCAAAAGGCTACGAAGCTATTAAACTGATCATAAATATTGGCGAATTATTGTTTAAGACAAATCTTTTCTAGAATGGATGGTCCGTACAATACTCATTCCTATAGGCAACGAAAATGCTTCTGCCATCACATTTTGTGTATAAGAATTTTAGGGATGAGAAAAAATACGACCCGCGGAACCGTATTCAACCATTTCTCCATTAGCATAATAATCACTTGTATGAAAAAGCTTTAACAGCTTTCAAAGCATGACTCATGAATAGATAACTCAAGTGATATTTGAGTTGTAGATGGCGCAAAAAATGAATAATCTGCGCTTGCTTACTTACATTAAGCGAGGATGTTGTTTCATCAAGCATGATAAGGCGTGGCTTAAGAATCATTGTACGTGCAAGATCGATGCGTTGTTTCTGTCCACGAGAAAATTCATGGAAATAACATAGCAGAGAAAAGGAACGAAACAAATCTCATGCAAAGCGTCAATATATCAATAATCTCTTCTCTTTTCATATCCTCACAACTTCTGTTAAAGTTCTTTTCTCTATACTCTAGAATGAAAGTAAAGTTGCCGTTTTTTAGAGAAATCTTAGAAACCGTGTTTGATGAAATAAAGTAAATTCAGCCTTACAGAATTCTGTATGATTTCAGTGCATTGCATTCAGTAATTTACATCATAGAAAAATTTCTGGAGACAAATTTTCCTGTTTCATTCGTAAAATAAATCCTGATTATTTTTCTGATCTCCAAAACTTCAGAAGCAAATATTTTTCAACTGTATTTGTCATATTGTTTTTTTCAAAATAGATTTACCAGAGAGCGACATCCACCTGATGGTGACCAAACCACATAGGAAAAAAGTTAAAGTCGGTAGTATAAGATAACAAGACGGTGAAATTTTTGCAGGAAGAAATGAAATAGCGCTTAACACCGTTATTGAAAATATTCTTCCACTGAAAGATACAGCACCAATAATACCGGAAATATGCCCAGTTTGTTTTTGGGTAAGTTCTGAGAAAAATAGACTCTTTGCTCCTATCGGTACAGTGCAAATAAATCCATGAATTAAAGAAAAGGCGATAATTGCTAGAGCGGTTTGATTGCTATGGACAAAAAAATAAAGAGCAATACACATAAGGGCAGAGAAAAATGAAAAATATTTCATAGTAATCCTTATATTTTTTATCAAGTACGTGATACTTAGACATCAGTAAATTAGAAACATATTGAGCTGAGAAAGCTCCAATATGGCAGAACATAAGTGTCAACATTTGCGAAGTGTTGAGGTGGCTAATCTTTCTACCAGAGAGTATTATTGGCTGCCAGAAGTGATAAATAACTTGAATGCCAGCGCTGAAAAGGCACATCAGCAAAATAAACCATACTCCACCCACGGTGTTTTTAAATACCCAGAGCGTTTCCTTGGCATTTTGCAGAATATTTTTTGTTTTTGGTCCTTCCCTCACAGATGTGTTTTCTTCAGGAACAATAAGAAATATAAAGAAAATTACTCCCATCATGATGCCTGAAATAATATACCCCATAAAATATTGCCTAGAATAATAGATCGTTGCAATTCCTATGATACCACTGATAATGCTGCCGAAAGAGTTTATCTGGTGAGAGAGATGTGCATAATACGAAAAGCGATCTTGTTGATGCCCTAGAGAATGATAAATCCATCCATCAATGGCGCTAGCAATGAGGCAAATTCCTGCTGCATAGAGGATTTGTGCAATGATAAGCGCTATCATATTAGGGGCTTGAAGACAGAGAAGATAAAACAACCCCGTCATAAAAACCCCAACCGTTACTGAATATTTACGCCGATATCTGTCAGCGAAAACAGCACAAGGAAAATCAAGAAGTAAAACGGTTACCGAAAAGGCGACTTGAAGTAAAGCCAATTGGGATAGAGTAACCCCCATAGACATGAGAAAAATAGCATGATAAACACCGATTAACATCCGTACCGCGTGATAAGATCCGTAGGTTACTGCAAGCGTTCGAGATTTGTTCATTGTTTTGTTCCACAAACTTTGCAGTGGGGGATCTTTTTAAAGGAACGCTCTTCTGTGAAAAGCTTGCTACTCCATATTCCTATACGACGATCCGTGGAAAGGAGATCACCATAATTACCCAAAAATTTAAGAGCATCGTTAGTACACATAGCAGCTGAAAGAGCATTCACGGGAGGAAACGTTGCAACTTTAAAATTATGATTAATAGCAACGCAAGCCTCATAGAGTAAACCGTCACTTTTTGGAGGAAGATTTCCTATGGATGAACCACATGCATAGCAACCAGTTTTTCCTGGTATGTAAAAAGGTCCAAACGCAGCTATATCATTGACATACCCAGAATTTATATAAGCTTGTTGATTCTTTACACACCACTCATTTACCCATGGCATCAACTGATCAGGTGTGTCAGCAGAAATAATCCATAAATCAGCTTTGGGTAATTTGTTGATATCCGTTTTGTCCATGATTGACATTTAAGGGAGTTTTTTTAGTGTTTGTGTTTTATAATTTGCTAATTATTTTTATCCAACACACTTATGGGCATATTTTGTTTTATTACTAACAAGAGAGGAAGAAGAAATGGAAAAATATTTGTCACTCATGCACAATTTCCAAGTGCTATTAAATTCAATGCACCCCCACTTCTTTAATGGATAAAATTTGAGTAACATGTTTTTACTCTTAAGAATAAAAACATGCTAACGAGACGATGTAATCTGAAAAATTAAATTGCTTTTTTCAGCATCATTAACCGCATAAATCTTAAAGTGTTAATGGAATATTTTTTATAATAAAAAACTACCGTGTGCTAGTGATAAAACCAACGCGTTAATGACAAATATCTGTATAATTTTGTGTTATATAGCGAATTCCACTATGCAATAAAAGTAGATGGATCGAGTGGATTAAAAATATGTTAAGACCCCAATCTCCTCTCTTTTGAAAGTGCTTTACTTCTGAAATAGTTCATCTTTTGTTGGCTTTGGTTCGCTTTCTTTATTATCCATTGGCAAAGGAACGGGATGATCAGATAAACTGCGTAAATAAAGCAAAAGATCAGCACGATCTTGATCATTTTTTATCCCACGAAAAGACATCGTTGTTCCTGGAAACGCTTTACGTGGTGATTGTAGATAACGATCTAAATTTGCAAAACCCCAGTTTTGATTAGAATTTGCACGCAATGCCCGTGAATAAGCAAAGCTTGGTGACGCGGCTAAAGGACGGTTCACTATGTCCCAAAGCACTGGACCAACACGACCAGCTTCATTGCGTCCCGAGGTATGGCATATAGCACACTGGCGAAAAATTTTACGTCCATTTTCAAGATTACCCCGTTGAAGACGATCATTTAATGACAAAGAAGAGCTCGATGCCTGTTGTTTTTCCTTGTACGTATCAATTTTTGTCACCATATAAGAATGTTGAACCGATGGAGAGTTATCATAGACTATATCGCTAAGTGTGGAAATTCCCAGCAAAACAATCAAGACAAAAAGGCAAGAAACCACAAAATAAACAACAGTTGAGCGATTCATAAAAACTTAAACGTTCATCTTTTCATTACCATTCCCAGTTTAAGCTCTTTCCTTATAACATACAACATTATAAATACGTCACAATAGCATTTGGAACTTTGTAATGGTACTTGAACCAATTATTCTTATTCCCGCCCGTATGGGCTCAACCCGTCTCCCCCAAAAGGCTCTCGCTGAAATTTCTGGAAAGCCTATGATTGTTCATGTTGCGGAACAAGCGAAAAAAGCTGCAATAGGACGGACTCTCGTGGCAACAGATCATAATGACATCGCCAAAGCTGTTACAGCTTATGGACATGAATGTATCATAACATGTGGCGATCATAAATCTGGTTCTGATCGCATTTATGAAGCTTTAATGCGTATTGATCCTGAAAAACATTACAATACCATTTTGAATGTACAAGGTGATCTGCCAACAATAACGCCCAATGAAATTATCAGTGCTTTGCGCCCTTTGGAAAATAGCTGCACTGATATTGCAACCTTGTCTGCTAAAATCAATGAAGAAAATGAAAAGAGAGATCCGAATGTCGTCAAAATTATTGGTTCACCACTTTCTCAAAATCGCCTTCGTGCTCTTTATTTTACCCGCGCAACAGCACCTTATGGAGATGGTCCCCTTTACCATCATATTGGAATATATGCTTACCGGCGTGGAGCACTGGAGAAATTTGTGGCGCTAAAACCTTCTCCACTTGAACAACGCGAAAAACTTGAACAATTACGCGCATTAGAACATAATATGCGTATCGATGTAGAAATCATCGACACTATTCCCTTAAGCGTTGATACGCAAAGTGACCTTGAAAGAGTACGTAAGATTTTAGCATGAAAGCACTTAAGAAAACCAATAAAATCTCTTTCCAAGGGGAATATGGTGCCAATTCTCATATCGCTTGCTCCAATATGTTCCCTGATATGGATGCTGTACCCTCAGCAACATTTGAAGATGCCCTTAACTTAGTGGAAAGCGAGCAAGCTGATCTTGCTATGATCCCTATTGAAAATACTCTTGCTGGCCGTGTTGCGGATATTCATCATCTTTTACCACAATCTTCCCTCTATATTATTGATGAATATTTTTTGCCTATTCATTTTCAACTTATGGTTTTACCTGGCGTTACGCATGATGAAATTAAAACCGTTCATAGCCATACGCATGCCCTAGCACAATGCCGGAAAATCATACGAAAAAATGGCTGGGTACCTGTTGTTTCCCCTGATACCGCTGGAGCTGCAAAATTCATTAAACAAAATGCAACGCGCTCACAAGCCGCTTTGGCTCCTCTCATTGCAGCAGAACTCTATGGACTTGATATTCTTGAAAGAAATGTGGAAGATAACCCTCATAATATTACCCGTTTTGTCATCCTTTCGCGTTCTCAACGCCATGTTTCTAAACCCCAAAATGGTGAAAAAATTATCACTAGCCTTCTTTTTCGCGTGCGTAATGTGCCCGCTGCTCTTTATAAAGCTCTAGGAGGATTTGCCACAAACGGCATCAATATGACAAAATTAGAAAGCTATCAAATTGGTGGAAATTTCAATGCAACACAATTTTTCGTTGACATTGAAGGACATCCTGAAGATCCTATGATGCAACTCGCTCTAGAAGAGCTATCTTTCTTCTCTGCTGAACTTCGCATTATCGGCATTTATCCGGCTCAAAACGATCGCACACCTCTATGAAAACAATTCAATTGTATCACTTTTCATAGACATCGAAGAACATCTTGAAAATTTCATCGTGCAATACGCCTTAGAAAAACCTGCTCTTTTCTTGCTAACATAGCTTTATCATAAACCTTGAAAAAATGAGCTATCACACCACTTCATGGAACACTTTCAATTTTCCGGATAATATTTTCCGCGAATGACGTATATAAGAACATAAATTCGGCAGGAAAAAAAATACAAGCACAAAGGCAAAATTTGCCTTAGCCATCCTATTTCTCCCATACAAAAAGCCCTTCGGAACGATATGCTATCATCTATGGCAATTTATTTTAAAGGAATGCGCGTCAATCTCGTAAAAAGGTTACACAACCATTGAAATTTCTTTTAGAAGACATCAAACACTACCGCTTTTCATTGTTTTGGATTCAAGCAATGTCAAAATAATTTTTTAAGCTAAAAATTACACTTTTTCCCTGTTTCTCATAATAAAATTTGATCTTTTATATTGATGAAAACTCATTTATCATCAATGCTATTTTAGAACAAAAGGGAAAAATAATGAAAAAAATTATCACTCAAGGATTATTCGCCGTCAATATTCTGGCGTGCTCCAATGTTGCATTTGCTGGATTTGGTGAAAAAACGTGGAATTTTGCGCCAAGTGAAAGTGTTACAATTGGTACGCCCGATAAGACAATGCATCAAGGTGTTGAATATGCTTGCAAAGCATTTAAACCTAAAAAAGCATCCTTTTCTTTATCGTACTCTTCCCCTTCTGACTTGGACAAACTTAAAATTGTTGCAGATGATGCAAAGAAAATAAAACATGATAAAGAACATAAACTCTTTACTCTCAAAGCTGTCGAATCCCTCGATATCAGTTTCCCTCCATCAGGACATTATACTTTTAAAAATATTACTAAGAAAAAAATTATCGGGATAGACTGTGATACAGGAGATTATAATTAATAATATTTCCAACAATATCTAGGCTTGTGTAAATTTATAAAAATGTTGAAGTAAGCCTTTTTTCAAAATCAAGCGTGGTAAATTATCAACGCTTGATTTTTGGGGAAATTAAACTTTATGCTTGATTCGTAAAATCAAGCTGTTCAGAAAACTAAAAAAACTGAATAGTGAACGTCTTTTGCTGCTAATATATTGTTTTGTCTTTGTGTATCAGAGTATTTTAAAATGAGAATATTGCATTCATCCTTGCCATGAAGATCATCTTCAAATGCTATATCTCTAAAACATATCCATAATAAAATATTTGCTTTGAGATTGTCAGTATATGCCACATCTTGCAAAACGTAATCACAAAAAATAGCAAATATGTTCTGTTAACAGTCAAATAAACAGCAAACACCATAGAAAAAACTTAGATCTATTTGATTTCTAAGCCTGCTAAAACGCGTAATTATACTGCATTTTTGTTCACATCCATTTAAACTTAATCTCCCCCAAAAATGAACTTCATTTTCTCAACTGTTCAAGAATCTATGAACTCTTTAAAGTGATATAATATCGATCACACTGCACTATTGAAACAAACAATATTTTCTCCAATTTTAACTTATTAAAATCGCCTATATACTCCTTTTTGCTCCTGCATTTGTTATCATGCCTTGAGAAAATATGATAACGCGTTTTATAAGGTATAACTTGCTGTTTTTATTAAGTTTTATAAGTTGCGCAATGTAAAATTAACGACCTCCTCGCATCTCAAAAGACGAAGTTTCTTCTCCATATCGCTTTGTAAACAATCAAGCTTCTTATCTCACGGTTGCCACCTGTTAACCATTCAATGTATTTTATTCCTACAAGGATCTACATGCAAGCCCTACCCTCAATATTCACACCACTGCTTAAAGATCCTTAATGTATAATTACATACCTTATATCAACACACTCTAAATCACAGCGTTTTATAGTATAACTGGATAAAGCTTTGTAGAATTTTCAAACATGTGCCTATTCGCGTGGAGATTCTCAGCATATTGCTTCTCATAATTTTTTTGCATGCTTTAAGTCTTCTTCAAACAAACCATTTTAAATTTTCACCGACGTGCCAACAATTCATATTGCAATGGATGAAAAGATTTCATTGTGAAATTCTTGTGATAAGCATAAACTTCTTTGCTTCAAAAAAAATTAAAAAAATAAATTCCCCTCCCTTAAACAAACTTTCGTCAATAAACATCTCCTTAATGTCGAATAAAATAACCATCTTGTTCATAGCCAATCAAATAGAATATACTCTTCCAATAAAATTGATAAATCTCCATCTTCTTTGTCGTCCATAATACAAGAATGGAGTATAAAGGAAAAATTCTTCGTTGTTCGCTGAATATTTCTTGTTTCTTAGCTTGATTTTTCATTTTAAATCGACAATATGAGCATGGGAGGTTGGTGATGGACGAACTGCTCGCCAACCGGGTCAGGTCTGGAAAGAAGCAGCCCCAACGAGTTTTGGTACGGGTCATTGTACCAACCTCCTACTTCGCTCTATAAATTACGTTTCTGTTGTTTCTTAGTGAAGTGTTTTCAATTTTCAAAGCAGCGTTGTGTATGAAGTAAGTAAAGGATGTTGGGCTGTCTTTTAGAAAGTTGTCCTCTTCTTCAAAAAATAAATTGATTGAGAAAAAATCCTTTTATATTAAACTATGATATTAATCTGTGCCTTCGTATTATCGAACTATACGCATAAAGAGCTCCAAAGTTGGAATCGTTGATGGAAAATATGCCGGTAGAAACAACCTATCGTGTTCTTGCTCGCAAATATCGGCCTCAAAATTTCTCTGACCTTATTGGTCAAGAAGCTATGGTACGTACCCTTACAAATGCCTTTGAAACAGGTCGCATTGCACAAGCGTGGATGCTAACAGGAATTCGTGGCGTTGGCAAAACAACCACAGCGCGTATTTTGGCACGTGCACTCAACTACAAAACAAAAGATATTGACCAACCAACAACCGTATTAAATACACTTGGTGAACATTGCACACAAATCATTGAAGGACGCCATATCGATGTTATAGAAATGGATGCGGCTTCACATACGGGTATTGATGATATTCGTGAAATCATTGAACAAATACGTTACCGTCCTGTTTCTGCTCGCTATAAAGTTTATATTATTGATGAAGTGCATATGCTCTCAACGCAGGCATTTAATGGTCTCTTGAAAACACTTGAAGAACCACCAGCGCATGTCAAATTTATTTTTGCAACGACAGAAATTCGCAAAGTTCCTATTACCATTCTTTCACGTTGTCAGCGCTTTGACTTACGACGTGTTGAAGCAAAAGTTTTGAGTACACATTTGCACCAAATTGCAAAATATGAAAAGGTAGAAGTGGAAAAGCAAGCGCTCTCCATGATTGCTCGTGCTGCAGAAGGCTCTGTACGTGATGCGCTGTCCATTTTTGATCAAGCAATTGCTCACAGTAATGGAAATGTCAGTGCTGTTGCAGTGCGTGCAATGCTAGGGCTAGCCGATCAGGCACGTATTATTGATCTTTTTGAATTCATCATGAAGGGCAATGTCGTAAATGCCTTGCATGAATTACGTAGCCAATATGATGCAGGTGCTGATCCCCTCACAATATTGACAGAATTAGCCGATTTCAATCATCTGGTGACACGTCTGCGTTTTACTCCAGAAATAGCCCAAGACCTCTCATTGACCGAAGAGGAACGCTTAAGAAGCTTAAGCTTTTCACAAAAACTTTCTGTCCCTGTATTATCTCGAAACTGGCAAATGTTACTTAAAGGTTTACAAGAAGTGAGTCAGACAGCCCACCCTCTTCAAGCAACCGAAATGTTACTCATTCGCCTTGCTCACACTGCGGATTTACCCACTCTTGATGAAGCCTTAAAAAAGCTTAGCCAAGAAAAAACATCTCTCACAATCGTCCCAAACTCATCTCACCAAGAGTCTACAAATACAAAAGTAACAACTCTATATACCGATTCTTCCCAAAGTATTTCAAATACGCCAGCCAATCAATCGGATTTAAAACCATCTGTGGTCAAACAACTTAGCCACTCCTTACAAGAAAAAGAGACAGTTAAAACTCAAGTTTTTGAAAGCACCAACACTTCTGAGATAATAGAAACTCTTGAAACTTCAAAGTCTGCTAAGTTTTCTGAAGATATTACGCATTTATCAGATTCCTCTAAGAAGAGTGCAGAAGAAATTACAGTATCGCAAACCACTGTTATTAATTCCTTGCACGATATTGTTAAATTAGCTGAACAATATAATGAGATTCCTTTCAAACTCCTTATTAAAGAATTTGTGCATCCTGTTTCCTTTCAACCAGGGCATATTACCTTGAGGCTTTCTGAAGATGCTCCACATTCACTTGTTCGTGATATAGAAAAAATGCTTTTTCAATGGACCCAAAAACGTTGGACTGTAACCTTTGTCAGTGAAGGGGGAGGACCAACCTTACAGGAAGAAAGTATAGCTGTCCAAAAGACTCTTTTTTCCAATGCAGAAACAGATCCTGATATTGCAAAAATACTTAACCATTTTCCAGAAGCGAAAATTGTCGATATTCGCCTGAATAAACAAGAAAATGACCTTGATTTACCATCTAATAGCTTTAAAAATGTTGATACTTTTGAAAATGAAAGTGAAACTAATGATGAATAAGGATCCCCATTCCTATGCGTGACATGATGAGCGTGATGAAAAAAGCCAAAGAAATGCAAGAAAAAATGCAAACAATTCAGGAGGAACTGAAAAAAATTGAAGTCATGGGTTCTGCTGGAGGAGGACTTGTCAGCATTACTTTAAATGGCCAAAATATTATAACAGCGATTCACATTGATCCTTCTCTACTCACACCTGAGGAAGTTGAAGTCCTTGAAGATCTTATTATGGCAGCCTATAATGAAGCCAAAGCAAAAATGGAAGTCATTGTAGCAGAAAAAACCAAAAGCATAACAGCAGGATTACCGCTTCCTCCAGGTTTCAAACTACCATTTTAATGAAGCAGATTTTATTTAATCCCATGGGACAACAATATGTCTAAACACATTGCAGGACCTGAAATCGAGCGTCTTATTCAACTTTTAGCACGGTTACCAGGTCTTGGTCCACGCTCTGCTCGGCGTGCTGCGCTTTACCTTATCAAAAAAAAGGAAACCTTGCTGGAGCCTTTAGGAGCAGCAATACAAGAAACTGTAAATAAAGTTTGCATTTGTTCTATTTGTGGAAACGTCGATACAATTGATCCTTGTTCAATTTGTACAGATCCACGCCGCGATGAAACAACAATTATTGTTGTTGAAGATATCGCGGATTTGTGGGCTTTAGAGCGTGCAAAAACTCTCGCCGCACGTTATCATGTACTGGGTGGACGTCTTTCTCCCCTAGATGGAATAGGTCCTGATGAACTTAATATCACTTCCTTAATACAGCGCGTTGTACAAAATTCAATTATGGAGATTATTCTGGCTGTCAATGCTACTGTTGAGGGACAAACAACAGCGCATTATATCACGGATCAGCTTGCTAACTTTTCAGTTAAAGTGACTCGACTTGCCCATGGAGTGCCTGTAGGAGGTGAACTTGATTATCTTGATGATGGAACTTTAGCGGCAGCTTTACAAGCAAGAACAAATCTTTAAAAGTTTTTTCTCTTAGCTGCTCTCTCTTATTTATTATCATTGCTCTTTTGGGGGGAATATTAAATTGATAAAGAAAAATCTCTCACTTTTAAACGACTTTGCTCCTGGTATCTTGATATGTTTACTCATATCAGCCTTAGCGTATGGTCTAGAAGTTGTAGAAAAACAACTTTTTGGGCAAGCATGGCTCGAAAGTCTTGTTTTAGCAATTCTCTTAGGATCGATTACCCGTAGTTGTTTTTCTTTGCCAGCGTATTTTCAAAAAGGTATAAGTTTTTGTGCAAAAACACTTCTTGAGTTTGCTATTGTTCTTCTAGGAGCAAGTATTAGCGTACATGCCGTTTTTTCAGCTGGTTGGAGTCTGCTTGCTAGTATTGTATTTGTTATATTCATAACTATCCTTATAAGTTTTTTTATTGGCCGAATTTTTGGGCTTTCTTCACATTTAGCAATGCTCGTTGCTTGTGGAAACGCTATTTGTGGTAATTCCGCTATCGTTGCCGTTGCACCTGTCATTAAAGCGAAACATGAAGAAGTGGCTGCATCAATTGCTTTTACTGCTCTTTTAGGCGTTCTTATTATTTTACTTCTCCCTGTTTTACATCCTCTCCTCAATTTGTCATTGAGTCAATATGGTGTTCTTGCTGGCATGGTGGTATATGCCGTACCACAGGTTTTAGCAGCAACAGCATCTGTTTCTTTTGTAAGCGTGCAAATTGCAACAGTTGTTAAATTGGTGCGCGTTCTCATGCTCGGTCCTATTATTTTTGCCTTGTCAATTATTTATCATCGATCAGCACAAACCCGTTTGCGCCTACACACTCTTGTTCCATGGTTTATCATTGGCTTTATTATTATGATGTTGATCCGCTCCAGCGATCTTATTCCTGAAAGCGCTCTTATACCCATACAATTTATCGCTCAGCTGTTCACTGTCATTTCAATGGCAGCTTTGGGACTAGGCGTTGATATCCGATCCTTAAAAAAAGCTGGATGGCGTGTCATTTTGGCTTCAACCTGCTCCATACTGATCCTTGGAATTTGTAGTCTTATCATGATACAATTGAATGATTTAAGCCATATCACATTTTGAAATATATGTTCTCAAATATTTTTACTTTTTTCAGCCTACCATGCAATCATGCCATAGACTTGCCAATATTGGAGAAGCCCTTCTATTAAACCAAGTGAAAAATGATAAACTGCTTTACAGTACATAATTATTTGCCACCAACAGTGTATAGAAATATACAATGTATAAAAAGTGCTTTTTTATTTTATCTACTCTCATCTCAATACAGACTATGTTCTTATCGGAGAAAAACAAATGTAACTTCAAAATTTCTCCTTTCAAATTTCTGTTACGCACTATACTTTGCAAAAGGATGTGAATGACAATCAAATCCTTATCTAGGGAAAAAGATATTGTGGCTTATTTGCACGAGCAATCTTCTTAAATTCTTACAAAATGAAAAAACTAAAAAACACCGTCAACCTTTTGTTTATTATCTTATTCAACTAAAGTCTTTTTATGCTTATTCTTGCTATAGACACTGCTTCCATTTATTGTGCCGTTGCACTTGTTCGTCACAAATCTGTCATCGCGCGTATCAATGAGCGCATGCACAAAGGACATGCTGAAAAACTTATTGGACACATTGCACAAGTCATGACACAAGCCAACATGACTCTTCATCAAGTTGAACGTATTGCTGTCAATATTGGACCTGGATCATTTACGGGTGTGCGTGTGGGTGTTTCCACAGCACGCGCGTTAGCATTAGCGCTTGAGATCCCAGCTGTCGGGGTAAGTGCACTGGAAGCATTAGCAGCACAAACAACAACCAGTACAAATACTGCATCAGCAATCACTGCTGTCATTGAAGCGGGAAGAGATATGTTCTACCATCAAAACTTCAAGGAAGATTTGACACCTTTAGGAGAACCAGGATTAAAAACAATTGAGGATATCATCCAAGATTTACCACAACAAACGAGATTAACCGGTCCAGCAACTGATCTTATTGCACAGTATATTATAGACAATAAGATAAATAAAAAAATCATACGAGACCAAAGCTACTGTGAGGCAGCAGACATTGTAAATTATGCCTATCTTGCTGCAAATAAACAACCAAAAGGTCCACCCTGCCCGCTCTATTTACGTCATACCGACGCAAAACAACAAACGGGTTTTGCATTGCCACGAAAAAAATAATGTCCAAATTTTCATTGCCAAAGAAGCTTTTTGAGATTGCTCGACTCCAAGTTGATGATAGTGCTTCTCTTCATCAAATCCATCACTCTTGTTTTATTCCTGCTTGGAAAAAACAAGCTTTTGATGATTTCTTAACAGATTGTTCTATCTTTGGATACAAAGCCTCTCTCATTGAAAGACCTGAACACGTTGTCGGCTTTTGTCTTTGCCGTCTTATTCTTGATGAAGCAGAAATTATCACAATTGCTGTTCTCCCTGATTTTCATCGACAAGGCATTGGCTCCTTGCTTATTGATCGCACACTTTACCATCTGCACAATGAGCGTGCTCTTAAACTCTTCTTAGAAGTAGAAGAAACAAATCTTTCTGCTTTGAACCTTTATCAACGTTTTGAATTTCAAAAAATTTCTAAACGCCCTGCTTACTATCAAACAAAAAATGGACGAGGGAATGCAATCGTTATGCAAAAAACTTTTCAGCAAACAGATTGAGATTTATGTCAAAAACATTTAGACATACGCTATGAATAAAGCAGATCCTAAAAATATACCTCCTGTTGCTCCTAAAAAGGTTTTTATCAAAACCTATGGATGCCAAATGAATGTTTATGATAGCCAGCGAATGACTGATAGTCTCAGCGCACAAGGTTATGTGACAACACAAACACCAAATGATGCTGATCTTATTCTTGTTAATACCTGCCATATTCGTGAAAAAGCAGCAGAAAAACTTTATTCTGATCTTGGTCGTTTGCGGGTGATGCGTCAAGAACGGAGCCCCGATAAACCCTTGATGGTTGGTGTGACTGGTTGTGTTGCTCAAGCTGAGGGGGGTGAAATTTTACGCCGTGCTCCAACCGTGGATCTGGTTATTGGTCCACAAATGTATCACCGCTTGCCAGATTTGTTAGAAAAAGCAAAACAAGGGAAAAAAATTATCGAAACAGACTATGCTGTTGAAGATAAATTTGCTCACTTACCCCCTCATAATAAACGTGCTGTCAAAAAACGGGGCGTTAGTGCATTTTTAACAGTACAAGAAGGATGCGATAAATTTTGCACTTTTTGTGTTGTTCCTTACACACGTGGTGCCGAAATATCACGACCTGTCGAACAAATTACCGAAGAAGCACGTCAACTTATTGAAGCAGGTGTCAAAGAAATTACGCTGCTTGGACAAAATGTTAATGGTTGGCATGGACAAAGTGCAAATGGGAAAACTTGGCGGCTTGGTGATCTTCTCTATCATCTTGCCAAATTGGATGGTTTAAAGCGTCTACGTTATACTACCAGCCACCCACGAGATATGGATGATAGCCTTATTGCCGCGCATCGAGATCTTGACATATTGATGCCTTACCTCCATCTACCTGTTCAATCAGGTTCGGATCGCATCTTAAAAGCAATGAACCGCCAACATAAAAGCATTGATTATCTCCAGCTTATTGAAAAAATTCGTACCGCACGACCCGATATTGCTTTTTCAGGCGATTTTATTGTAGGATTTCCAGGAGAAACAGACGAAGATTTTGAAGAAACTATTAAACTTGTTAAACAGGTGCAATATAGTTCAGCTTATTCTTTTAAATATTCACCCCGCCCTGGAACAGTTGGTGCAACAATGAAAAATCATGTTGATGAAACTGTAAAAGATGCGAGACTGCAGCATTTACAAATTCTGCTCCTTGAGCAACAAGATGCATTTTTGCGTTCTAAAATTGGTCAAACAACCAATGTTCTCATCGAAAAAGCTGGGCGTCATGAGGGACAAATGGTCGGTCGTTCACCTTGGCTTTTGCCCGTTGTCGTGGACACAGATGCTATGACAGGAGATGTAGTGGCGATCCATATTAAAAATACAAGTTCAAACAGTTTTGTTGGTGAAATGGCAAATGTGTAAATATGCCTTTCATGCCTCGTTCACAACAGAGATGTTAAAAAGCTCTTTTATTTTTAAAGAAAATGATTACATTTAAATCATGCATTCTATGAAAAATATAGTGTTTTCTACAAAGTTTACTGCAGAAAGTATGCAGAATTTATGTCAATATGGGAGAATAGGTTGAAAGCTTCAACCGAGAAAATAAAGCGCGTTAAAGAAAAAATAAATGCTTACCCTGAAAATACGCATATCTTAGGAAAAGCAAACCTTTCAGATGTTCATCATGTTGTTCTCATTTTTGAAAACAACAAATATGCGAAAACGGTTTTTGGTAAACTCGACGAAAATCTTGCTTATATTGAAAAAAAACTCGAACTTAACATTCATCCGCGCGGTAATGAAGTTTTCATCCGTGGAAATGTGATTGCTATAAAACAAGCACAATATGTATTACAGCAGCTTTATGAACGCGCGAAAACACATCAAGAGCTCACTTTATCAGATACAGAAGGAGCGATTGCTATGGCAAATTTGCTACAAGAGCAGCAAGAAGCCCCAATAACAATCCAACATGGGAAAAAATATAGCCCCGCACGACTTAGTACCCATAAAAAAATCATCCATGCTAGGACCCCTACACAAGATGCTTATATACGCGCAATGGACCGTCATGAACTTGTTTTTGGTGTAGGTCCTGCTGGAACAGGAAAAACATATCTTGCTGTTGCACATGCTGCAATGCTTCTAGAGCGTGGTATCATTGAACGTATTATCCTCTCACGTCCTGCCGTTGAAGCTGGAGAGCATCTTGGCTTTCTGCCTGGTGATCTGAAAGAAAAAGTTGATCCTTATTTACGTCCCCTTTACGATGCGCTTTACGATATGATTCCTGCTGAAAAAGTAGAGCGCATTTTAGCCTCTGGTGTCATAGAAATTGCTCCTCTTGCTTTCATGCGTGGGCGAACACTCTCTCATGCCGCTGTTATTCTTGATGAGGCACAAAATACTACACCTATGCAAATGAAAATGTTCCTTACCCGTCTTGGCGAGGGAACACGTATGATTATCACTGGTGATGTAAGCCAAATTGATTTACCTCGCGGACAAAAATCAGGTTTAAGTGAAGCAATCCGTATTCTCTCACAGGTAGAAAATATTGCCATTATTCGGTTTGATGAAAAAGATGTCGTACGCCATCCCCTTGTTGCCGCTATCGTCCGTGCTTATGATCAAGATTCTGCTGGTCAAATTGAAAAATGTCATCCTCAAACTCTTCCTTAAAAAAGTGAGTTCATTTGTTATGATTACTATCGATATAACTGTTGAGAGCTCTGGGTGGGATAATGAACAAATACTTTATAATATCACTGAAAAAGCATTAACAACGACAATGCATCATCTTTCGTTAGAAAATGTTGTAAGTGAAGTCAGCCTGCTTTTTACGGATGACCAACATATGGCACAGATCAATGCACAATGGCGTGGTAAAAACAAACCCACCAATGTCTTGTCCTTTCCTGCTTTTCCACTTAAAATTGGACAGCTTCCAGGACTCATGCTCGGTGATATTATTATTGCACGAGAAACTGTTCTCCTAGAAGCAAAGAGAGAGGGAAAATTGTTTCAAGACCATTTGACACATATGATTGTTCATGGTGTGCTTCACCTCCTTGGCTATGATCATGAAACAGATGATGAAGCTCACCGCATGGAAAAACTTGAAAGAGAAATTCTTCAAAAACTTTCCATACAAGATCCCTATATTGAATTGTTTTAAAAATGATAAAAATTAACTTTTTAAATTCACATCATCATCATACAATCTAATGTCTCTTATGCCTCTATTATAAAAAGAAAGTTTGAAGATTTCAAAATCATGGCAAACAAAATAAATGTACCAAATAACCGTCAAATACCTTCTGTTATTGAAGAACATTCCTCTCAACAGGCGAATCATACAGAAAAACATTCCCTGTTAAATCATTTATTTTCGTTTCTACGTGGCCGCAATTCTACATCACTGCGCGATGATCTTGCCGTTGCACTCACAACCGATAATGAAAAAGACACAGCCCTCTTCTCCCCTGAAGAACGTACTATGCTGCATAATATCTTACGTTTACGCGAAGCACGTGTTGATGATGTGATGATTCCACGTTCTGAAATTAAAGCATTGGAAATCAATACTCCACTGGAGGAAGCTCTCAAATGTTTTGCAAAAATTGGTCATTCGCGCATACCTGTTTATGCTGAAACCTTAGATGATCCACGAGGAATGATCCATATCCGCGATATACTTAATTATATGACTCGTTTTATTGTCAACTCAACCCAAACTGAGCAGAAATCCGATTTGCTTCAGTTAAATCATACGCATTTACAAACCCCAATCGGTGAATTGGATTTGATTCGAACCGTGCTTTTTGTTCCAAGTTCTATGCCTGCAAGCAAATTATTAACACGTATGCAAACCACACGAACACAGATGGCTTTGGTTATTGATGAACATGGAGGCACAGATGGTCTTGTTTCAATGGAAGATATTGTCGAATTAGTCGTTGGTGATATCGAAGATGAACATGATAATGTCGAAAATGCTATCGTGCGTGAACATAATAATAAATGGCTTGTGGATGCAAGAACCGAATTAGAGGATGTGGAAAAAGCTCTTGGTCCTGATTTTATTGTAGGAGAATATGGTGATGAAGTTGATACCATTGGTGGTTTGATTGTTTCCATTCTTGATCGCATTCCGGCAAAAGGTGAAGTTATTGAAGCGGTACCTGGCTATCGATTTCGTATCTTAGAAGCTGATAAACGCAGAATTAAGCGATTGCGCATTTGTCGTACTCCAGAAAATGAGAATTTTAAACACAATGTCATCCCTAAAGAATAGCCAAACGTTTTTAAACAGTTTCACATTTTTTTTGATTTCTGTTACCGGCTGGAAGCGGCAAATGTGGGTATTCCTGTGTGGTGCTTTTACTTCTTTTGCACTCCCACCCTTTTATTTGACACCCCTTTGCTTTTTAACTTTCCCCATCTTTATTATTTTACTTGATTCAATACGCGCTATACAAAACAATACAAAACGGTTTCTCACCTATGCTCTAAGCTGTGGAGTCTTTGGCTTTAGCTATTTTATTTGCAGCCTTTGGTGGTTGTGCAATGCTTTATTCACAGATCCGGTGTCTTTTGGTTGGGCAGTGCCCTTTGCTATTTTAGGCCCTCCTCTCTACCTTTCTCTTTATTGGTTTTTTGCAGGCTTCATTGTCGGTTTATTATGGACAAAAGGTATAGCGCGCTTCTTTGTTTTGGCCTTCGCGCTAGGATTAGCAGAATGGTTGCGTGCATTTTTATTCACAGGATTCCCTTGGAATGCTCTTGGCTATACAGCTATGCCAACCCCGATGTTCATGCAATCCGATGCAATTGTTGGACTTTACAGCATGAATATTCTTGCCGTCTTAGTTTACAGTTTACCCGCTGTTTTATTAACAGATGAAAAAAAGAAAGCCGCACTTTCTCTTTGCTTATCACTTATATTGATCCACAGTGGTTTTGGATTTTACCGCCTCAATACCATCCCAAATACAGCAGATAACCCAAAAAGTGGTTATTGGGTGCGTATTGTTCAACCTTCTATTCAGCAAGATATAAAATTGAGTAATATAACACGAGAAGCTATATTTGCAGCCCATATGCGCTTGAGTGCAACACCAACATCAGGGCATAATAGAGAGCCTGACTTTATCATATGGCCTGAAGCGTCTATTCCTTATCTTCTCTATGATAACTCTACAACCACAATGCGCATCGCGTCTCTCCTAAAACCTAAACAATGGGCTATTATTGGTGCCATACGTGCCAGCAATGATTCTCTTAATACACAAATGCAATATTTTAATACAATTGCCGTTATTAATCATAAAGGGAATATTTTAAACACTTCTGACAAACTGCATCTGGTTCCTTTTGGAGAATATCTCCCCTATCAAAACTTATTGGAAAAAATTGGATTGCATACCCTTGCTGATAATATTGGTGGATATAGCGCTGCAAGTGCGCGTGAAATTGTCACGATGCCAAACGGATTTTCTTATCTTCCACTGATTTGTTATGAAGTCATATTCCCTCATGAAATGACTTTTAAAGGCTCCTCTCCTCAAGCAATCATTAATGTCACAAATGATGCATGGTTTGGTGTAACACCTGGTCCTTATCAACATCTTCAACAAGCACAGCTTCGTGCCATTGAACTGGGAATTCCTCTCATACGTGCAGCCAATAATGGAATATCAGCTGTTATTGATTCTTATGGACGAATCGTTGTAGCTCTCCAGCAGAATGTTATTGGCATTATTGATTCACCAATTCCATCGCCTATTATGCCCATAGGAAGCAATGAATATAGAATATTCTCTACTTTCATCTTATTTATTCTTATGCTATTGTGTCGTATCGGTTTTGGTTCTACAAAATACCTTAAATGATTCAAATGCCCATCTTCGGTATTCCGTTGTGTGTGCCGGTAATGTTGGGAAAAATGTTACATATTATCTTAATTATATGATAAACCAATTTCATAAAAAGATGATGTTGGTTTAGAAGCAAAGTGCTGGAAATAAAGAGTTGCATTATGACCGAGACTAGAAAAAAACCCGATCCTATAGATATCTATGTTGGAACCCGTATTCGTTTACGTCGTAATATTTTAGGACTTACGCAAGAAAAACTCGGTGAAAAGTTAGGCGTTACTTTCCAGCAAATTCAAAAATATGAAAAAGGTACAAACCGTATTGGTGCAAGTCGTCTTCAAGCAATTGCAGAAATTATGGATGTTCCTGTTTCCTACTTTTTTGATAAAGGCATGAATACGCAACAGGTAGAAGGCTTTGCTGAAAGCGATAACGATTTTATGGACTTTTGCTCCAGCAATGAAGGAATCCAGCTAATGCGTGCTTTTACGAATATATCTGATGCTAAGGTGCGTCGAAAAATTATTGATTTGGCAAAAGCATTATCTGAAGAAGATATGGCAAACAAATCATAAAGTACAGATTTCATCTTTTCTCTCCAGCTTATAAATTGGGCATTGACGATTTGCCATGAGATTGGCAAATAGGGGCAGTTTTAATAGACAATTTCATAAACTGTTGGTTTTCTTTTTTGAAGGAGTTCCTATGCCGCATCAAGATTATCATTTTACAAGTGAGTCGGTATCGGAAGGACATCCTGATAAGATTTGTGATCGTATTTCCGATGAAATCGTTGATATGGTCTATAGAGAAGCGCAAAAAACTGGTACAGATCCATGGTTGGTACGAGTCGCTTGTGAAACTTTGGTCAGTGTGAACCGCGTTGTTATTGCTGGTGAAGTACGTGTGCCTGATACACTGTTAAAAAGAGATAAAAATAAAGAATTTATCTACGATGAGAATGGCTGTCCATTCATTGATCCTACACGTTTTCGTGCAGCGGCACGTCGTGCTATTCGTGAAATTGGTTATGAACAAGTCGGTTTCCATTGGAAAACTGTCAAAATTGATGTTCTTTTACGTCCCCAATCAACGGATATTGCACGTGGTGTTGATAATGCTACGGATCGGAATGGTGAAGAAGGAGCAGGTGATCAGGGCATCATGTTCGGATATGCTTGCCGTGAAACACCAGATCTCATGCCAGCTCCCATTTATTATGCGCATAAAATTCTCAAACTTCTTGCTGCAGCCCGCCATAAAGGAGAAGGAGAAACTGGAAAATTAGGGCCAGATGCTAAAAGTCAAATAACAATACGGTATAAAAATGGAAAGCCAATAGAGGTAACGTCCATTGTTCTTTCAACACAACATTTAGATGAGAGTTGGGATTCCGATAAGGTTCGTACAGTGGTTGAGCCTTATATTCGTCAGGCTTTACATGATATTCCTATTTCGGCTCAATGTCGTTGGTATATTAATCCAACAGGGAAATTCGTTATTGGTGGTCCTCAAAGTGATGCTGGACTGACGGGGCGCAAAATTATCGTTGATACTTATGGAGGGGCTGCCCCCCATGGCGGAGGCGCTTTTTCAGGAAAGGATACGACAAAAGTTGATCGTTCTGCTGCCTATGCCGCACGTTATCTCGCTAAAAATATTGTTGCAGCTGATTTAGCAGAACGATGCACTATCCAACTCTCCTATGCGATTGGTATTGCACAGCCCCTATCCATTTATCTTAATCTCCATGGAACAGGAAAAGTCGATGAAAAAATTCTTGAAGCAACCATTCGCAAAATCATGGATCTTTCACCAACGGGCATTCGAAAACATCTTGATCTCAATAAACCTATTTATACAAAAACAGCTGCCTATGGTCATTTTGGACGTACACCAAAAGATGATGGTTCGTTTTCATGGGAAAAAACTGATTTGATTAAAACACTTCAAACGATGATTAAAATATCATGATTGATCATAATACACGTGCGTGTAAAGCCTTTTTTGGTCGCCGACAAGGAAAGCGGCTACGAAACAGTCAAATTGCGCGTATAAAAATGCTTCTCCCCACTCTTCATATTGATTTAAATACCCCGCCCCCCCTAGACTTAACAACTTTGTTTCCCAATAAAGTAAAAGAAATTCGGCTTGAAATTGGTTTTGGTGGAGGTGAACATTTGCTTCATGAAATGGAATATTATCCGCAAACTGGTTTTATTGGTATTGAACCCTTTGTCAATAGTATGGCAAAAATATTGCTATCTCTTGAACAACATAAACAGCATCAAAACCAACTTCGCCTCTATGATGATGATGCTACACACCTCCTTGATTGGCTCCCCAATGCATCACTTGATGGAATAGATCTCTTCTATCCTGATCCATGGCCTAAAAAGAAACATTGGAAACGACGTTTCATCAATATAAAAAATCTTAATCGTTTTGCTCGCGTTCTTAAGACAGGAAAAAAATTCCGCTTTGCCAGCGATATAGACAATTATGTAAATTGGACCCTTTATCATTGTGCACAACATCATCACTTTGAGTGGGAAGCAGAAAAACCTCAAGATTGGAAAACCCCCTATCCACTCTGGATAAGTACCCGCTATGAAACAAAAGCTTTACGCGAAGGGCGGATACCTACTTATCTCACCTTTATCAAAAAATAAATGGTGAAATGCTTTTCTTATAAACGACTTGAAAAATTTTGAATTTAAGAGTATCAATAAGTAAATTCTTGGTCTTATGATGAGGAGTGGGCCGTTGGACCCGCTCTTTTTTAATGTCGTGAAACTTAGAAAAACGCCTTGGATGAAATGTATGAACGAAACTGAAAAAATAAGCAGTCTTGATGAACCACGTCTGTTTGAAGAAGATGGTGTTGAAGCGCGTGTTGGGGCTCTTATTATACCTTTGCTTAAACCTTTGGGGTTTCGTTTGGTTCGTGTGAAGCTTCTTGGTTTAAATGGTTTAACACTTCAGATTATGGTAGAACGCGCTGATGGCTCTATGACCGTGGAAGATTGTGAAACTGTTAGCCGAACTGTTTCACCCCTTCTTGATGTGCAAAATATTATTGAGCGCAAATATCATTTAGAAATTTCATCTCCAGGAATTGACCGCCCACTAGTAAGAAAATCTGACTTTTTGCATTGGCAGGGACATATTGCAAAAATTGAAACCAAAAGAACAATCGATGGGCGTCGAAAATTTCGTGGAACACTAACGAATATCACACAAGAGGGATTTACTTTAAACACTGATAAAGTTGCTTATGGAGAAGCACTATATCTCTCTATTGCCTTTTGTGATATTACAAATGCACATCTGGTGTTAACAGATGAACTTATTCGCGACGCATTGAAAAAAAATAAAGATTTGAATCAACAAGTTACTCCCGAAGATCATTCTAATATCTCAAAACAGAAATCCAATTACAAAAGTTAATATCACTGGGAAATGCCTATCGTGTGGCACAAAAAAGGAGAAAATTGATGGCTACAAGCGCTAACAGGCTTGAAATTCTGCAAATTGCAGATGCTGTTGCACGTGAAAAGTCAATTGACCGTGAAATTGTTATTTCTGCGATGGCTGATGCTATTCAGAAAGCGGCACGTTCTCGTTATGGTCAAGAAACCAATATCCGTGCTGAAATCAATTCCAAAACAGGTGAAATTAAATTACAACGCCTGCTCAAAATTGTTGATGTCGTTGAAGATTATACAAGTGAAATCACCTTGTCCGATGCACTTAAACGCCAGACAGATGCAAAGGTTGGTGATTTTTTTGCTGATCTTTTACCTCCTATGGATTTTGGTCGTATCGCCGCGCAATCTGCTAAACAGGTTATTGTACAAAAGGTCCGTGATGCAGAACGTGACCAACAATATGAGGAATTTAAAAATAAAATTGGTGAAATTATTTCTGGTACAGTAAAACGTGTAGAATATGGTAATGTTATCGTTGATTTAGGGCGTGGTGAAGCTATCGTGCGCCGTGATGAATTAATTCCACGTGAATCTTTCCGTTATGGAGATCGTATTCGTGCCTTTGTCAATGATGTGCACCGTGAATCACGTGGTCCACAAATTTTTCTTTCACGCACACACCCACAATTTATGGTGAAATTGTTTACCATGGAGGTACCAGAAATCTATGATGGTATTATAGAAATTAAATCTGTTGCTCGTGATCCTGGTTCACGTGCTAAAATTGCTGTTGTCTCACGGGATGGTTCCATTGATCCTGTTGGAGCGTGTGTGGGAATGCGAGGAAGTCGTGTACAAGCTGTGGTTGCAGAACTACAAGGTGAAAAAATTGATATTATTCCTTGGTCCCCTGATGCCGCAACATTTATCGTTAATGCACTACAACCTGCTGAAGTTTCCAAAGTTGTGCTTGATGAAGATGCCGAACGCATTGAAGTCATTGTGCCTGATGACCAACTGAGCCTTGCAATTGGACGACGTGGGCAAAATGTTCGTTTGGCTTCGCAATTAACAGGATGGAATATTGATATTTTAACCGAAAAAGAAGAATCAGAAAATCGTCAAAAAGAATTTACTGAACGCAGTAAGCTGTTTATGGAATCCTTAGATGTTGACGAAATGATTGGACAGGTTATGGCATCAGAAGGATTTTCTTCTATTGAGGAAATCGCTTATATCGATCTCGAAGAAATTGCTTCCATTGATGGTTTTGATCATGAGACTGCTGCTGAAATTCAAAGCCGTGCGCGCGAATATCTTGAACATAAAGAAAAAGAACTTGATGAAAAGCGCAAAGAACTTGGTGTTTCTGACGAATTGCGAGCACTGCCTGGAATGACAAGTGCTATGTTGGTTGCTGTTGGCGAAGACGGTGTGAAAACGATAGAAGATTTTGCTGGCTATGCAGTCGATGATTTGGCTGGTTGGAGAGAACGTAAAGAAGGACAAACACAAAGTTTTTCTGGTATCTTAACCCCATTTGATATTACACGTGCTGATGCAGAAGCTATGGTTTTAGCAGCACGTGTGCAAGCAGGCTGGATAAATGAAGCTGATCTTGTTAAAGAACCTCCTGCAGAAAGTGAAAATTCTGCGAAAAATGAAAAAAAAGACAATTAGAGCGTGGATGAATTTTAAATGAATGAACGGACCTGCATTGTAACCAGAAAAGGCGCTTCAGCAAAGATGCTGATCCGTTTTGTTATTGGTCCCAATAATCAAATCGTCCCTGATCTTAAAGCCAATTTGCCAGGGCGGGGGGTTTGGATCTCTGCTCATCATTCTACCATTGAAGCAGCAATTAAACAGAAAGCTTTTCATAGAAGCTTTAAAACAGATGTTGAGGTTGCAGAAAATCTTGCACATATTGTTGATACACTTTTGCTAAAATCTGCTCTTGCAAGTCTTTCTTTGGCCCGTAAAGCAGGTGCTGTTGTCATGGGAGCGACAAAAGTTGATGCTGCTATCCGCTCTGGTCAAGTTATTCTTGTACTTCATGCTAAAGAAACAACAGAAGATGGAAAACGAAAAATTGCACAAGCCATCCATACAATACAGAAACAGACAAATAGGAATATAAAAACTATATCTTTATTTACAAGTGATGAAATGCGGGTAGCTTTTGGTGATAATCCTGTCATGCATGCAGCCTTATTAGACACTAAAGCTGCTGAAGGATTTCTCAAAACGATACATAAACTACTCGCCTATCGTGATGAAAAACACAGCAAGCCTGGTGAAATAACGGCACAAGCCGTGAAGGAAGTACAATGAGTGAAAATAATAACGACAAAATAACAGGCAAAAGGACACTAACCTTGAAGCGGTCCGTCCTAGAAACAAGTACGGTCAAACAAAATTTTAGCCATGGTCGTACCAAGGCTGTGGTTGTCGAAACCAAACGCCGCAAAATTACGCGACCTGATGAAAAGACTGAAATACAACAGCCTATTACAAAACCGCATGTGGCTTCTCAACGCTCTAAACCACGGTTTGAAGAAGAAAAGCCGAGTAAACCTGTTGCTAAAAGTAATCTCTCATCCGCTGAAATGGAGGCGAGACTTCGTGCGTTAGAAGAAGCACATATTCAAGAAAAAATAACGCGTGAACGAGCCGAAGAAGAAGCAAAACGTGCAAAAGAGCGTGAAGAAAGTTTGCAGCAATCGATTCAAGAAGAAACAGAAATACATCAGGAAGAAGAAACTCCACCGGTAGAAATTCCTGATCTTAGTCCTGCTCACGTCCCTATAGAACCTACCGATATTCCTATCACACCTAAAAATACAACTGTCATTGAAAAACGCAAAGTCGATGATAATAAAGAAGACGATCGACATAGTCGGCGTGCTAACCTTTCTAAATCAGAAGTACGTACGCCAAAAGTTGTAAAAGGCGCTGATGAACGACGCCGTGGAAAACTAACCCTCAATAGTGCTTTGGATGAAGATGGGAATGCGCGTGGGCGCTCAATGGCTGCAATGCGTCGCAGACAGGAGAAATTTAAACGTGCACAAAACCAAGAACCTAGAGAAAAAATTTCTCGTGAGGTTGTTCTTCCTGAAACTATTACAATTCAAGAACTCGCACAGCGTATGACTGAACGTTCCGTTGATGTGATTAAATTTCTGATGAAACAGGGACAAATGATGAAACCTGGTGATGTTATTGATGCTGATGTTGCTGAACTCATCGCCGTTGAATTCGGTCATACTGTTAAACGTGTTTTAGAATCTGACGTAGAAGAAGGCATCTTTAATATCCCTGATAACCCTCAAAAAATGCGGTCTCGCCCTCCCGTTGTAACAATTATGGGCCATGTCGACCATGGAAAAACGTCTCTACTTGATGCTATTCGAAAAGCGAATGTTGTTTCTGGTGAAGCTGGGGGTATTACGCAGCATATTGGTGCTTATCAAGTGGAGCAAAATGGTCAAAAAATTACCTTTATTGATACACCTGGACATGCTGCCTTCACTGCCATGCGTGCGCGTGGTGCTCGTGTTACCGATATTGCCGTTCTGGTTGTTGCTGCTGATGACAGTGTCATGCCGCAAACGATTGAATCAATTAATCATGCCAAAGCAGCTGGTGTACCAATTATTGTTGCTATCAATAAAATTGATAAACCCGCTGCTAATGCACAAAAAGTGCGCACAGAACTTCTACAACATGAAGTGTTTGTTGAAACTATGGGTGGAGAGACTTTGGAAGTCGAAGTTTCTGCTAAAACTGGACAGAATCTTGATAAACTTCTCGAAGCTATTCTCCTTCAAGCTGAGATTCTCGATCTGAAAGCAGATCCCCAACGAACAGCAGAAGGTGTTGTCATTGAAGCAAAACTGGATCGAGGACGTGGATCTGTTGCTACAGTTCTTGTTCAGAAAGGTACATTGCATCCTTCTGATATTATTGTCGCCGGTAATGAATGGGGGCGCGTGCGCGCTTTGATTGATGATCATGGTCGTCATGTCAAAGAAGCTGTTCCTTCTACACCTATTGAAATTTTAGGTATGCAAGGAACACCACAAGCTGGTGATCGTTTTGCCGTTGTCAGTCATGAAGCAAAAGCACGTGAAATTGCTCAATACCGTCAGCGATTAGCGCGTGATAAGGCTGTTGCCCGACAAACCGGTTCTCGTGGTTCTCTTGAACAGATGATGACAAAATTACAGACCACCGGTATTAAAGAGTTCCCTCTGATTATTAAAGGAGACGTGCAAGGATCAATTGAAGCAATCGCTTCAGCATTAGAAAAGTTAGGAAATGAAGAAGTACGCGCGCGCATTGTACATTCTGGTGCTGGAGGTATTACTGAAAGTGATATTTCTCTTGCTGAGGCTTCCAATTCCGCTGTCATCGGCTTTAATGTTCGCGCCAATAAACAAGCGCGTGACTGTGCAAAAACACAAGGAATTGAAATCCGCTATTATAATATCATCTATGATCTTGTGGATGATATAAAAGCTGCCATGTCAGGATTGCTTTCACCAGAACAGCGTGAAACTTTCCTTGGTAACGCCGAAATTTTAGAAGTCTTTAACATTACAAAAATCGGAAAAGTTGCAGGTTGTCGTGTCACAGAAGGTAAGATAGAACGAGGCGCTGGTGTTCGCCTTATCCGTGATAATATTGTTATTCATGAAGGAAAGCTTAAAACGCTCAAACGTTTCAAAGATGAAGTCAATGAGGTACAAAGTGGACAAGAATGTGGAATGGCATTCGAAAATTATGAAGATATCCGTGCAGGAGACATTATTGAAACCTTCCGTATTGAACATATTAATCGCACATTATAGAATATATCCAATAACTTTTCTTTATCGTAAAATGGAAAAAATTTTAGGTTTGTGTATAGCGCTTCTGTTCTTTCTTAATTTTTTTAAGATGGCCAAAAAAAGAAGTGTTGTAATGAGGATAAAACTTTCATGAAAAATGCAGGGCCATCACAACGGCAACTTAGAGTAGGTGAACAAGTGCGCCATGCAGTAGCGCATATTCTACAGCGCGGAATTTTACTTGACGATCTCCTAAAAAATATGGTCATTTCTGTCTCTGAAGTCCGCATGTCAACAGATTTAAAAATTGCTACCTGCTTTATTTCTCCTCTTAGTACTCTTAAAAATGCATCCCATATTGATGTTGTTAATATTCTTAATACACATAGCCGTTTTATCCGTAAAGAAATCAGTCACGCATTGCGACAGATGAAATATATGCCTGAACTGCGTTTTCGGCTTGATAGTAGTTTTGATAATTTTTCAAAAATTGATGCTCTTCTTCGCTCCCCTGAGGTGGCACGTGATCTTCAACATAATGATGAAGTTGAGGATTAAAATATGGCGCCGCAACGCAAAAAAAGAGGCCGTTCTGTTTCTGGCTGGGTCATATTCGATAAACCAAAGGGAATGAGATCAACAGAAGCTGTCTCACAAATAAAATCGCTCTTTCATGCGCAAAAAGCTGGACATGCGGGTACACTTGATCCTCTTGCTTCTGGACTCTTGCCAATTGCATTGGGCGAAGCAACCAAAACTGTTCCCTACGTGATGCAAGGTACAAAAACCTACCGTTTTCAAATTGCTTGGGGCGAAGAGAGATCGACAGACGATCTAGAAGGTGAAATCACAAAAACATCTCTCAAACGTCCAACACAAGAAGAAATACGTGCTCTTCTCCCTCAATATACAGGTGTTATTTTGCAAACACCTCCTCAATTTTCAGCAATTAAAATTTCTGGTAATCGTGCCTATGATCTAGCCCGTGAAGGAGAAATTGTTGAAATTCCACCGCGCCAAGTGGAAATAGAAACTTTTACATTAATAGAAACTCCTTCCAGCGAGCATGCTATCTTTGAAATAACCTGCGGAAAAGGAACTTACGTGCGTTCCTTAGCACGCGATATAGGACGTGATCTTGGTTGTTATGGGCATATTGCTGATTTAAGACGTATTGCAGTCGCACCGTTTTGTGAAGATGATCTTATCACATGGGATACCCTAAAGGCGGCAGGACTATATAAAAATGTGACAAATGAAAATAATACTCCTCCCAAAAAAGATTTTTCAACACTTGATGCACTTTTAATTGAAACAGGTGCTGCTGTGGATTCCCTCTCTCGTTACATTCTTAATGAAACCCAAGCACAGCGAGTCATGAAGGGTGCTCCAGTGCCTCTCTATAGTCATAATGCATCTCTTGATGAAGATGAGCTCTGTGTCTTTTACAAAGGACAACTTCTTGCTATAGGCACTCTTGACAAAATCCTGTTCAAACCAAAGCGAATTTTTACAATTTAATTCATGCTTTTTCACAACAAGTTCTTGCCAAAAGATATTTTTCTATATCAATGAAGAGAAGAGTGCTTTTTTTATCGTCTTATACTGAGCCTTTACAAGAATTGACATAGGATGCCTAAAATCTATGATGCATTCAAAAATCCAATCCTTGACTTGCACAATAAAAGACAAGAAACAACTTCGTTCTTTTAAATGGTCTCTCGCAATCATTCTTAGAGATACGCGTATATCCTACCTGTGTTAAGAAATTTTTGTGGAATAAAAAACAGACTTTAGCTTAACAAATCGCAATATTCGTAACTTTTCATTATTTGTTTAGAATAAATTTGTTCTTAACTGACTAGCCGTATAACGTACTTATTTAACCTCTAAAATGCTGCTGTTATATCCATATAAACAAACTCACCCTTGATCTTCTCCTCGCACCTTAAATGAGGGAGATTCCTCGTAAGTACCGACCTATAAACAATCCGGTTTCTTGTCTTGTGCATTCCAGCTGCTGACATTTAATGACGTACTTGCATAAGACTGTACGGACAACTCTACCCTGAATATTCACTCCATTCCCTCAAAAGACTGAGATGTGTAAAATCTTACTTATCTTATATCACCACACCTCAAACAACAGTGTTTTACAGCACAACCGGATAAAACATTGTTGCACATATTAAATAGTTTATAAGAAAACTTATTTTTATCTTTTTACCATCAAGGTAATTGATCAGCAGAAGACTTTAAAATCATTTCATTGGCTTGTGGTATGGTTTGGCGTTCAATCATGCGGTGGACTCTTATACCGTTAGGCGCACGGTTTAAATGACGCAGAAGTTTATTGACCTCTGCATCCGCTTTTATACGTCGGTGATTATGGCGTAAATAATCTACCCATGTTGGCATATGATAGGCTTCTGTCCAATATTCAGGTCTTTCAAGATCACGTAAGAGAACCCATTGGCGAGCGCCATCACGTAAACGAATATGGCGACGACGTGTCATGACTTTGAGAAACTCTTCAAGATCATTTTCATGAATTTGATAATCGATCATTATCATAATCGGACCACTCCTTGCTTTTAGATCAAGTAAAAGCTCTGGTTCTCTGAAATGATCAAGTGGATCCAAATCTATCTGAGGAATTTCCTGAATTCTAAACTTTATGCCAGCAAGGGCCCCAAAAACCAAGAAAAGAGAACAAATACTCAAAGCAATTGTTGGAGAATAACCATCAGCCAAAGCACCCCAAATTGCACTTCCAACAGCCATCCCTCCATATGAGGCCGTTTGATAAAGTGCTAAAGCACGAGCGACAACCCAGCGTGGTGTAGAAAGCTGTACAGATGTATTAAACAGCGATAACGCTAAAACCCAACATAAACCCGCAGGAAATAAGGCAATATGGCTTATAATCAATGAACGACTTATTGCTAAAACAAAGCAAGAAAAAGCAAAACCAATAAATGCACTGGCAATAATTGTCTCTAAACGAAAATAATTTCGTACAGATGAATTAATAATACCCGCTGTCATGGCTCCCAAGCCAAAAAAACCAAGCAGTGTACCATAAAGAAGTGCACTCCCTCCGAGAATTTTATGCACAACAATTGGCAAGAGTGCCAAAATCGAGATTGCTCCAAGACCAAAAAGAAATGCCCTGACCATAATACTGAGAAGATTAGGCGACATAGCAACATAACGTAAACCATCTGAGACAGCGCCTAAAAATCTTTCCCGTGGCAAGATATTGTTTTCATAGTTCGGTTTCCAGAAAAACAAAACACCAATTAAAGGAATGTAACTTATCGCGTTGAATAAAAAAGCAGCTGCTGCACCTAACATTGCAATGATAGCACCACCAATAGCAGGACCTACACTACGCATCAAATTAAAGCCAACACTGTTCAAACTCACAGCAGCAGGAATATTTTCCCTACTCACAATATCTCCTATTGTCGCCTGCCAAGAAGGATTATAAAACGCTGTTCCACAGCCAATCAAAAACGTGCAGCATAATAAAAGTGACGGTGTTAGAAAGCCCATATAAGCTAAAATAGCCAAACTCATTGATACAACCATCATCATAATTTGCGCACACAGCATAATTTGACGACGATTAAAATTATCAGCCAATGCCCCTGCCATCAAAGAAAACATCACAAGTGGTAATGTTGTAGCACTTTGAACAAGCCCAACCATGGAATGCGAAGAACTAATCAACGCCATTAACCACCCTGCTCCTACAGCCTGTATAAGCCCCCCTAAATTAGAAATCAGAGTGGACGACCACAAATTTCGAAATACCGAATTACGAAAAAGTTTGAATGTTGAAATGCTCTGCATCTTTTTCCTCCAAATCGGTATTTAATGCTTTTGTTATCATACATATACTCTGTAAAGCAGTCATCTTTGTATCAAAAGGATGCATAATTCTTTAAAAACTTCTCATACAACCCTGTTAAAATAGTTATTTTAAAACAAAACCATTGATTTAAGGGAGGTTTTCAATGTTTTTAAGGGCTAGCATTTTAACCTCTTTTCCTATATAAGTGTCAAGATAAGTGAGAGTCTTTAACTCTTCTTATTTCTTCATAGACCCTTGCTGAACGACATCTCGGCTGTGGGTGGCTTTTGTTTCTTTGTTTGTGAAAGGATAATACGATGTCGATTACAACTGAACGTAAACAAGCTCTTATCGCAGAATATGCAAATAAAGTTGGTGATACAGGATCTCCAGAAGTGCAGGTTGCTGTCCTTTCTGAGCGTATTTCCAATTTAACAAACCATTTTAAATCACACAAAAAGGATAACCATTCTCGCCGTGGTCTTTTAAAGATGGTATCTCAACGCCGTCGCCTTCTTGATTACCTTAAAGGAGTTGACCAAAATCGTTATCAAACACTTATCAAGAAATTAGGTTTGCGTCGCTAGAAGAAAAATGGGTGGATAGTATCTTTACAAAATTCACCCATTTTTTCAGCTTGCTGCTTTTAGTTCAAACAGATGAGTAACCATCATGGGGCAGGATTGCTAGTTGCTTCGCGTTTAAATTGCGATTTATTTCTCTCTTCTCGCGAAAAAAACAGAAGTGTCTTGTTGTCCTGCCCATAGCTTTAAATATGCTACGCAAAACCAGAATATAAGCACTCAAAGATGTGAATACTGGTTATTAAGGATAAAAAATGTTCAAAACGCACAAGATAGAAATTGAATGGGCTGGTCGTCCACTCACCATTGAAACGGGAAAAATAGCGCGTCAAGCTGATGGTGCAGTAATTGCGACCTACGGAGAAACCATTGTCTTAGCAACTGTTGTATCAGCAACAAGTCCAAAACCAGACCAAGATTTTTTTCCACTCACAGTTAATTATCAAGAAAAATCCTATGCTGTTGGTAGAATACCTGGTGGTTATTTAAAACGTGAAAGCAGGCCAACGGAAAATGAAACCTTAATTTCACGTTTAATTGATCGTCCCATTCGTCCCCTCTTCGCTGACGGTTATAAAAATGACACACAAGTTATTGTTTCTGTTATACAGCATGATCTTGAAAATAATCCTGATATCCTTGCGATGATTGCATCTTCTGCTGCTTTAACTCTATCCGGTGTTCCTTTTATGGGGCCCATTGCTGGTGCCCGTGTTGGCTACTGTAATGGACAATATGTCCTCAATCCTCATATCGATGAAATGCCTGAATCAAAACTTGATCTTGTTGTGGCTGGAACAGAAAGTGCCGTGTTAATGGTTGAATCAGAAGCACAAGAATTGCCAGAAGACATCATGTTGGGCGCAGTTATGTTTGGGCACAAAGGTTTGCAACCTGTTATTGATGCCATCATAAAGCTTGCTGAAGTTGCCGCAAAAGATCCACGTGATTTCGTTCCTGAAGATCTCTCCGATCTTGAAAAAGCCATGCTGGAAATGGCCGAACAGGATATACGAAAGGCTTATACGATTACGGATAAACAAGAGCGTTATGCTGCCATTGATGCACTGAAAACAGAAGTCATCAATAAATTTATGCCTGAAACAGAAGAGGAGTGTAAATTTAATGCAGATCAAATTGCAACCGTTTTCAAACAGTTGCAAGCAAAAATTGTACGTTGGAATATTCTTGATACGGGAAGACGTATTGATGGGCGTGATCTTTCAACAGTACGTCCCATTCAGTCAGAAGTAAGTCTTTTACCACGAACACATGGGTCCGCACTCTTTACCCGTGGCGAAACACAAGCAATGGTTGTTGCAACATTGGGAACTGGTGAAGATGAACAATATGTTGACTCTTTAACAGGTATGTATAAGGAAACATTTCTTCTTCATTATAATTTCCCGCCATTTTCAGTAGGAGAAACAGGGCGTCTTGGCTCTCCTGGCCGCCGTGAAATTGGACATGGCAAATTGGCGTGGCGTGCACTTCATCCTATGTTGCCAACAAAGGAATCTTTCCCTTATACCATTCGTGCTGTCTCAGAAATTACTGAATCCAATGGATCATCTTCCATGGCAACGGTTTGTGGAACTTCACTTGCTCTCATGGATGCTGGTGTTCCTCTAGCGCGCCCTGTTGCAGGTATTGCCATGGGCTTGATTAAAGAAGGTGAACGCTTTGCTGTACTCTCTGATATTTTAGGAGATGAAGATCATCTTGGAGATATGGATTTTAAAGTAGCGGGAACAGAAAATGGTATTACTGCTTTGCAAATGGATATCAAAATTGATGGTATTACCGAAGAAATTATGAAAATCGCACTTGAACAAGCTAAAGGTGGACGAATTCATATCCTTCATGAAATGGGGAAAGCTTTAACCAGTGCGCGTGCTGAACTTAGCGAATTTTCTCCGCGTATTGAAGTGATGAATATTGCCGTTGATAAAATTCGTGAAGTGATTGGCTCTGGTGGTAAGGTCATTCGAGAAATCGTTGAACAAACCGGAGCAAAAATCAATATTGAAGATGATGGAACAATTAAAATTGCCTCTGCCGATGCTAAAACTATTGAAGCAGCAAAACGCTGGATCCATTCTATTGTTGATGAACCTGAAATTGGTGCTATCTACCAAGGAACAGTTGTAAAAACTGCCGATTTCGGTGCGTTTGTAAATTTCTTTGGCTCTCGTGATGGACTCGTTCATATTTCTCAGCTCGCATCAGAACGCGTCACAAAAACAACAGATATTGTTAAAGAAGGTGATAAGGTTTGGGTGAAACTCATGGGCTTTGATGAGCGTGGTAAAGTCCGCTTATCAATGAAAATTGTTGATCAACAAACCGGAGAAGAAATTACAGCAGATCGTCCGGTAAAAGAAGAACAAGAAATGTGCGTGGAAGAAAAAAATAAATCCGAAAACAAGCGTCGTCGTAAGAAAAAAGAAGAGTAATCTTTCCTCTTGTTATGAAATGCCATTTTCACATGAGAATGGCATTTTTGCTTTGAAAGACTGACATGTGTCACTGTTTTTTGCCTTTTGAGAACCATAGTCTTCCTCTTCCCAGTCCAAACCAATTATGGTTGAGTTTTGGTTTAACAGAAATTCCCGCTCTAGAATGGGTGAAAAACTTAAAAGTTATCACGCCTTGGCGACCAGATTTTTTAAAATTCGTCAATGCTCAGTTTGATTGTGCTCCTCAAATAGATAAAACTTTCACCTATGATGGTGCACTTTTACATTTAAGCAAATATCGTGGTTTTAACCAAAATTGTTTTCTTGATTTGTTAGAATGTGTGAAACCTAGTGGGTGGATTGTTATTGGTGGAAATAAAACTGCCGGTGCTGCTTCAATGATGAAGTGGGTCAAAACATTTATTCCTATCACCGATAAATTATCAAAAAAACATGGACTAGTCTTTTGGCTTCAAGTTCCACAACAAATAGATAGACAGAAAATTACACAATTGCGTTCACCACCGCTCACTTTTGAAAATAAATTTCAGACCACTTCTGGCATGTTCTCGCATGGTCGTATTGATCCTGGATCTGCTGCGCTTGCTTCACATATGCATAAAATTACTGGAAAAACTGCCGATTTTGGTGCTGGCTGGGGTTTTCTTTCTCATGCTGCACTTGAAAAAAGCAAAAAACTAACAACTCTTGATCTCTATGAAGCCGACTACAATGCTTTGCGAGCAGCCAAACAGCATCTCAAAACTATAACAACTTCTTGTCCGATTCATTTTTATTGGCATGATCTTGTCCATGAATCGATCACAGATCTCTATGATACTATCATTTCAAATCCACCCTTTCATATACAACAAACGACAGATGTCTCATTAGGGCAGCATTTTATTATAAATGCTGCAAAATACCTAAAGCCAGGTGGTAAGCTGCTTCTTGTTGCTAACCGCCACCTGCCTTATGAAATATTGTTAAAAGACATTTTTCAAACGGTGCTGATAGATGAAAAAGCCCATGGTTTCAAAGTTATCGAAGCGCACCGGTAGATGCAAACAAACGATAACTCTAAAGAATGAAACGCGAAAGATCGATATCAGCAGCAAGCTCTCCTATCGATTTTCTGACATAAGCAGCATCAACTTTAAATGATGTTCCAGCTTTATCAGGTGCTGTAAAAGAAATCTCATCTAAAACACGCTCCATTACTGTTTGTAAACGACGTGCCCCTATATTTTCAATTCTTGCATTTAAATCTACAGCGATATCGGCCAAAGCATCAATGGCATCATCGGTGATTTCTAAATGAACTTCTTCCGTTGCCATTAAAGCAATATATTGCTTAATGAGACTCGCTTCAGGTTCGGTGAGAATACGTCGCAAATCCTCTCTTGTGAGAGCATTCAATTCCACGCGAATGGGTAAACGCCCTTGAAGTTCTGGCAACAAGTCAGATGGCTTGGAAACATGAAACGCACCTGAGGCAATAAATAGAATATGATCTGTTTTGATTTGACCATATTTTGTAGAAATTGTTGTTCCCTCAACCAAAGGCAAAAGATCCCGTTGAACGCCCTCACGGGAGACTGCAGCACTTCCTCCACCATCCCTCGTGGCAATTTTATCAATCTCATCAATAAAAACAATTCCATCATTTTCAGTAACACGAAGTGCTTCTTGAATGATTTGATCTTGATCGAGGAGCTTTTCAGATTCATCATCCATGAGAGGCTTAAAAGCATCCTTGACTGTTGTTTTGCGGACTTTCGTACGGCTCCCCATTTTGCCAAAAATATCTGACAAATTCATAATTCCCATTTGCGCACCAGGTATACCCGGAATTTCAAAGGTCGAAGCGCTATTACTATTATTATCGGCTACTTCAATTTCAATCTCTTTCTCATCCAATTCACCTTCGCGCAATTTTTTGCGAAAAGTATCGCGAGTAGCGGGGCTTGCTGTCTTGCCAACGAGAGCATCTAAGACGCGCTCTTCAGCATTCATGTGAGCCTTTACTTTCACTTCCTCTCGTTTTTTTTCACGCACAAGAGAAATAGCAATCTCAACAAGGTCACGAATAATCTGCTCAACATCACGTCCCACATAACCAACTTCAGTAAATTTAGTCGCTTCTACTTTAACAAAAGGGGCTCCAGCAAGCTTCGCTAATCGACGCGCTATACCTGTTTTACCAACACCTGTTGGTCCGATCATCAAAATATTTTTGGGCATAACCTCTTCACGCATTGGACCATCAAGCTGTTGTCTGCGCCAACGATTGCGCAGTGCAATAGCAACAGAACGTTTAGCATCATTTTGGCCAATAATAAAACGATCAAGTTCAGAAACAGTCTCACGAGGGGAAAATACAACACACATTCAAATAGCTTTCTCTAAAGAAGATAATTCTGCATCCAATGTTTCAATTGTAAAATGATCATTGGTGTAAACACAAATTTTAGCGGCAATCTCCATAGCTTTACGCGCAATAGTTTCGGCATCCAAATCCATATCCATAAGTGCCCGAGCAGCTGAAAGCGCAAAATTGCCTCCAGACCCAATTGCCATAACTCCGTCTTCTGGTTCTAAGACATCACCAAGCCCTGTTAAAGCTAAAGTTATTTTCTTATCAGCCACAAGCATCATTGCTTCAAGACGACGTAAATAACGATCTGTTCGCCAGTCTTTTGCAAGTTCTACACAGGCACGCATGAGCTGATCAGGATATTGTTCCAGCTTCGTTTCCAATCTTTCCAATAAAGTGAAAGCATCCGCTGTAGCCCCTGCAAAACCAGCTATAACCATTCCGCCTTTCCCAAGGCGACGAACTTTGCGTGCATTGCCTTTCATAATCGTCTGCCCCAATGAAACCTGACCATCTCCGGCCATCACGACTTTGCCACCTTTTCGTATCGTAACAATAGTTGTACCATACATGATGTCTGGCTTATGTTCTGCCATAAGGAAACTCCTTAATATTGATTTCTTTCCATCAAATGTAAAATCTAATCATTATTGTCTCTATTTAAGAACATATATTGCAAAACACAATGATTTAGCACAATTCAATTTGTTAAAATAAAAAAATGAATGCATTGTTATCAATGTAAATTGTTGTTAAATAGTTCTCTAAAACAATCTACATCTTCTAAGGGAAAGATTATGACGAAAATAGCCATAGGAACACTAGGGGGTACAATTGCAATGACTGCTGACGATTCCGGCCAAATGCAACCAACCTTAACCTCAGATATCCTTATCAAAAGTGTTCCTGATTTAAATAAAGTTGCTCATGTTCATGCACAAACACTCACACAATTACCCAGTGGATCTTTATCTTTTAAAATTCTTTTTGAAATCATAGAGTGGGCAAAACAACAAATAAAGGCTGGCGCGGAAGGTGTTATTTTAACCCAAGGTACTGATACAATTGAAGAAACAGCGTTTTTTCTTTCCCTTTACTGGGATAAAGCAGAACCGCTTGTCATTACCGGCGCTATGCGTCTACCTCATGAAGCAGGTGCTGATGGACCGGCTAATGTTTTAGCAGCAACCCGTGTCGCTGCTCATCCACAAAGTCGTAATAGAGGCGTTCTCGTTGTCATCAATGATACCATTCACTCACCTTATTGGGTGCAGAAAAGCCATACCGTCAAAATTGAGACATTTCAATCAGGTATGATAGGTGTTCTGGGTACTCTTTTGGAAGGAAAACTGATTTATTTTAATGATCGAAAGTTTTTCTCTACAACATTTGATCTTCCCAAAAATTATGATCACCAAGTTGCACTCCTTCACGCCTCTTTATCTTCTGATACACAGCTAATGAAATTCTGTCTTGAAAGTGGGTGTTATGCTGGACTTGTCATTGTTGGTTTTGGCTCTGGACACTGTAGTTTTGAAGAAGCAGACATCGTGCGACAATATACACAAAAAATACCTATCATTATTGCTAGCCGTACCTATACTGGCTCAACAACCCGCACAACTTATGGCTATAAAGGTTCAGAGGTCGATTTACTTGCTTCTGGCGCTCTTATGTCTGGGTATTTATCAGCAGTAAAAGCGCGTTTACTTTTATGGGCTTTTTTGGCACAAGGACACTCCTTGGCACAAATTAAAGAACACTGGAATGACTGGACTATAAGCTAACGAAAGATTATTTATTTAAAAGAAAAAAACATGCAGAAAAAAATTCATGTGAATACAAAACAGCTTGTTGCTTTATTTTTAAGCAGTTACTGCAGCAAAAAAGATCTCGACTGATACAAATGATTGATACGATTCTCTCAAAAACTGATCAGGAAGATAACTTGGTCACATCAATTTCTGATCGATATTCACCCTATCGTGTTTTTACTGCACAAGAATGGTCAAAATTTCGTGCGGATACACCACTTACATTGACCTTCGATGAAATTAAACGCTTACGTTCCATTGATGATCCTATTGATCTTGAAGAAGTACAACGTATTTACCTTTCTCTATCGCGTCTATTGTCATGCCATGTTGAAGCAGTACAGGAACTTTTTTATAAGCGTCAAAAATTTTTACATCAAGATGGAACAAAGAAAACTCCTTTTATCATTGGGATTGCTGGCTCTGTTGCGGTAGGAAAATCAACCACCGCTCGTATTCTTCAGGAACTTTTGAAACGTTGGACATCCAGTCTTAAAGTGGATTTGATTACAACGGATGGTTTTCTCTATTCTAACGCTGTTTTACAGCAAAAAAACCGCATTCATCGTAAAGGATTTCCTGATTCCTATGATATTAAAAAATTGCTGAACTTTCTTTCTGCTATAAAGGCTGGTGTTGGTCATGTGAGCGCCCCACTTTATTCGCATATGATCTATGATGTCCTAGAAAATCAAACCATTACCATTGACCGCCCTGATATTTTAATTATTGAAGGTATTAATGTTCTGCAAGTCAGTGATCTTCCTAAAGATGGTAAAGTCATTCCTTTTGTTTCAGATTTTTTTGATTTTTCAATCTATGTAGATGCTGAAACAGAAGTCATTCGGCACTGGTACTTGGAACGTTTTAAACGTTTGCGTAAAACTGCTTTTCAAAATCCTGAATCCTATTTTCATCGTTATGCACTCCTGCATGAAGAAGAAGCCCTAAAAATCGCTGAAAATATTTGGCAAACAATTAATTTGAAAAATTTACAAGAAAATATACTGCCAACACGACCACGGTCTAATCTTATTCTACGCAAAGGAAAAAACCATTTGGTCGAATATGTCGCACTGCGACGACTATGAGGATTTCATAAATATGCCTTCACATCACATTCATTTTAGCCAAAAACATTTGGATAAGAGTTGCCCCATATTCTTGGTAAGCCCTGAAAGTCTTGCTGATTTATCGCTTGATGCATCAACAATAGTATGGATGAAAGTCAATAATTTTACTGGGAAAGCAGGACAAATACTCTTCGTTCCTCATGAAACAGGACATTTAAAAAAAGTGTTCTTTGGACTTGGAAATGGTGATGAACCTTTTATTACAGGCCTTCTCGCTAAAAATCTTCCTGCTGGACATTGGCATTTAGAAGGAACTGCCTCCCATGAAATAAAGAGCTATCTTGGATTGGCATTTGGAAGTTATCAATTCAACCGCTATCGTCAACACTCTTCTTCTAAACCGTTGTCGATCTATGTCAATGATAGGGTTGATTTTGACGAGCTGCAACGAATTTATCAAACTGTCTTTTTTGTTCGTGATCTCATTAATATTCCAGCCAATGATATGAGTCCTGATAACCTCGAGAAAGAAGCACGCCAATTAGGAAAAACTTATGGTGCTAATGTCCAAAGCATTTGTGGAGATGAACTCTTAACACATAATTTTCCTATGATTCACGCTGTAGGACGCGCCAGCAGTACTGCACCACGACTGATTGAACTACGATGGGGTCATGAAAACCATCCTCAAATAACATTGGTTGGTAAAGGCGTAAGCTTCGATACTGGAGGTCTCGATATTAAATCAGCCAATAACATGTTACTCATGAAAAAAGACATGGGGGGTGGAGCACATGTTTTGGGACTGGCTAAGCTTATCATGGATGCCAAATTACCCTTTCGTCTGCGTGTTTTGATTCCAGCCGTTGAAAATGCAATTTCTGCTCATGCTTACAGGCCAGGTGATATTCTTCAAAGCCGTAAAGGTTTAACTGTTGAAATTGGCAATACAGATGCGGAGGGACGACTTATTCTTGCCGATGCACTTGCCTATGGTGATGAAGAAAGTCCACAATTCATGCTATGTATGGCAACTTTAACGGGAGCAGCACGGATAGCATTAGGACCAGATCTTCCTGCATTTTATTGTAATGATGCAATATGGGCACAACAGATTTCTCAGTCTGCTCACGCTGTTTGTGATCCTCTTTGGCAAATGCCCCTTTGGAAACCTTACTTGGAAATGTTATCTTCACCAAATGCTGATCTGAACAATATAACGGGAAATAACTATGCCGGCTCTATAGTAGCGGCTTTATTTCTTAACTCTTTCGTTGAAAGAACCAAACATTTTGCGCATTTTGATCTTTATGGCTGGGTTCCTAAAGAAAAACCAGGCTATCCTGTCGGTGGATCTGCACAAGTTATTCGTGCTCTTTATAATCTCTTTAAAAACTAAAAATTGTCACAAAATATCCACAAAGATGGACAATTGTGGCGATTTAGGAATGATTGCTTATCGTCTCTAATGATGCTCTGTGCTGTATTTAAAGATGAAAAGCTCTGCGTTTTACAGTGATTATAAACTTGTTTAAAGACAAAAATGAAAGGGAAATGAATGGTCTCTAAAGATCCAAGGTTACATGCATTCAGAGAAGATCTCGCTGACAAACGTCTTGAAACAGAGGTCACAGCGCAGCGCTTCGTGCAAGGTGAAAAAAAACGCGTTCATGTCCCTGTTGCTGGACTGTTTAAAGAAAACAGTAAAAAAAGCGAAATGCAAACCGAATGCTTACTTGGAGAAGAGCTTCTTATCTTTGAACAAGGGGAAGCCATGTCGTGGGGACAATCTCTTAAAGATGGTTATGTTGGTTATATTGATACAACAGCACTTTGTACATCAAACATAAAACAAACACATGTCGTTTCAGTGCCACGTACTTTTCAATATTTCCAAGCTGATTTGCGTGGACCAATGGAATATCCTTTATCCATGGGAAGTAAGGTAACTGTTGTTGATCAAGTTGAAGTCCGTGAAACTATGTATTCTATACTTGAAAACGGAAAAGCAGTCATCAGCAATCATCTCAGTCCCATTGGCCGTGTATATAAAGATTATGTTGCCGTTGCTGAAATGTTCATCCGCACGCCTTACCTTTGGGGTGGAGCCAGTGGTTTTGGACTTGATTGCTCAGGACTCATCCAGCTTTCTATGATCATGACCGGTCAAATGGTTTTACGCGATACTGACATGCAGCAAAAAACTATAGGTCATCACCTCTCAGACAGTGATGAACTTCAACGAGGTGATTTAATCTTTTGGAAAGGCCATGCTGCCATTATGGTTGATCATGAAAATGTCATTCATGCAAATGGTTTTTCTATGGACGTGATGATTGAGCCCCTAGAGGAAGTCATTATGCGTGTCGCTCAAACATATCAAAAATATCCCGTAGAAAAACGTCGTCCAATAATAGAAACATAAGTGGTATTTTTAGAGATGAGTAAAACCAACGAATCTTTCTATTGTTGTGTTTTTTATAGTTCTATTGAAAACCCTTAAAAATAATAATGCCGATAGAACGAAGTTATTAATTATATGGGCGAAAAGGTATTTTTATAAACTTATTGATATCAAAGAAAATGCATAACTCGATTTTTTTGAAACTTATATTTAGTAGGAAGCTTTATCAACACTCATAGATTTTTCGCGTATTGTGTAACACACAAGCCCATTTCGTAAATAGCTTGCATGAAAGTTTGTATATTACAAGTGACATAATAATTTTAAATATAATGGAGCATTATATACCTTCATGACAAAGCATTAAGATGATTGGCGTATTCGTTTTGGCAAGAGATCTCTGCATAAAGGTGAAAGTGATTATGAGGAACAGGCACTCTTGTGAAAGAGATTTTGGAGCGTTGAAAAATATTTTTTACAAGGAGGTAAATGTAGAACCAATGGCCTTTTGATCACATGAGGGACATAGCTCCGTTGAAAGACCGTGAAAAACAAAAGCGTGAGGTATTGCGCATTCTCATTATTTTCAAATTTTGCTGTGGATATTTTGAATGTTCCAGCGCCGAATTTAAAAGATATAGTAAGGATACAACGTATTGGCGATGAAGAAATTGGTTGCGCCAAAAGAACAATCTCTCATAAAAATTACAAAGCTCTCTCTTTAAAAAATCTTTTCTCACATTAAGGCCTTATGGAACGAAGTATCCTCTATTTATAAATGATATTGTCTTTTCAAAAACTTATTAAAGAAGAAATTTTTTCAACAATTGAACTAATGGTTTATCAGCATCAGGCATAGGATATTTATCTAGGTCACCAATAAAAACCCATTTTAAATTTTGCCCTTCTCGCCCTCTAGCAACACCTTCATAATGGTAACAAAGATACAAGGGCATTAGGAGATGAAATGTTTCATAGCTATGGCTTGCAAATGTTAAGGGTCGTAAATTACATGCTTGAACATGAATACCAAGCTCTTCTTCTAACTCGCGAATCAATGATGCCTCTGGCGTTTCGCCTTGCTCAACCTTTCCTCCAGGAAATTCCCATAAACCAGCTAGTGATTTTCCTTGAGGACGTTCTGTAAGCAAAACACGATTATCTTGATCTAATAATGCGCATGCAACAACAAGAAGAAGTAAACTTTTTACATGCATACCACTCTCCAAAAGAAATAAAGAGAACCATCTCTTTTGTATTACCCTATACTCTAAAATGAAAGAGCTAAAATATCTCGTCCTCTCCAAAAATGTACAGATGTTCTAGTGTTAAATTTATGATGTATCTGTTAACTTCTGTAATCGCCATTGATCATAACGTACTCCTTCGTTAAATCGCATGACCAAACTGTTGCTTTACCAAGCCCCAAACCAATATCAACACGAATTGTGATGTGTTTTCCGCACATATAAGTAGCTATTTGCTCTTCACAATATTCAGGATCTCGTTCGCCATTGATCGCCAAACGATGTTCACCAAACCAAATTGTCAATAGATCACGGTCGACTTCAACCCCTGCTTTGCCAACTGCCATAACCACGCGCCCCCAGTTCGCATCTTCACCAGCAATAGCCGTTTTTACAAGAGGCGAATTTGCAATTGATAGGGCAATAGTTTTCGCAGCATTGTCTGTTGTCGCACCAATCACATTCACTTCAATTAAATGACGTGCACCTTCTCCATCACAAACAACTTGTAACGCAAGCTCATGCAAAAGCCCATTTAAGTGCTTTAAGAATATCCCATAACGCGGATCAGCTCTCTGTGTAAGGGGAGGAAAGTTTTCTTTTCCTGTCGCAAACATCATGAGTGTATCTGATGTTGAAGTATCGCTATCGACAGTAATCGAATTGAAAGAACCCTGAACCGCTTCTGATAACATCGATTGAAGTATATCCGAAGAAATTCTAGCATCACTTATGACAAAAGAGAGCATCGTTGCCATATCTGGTGCGATCATACCAGCCCCTTTTGCAATTCCATTAATGGTCACGATCTCTCCTCCACAATCAAATCTGCGCGTAGCAAGTTTTGGAAATGTATCCGTCGTCATAATGGCTTTTGCAGCCTCTAACCAATTGCCTTCTTTCGCCGTTTCCAGCATATTTGGTAAAAGGTTTACAACAGCCGATGCATCCATTGGTTCACCAATAACACCTGTAGAAGCTATAAAAATTTCATTTTCTCTCACCTTCAAAGTGTTTGCTGCAGCACACATGATTTCATTGGTCGCCTGTCTTCCTTTGCGTCCTGTAAAAGCATTTGCATTCCCAGAATTAACAACAACACCCCTTGCAACTCCATGAGGAAGCGATGCGCGACAATGTTCCACAGGAGCAGACGGACATTTTGAGCGCGTAAAAACACCAGCTACACTTGCCGGTTTATCAAATATGATGAAAAGAAGATCTGTACGACCTTTATATTTAATCCCAGCTTCAGCTGTTGCTATCCGCACACCAAATAGCGGCGGAAGCTCCGGTATATTTTGCGGAGATAACGGAGATATTTTTAAAACCACACTCTGTTTTCCATAAAAAGAGATAAAATGATTGTAGATAAGTTGTCTCTCATTAAATGACTGCTCAGCTTTTTGAACGACATTCATCACTCAAATCACCCAGCAAAATACTTTCTACTACTTCTTCTTTATTATTCCGTATCTTCTTCATCGGCTGTTTCATCCGGAAGCGGTGTCCCATTCTGATTAATCGATTGCATAAGCTTTGTCACATTGGGATCAGGATATTTCACATCCATTTTACTGCGCAAATCAACAATCAGTTTTTGGTAGCGTTCTCTTATCAACTGTGTACGCAACATCTCTTTAACATCATCAAATGCAGGAGGTTGTTTTAAACGACGATCTTCTACCTTAATAACATGCCAGCCAAAAGGACTTTCAACGGGTGTTTTGGTATATTCGCCAACTTTTAAGCTAAACGCAGCATCTTCGAAAGGTTTGACCATTTGACCATGGCTAAAATAACCAAGATCACCCCCTACAGCCGCAGAACCATCTGTTGAAGTCTTTTTTGCAATCTCTTCAAAATCTTCCCCTTTATTTAAACGCTTCACGATAGCTTCTGCTTCTTTTTTCGTTTTAACTAAAATATGACGCGCCTTTACTTCATCCTCTTTAGGCAAAGCAGCAACTTCCTTTTTGTAAAGAGTTTCCAAATCATTATCAGAAATCTGGTCAACAATTGTCTGTTTAAAATAAAGCTGCTGGAGCACATTATCACGCATAACCGCCATACGTTTATCATAAGCTTCACTCTTATCAATGCCCTTGTCCCTAGCTGCTTTCGCAAGTGCTTGCATATCCAAATAAGCTTTTAAAACCATTATACGGCGTTGTTCATCAGGAAAACGTACTAAATTAGGATTTATTTCAAGCGCTAAATCATCTAATTGTCCTGCAGTAATATCCTTCCCCTCAATAACCGCCATCACATGAGAAGAAGGAACTGCCTTTTCAGAAGCTTTCTCCAAAGTCTTTAAATCATCTGATGGTGAATTCAAACTTTCTTGGGCTATCACCCCTAAACTCGTACTTGCCAATACAGCTAATGCTAAAAATAGCGTGCTAAAGTTGAATTTCATAAATATACTCCTTAAAATGAAGGCAGATTCAAAATCTCATTTTATTTGAATGTAGCATTTTAATCTCTAAACAAAGATAAATAAATCAGTAATTTTATTTTAAAAAGCATAAACTTGTCCTTTTATCTTCGTTTACACCACCCTCTCTCATACTCATAAAAAACATGAGAATATAGAAAATGACATATTATATCGTAAATTACTTGGTATTGTCTTAGCTAAAAAGCACTCCTAAAGTTGACACGGTGCACTTCGCCTCTTATCTCTATTTTACAATCAAATGAAAAATTGCACACCCACAAGTATAATGGTACCACTTGCATCCAGTTATTAAACACTTTTGGGATTGTAGAATATGGGGATAACATATGCATTACCCAATCATAATGGTAACAATTAAAAGAAAGGGCCAGAGATGGTCGGTTTAGGTGTTTTTGCACGCAAATTTTTTGGTTCAGCTCAAGAGCGACGTCTCAAAGCTCTTCGCCAAAAAGTTATGAAAATTAATGAGTTAGAAGAACAATTCGTGAAATTAAGCGATACGCAACTCTGTCAAAAAACTGACGAGTTTCGTAAACGTCTCGCTACAGGTGAAACCGTTGACTTGCTCCTACCAGAAGCTTTTGCAACTGTCCGTGAAGCAGCAAAGCGTGTTTATGATATGCGTCCTTTTGATGTACAGCTTATTGGTGGAATGGTCCTTCATGACTGTGGTATTGCTGAAATGCGCACTGGAGAAGGTAAAACATTAATGGCAACTTTGCCAATTTACCTCAATGCATTGGAAGGAAAAGGCGTTCATGTTGTGACAGTCAACGATTATCTTGCTAACCGTGATGCTGAAACGATGGGAAAAATCTTCGGTTTTCTAGGGCTAACAACAGGCGTGATTCTCCATGACCTTGAGAGTGATGCCCGTAGAGCAGCCTATGCATGCGACATCACCTATGCAACAAATAATGAATTGGGCTTTGATTACCTGCGCGACAATATGGCTTTTGATCGTAGTCAAATGGTCCAACGTGGGCATCATTATGCCATTGTTGATGAAGTTGATTCGATTCTCATTGATGAAGCCCGTACTCCTCTTATCATTTCTGGTCCTCTAGAGGATCGTACTGATTTCTATAATCTTATTGATACATTTATTCCCGCTTTAACTCCAGAAGACTATGAAATAGACGAAAAACAAAAAACAACAACTTTTACTGAAGTGGGTACTGAAAAAATTGAAAAAATGCTCGAACAGGCTGGGTATCTTAAAGGTGAAAGTCTTTATGATATCGAAAATGTTGCTATCGTCCATCATGTCAATAACGCCCTTAAAGCCCATAAATTGTTTGTCTGTGACAAGGATTATATTGTACGCAATGATGAAATTGTTATCATTGATGAATTTACAGGTCGTATGATGCCAGGACGGCGTTATTCTGAAGGACTTCATCAAGCCTTAGAAGCTAAAGAGCATGTTGCTATTCAACCAGAAAATCAAACACTTGCTTCCATTACTTTCCAAAATTATTTCCGTATGTATCGGAAACTTTCTGGAATGACTGGAACAGCCACAACAGAGGCCGAAGAATTCAGTAATATTTATGGCCTTGAGGTTGTAGAAGTCCCCACAAACTTGCCCATACAGCGTCTTGATGAAGATGATGAAATCTACCGAACTGCAGAAGAAAAATATCGTGCTATTGTCCGTGATATCCGTCAAGCACATGAAAAAGGACAACCCATTCTTGTTGGAACAACCTCTATTGAAAAGTCAGAACAATTAGCAGAACGTTTACGAAAAGAAGGCATTACCGATTTTAGAGTCTTAAATGCCCGCTATCATGAGCAAGAAGCATATATTATTGCACAAGCTGGTGTTCCTGGAGCTCTTACCATCGCAACAAATATGGCGGGTCGTGGTACTGATATACAGCTTGGTGGGAATGTTGAGATGCGTATCCGACAAGAATTACAGGATATGCCAGATGGAACAGAACGGACTGCTAAAATTGACGAAATTAAAAAAGATGTTAAACAGCTTAAAGAAAAAGCATTAACCGCTGGTGGTCTTTACGTTATCGCTACTGAACGCCATGAGAGTCGTCGTATTGATAACCAACTGCGTGGACGTTCTGGTCGCCAAGGTGATCCTGGGCGCTCAAAATTCTTTCTTTCTCTCCAAGATGATCTCATGCGTATCTTCGGTTCCAACCGTATGGATAGTATGCTGCAAAAGCTTGGGTTAAAAGAAAATGAAGCGATTACTCATCCGTGGATTAATAAAGCCCTCGAAAAAGCGCAAAAAAAAGTCGAAGCACGAAACTTTGAAATTCGTAAAAATTTGTTAAAATATGACGATGTCATGAATGATCAACGCAAGGTTATTTTTGAACAGCGTATGGAAGTCATGAATGCAGAGGATTTGACAGACATGATCCTTGAAATGCGTCATGAAGTGGTTGAAGATCTCGTAGAAGCTTATATCCCATCTGGAACATATTCTGAAAAGTGGAAGGTGAAAGCTCTACAAGAGGAAATTCAACAACTCTTCAATCTTGAGCTCCCAATCGAGGCATGGGCCAAAGAAGATGGAATTGCCGAAGAACAAATTTTAGAACGCGTATCAAATGCTGTTACAAAACTTGAAAATGAACGTACTGAACGCTATACTCCAGAGGTCATGGCTTATTTTCATAAAGCAATATTACTCGAAACTATTGACACGTTATGGCGTGAGCATTTGGTAAGTTTAGATCATCTGCGTTCTGTTGTTGGCTTTCGTGGTTATGCCCAACGGGATCCACTCAACGAGTATAAGACAGAGTCCTTTGAACTTTTTCAAAGCATGCTGAGAAATTTACGTAGAGTCGTGACTTCTAAACTCATGCGTTTTGAAATTATTCAACAACCTACAGAGCCACTTATGCCTGAGCAAACGGATGTCGATCACTTTGTTCAAAATGATCAAGAGAAAGGAAAAACTTCCACCCTGTGGGCACAAACACAAGAAAATAGAATTGTTAACCCGAAAGACCGTGATCCCAATGACATTACCACGTGGGGCAAGGTGGGACGTAATGAACGTTGTCCTTGTGGTTCAGAAAAAAAATACAAACATTGTCATGGAGCCTTCGTTTAAAAAAACAATGAAGAAGATGAATAAAAAACGAAATTATGAGAAGGAATTACGCGCTGCAGGTCTAAGAGTAACACGTCAAAGGCGCATTATTCTTGATATTTTGGCTGAAACAAACGACCATCCAAATGCGTTTGAAATTTTTCAGCGTGCTCACAAAATAGATTCGAGTATTTCGCTTTCAACCGTTTATAGAACAATGAAAACATTAGAAGGAAATGGAACAATTCATCGCCATAGCTTTAGTGGTGGGCCCTCTCGTTTTGAGCAAGCAGATGGCCAACACCATGATCATCTCATTGATGTGGAAACAGGGCAAGTGATCGAATTTCATTCTGATATCATTGAAAAGTTGCAAGAAGAAATTGCTAAATCCCTTGGCTATGATATTATTCATCATCGCCTTGAACTTTATGGAAAAAAAACAACTCTCAAGTAGCTTATCTCGCATGCGTCATCAAAACGCACTTTAGGAAAAGAAGATTTTCTACAAGTTTACGCGAAAAATCTATAGTTTTCATTGGCAAGAGAGTTTTTCTGCTTTATGAGCCTCTGTTATCTGATTGCTATAAGGCAACCAATTGCTCGTATTACAACAAAATATTATAACAAATTAGGCTAATATTGTCATGGTTTCTTTGCCAAAAGATCGCATAAAACAGCTTGAAAAGCGCTTCGAAATAATTGAAAGCCAAATGGCAAAAAACCCAGATGCTGAAACTTATGTAAAATTAGCTTCTGAGTATGCAGAACTACAGCCAATTGTTTCTTCTATACGAACACTCAGTGCTCTTTATAGAGAAATTACGGATCTCGAAACACTTATCAGTGATAAACTCACAGATACAGAGATGCGTCATCTTGCCCAAGAAGAACTCCCATTATTATGTCAGAAAATGGAACAACTTGAACAAGAACTGCAGATTCTTCTTTTACCTAAAGACGTTGCTGATGAAAAAAGTGCCATTGTTGAAATTCGCGCAGGAACCGGCGGTTTAGAAGCAGCGCTTTTTGCAGGAGATCTTTTCCGTATGTATGAGCGTTATGCTGCTTCCCATAACTGGAAAGTTGAAGTTGTTTCACTTAATGAGGGAGAAGTTGGTGGATATAAAGAAATTATTGCCAGTATTTCAGGGAAAGGAGTCTTTTCTAAACTGAAATTTGAATCAGGCGTTCATCGTGTACAACGTATCCCTGAAACAGAAACCGGTGGACGTATCCATACATCTGCTGCTACCGTTGCTGTCCTTCCAGAGGCTGAAGAAATTGATATTGAAATTCGCCCTGAAGACATCCGTATTGACACCATGCGTGCCTCTGGAGCAGGAGGACAGCATGTCAATACAACGGACTCAGCTGTTCGTATCACGCATATTCCAACAGGGATTATGGTAGTACAAGCAGAGAAATCACAACATCAAAACCGTGCACGAGCGTTGCAAATTTTACGTGCACGCTTATTTGATATTGAACGACAAAAAGCGGAAAATGAACGTTCAGCTTCTCGTAAAAATCAAGTCGGCTCTGGTGATCGCTCAGAGCGTATTCGTACTTATAATTTTCCACAAGGACGTGTCACTGATCACCGTATTAATCTCACTCTCTATAAGCTTGACCGCATTCTAGAAGGAGAGCTTGATGAGATTATTCATGCATTGATATCCGATCATCAAGCAGCCCTCCTTATGGCAATGGATGATCATGGATGAACGCGCATACTCTCAACAATGTTATCCGACAGACTCAAGAAAAATTGCGCACTCAGGGAGTTTCTGAAGCCAATCTTGAAGCAAAAATACTTGTTGAATGGATCACAAATACAAATGCATCGGATAGAATTCTTCAACCCAATCTCTGTCTGTCCTTTGAGCAAATTGCACAATTAGAAAGTGCCATTCAACGACGTATTGCTGGCGAACCTGTTTACCGTATTATAGGTGTGAGAGAGTTTTATGGCATCTCTTTCGCACTCTCTCAAGAAACATTAGAACCACGTCCTGATACAGAGACGCTGGTGGATCTTGTTTTACCATTCCTCAAAAAACAGAGTGAAAAAACAAAAAAAATAACACTGCTGGATATGGGAACAGGAAGCGGTGCTCTTGCTATTGCAATTCTTAAACAAGTTCCTCAATCCTCTGCAGTGGCTGTTGATATTTCTGAAAATGCCCTCAAAACAGCAACAAAAAATGCAAAGAATGCCAATGTTATCAATCGTTTTACACCTCTTCTTAGTGATTGGTTTGATTCTGTTACAGGCCAATTTGATCTTATTCTTTCGAATCCACCCTATATTCCAGAAAAAGATATCCAAAATCTTGCAAAAGAAGTGCGACTCTATGATCCATTGCGTGCACTGATTGGTGGAGAAGATGGCCTTGATTTTTATCGAAAGCTTTCTGATAAAGCCGCAAACTACTTAAAAGCAGAAGGTTATGTTGCTGTTGAAATCGGCTACTCTCAAGAAAAAGAAGTTTGCGACTTATTTGGAAAAAATGGCTTTAAGTGTTTAGAAATGCGCAAAGACTTAAGTGGTGTCCCCCGCGCCCTTCTCTTTGTATACAACCCTTAAAATTCCCAATCATCATCTGTCGTGGCAACTGCCTTGCCGATAACATAAGAGGAACCTGCTCCTGAAAAAAAGTCATGATTTTCATCCGAGTTTGGTGATAAAGCCGCCAAAATAGCTGGATTAACACGGCAAACTTCTGGTGGGAAAAGAGCTTCAAAACCCAGATTCATGAGGGCTTTGTTTGCATTATAATGAAGAAAAATTTTGACATCTTCTGTCAATCCAAGTGCGTCATAAAGATCTTCAGTATATTTGCATTCAATATTATAAAGGTCAAAGAGTAAGTTAAAAGCAAAATCCTTAATTTCTTGCTTTTTGTCCTCATCAAGTTTTGCAAACCCTAATTGAAATTTATAGCCTATATAGTAACCATGGACAGCTTCATCACGAATGATAAGCCGAATAAGATCAGCTGTATTTGTTAATTTAGCACGACTGGCCCAATACATAGGCAAATAAAAACCAGAATAGAATAAAAAGCTTTCAAGCAGAGTTGAAGCAATTTTCTTCTTTAGCGGATCATTCCCTTCATAACGTTCAAGTACTAATCTGGCTTTTTTTTGTAAATGAATATTTTCCTCTGACCATCTAAACGCATCATCAACTTCTACCGTCGAACAAAGGGTTGAAAAAATAGAAGAATAAGAACGCGCATGAACCGCTTCCATAAAAGCAATATTTGTCAATACTGCCTCCTCATGCTCTGTTATTGCATCAGCAAGCAGTGAAATGGCTCCTACGGTATTTTGAATCGTATCTAGAAGAGTTAACCCTGTAAAAACACGAATCGTGAGCTTGCGTTCTTCCTCTGTTAAACTTGACCATGAAGGAATATCATTAGAAAGCGGAACCTTTTCAGGCAACCAAAAATTTCCAGTTAAGCGGTTCCATACTTCAAGATCTTTCTCATCATGCAATCTATTCCAATTGACAGCGCAAACAACAGGATTTTGGGTTGTAATCTTTGTCATGTGATTATCTCCTATAGACTGCACGAAACACAGCCATCCACTTCCGTTCCACTCAATGCTACTTGCCGCAACCGTATATAATAAATGCTCTTTATACCTTTTTTCCAGGCATAAATTTGTGCACGGTTAATATCACGCGTGGTAGCGGTATCTGGAAAAAAGAGCGTTAATGAAAGACCTTGATCAACATGCTGCGTGGCAGCAGCATAGGTATCAATAATCTTTTCAGGGCCAATCTCATAGGCATCTTGGTAAAAATCTAAATTTGTATTATCCATGTAAGGAGCAGGATAATAAACGCGCCCAATTTTTCCCTCTTTGCGAATTTCAATCTTCGAAGCAATGGGATGAATAGAAGAGGTTGCGTGATTAATATAAGAAATAGACCCAGTGGGGGGAACTGCTTGCAGGTTGCGATTATAAAGCCCATACTCAACAACTGAAGCCTTGAGTTCCTGCCAATCCTTTTGATCTGGTATAGCAATATTATTCCGTGCAAAAAGCTCTTGTACAAGTGCAAATTGCGGCTTCCACTCTTTCTCAATATATTTGTCAAAAAAACGACCATCTGCATAAGCAGACTTTTCAAATCCTGCAAAGATTTCCTTACGCTCGCGTGCAATTAAATTGGAAGCACGTATTGCATGATAGGTTACCGTATAAAAATAGATATTGGTAAAATCAATCGCTTCTGGAGACCCATAATAGATCTTCTCACGCGCTAAAAAACCATGCAAATTCATTTGTCCCAAACCAATCGCATGGCTTTCAGCATTGCCTTTGGCAATAGAGGGTACACAAGCAATATCGCTCATATCGGAAACAGCAGTAAGAGCACGAACAGCAGCTTCCACTGTTTGCCCGAAATCAGGACTTTTCATTGCTTTGGCAATATTCATGGAACCAAGATTACAAGATATATCACTTCCAACAGTGCGGTATGTTAAATCTGTCTCTAATTCACTTGCCTCACTCACCTGTAAAATCTCTGAACATAAATTGCTCATACTTATCCGCCCAGCTATCGGATTGGCTCGATTAGCAGTATCCTCAAACAAAATATAGGGATATCCTGATTCAAATTGAATCTCCGCCAAAGTCTGGAAAAAAACACGTGCACTTATTTTCTTTTTACGAATCCTTGCATCATCAACGAAAGACCGATAATGCTCCGTCAAAGAAATATCGCTAAAGGGTTTGCCCATAACGCGCTCAATATCATAAGACGAGAATAGGTACATATCCTCATTATTACGTGCAAGCTCAAAAGTAATATCGGGAATAACAACACCAAGTGAAAGCGTTTTAATTCTGACTTTTTCATCAGCATTCTCACGCTTTGTATCTAAAAACTTCATAATATCTAAATGATGTGCATGTAAATAAACAGCACCAGCTCCCTGCCTTGCACCAAGCTGATTGGCATAAGAGAAAGAATCTTCCAAAAGTTTCATCACCGGTAAAACACCTGAAGATTGATTTTCTATCTGCTTGATCGGAGCTCCCGCTTCTCGCAAATTTGTCAAACAAAGCGCTACCCCTCCACCGCGTTTTGAAAGCTGTAAAGCTGAATTAACCGAACGCCCTATGGACTCCATGTTATCTTCAACACGCAACAAAAAACACGACACCAACTCGCCCCGTTGTTTTTTCCCTGCATTCAAAAATGTCGGAGTGGCAGGTTGAAACCGTCCTGTAATAATTTCATCTACAAAAATTTCAGCAAGAGCCTTATTGCCCTGTGCTAAATAGAGAGAAACAAGGCAAACACGGTCTTCATAACGCTCAAGATAGCGCTTTCCATCAAAAGTCTTCAGTGTATAGCTGGTATAATACTTAAATGCACCCAAAAAAGTGGGAAAGCGAAACTTAAACGCGTAAGCACGCTTAAAAAGCTTCTTAATAAAAGAAAAATCATAAAGTTTAAACAAATCTTCTTCATAGTAACCTTCTTCTATCAAGTAGTCTATTTTTTCCTTCAAATTATGAAAAAAAACCGTATTTTGGTTAACATGCTGAAGAAAATATTGTCGCGCGGCAAGTCTATCCATATCAAATTGGATATGACCGTTTTCATCATAAAGATTAAGCATCGCATTCAGTGCATGATAATCTGTGATCTGACCTGTTTTTTGCGCCTGTTCTATACCAATTGTTTCCAAAATCTTTCCAATCCCTTTTTTACACAAATAACATCTTCATCAGTTCCACGCAGCTCAAAACGATAAAGGCAAGGTACAAAACATTTTTCAGAAATGATCTTGCTTGCTAAATTATAATAGCGACCAAAATTACGATTCCCACCACCAATGACACCACGAATGAATTTGCGGTTCTCACTTTCATTGAGAAAACGAATAACTGCTTTCGGCACAGCTCCTCTTCCCTCACCATCTGCATAAGTCGGAACAATCAATACATAAGGTTCACCAACTAACACAGACGGTTTTTTTTTATCAATTTTGAAGAGTCGTTGACCAAGCTGTGAAACAAAATGTTCAGTATTACCCGTAGCACTCGAATAATAAACAATAAGTCCCATTAAACACAAAGACCACTAATCATATCTGGTCTAAAACCAGACCAATGATTTTCACCACAAACAACGACAGGAACCTGACGATAACCCAAAGATTGAACAAAAATATAGGCTTGTTCATCACGAGAAATATCCACAACACGATAATGAATACCCTTCGCATCAAAGGCACGACGTGTAGCATCACATTGGACGCAAGATGGTTTGCTATAAATAGTGACCGGCATTTTCTTCAACTTTCACAATCTTAACAAATCAACCCTCAAAGGGTTCATTCTGATTCATTTATAAATACTCAAGGATAACAAAAAAATAGAAATTGTACGCAAACACATATAGCTATACTCTTTATTCAAATAACACATAGCTTCCTGAATAGAATAGAAGTCCCCATCAAATAATTTTAAAATTATGATGAGAATAAATGGATCATTCTACAACTTAAATGGCACAGCCTCTCAGTTATAAAACAATCTTTTGCTTGCATTACAATTCCCTCCTACTGTCTAAAAAACTAACGCCCTCAGCCACTGTTTGCCAATAGCTTAGTTTTCTCTTACGACAAAAATCAACTTACAAAAACGAAAGGAAATTCTTCCAAAAGAGCTCCCTGCCAGAACACTACTCTACTCTTGGCCAATAAACTCTTCTACAATCACATTATGGAAATAACGTAGATACCAAACGAAACACACTACACCCTCACTTGTGCTTATTTAGAATCACCAATCATTTTGATACTATATATAGTATACACACTCTCTCTTTCGTCAAGGCAAATTCAATCATTATTTTTAATTTTCCACGATCTTCCCACTAAAAATCTCAAGGTCTAAAACATATGTAATAATATAACGTTTTATTGACAAACGTTATATTATTACATATGTCTATGAGAGAATAATGAAAGATGGTAACAGTATGGACCTGCATTTTGATCGTGCAACTTTAGGCTATGGAAAGAGAGTAGCAATAAGAGGCTTTTCAGCAAAGTTAAAAGCTGGCTCGTTGGTGGCAATAACGGGTGATAATGGTTCTGGAAAATCTACGCTCCTGAAAACTATTGCTGGCTTGATTAAACCGCTCAAAGGTAGAGTTATAAAACCCAAGAAAAGCCGAATGGCTTATCTTGCTCAGCAATGTGACATAGATAAAACATTTCCCATTGATGTGAGGATGTTGGTCAAAACAGGACTATGGTCTTTTTGTGGATTGTGGAAAAACCAGCGCCCTTATGACTCTAAAATACAAAATGCTCTTGAAATGGTTGGGCTTACAGCACTCGCTACCCGTCCCCTTGAGACACTATCAGGTGGACAGTTACAGCGTGCTCTTTTTGCGCGTGTTATTGTACAAGATGCTGATATTATCTTGCTCGATGAACCTTTCAATGGTGTAGATTATAGTACCCAAGAAGATCTTCTTTCCCTCATCTCACACTGGCAACAACAAGGACGAACAGTTCTTACAGCACTCCATGATCCCCTCATTGTGCAAAAATGTTTTCCCAAAATGCTTCATATTCATCAACAACATGCTTTTTATGGAGAAACACCCCAATTCTTCTGTGATAACATGCATCACATTATATCTCCCCTTATACCCAGCTCTTTGCCTACTAGCACACTAAAACAACATTTTCCTCTCAGTGATTCTCGATCTATGGGGATATAGAGACGTGTACACATTTTTTCTTGCCCCCTTCGTTGATTTCCATTTTATGCAAAATGCTCTTATCGGCTCAATCCTTCTCTCCATCAGTGCTTGTCCGGTTGGTGTATTTCTGATGCTACGTGGAATGAGTTTAACAGGAGATGCTATATCCCACGCCATTCTTCCTGGTGTTGCTGCTGCTTTTCTGATAAGTGGATTTTCACTCCTATCTATGACACTTGGTGGTATTTTCGCTGGCATCATTGTTGCTCTCGCCACCGCCCTTATTTCACGAAATAGTTTTCAGAAAGAAGATGCATCAATGACAGTCTTTTATCTTATTGCACTCGCCACAGGTGTCATTATTATTTCCCTGAAAAACTCAACAATTGAACTGCTTCATCTCTTATTTGGCTCGGTACTTGCACTCGATACACAAACTCTTTTACTTATCACCACGATCATGCTGATCACAATATGCAGCCTTTGTATTTTCTGGCGCGCGCTCGTATTAGAAAGCTTTGATCCTCTCTTTTTTAAATCGCTCTCTCCATTGAGTAAATATGTCCATATATCATTGCTTGGACTCGTCGTATTAAATCTGGTTGGTGGTTTCCAATCACTTGGCACATTACTTTCTGTTGGCATTATGATGATTCCAGCTATTACAGCCCGTTTCTGGCTTTCGCGGTTGGGGCCTATCTGCATACTTTCTATTCTTTTGGGAATCATTGCTAGTATATGTGGTCTACTGCTTTCTTTTCATCTGTCACTTCCCTCCGGCCCTGCTATTATCATTGCCGCAGGATTTATTTATCTTTTTTCCTGCTTTATCAGTCCACGGGGTCTTATTGTAACATGGTTTCCTCACCTGTTTTGTACATCCCTCCCTCGTTTAAGGAAATTAATGTGTCTAAATTTATTCAAAAATTGATTCTCCTTGGAACCCTCTTATCGTTTGTTCTTTTTCCATTTTCTGCTGTTGCACAACATAAAATTAAAGTTGTCGTGAGCTTTTCTATTCTTGCCGATTTAGTCAAAAATGTAGGAGGCAATCATATCTCTATGACTACTTTTGTTGGACCTAATGCAAATACCCATACTTATGAGCCGGCCCCCCGAGATGCCCAAGCTCTTAGAAATGCTGATATTATTTTCATCAACGGTCTCCATTTAGAGGGATTTATTGACCGTCTTATCACAGCAAGCGGGACAAAGGCGCTGCTTGTTGAAGTGGCTGCCAACATTCCTCCCCTTAAAATAGAAAATCAAGAGCAGAACGCCCAACCACATCACAACCACAGTAACATTGATCCACATGCTTGGCAAACTATCCCTAATGTTGAAATCTATATCAAAAATATCGCTACTGCTTTTTGTAAAATCGATCAACAATCCTGTCTAAGCTATAACAAAAATGCTCATGCTTACCTCCAAAAGCTTCAAAAAACGCAAGAAAAACTTAAAACAAAGATTGCCGCAATCCCAAAAGATCAGCGCATTATCATTACATCTCATGATGCTTTTGGTTATTTTGCCCAAGAATATGGTTTTACTATCCTTGCACCGCAAAATGCTTCAAAAGAAGCTGAAGCAACAGCAGGTGATGTGGCCAAACTTATCAAGCAAATTAAAACCAATAAAGCAACCGCACTGTTTATTGAAAATATCTCTAACCCGCGTCTTATAAAACAGATTGCAAAAGAAACAGGATTAAAAATCGGTGGAACATTATATTCCGATGCATTATCAAACGAAAATGGTCCTGCGGCAACTTATCTCGATATGATGGAACATAATGTAAATACCATTATTGATGCTATTACAAAACATTAAGAAGCATTTTATAAAAAAAATGAACAACCCTGATTCTTAAGAGAAAAGAAAACTCTTCTGAAAACCTGCTTCTATTCTATGAGAATGGTTTACTCTATGATTTTTACGCGCCCCTAAATCATGTTCATGGGAAAAATTTTTTGGCCATTGTGCGCCTCACTATGGCCTATGATGTATTAAACAGAATAATACTACGAAAAACGCTTAAAATCTCTTACGAATTAAAGTTTTTATAGAAATTATTCAAAATCCATCACCAAAATGCTTCTACAGCGTTTTTACAAGCTTGCCCTCATGATGAGCAATAAATCTTTCACAACTGAAAACACCATTTATACTTGAATTCACTTTCTTGTTTTTCAATTTTTTTCACTATGCATTGATAACAGGAGATTATTAGGTGAAACATGTCGTTATGTTTTATTTTAAAATTGTTTTTTCCTAAAATCAATCTTTTTGGGGTAATCATTTTTCTGTTTTCGTACTCATAAAATGCCTTATAAATCATGGTGTTAAATCGTATAAAAACGCTAAAATAAGCCATTTTATAGATCAAAGATACTCGCTCTAAAGATGTTTCCTAAACCTTAAAAAGAGGCTTGTTCATTCCTAAAAACGCGATTCTCATATGATCTTACCATTCATCAGAAAAGTTTTGGAGAGCTATAAACCCTTAGTAGAGCCTGTTCGTTTTAGTAGAATACAAACATTTTACCTCAAACTGATCATTCAAAAGTTACAAGACAACTCACACAAAAAATACGTAACTCTTTCTTGAAGAACATAAATCTAAACACTGTCATAGCCATACCTTAAGTAACATTTACTGTTTCTATCCTTGATCTTGTCTCCTGCTTTACTCAACACCATTTCGTTTTTATCAGATGTTTACAGAGCAGTATCTCGTACCATACAATAGCTTCATAAAGGAAAACACGTAAGTCTAAACAAATTCGTTTGACCTTTTGGTGGTTCCTGTTTAAATGAACTAATCTATTTCTGAAACAAAACTGTCATGGCATGTTCATGTATAATACCATAAATCTAGGGAAATCAGTATTCCATCACTTCAAACAAGGGGGAACTATGAATCGTTTTTATTTTTCTATCGCAGCGTTTGCAATTACTCTTAGCATGACAACAGCGGTATTTGCGCAAACAAAAATTAGCTTTTGGCATTCTATGAGCGGCGAGCTAGGAAAACAAACTGAGCGTTTCATCAACGATTTTAATGCCAGTCAATCTGAGTATAAAGTTGTGCCTTCCTTTCGTGGTGAATATGAAGAAAGTATGGTTTCTCTCATTGCAGCATTCCGTGGAAAACAACAACCTGTTCTCGCCCAGATTTATGAAATTGGTACAGGGACTATGATGGCTGCAAAAGGTGCCATTTATCCTCTTTATCAACTTATGAAAGATACAAAACAAGAATTTGATCCTACAGATTATTTACCTGCTATCAGTGGCTATTATTCAGATGTTCAGGGGCGAATGCTTTCTATGCCATTCAATGCTTCAACACCAATTCTCTATTATAATAAAGATATCTTTAAAAAAGCGGGGCTTGATCCAGAACAACCCCCTAAAACATGGCAAGATATAGAAAATTTTTCTAAAAAAATTCTTGAGACTAAAGCTGCAAGCTGTGGTTTTACAATGTCTTATGCAGCCCAATGGATTGGCATAGAAAATTTTTCAGCATTGCACAATGTTCCCTTTGGAACCAAAGAGAATGGTTTTGGCGGACTTGATGCAAAACTTACCTTGAATGGACCTTTACAAGTGCGTATGTGGAGCGACCTGAAAAAATGGTCTGACAAAGGTATTTTTCGCTATGGTGGTCCTGCTGGAGCATTAGATGCAACACCAATGTTTATGACACAAAATTGCGCGATCTTTATGCAATCTTCAGGCTCTCGCGATGGAATCCTGTCTGAAGCACAGTTCAAGGTGGGATTTGGTATGCTGCCCTATTATGATGATGTAAAAGGTACGCCACAAAATTCAATTATTGGGGGCGCCTCTATTTGGGTTTTGAAAGGTCATACCCCTGAGGAATATGCTGGTGCAGCTGCTTTTCTTAAATATCTCTCCAGAGCCGATAATCAGGCTAAATGGCACCAGATAACAGGCTACCTGCCAACAACAAAAGCTGCTTACGAATTAAGTAAACAACAGCATTACTACGATGAAAATGTCGGTGCAGATATTGCTATTAAACAAATTAATCTTAACCCACCAACTGTGAACTCAAAGGGCATAAGATTTGGTAATTTACCACAGATTCGTTCTATTCTTGATCAAGAATTAGAAGCTGTTCTTAGTGGTTCAAAAACACCAAAAGATGGATTAGATGAAACCGTTAGACGTGGCAATAAGCTCTTACGTGAATTTGAAAAAGCCAATCATTAGGGTTTTATTCTTAATCATTAAAGATCAAAAGGTTAATCAAACAGTTTAAGTCTTTTTGTTTATTTGTTCACCTTTATAAAGTTTCTGTGTGTAAAGAACCCTACGTATGCAAGAAAAACACGCATATTTCAAAAATAGTCTCCTTCCTTATTGGTTGCTGTGTCCTCAGCTCATTGTGACTTTTTTGTTTTTCTTTTGGCCTGCTGCCCAAGCAATAAAATCATCTTTCGAGCGGGAGGATCCTTTTGGTTTTTCGACAACTTTTATTGGTTTTGAAAATTATATAAATGTTCTCTCTGATCTTGCTTATCTGAAATCACTGCTTACAACCGCAATATTTTCTATTTCGGTTACTGTTGTTTCAATGACGAGCGCGCTTCTTTTAGCTGTCTGTGTTGATCGTGTCATCCGTGCAAAAAAGGCTTACACAACGCTTTTGCTCTGGCCTTACGCTGTGGCTCCAGTATTGGCAGGTATATTATGGTTGTTTATCTTCCATCCAACCATCGGAATTATCCCTGTTTTGTTGGAGAAAATTGGTATTATATGGAATTATCGTATTAATGGTATACAAGCGATGATCCTTATTGTGATTGCAGCCAGTTGGAAACAAATCTCCTATAACTTTCTCTTTTTTCTTGCCGGTCTCCAGTCTGTTCCACGTTCCCAAATAGAAGCAGCAGCAATTGATGGTGCTGGACCCTTTAAACGATTTTGGACCGTGGTGTTTCCACAAATTTCACCGACAACCTTTTTTCTTTTTGTTATCAATATTCAATATGTCATGTTTGATACATTTGGTATTATTGATAACATAACCTCTGGAGGTCCTGCACGTGCAACAAGCACTCTCGTCTACAAAGTGTATGACGATGGTTTTAAAAACCAAATCATCGGTGCATCAGCAGCACAATCAACAATATTAATGTTGATGGTTATTGTGTTAACGTTTATCCAGTTTCGCTGGATTGAACGCCGCGTGCAATATTAGGAAACAAATTATGGTTGAAAATCGCCCTATTTTGAAATTTCTAACCCATCTCACTCTCATTGTTGGTATTATTGTTATTTGTTTTCCGGTTTATGTTGCTATTATTGCATCAACCCATAGTTCAGCGGCATTTAGTTCAGGAACACTTCCTCTTTTACCAGGAAAACATGCTCTGGAAAACTATCAAATAATCTTTGGCGATGGTCTAGAAAAACTTGGACTGCCCAATCTTTGGCCACTTTTAATGAATTCGCTTATTATGGCTCTTGGTATTAGTATTGGAAAGATTATTATTTCGCTCTTTTCTGCTTATGCAATTGTTTACATGCGTTTCCCTTTCCGAAAAACTGCTTTTGCTCTCATCTTTATTACCTTGATGCTCCCTGTCGAAGTTCGCATTATTCCAACATATGAAATCGTCGCACAATTAGGCATGATAAATACCTATGGCGGAATGATTATTCCACTCATCGCATCTGCAACTGCTACATTTTTATTTCGCCAGTTTTTTTTAACTGTTCCAGACGAACTCTTAGAAGCTGCTCGTGTTGATGGAGCAGGACCATTTAAATTTTTTAAAGATATTCTTCTTCCTCTCAGCAAAAGCAATATCGCTGCTTTATTTATTATTATGTTTATTTATGGATGGATACAGTATCTCTGGCCTCTTATCGTTACAACTGATCAAAATCATCAAACTATTCTTATTATTCTCAAACAGCTTATCGTAGAATCACTTCAACATGATCCTCAATGGAATATACTCATGGCAGTATCGGTTGTTGCTATGGTGCCGCCTGTTCTTGTCGTCATCTGCATGCAGCGACTTTTTATCAAAGGTCTTATTGAAACGGAGAAGTAACTGTGGCCATAATCCAGTTATCAAACATAAAGAAACAGTATGACAACGGCATTCTGGTTATCAATGATTTAAATTTAACCGTTGCCGATAGGGAACTTCTTGTCCTTGTGGGACCCTCAGGATGTGGAAAATCAACGTTATTGCGTATCATTGCAGGACTTGAACAAGTTACCTCAGGTGAACTCACTATTGATAATGAGCGTATCAATGAGCGTGAACCAGCTGATCGTGACATTGCTATGGTTTTTCAAAATTATGCACTTTATCCCCATATGACAGTTCGTGGAAATTTAGAATATGGTCTTAAAAATCGTAAAACACCTAAAGATGAAATAAATCGACGTATCACACATGCTGCAAAACTTTTACAAATAGAGTCATTTCTGGACCGTAAGCCGCGACAATTATCTGGAGGACAACGCCAACGTGTAGCCATGGGACGTGTGATTGTACGTCAACCGCGCGTCTTTCTCTTCGATGAACCTCTCTCAAACCTTGACGCAAAGTTGCGGGCACAAATGTGTATTGAGATTAAAACACTTCAGCGTTCACTGGGAACAACTAGCCTCTATGTTACCCATGATCAACTAGAAGCGATGACATTAGCGGATAGAATCGTTGTCATGAATAACGGAGCTATTGAGCAAATTGGCACGCCAATGGAAATTTACGATTATCCAGCAACAATATTTGTTGCTGATTTTATTGGTTCTCCTCCTATGAATTTTCTTGATCGTCAAATCCTAGAACAATACTTAGGTCATTCATTATCTTATAGTGCAGAAACTGATCTTTTAGCTTTTAGACCAGAAATCATTTTGTTTGGAGAATATCCAGATCAAGGACCTGTCTTTCACACACAAATTGAACTTATTAAGCCTGTTGGAACAGGAAGCCATGTTTTAACCCGTTGGAAAGACAATATTTTTACCATTGAAATAAAAGAACGCTTGACACACGACTATGGTCAAAAATTAAGCTTTACTGTTCCTTATCAGAATTTTCATACTTTTAATAAAACCACTGGAAAACGTACAGATGATAAGTAAATAAAGTAGAGACTTTTAATCTTATAAATATCATCAGAGAGTGTTTCTTACCTCCCTCCTATTAATTCCATTTCTGCTAGGAGGGTAAAGTTTTGATGGATATATATTTATCTTTGTGCACGCAATTGTAAAGCTAGGTCCGGTTGATCTGTAGTGATATAATGAACAGGCATATCTAGCCAATGCGATAGTCGAGCTTTCCCATTAATTGTCCATACCCCCACAGTAAAGCCAGATTCAAGGGCAGATTCAATAAAGTTCTGTGGAACAGTGGAGCCATCTACACTCAAATCAGCATATCCCAATTGTTTCCACTCAGAAAAATGATGGTCCATATTACCGGAAAAGCTATCAAGACATGGTCCAGATGTTATTCCTGCTTCAATAAAGGGACGAAGGCTTGTAGGATCAAAACTGATTGCAGAAACACGTTCTCCTAAATTTCTACTTTTTATCAATGAGAGTGCTTTTTGAGATAAAATTTTCTCACGCTCAACCTCACCACATGTTTTAATTTCAAGATGTAAGGCAACGTTGGTGGGCGCTAAAAGATCAAGAACTTCTTCTAGTAAAGGAGGTGCTTCCATACTTCCTCTTACGCAGAGTTGTTTGCGTGTTTCATTATCAATATCATGAATATATCCTGTTTTCCCAACAAGTTGTTCTAGACGAAAATCATGAAATACAACCACTTCACCGCTTTTAAGCAAATGAACATCGCATTCAATTTCATCAACACCTAACGTTATAGCGTTACGAAATGTAGAAAGGGTATTTTCAGGATAAAGGTGCGCTCCACCACGGTGTGCAACAATTTTTTTCTCAGGCATGCAAAATTTCACACTTCTCAATTTTAAATGATATTAATTCATACTGATTAGACAGTGATTTTAAAAAATGTTTTTTTGTTTACTCTTCTGAAAATCAAATTTTAAACAATACTCTCATTTCTGAAATGACTTTGGAATTATACCATACACAACACGATTAATGCTCTCTCCTTCGCTCATCATCATAGTGCAATAAGGTTTATATTTTATTTCATTTCAATCATTCCCACTCAATAGTACTGGGCGGTTTTGAAGTTATATCATAAACAACACGATTAATACCCCTTACTTCGTTAATAATGCGCGCTGCTGTTTTACTTAAAAACGCCATATCATAGGGATAAAAATCAGCTGTCATTCCATCTACAGATGTCACGGCGCGAAGGGCACAAACAAATTCATAAGTGCGTCCATCACCCATCACACCAACGGTCTGAACAGGAAGAAGCACAGCAAAAGCCTGCCAAATTTCATCATAAAGCCCCGCTTTACGAATTTCATCAAGATAAATAGCGTCTGCCTCACGTAAGATTTCTAATTTTTCACGTGTCACTGCTCCTGGACAGCGAATTGCAAGACCAGGACCTGGAAAAGGGTGACGCCCAATAAACTGCTCAGGTAATCCTAATTCTCGCCCTAGCACGCGAACCTCATCCTTAAATAGTTCACGCAACGGTTCTACAAGTTTCATGTTCATTTGTTCCGGTAAGCCGCCCACATTATGATGGCTTTTAATTGTTACCGATTTACCAATGGCTGAAACACTCTCAATGACATCTGGATAGAGCGTACCCTGTGCTAAAAATTCCGCGCCGCCAATCTTTTTGGTTTCTTCTTCAAAAACTTCAATAAAAAGGCGACCAATTGTTTTGCGCTTTTTTTCTGGATCTGTCTCTCCTTCTAGAGCACTGAGAAACATGTTGGCTGCATTAACATGAATAAGCTCTATATTATAATGATCACGAAAGAGTGTGAGCACTTCTTGTGCTTCATTCTTGCGCATCAATCCATGATCTACCAAAATACATGTGAGTTGATCTCCTATGGCTTCATGGAGGAGCACAGCTACAACTGACGAATCCACACCACCTGAAAGACCGCAAACGACACGACTCTTTCCAACTTTCTGTTGTATCTTAGCAATTGCCTGCTCACGATAAGAAGCCATGGACCAATCGCCCTTAAGACCAGAAACTTTATGAACAAAGTTTTGCAAAAGTTTTGTACCATCCGGTGTATGAACAACTTCAGGATGAAACTGCACTGCGTAAAAGCGCCTTTTTTCATCCGCAATAGCAGCATAGGGAGCACCTTTTGAGGTTGCTATGACACGAAAACCTTCTGGCAAAGCCGTCACACGGTCACCGTGACTCATCCATACTTGATAACAAGAACCCTTTTCCCACACACCATCAAAAAGTGAACTCTCTTCTTGTACCTCCAACAAAGCACGTCCAAATTCACGCTCATGTCCAGCTTCAACATTTCCCCCAAGCTGAACACACATCACTTGTTCGCCATAACAAATACCAAGAATTGGAATACCCCTTGCAAAAATTTCCATCGGAACACGCGGTGAACCATCATCAATAACTGAATAGGGACTACCCGATAAAATAACAGCTTTAGGGCTTATCCTTTGCATGCCTTCTAACGCAGACTGAAAAGGGACAATTTCACAATAAACACCCATTGCTCGCACCCGCCGTGCAATAAGTTGTGTCACTTGTGAACCAAAATCGATAATAAGAACAGTGTCTGAATGTACTACGCTCATAGAAAACCAATCAATCATTTAAGAGAGAACAAATAAGATTTATTATTCAATCTTTTTCTTTTCACAAGCCTCTTCACTTAAAAAAAGGTTCTTCCCGTAAAATTTAAAGATAAAAAATGCGAAAAGAGATCTCAATGTCTTTTTTGCAACACAGATAAAAAGAAACCATCTGTTTTTGTTGTTGCTGGCGATAAGATGAGTCCATAATTTGAAAAAATCGGTTGCACCGGTGAAGAACTGAAATATTGCTGCCAAAGAGCCTGCATATTTATTGGATAAAAACTGCAATGCTGTTGTAGAAAACGAAAAATTTGGTTCTCATTTTCATCCACAAAAAGAGAGCATGTAATGTAGACTAAACGCCCGTTTGGTTTAAGATAATTTATAGCCTCATGCATAATAGTCTTCTGTTCTATTTGGCGTTGTCTTACCTGTTCTAGTGTCAAGCGCCATTTCGTATCTGGCCGCCGCCGCCATGTTCCTGTCCCGCTACATGGAGCATCTAGTAAAACGATATCCATTTGACCTACTAACGGCTTTAATGCTTCTGTATACCTAAGTGGCTGTACATTGTGAACACCAGCACGGCGAAGACGTTCAAAAAGAGGAGCCAAACGGGCTTCATTTGAATCATAAGCATAAATTTGCCCTTGATTTTTCATACTCGCAGCTAAAGCTAAGGTTTTTCCACCAGCTCCAGCACAATAATCCAAGACCTGCATATTGGCTTTTGCTTCGACAAGATAGCCAACAATCTGAGATCCTAAATCCTGTATTTCAAAATGCCCCTTCTGAAAGGCTGGTTCAACTTGAAGATTGGGATGACGTGCAAATTTTTCAAGCGGCGCAATTCTTAAAGCTTGCGGAAACCATGAAAGCGGTTGAAGTTTGGTATTTACTAATTCTTGTAAAACCTTCTCTGACGTTGCCTTTAAACTATTTACACGTAAATCTAAAGGAGGACGTGTTGCTAACGCAGCAGCTTCCACGACCCAATTTTCAGAAAATACAGGATACAGATGTGTTTTACACCATTTGGGAATATCACCACGAATATAGTCGGGCGCAGCCTCCAATCGCCGTTTTTGCCATGATTGGCGCTGCTTCATTCCTAAAAGCTGTGGAGCAAATCGATCTCCTGCTAATTCACCATCAATTTGTTCAATGGTCATTGTTCCAATGTCTAACAAAGTACCAAAAACGCTATCCCGAATATCATCACTCTCCATACGCCATTGTAAAGAATAACGTCTTCTTAAAACATCATAAACAATTGTACCAATTGCTGCACGATCACTTGCACCAGCAAAACGATGAGAAAGCCCCCAAGCTTTTAAAGCTTCGCTTGCTGAGTAGTGCCGCGTTTCTATCTCTTGTAGGATATCCATTGCTGCACGCAAACGGCCACCTAAGCGCATTCATTTCTCCCATTGAATTTTTACAAATCTCTCAATAGTTAAGTCAAAATAAATTATCTTTCTCAACGCCAATGGAATTTCTCAAAATTCTACAAAATTTACATTGAAAACTAAATGATTCTGATCACGCTTTATTTAGCATTTCAAAATCTTCATTTCACCTGCTATCCGTTTACATTCCCCTCATTCTAAAATAGATATATTTTATCTTAATCCTGCAAAGTAAGATATCTTCTTAAAAACCTTTCCAAATATATATTAATATATTGATTTATAATCATAATTATTTATTTGTTTGTGGAATAGAAGTCCTGAATATCGTAAGTTTTGCTTATTTTAAATCTCCCTCATGTTGAATCAAACAAATTACTTGCTTGCATATTACAAGCAAAGTTCGCGCTGGATAAAAAGACTTAAAAAAAAGAGTAAAAATACCTCTCATAAACGCTCTTAAATGCCGAAAACTCTCACAACATTGAGAGAAATAATATGAGAGTGCCGGTTACTCCTTCATAAGCAATGAGATAATGATACGGTTTTATCCTTATAACATTCACCAATGCCTTAGTGAAATGTGCTTTGGTGCATTAAGAAAGGTTTCTTTTAAAAAACACGTGAATTGGCAATACAATGGTATTCTGTTTTATATGAAGGGCATACCCTTACTAAAAAACGAAACAAAGAAAAATGTGAAATAATGTGTCATCTGGGTTATTTAGGAAATATTGCTGTAGATATTTATGAAAGTAGTCAAGCTGAATGAAAGAATGGTGGGAAACAGAGCAATTGAGTTCAAGGTCTACGGCTTTATCTCCTCTCCAAATGAGACTGTCTTCCTGTTTGAGAGATTACTCAAACAGAAATATGATGTGTACTTTCCCTTATTTGCTATACAAAAGCTAGAATTGTTTACAAAACTCTTCTTTGTCTCAATTTTATCTCAAACATACGGCTGTATTAGGCTTTTATATTAATTTACAGATAACAAAATAAGCACGCGCCTTATAAGATAGGCAGAAATTATTCTCTCCTGAAATCCTCGTTAATTAAATTTTTACAGCTTTCTATAAACAGTATTTGACACCCAATATCTCTCTATCTTGAAAATGCTACCTTTCTGAAAAGATGCAAAAACACTCCGCTTAAGGCCAGCACGCCCATATTATTCTTCAAGAAATATTAACTTTTTAGAAAAGGCTTGGAACCACTATTTGGCACGACCGTTTTTACTATACTGGTTTTAAGCCAGATAATTTAAAAGGAGAAAATAATGAACACTTATAATAATGGAAAAACAACTTCATCTAAAAGCCGTCACAATACAATGCCCTCAAACAATGGAAAGAAATCCATCCAAAGTGATCAGGCTAACACTCGCCAACGTGCGTCAAAGTCAGCGCGGAAGACAACAAAAAGTTAATTCCCTTACTTTCGTATAACACACAGAAAGAATTGGAATATTAGCCTCCAATTCTTTCCCTTTTAGAGTTATTAAACGAAATAATAAAGAGAAAAATGATAGCCTCGCTGCATTTTCTCAAAAGATTATATACCATGTCACATAGCTCTATGCGTTCATACATCAGACAGGGCCACGGTAATTAGGACTCTCCCGTGTGATAGCAACATCATGTGTATGGCTTTCATGAAGTCCGGCATTGGTGATACGAACAAATGTCGCTTTTTCACGAAACTCTGCCAAATCCTTCGCTCCAACATAGCCCATTGAGGCACGCAATCCACCAGCAAGTTGATGTAAGACCGATGCGATAGGGCCTTTATAAGCTACTTGCCCCTCTACACCTTCAGGAACCAATTTCAGTTCATCACGCACTTCATCCTGAAAATAGCGATCTGCCGATCCCCTTGCCATAGCACCAACGGATCCCATACCGCGATAAGCTTTAAAAGATCGCCCTTGATAAAGGTAAACTTCGCCAGGACTTTCATCTGTACCTGCTAAAAGAGAACCAATCATAGCAGCACAAGCCCCACCTGCTAAAGCTTTAGCAAAATCCCCCGAAGCTTTAATCCCGCCATCCGCAATCACAGGAATACCCGCTTTTTCAGCAACTTCAGCAGCATTCATAATGGCTGCAAGTTGTGGTACACCAACCCCTGCAACAATTCGTGTCGTGCAAATAGAACCAGGACCAATACCAACTTTTACCGCATCTGCACCACTATCAATTAATGCTTGTGTTGCTTGAGAAGTCGCTACATTACCAGCAATAACAGCTGGAGAACACGCCATTTTTTTAATTCGCTCAACGGTCTCTAGTACACGTTGAGAATGCCCATGCGCTGTGTCAATCACTAGGACATCAACACCTGCATCAATAAGTCGTTCAGCCCGTTCAATCCCATCATTCCCCACACTACTGGCAGCGCCAACACGCAAGCGACCCTGAGAATCTTTAGCGGCATTTGGATTTAATTGTGCTTTTTCAATATCCTTCACTGTTATCAAACCAACACAACGATTTTGTCCATCCACAACCAACAACTTTTCAATCCGGTGATGATGTAAAAGATACTTTGCCTCACTAAGTTGGACATTTTCATGCACGGTTATCAAATTTTCATGAGTCATCAATTCATAAATTTTTTGTTTTGGATCCGATGCAAAACGCACATCTCTATTCGTTAAAATGCCAACAAGCCGTCCCGCAGTCTCACCTTTAGCACCATTTTCAACGACCGGAATACCCGAAATAGCATGAGAACGCATCAAAGCTTTTGCTTCTTCAAGTGTTGCATCTGGCCCAATTGTTACTGGATTAACAACCATACCAGATTCAAACTTTTTTACCTGACGAACTTCTTCAGCTTGCTCTGTAGGAGACATATTACGATGGATAACACCAAGACCACCAGCTTGAGCCATAGCAATAGCCAAGCGCGATTCTGTTACAGTATCCATCGCAGCAGAAAGCAACGGCAAATTTAGTGTGATATCAGCTGCAACACGCGTTCTCAAATCTACTTGACTAGGCATAACAAGAGAATGACCAGGCTGTAAAAGCACATCATCAAAAGTCAATGCCAATACACCTGTCGCCGTTTCAACAATCTTTGCCATAGCCAAATTCCTTTTATAATAAAACACCGCAAGTAGTTTGATACAACTGCGGTTCTCAGACGTTGTGGATTGGCAGGAAATTATGCCATGCCACAAAAAAAATGAAAAGAAAAATAATCTTTAATGACAGTTTATAAAATCTACAATTGTGATTCAATGGGTAACCAACTTATTATTTTCGCAAACACACGACGCCAAAAACTGCTTTCCGGCTCATAATCAAGACTATGCTTTTTTTCATTTTCAATAAAATCCCAATAAATACGGTTATTATCACCAAGACGGAGGTGATAACTCATTTCACCAGTTGTTTCTTCAGAAAAAAGCAAATCTAATCTTGCTGTAATCGGTGCACATTCAAAAAGGATACCCATTTCCGTATTCAGCGCAGCTGACCTTGGATCAAAGTTTAGAGAACCAATAAAAGCAGTTTTACGATCAACTAAAAAAGCTTTAGTATGTAAACTTGCCTTACTTGAACGAAAAAGTCGTAATCCGTGCGTATTGCCGTCGGGTTTTAACTCATAAAGCTTAACACCACTTTTCAATAACGCTTTACGATACGGTACATAACCACCATGTGCCAGTGCCACATCAGTGGCTGCTAAGGAATTTGTAAGAATTTTGACATCAACACCCTTTGCAACCAAATTGCTCAAATTCTGCGTACCTACTCTACCTGGAACAAAATAAGGCGATGTAATTTGGACCGTTTTTTTCGCATCACCAATCACCTGTGAAAGTGCCTTCATAAGCCAATTTCCTGCTTTTTTGCGCAATGCTTTTTCCGGAGGGTCAGAGAGTACGACAACTTTATCTGCTAAAAATAACCGATTTCCTGCTTGGATAAAACAATCAAAATGAATATGTTCTTTGACATAGTCGAGATAAACTTTTGCAACCTTGGAATCACGAAACTTACGTAATTTATCCTTCCAATAGCCAAGATCACTTGCACTTTTAGGGACAACCAAAGTATGAATTGGTAAAACAACAGTGCTATTCCAAAACTCATCAAAAATGGTTTCCACCTTTTTAACCGAAGGACCAATTAACATCAAATCTAAATCTCGAAAATGTGATTCTTTACCAGCGTCAAAATAAGAATCGGCAAGATTACGCCCTCCTACAAAAGCTACTCGACCATCTACAATGAAAGCTTTATTATGCATCCTGCGCGTTACAGTAATTGCCCGCAATATAATCTCTAAACCACGGCGTAATCCCCCCTTACGTGATCGCCCTGGATTAAACATTCTCACTTCAATATGTGGATGTTTATCCAAGGCAATATAAGCTGGATCACGTGCTTGAGCATTAATATCGTCTAAAAGAAGACGCACACGAACACCACGATCAGCTGCCTCTACTATTTCGCTTAAGAGTAAACGCCCTGTCAAATCATCATCCCAAATATAATACATGAGATCAAGACTACGACCAGCCTGTGCTGCTCCTATCACACGAACACAAAACGCATCCAAATTACTAATGATGAGTGAAAGAGCATCTTTATCAATTCCTAGCCCATCTGTCTCCTCTGCCAATCGGCTTATGATACGGTCAAGCTTGGTTTCATCTTTCTTAATAGCCAATGCATAAGAACACACTCCCCTAGCGTTTTTCATAAAACGCCCATATGTGTAAATAGCCAACGTAGATGCAATAGAAAAAAATATAGTAAAACTGATAACAATCTCTAAAAAAGTCAAAGAAGACAAACTTTCTATTTTAAAGCCATCGCACTACTAGCAATACAAATAATAATATTTAAATAATGATCAAATCTTAATCATTACAATAGATAGAATGACATCTCTTACTTAAGAGAAAATAAACTTAGCTCAAATTATGAAAAATAAAAAGAAGCATTAAAACCGAGTTTATTTTAATAAAATTAACACTTATTAAAATTTCAAAATTATCCTCAATGCTTCATCTAGAGTAGACAACAATTCTTTTAAAATCTCCCCTTCTACTGCTGATATTAAAAGCCATTACACTTTTTGAAGATTATACTTCTTAATCAACTTGAAGATTATACTTCTTAATCAACGGAGATTTCTTGTGAATTTTATTTCCGTTCTTGGTTTTTTATTGCTCTTAATGCTTCTATTTTTCGATAAAGTGTAGAGCGACCAATACGAAGACGGCGAGCAATCTCACTCATATGTCCCTTATAATGTTTTACTGCTTTCTCAATAATATCATATTCCATCTCTGCAAAAGGTCGCACATGCCCATCAGCGTTTAAAAATTGTATTGATTCTTGTTCATGATCTTCTTGAACATCATTCTCAACAATATTTGGAACACCTATTAATGAATTTCCCATTAATTGAGGAAAATCCCGAACCGTTAACAAAGGTCCCTCACTGAGTAAAACCGCACGAAATAAAAAATTTTCAAGTTCGTTGCGATTACCAGGCCAATCATACTGCATAAGCAATGAAAGAGCTGATCCTGCTAAACCATGTACATGCGATCGCCCTGTTTCAATGATAATGTGGTCAATCAAACGTTGTGTAAGCTCTGGAAAATCATCTCTCAATTCCCGCAAAGCAGGAACACTAATTGATAATTGGGAAAGTTGTTCAAACAAACTGTGCGAAAAACAATCTTCTTTAACTAGATCTGAAAGCCGTGACGTTGAAATAGCCATGATACGAACGGAGGGGGGATTGTTCTTTGTAGCCTCTTCCCTCTCTTGAAGATAGCGTGCAAAACGTTTTTGCTGTATGGGCTCAAGGCGATCAACATCGTAAAGACACAGTGTTCCTCTTTCAAAAGAAGAAACCAGTGGCAGAAATTCTTGAAACCACTGGCGATTTTCTTCTTCTGGATCTATGAGAGCTGAACATTGAAAGCGAACAAAAGCTCCATCTGATAACAAACCCTCATGATGAATAATGCGGGCTAATGTTTCGCGACCAGTGCCATTTTCACCTTCTATCAAAAGATTCTGTAATGAAGAGGCTGCATCCCTTGATTGTTCCAGAACAATCTGCATCGCCCTACTTTTTATACAGAGATCAGAAAAGCGCAAATGATTCTCATTTTTTCGCCGAGTATAATGAACCTCACGCTCTAATGCTGATAAAAGAGAAAGAGTATCCAAAGTAACCCTTAAGCGCAGTGGTGTAACGGGATGAATCCAATAATCAATAGCTCCTGCTGTTAAAGCCTTCTGGAGTAAATCTTGATTCTCTTGTTGTGCTATCACAACAAGAGGAACAGAAACACCAGCAACCCTAATCATTTTAATTAAATCACCTATACCCAAATCACTCATGGCAACATCAATGAATGCAAGAACAATATTTTTACGTCTGTGTAAAAGATCAATCGTACGCAGACCATTTTCTGCTTCAATGACACGGTGACCAAAACCTCGAAGCATAGCAGAAAGTTCTATACGTCTTCCATAATCTTCACTCGCAACAAGAATGGGACCAACCATAGTTTTAATAATCTCCTTTGAGACTACTAAACGACTTAATGTAACAATTGTTGTAAACCATAAGAAATATTTCGCCTCTTGTGTTTATCTACAAATTTCATCAAGTCGTTAATTAAATACAACATTAAGGCATTTTTTTCTATTTTTTTCCTTTTTCATTGATTTTTATCAAATTTTTCATCTTGACTCATGGAATAATTTAACAATCTTATAGAGGTTGGAGAGTAAAGTAACATAAAGAGTGAAATAAATGAAACACACCTACCGTATTTTATGTCTTACAATCATCGCTTTGATGTTAGGTGCCTGTGGCTTTTCACAACATTATGGGCAAAATACACCGGCTGGAATTGATGGTAAATGGGTTGATGAAAATGGTATTATTTCTTCTTTCCGTGGAGGTGTTTTTGAAACGCGTGCAGCAGACACAGAAGAAAAATTGTCAGAAGGCACCTATAATTATGTCAGTGCTCAACATATAGAAATTGAAATACGCTCCATTCTTCGTGGCACAATCTCTAAAGTTAGTTGTATGATATCACAAGATGCAATGCAACTGTTCTGCTCATCATATACAGGATCACAATTTTCTCTTAAGAGAAAATTTTAACATAATAAAAACTATGGGTTCTACAAGAAATGTGATAAACACGCATATTAGGAGGTATAACCTCTCTTCATGATGAAATTTCTTTTAAAAGAGCAAAGATAATACAGTTCCTTATAGGTAACATATTGATTATAATGATCCTTCATTATTTGCATATAGAATGAGAGCGCTGAATATCGTAGGATTTTTTTCATTCCAATCCTCTCCCATAGTGAATCAATCACAACCATTCGCTTAGACCTTACAAGCGGGATGAGCGTGTAGATCAAAAATTCTTAAAAAAGTAAACATACCTCTCATGAATACTCTCCAGTACCAAAGGCTGCCGCAACCGATCACGATAAATCATATGATGGTGCCAGTTTTCTCCTTCATGAGCATAAAGATAATAATGCTTCAATAGATTTACCCGTTATACCATTCACGAGCGATGTCATGAAATGGGTTTTGGTGCCAAGATGTTCTTCTACAAGCGCGCGAATTTGTAATACAATGGCGTTCTGTCTTATATAAAGAGCGTGCCCGCGTTAGTGAAATTTGCTAACACCATAAAATATTCAACCAGCTGTCTTTACCAAGAAATCCTCATAAAGCGACTGCCTCATAAAATTTTATTTTTACTATTGTTGAAGCTGTTTCACTCTAAAATCAAATTCTCTCTGGTATGAGCGCTCCCACTTATGCAGCACCAATACGCAAAAGATCATGGAAATGAACTATCCCTATCGGTTTCTTATTTTCAACTACGAAAAATGCCCCAATATGATGATCATTAATAAATGCTGTTGCAGCACCAACAAGTGTATTTGGCTCTAGAGTTTTAGGTTTTTTTGTCATCACCTCATCAACATTAAATTTTGATAAATCAAAATGCATGTTGCGTGCAAGGTCACCATCGGTCACAATTCCGATTAATTCACCTTTTTGATTCACAACGCCAACACAACCAAAATGTTTTTCAACCAAAACATTCATTGCTTTAGTCATAGTCGTTCCCTGCGCAACTAAAGGAATACGATTCCCTCCGTGCATGATGTCACGCACATATTTCAGACTTGCACCAAGAGAACCACCAGGATGATAGACTTTAAAATCCGTTGCAGTGAAGCCACGCATTTCTAAAAGAGCAATAGCCAATGCATCTCCCATTGCTAATTGCATAATGGTTGAAGTTGTCGGAGCAAGTCCGTGAGGGCAAGCTTCTTCTATCTGTGGCAACAAAAGGACAACATCAGCTTGTCTTCCTAATATAGAGTTTTTACCCGATGTCATGGCAATAAGTGGTATACGAAAACGCGCAGCATGATTGATAATGCCACTTAATTCTAAGGTTTCACCTGACCATGACAAAGCAAGAATAACATCATCAGAGCCAATCATACCAAGATCACCATGATTGGCTTCTGCAGCGTGAACAAAAAAAGAAGGTGTTCCAGTGGAAGCTAAAGTTGCCGCAATTTTTGTACCTATATGCCCACTCTTACCAAGGCCTGTAATCACCACATGACCACTCGCATTTTTGATAGTTTGGACAGCCCTTTCAAAAAAGGAAGAAAGATTTCCAATAAGAGCTGCTTCAAGGGCTTCAATCCCTTGTTTTTCACTCGCAAGCGTTTTAAGCGCCGAGGCAATGGCACCTTGCAAAGCCATATGAGGAGACTGTATTATCATGATCAAATTTGATAAATGAAATTAAACGAGAGATCTAGATCATTTCTCAACTTTAATAATTTCTAGTAAATTTTTCAACGAAGCAGAAACTTCGCTATGCATATCAGCGCGCGCTAAAGAAAATGCTACGTTAGCTTCAATAAAACCAGCTCTAGAACCACAATCAAATGTGCGCCCCTCTAACTGAAAACCAAAAAAATCCTGCTCCTTTGAAAGCCGTACCATCGCGTCTGTTAATTGAATTTCGTTTCCTGCTCCCCGTTCTTGATTGGAAAGAATATTAAAAATTTCTGGTTGCAAAATGTAACGACCATTAATGTACAGATTTGATGGCGCGGTTCCTTTTGCTGGTTTTTCTACCATTGTTGTGATTTTAAAACCGTTTGCAATCTGTTCACCTTGTCCAACAATACCATATTTATGCGCCTTTTTTGGCTCGCATTCTTGAACTGCTATAATATTTCCTCCATCGGTTTTCTCATAAAGATTGATCATTTCACAAAGACAACTCTTTTTAGCTTGTATAAGCATATCTGGTAACAATAAAGCAAAAGGCTCATTCCCAACTAATTCGCGTGCGCACCAAAGAGCATGTCCTAATCCTAAAGGTTTCTGTTGGCGCGTGAAAGAAGTGGTCCCTGGTGGAGGTTGTAAAGCGTGTAAATGTTCAAGTTCTTCCCTCTTGCCACGTTCGGCAAGCGTTGTATATAACTCAACTTGCGCATCAAAATAGTCCGCAATGACTGCTTTGTTGCGTCCAGTAACAAAAACAAAATGTTCAATACCCGCTTCACGTGCTTCATCTACAACATATTGAATAACAGGCTTATCAACAACCGTGAGCATCTCTTTGGGAACTGTTTTTGTTGCAGGAAGAAAACGTGTACCAAGACCAGCCACAGGAAATACTGCTTTCCGGATTTTACGCACTTTCACTCTCTTGCTCCTCATTCATCGTATTACTTTCTGATTTGCTTTAACATATGTTTTTACTAAATAGTAAAAAAGATATCTTATTGTTTTTATCGCCATTATAATGGACAAGAAAGAGATACAAGAGTATGCTAATCTATCAGGAATCTTCCTTCAAAATAAACAATCCGTTTTAGCCTTTCTTATTTGCTTGATAACATCTTTCAATAAGACCAAATAAATGAAGTTCTTGCACAGCAAAATACTTGAATATTGAGGGAAATTTTAAAATGCAAAACACAAAATCTAAAATTTTCTCTTCTGAAAAAAAATCAACAAATCAGAAAGCTTTTATTATAGGTTTAGTCACTCTCTTTTTTGCTTTTTTCACGTTTTCTACATCATTTTTACATGCTGATAGTGGTTTTAAACTTTGGATTAAAGAATTTAAAAAAACAGCTCTTGCCAATAATATTTCACCCTCTACGTTTGATATAGCGTTTAAGGGTGTCAACGCAATTGATCCAGAGGTTTTAGAAAGAGCTGCATACCAACCAGAATTTGTTGATCCCTCATGGAATTATTTCGATAATCGTGTTCATGATATTGCAATTGTAGAAGGACAGCGCCAAGCTAAAAAATGGCAAAAATGGCTTCCTAAAATCGAAAAACGTTTTGGTGTTGACCGTAATATCCTCCTTGCTATTTGGTCAATGGAAAGCAATTATGGAAAGATTTTAACAAATAAAGGTGTGATGCGTGATACCATTCGCTCCCTTGCAACCCTCGCCTATGCTGATAAAAAACGTACTAAATACGCCCACGCGCAACTCATTGCTGCTATGAAAATTCTCCAACGCGGTGAAATTACACGTGTACAACTTACTGGATCTTGGGCTGGTGCTATGGGGCATACGCAGTTTATTCCAAGCAGTTATCTCGCTTATGCTATTGACATGGATGGTGATGGACGACGTGATATTTGGAACTCTGTTCCAGATGCTTTGGCTAGTGCTGCTAATCTTCTCCATATGAATGGTTGGCAGCCTAACCTTCCTTGGGGAATAGAAGTTAAAGTGCCAAAAGATAAAAACCTTCCAGCAAGTTGGCATTCCTTTGAGCAATGGGCGAAATTAGGTGTAAAACAGGCGAATGGGCAACCTCTTTCTGCTCTCTCTGAACCAGCAATATTAAAATATCCAGATGGACCAGAAGGCCCTATATTTTTAGTAACAAAAAACTTTTTTGTTCTCAAACGTTATAATAATGCAGATCGTTATGCTTTCGCTGTTGCTCTTCTCGCTCACCGTATTGCTGGACATCCTAAATTGATTCAAGATTGGCAAAGACCATTTCCCTCTCTGACACTCCATGAGCGTAAGGAATTTCAATCTCGCTTAGCCAAACTTGGCTATTATAAAGGAGAAGTTGATGGAAAAATCGGTACTGCCTCTCAAAAAGCCATCAAAGCTTTTCAGCTCCGCCATGGCTTAACAGCAAATGGTTATCCAACTCATGATGTTCTCTTTTTACTGCGAAAACAATAATCTGGAGTAAAATATTTGTCCGGTTTCCGCTCATTATACTTGATTTTTCTGTGTTGTTCTCTCTTTGCCATGAATGTCTTACAACCATCTCCAAGTAAAGCCACGAATTTTTTTAAATGGTTGTCCCAACATAATACACACGAACAACAACCACCGCAAGTACTAGAACAAAAGGTATATAAACCACAAAAAAAGAGTGTCGTAAGAAAACCCCAGCAACAGTTAAAAGATGAGAATGCAAAACGCATTCTTGTCATAGGAGATTTTGTAGCTTCTGCTGTTGCTGATGCACTCAAAAAGCTTTTTACTGAGAACAATGATGTTATCGTCATAAATAATACAGTGCCAGCTTCTGGTTTGGTTAGAACGGATCATATTTCTTGGAAAAATACTATTTCTGAACGCATTGATAAAAATAAACCTGACGCTATCATCATGGTGATCGGCGCGAATGATAATCAACCAATCACAACCTCTTATGGCATATTTAATACAGCTCAACCAGAATGGCTCAACATCTATCAACAGAGAACTAGCGAAATTGTTGAAAGTCTTCACAGTTCGGGAAAACCGTGGATATGGATGGGGCAACCTGCTTTTGGCAATGATATCTTGACACAAAAAATGAAAATTTTTAATGCGCTCTATAAACAAAAAACAGAAGAAGCAGGAGGATATTTCATTGATATTTGGAGCGGCTTTACTGATGAACAGGGACAATTTTCTTTTTCAGGCTATGACACAAATGGAAAAATCGTTAGATTGCGTACGCCTAATGGTATCAATTTTACCACTGCAGGAAAAAGAAAACTTGCTTCTTATTTAGAAAAACAATTAGAAAATATCTTAAGTTTTCATACATCTTCCCATGAAAATTTCCTTTCAAATAATACCACTGTTCCAAAGCTTATACAACAACCAAACAATATTGTCCGCCAACCGCCAATGAGCCTCGATAACATCGCGCAACAAAATACTCACCTCATAGGTAAAATAGAGCCAAGTTTCATACAAAAATCGTGGTCACCTCCCAATGGTCATCAGAGAGACCGCGCTGATAATTTTTCTTGCCCTTGATGTTTTGTAAAATATTTTACAAATTTGAAAACTCTATTATATGCTAATAATAGATTGATTTATAATAATCATTTATTCACTCTCATATTAAGTGAAAGACTTTAATACCGTAAAATTCTCTCATTTTAAATCTGTTGATAGCGAATTAATCAAAATCATTTACTTGTACGTTATAAGCGAGATTAGCGTATGGATAAAAGCTATAGAAGAAAGAAGTAAAGATGCCTCTTATGAACTATCTCAAGTTCCAACAACCGTTGCAACATTGAATGCTAGTAAAGAGTCTGATGGTGCCATCTTATCTCTGATAGGATAAAAATTTGCATACATTTCATGGCTAGAAAAAATAACGGCATGGCTCCCACCATACCGTTCTCTTTTTCTATAGTCCACGTTTTTTAATCATCGCTTCTGGTGAAGGCAGCCGTCCGCGAAAAGCTTTATAGAGTTCTTCTGGATCGCGGCTTCCCCCAGCAGAATAGATAAAGCGCTTTAAACGATCAGCAAGTTCTGAATTAAAAACATCATGCACTTCTTCAAAAGCCTGAAAAGCATCAGCATCAAGCACTTCTGACCACAGATAAGAATAGTAACCAGCAGCATAACCATCTCCTGAAAATATATGCATAAAATGAGGTGGACGATGACGCATGATAATTGCATGAGGCATTTGTAATTTTTCTAACTCCTGATGCTCAAATATTGTTGGATCTGGTATGGTTTTTCCTTGGTGAAAAGCCATGTCCATGAGAGCAGATGAGGTAAATTCAACCGCAGAAAAACCAGCATTAAATGTCTGTGCCAATAAAACTTTATCCATCAATGTTTGTGGCATGGGAAGCCCTGTTTTTGTATGTGTAGCATAAGACTTTAAAACCTCCGGTACAGTTAACCAATGTTCGTAAAGTTGAGAAGGAAGTTCAACAAAATCACGTGCAACTGATGTTCCCGCAACAGACGGCCATGTTATATCAGACAGCAAACCATGTAATGCATGACCAAATTCGTGGAAAAGTGTGCGTGCATCATCAAGGGATAAAAGAGCAATCTCTCCTTTGAGGGGCTTCGCAAAATTACAAATATTGTAGATAATGGGCTTTTGTCCACCATCCAATTTATGCTGTGATTGCAAACTGCTCATCCATGCCCCAGAACGTTTTGATGAACGCGCAAAATAATCACCAATGAAATGCCCAAGCACATTTCCATCAGATTTTTTTACTTCCCACAAACGTGCATCAGGATGCCAAAGTGTAACAGTGCTTTTTTCTTCAAAGGTAATACCAAACAGCTTTTCTGCCACACCAAAAGCTGCTTCAATCATGCGATCAAGCTGAAAGTAATATTTAATTTCAGAGCCATCAAAGGAAAATTTTTCGGCGCGAAGTTTTTCAGCGTAATAACGCCAATCCCAAGCCTCTAAAGTATCATTGCTGCCCTGATTATTTGCAAAATTTTGCAATTCAATCTGCTCGACCACAGCCTTAGCTCTCGCACGTTCCCATATAGGTGTGAGCAAATCCATAACGGCATCAACATTTTTGGCCATGGTATTATCAAGTTTCAAATCTGCGAAAGAGTTATACCCTAGTAACTTAGCCTTTTCATCTCGAAGTGAAATGATCTCTACAATAATCGCTCGATTATTATTCTCGTTCTCATTTTCACCACGTTTGGCCCAAGCTTGGAATGCAATCTCACGCAAATCACGACGATCAGAGAATTTCAAAAATGGTTCAATAATTGAACGTGCCAATGTTAATGCATAAGCACCTTCATTGCCTCTTTCACGCGCAATTTCCTTCATTGAAGCAATGAGATCCTCCGGTAAACCAGATAAATCCGTTTGTTTTAAAAATAAAATCCATTCAGCTTCATCTTTTAAGACATTCTGACCAAAAGTAGCATTTAAAAAAGCAAGTCTTTCATTAATTTCAGTAAGCCGTTTCTTACCTTTTTCATCCAGTTTTGCACCATTACAAACAAATTTTTTCCACCATAATTCAAGCACACGTGTTGTTTCACTATCATACATGCCTTGCTGTGATAGTTGATAAAGTCTGTCTATTTTTGCAAATATCCGCGTATCCAGCATTATTTTTGAAGAATAACGAGAAAGCTTTACAACAAACTCTTGTTCTAACTGTTGAATAAAAGCGTTACTATGGGCTCCCGTGCGCAAGAAAAATATTGAACATACGCAACTGAGCGCTTTACCAGCAAGCTCAAAAAGCTGCAAAAAATTCTCAAGCGTTGGTGTTTCTTGCACCGTTGCAATCGTCTCCAACTCTTCTTCTGCTTCTTGAAGTGCCTGTTCAAAAGCAGGTTTAAAATCTTCATCACTTATTAAAGAAAAATCAGGAAGCCCTGCAAACCCCTTCCAATCCAATACTGCCGCTTTTGTCATAATATGACCTATCTCCAATTATAAATTTAAAGTATAATTACCACCTTTACGATACAAATTGATCATACACTAAAAATAATGAGTATGCTTTAAAATGCCTTTTAGACCACTATTTTAGGAGTAGAAATAAAGGATATCTTCAACACTAAGAAATAAACAAAAATAAGAATCCCTATCTCTCTGATTCATGAAATTGTTTATAACCTGTGATCTATCCTTGACTTTATTTTAAATATTAACAATTGGGAGAATATAATTGGGGAGGGCTTTTCTTCAATCTTCCACAACTTTTGTTTTATCTTAATCCATGATTTAAAATTATCATTCTTTAACCTTTCAGAAGGTACTTTATTATGACTGAAATTAAAACGACCTTCGACTTTAAAAACTCTTCTCCTGAAGCTCTTGCCGAAGAATTACAAAATCATCATTTTGCGGACTCAATTGATATCATTAATGATCTCGATATCATGGAACGCGTAGCTATCTTAAGTCTTTTACCTCTTGATTATGCCATTGAACTCTTCGACAAACCAGAACTTGAACAACCAGCTGCTATTCTTGAACTTCTTCCTGTTAATCGTTCTGTTGAAATTCTTGATGGCATGTCTGCTGATGCCGCCGCCGATGTCTTTCAAGAAATGGACAAAGAAACCCGTACGCGGCTTTATGCATTGCTCAAACCTTTAACGCGTTCTGAAATCAAAAAACTGACCAGTTACCCTGACCATACAGCGGGCGCATTGATGACCACAGAGTTTATAGCCATCCCTGCAAACTGGACCGTAAAAAAAACTCTGAATCATATCCGTGAAGTCGAACGAACACGTGAAACAGTTTATACAAGCTATGTCATTGATCCCAAAACAGGCACCCTTCTCAAAGCTGTTTCCCTGCGTAATCTTATCCTTGCTTCTCCTGATGAACAAATTCTTAACGTCTACACACATGACACACCCATTACAATATCTCCCTATACACATCATGAAGATATCGCACGTCTTTTTCAGCGCCATGATCTTCTCTCTGTGCCGGTGATTGATGATGATAATCATGTCATTGGAATTGTGACAGTCGATGACGTCCTTGATACAATGGTTGATGAAATGAGTGAAGATGCTTATAAATTCGCAGGGATGGAAGCTCTTGATAAGCCCTATATGCAGATCAATTTTTTAGGAATGATGAAAAAACGGGGTGGCTGGCTCGCATTACTTTTTCTTGGTGAAATGCTCACAGCAAGCGCTATGCAATATTTCGAAACAGAACTTGAAAAAGCCATTACTCTCACACTCTTTATTCCCCTCATTATGAGTTCGGGAGGAAACTCTGGATCGCAAGCAACATCCCTTATTATTCGCGCATTAGCTCTCCGTGAGCTCACACTCAAAGACTGGTGGAAAATTATCATTCGTGAAATTCCAGCAGGAATATCCCTTGGCCTTTTACTGGGAATTATTGGAATGATGCGTATTGCTCTTTGGCAACAACTTGGTATCTACAACTACGGTGAACATTGGATTTTTATTGCCATAACAGTAGGAACAGCTTTAGTTGGAATTGTCACCTTCGGTTCTTTATCCGGCTCTATGCTTCCCTTTATCCTTAAAGGCTTTGGATTTGATCCAGCAAGTGCTTCCGCACCTCTTGTCGCCACTTTAGTGGATGTGATGGGAATCGTGATCTATTTTTCTGTTGCCTCCCTTATCTTGTCTGGAACTCTGCTCTAACATAAAAAGTAAAAGTCTTATGAAATCTCAGATCTCTTCATTAGATAATAGAGTGATTGATAATTTATCGTTTTACAACTTGAATGAGAAACCTAATACAGGAAGTTTCCCTTATTTTAAACCTATCTTATTACAAAATATAAAACGCCTATTCACTTGCACATCATAAGAAGAGGTCATATGTAAAAGAAAAACTGTTTGAGAAAAAAGTAAAATACCATCTCACTACAATAGTAGTTGGCAATATTAAAAACCAAAAATAACATATGAGTGCTAACTTATGCCTTGAATAAATTAAAGATGATAGTCGCAATGATTTTGCATCATATCTTTCACGAGTAGTGCTATAAATAGCGTTAGAGTGATATATTGCTCTTTATAAAGAGCATGATACATGAAGCAACATCTTAACTTGTAAACTATAAACTAAGCTATAAACAATGCATATTCACCCAAGCTCTTTGATCTTATTGTATTGTTTCAAACTTACTAGAAATATGCTTAATATATTTTGCTTTGATGATATTCACAGATAAAATAATATAATACTCTGCTGTTTTTTGTGAGAAGTATAATATCATAAGAATACAAATCTTAAAATATAATACGCTGCGTAAGCTTACTATTTAAAAGATAATATGATAAATGCTTTTGAAAATTATAAAGCTGAATGAAAGAAAGATAATAAAAAGAGACAATTAAATATCCTAACTCTTCATTTAGCAGAGAAAAATGAGACTATACCAAAAACACTGAGCTCTTTCAATCGTTATCCAAAGCATACCACTATATTGTGTCTCAATGTTTTTTATCAGCAAAAGTGCAATGACACATTTTGCTTATAAAAAGAGCAAATGACATTATTTATTTTCTGAGTGCATCCTCCGTACAAAACGTCATCTATTCAAAAATTTTCGAGTTAACAGAACATGAGAAACTTTTGCAAACACTTTGCTATAAAAATATTTCCTCTCTTCCAAAATTATAAAAAAACATGTAAAAGGTTCTGTAATAGTAAGGTAAGGGACGCAAAAGCGTTGCCTCAAGTGAAATTTCATTAAACGAAAAGAAGAAAATTTATGCAATTGCGCAATATCGCCATCATTGCCCATGTTGACCATGGCAAAACAACGCTCGTAGACGAGCTTCTCAAGCAATCAGGAAACTTTCGTGATAATCAGCGTACCAGTGAACGTATGATGGATTCAAACGATATTGAAAAAGAACGCGGAATTACAATTTTAGCAAAAGTAACATCCGTTGTTTGGAAAGATACTCGGATTAACATTGTTGATACACCAGGACACGCTGATTTTGGTGGAGAAGTTGAACGTATTTTGAATATGGTAGATGGAGCAATTGTCCTTGTTGATGCCGCTGAAGGGCCGATGCCACAAACAAAATTTGTCGTTGGCAAAGCATTGAAAGTCGGTTTACGCCCCATTGTTGCTATTAATAAAATTGACCGAGCTGATGCCCGTGCCGATGAAGTTATCAATGAGGTTTTTGACCTTTTCGCTACTCTTGATGCAAATGATGAACAGCTTGATTTTCCCATTCTTTATGGGTCAGGTCGCGATGGTTGGATGGCTGAAACTCCCGAAGGACCAAAAGATCAAGGACTTGCTCCTTTGTTTGATCTTGTAACCCGCCATGTTCCTGCGCCTCATGTAGCAGAAGGACCATTCCGTATGATCGGAACTATTCTTGAAGCGGATCCATTTTTGGGGCGGATTATTACAGGCCGTATTCATTCGGGCACTATAAAATCCAATCAAAGTGTCAAAGTTCTTGGGCAAGATGGAAAGCTTTTAGAAACTGGGCGTATTTCAAAAATTTTGGCATTTCGTGGGTTGGAACGGCAACCTATTGAAGAAAGCAGTGCTGGTGACATTATAGCAATTGCGGGCTTACAAAAAGGTAGCGTTGCTGATACCTTTTGTGATCCCACGATCAATGAACCTCTTACTGCACAACCTATTGATCCTCCCACCGTTACGATGAGCTTTCTTGTCAATGATAGCCCCCTTGCAGGGACTGAAGGTGATAAAGTAACAAGCCGTGTTATCCGTGATCGTTTATTGAAAGAAGCAGAAGGGAATGTAGCCCTTAAAATTGAAGAATCCGCTGATAAAGATTCTTTCTACGTTTCAGGACGTGGCGAATTGCAACTCGCTGTTCTTATTGAAAATATGCGTCGTGAAGGATTTGAACTAAGTGTTTCTCGTCCACGGGTTGTTATGCAAAAAGATAAAAACGGAACAACTCTTGAACCAATCGAGGAAGTTGTCATTGATGTTGACGAAGAATATTCTGGAACTGTTGTTCAAAAAATGTCTGAGCGTAAGGCTGAAATGGTTGAATTACGCCCTTCTGGAGGAAATCGTGTTCGTCTTGTCTTTTACGCACCAACGCGAGGGCTTATTGGCTACCAATCCGAACTTTTAACCGATACACGCGGTACAGCTATTATGAATCGTCTTTTCCATGCCTATGAACCTTACAAAGGAGACATTAGTGGTCGTGTCAATGGTGTGATGATTTCAAATGATAATGGTGAATCCGTCGCTTATGCTCTTTTTAATCTTGAAGATCGTGGGCCCATGATCATTGATGCCGGTGTTAAAGTCTATCAAGGTATGATTATTGGAATCCACTCTCGGGATAATGACTTAGAAGTAAATGTGTTAAAAGGAAAAAAGCTCACCAACATGCGTGCTTCTGGAAAAGATGAAGCTGTAAAATTAACTCCTCCCCTTAAAATGACATTAGAACGTGCTCTATCGTGGATACAAGATGATGAACTTGTCGAAGTAACTCCTAAAAGTATTCGTCTTCGTAAACTTTATCTAGATCCTAATGAACGCAAACGTTTTGAAAAAACACGTGCATCAATTTCAAGCTAATTTCATAACTTCTTCGGTCAAATTTTTTATGACACCTCACTTCCTCACACTCTGGAAAGGATATTTACATGAATATTAAAGAAATCCCCGTTGGTAAAAATCCACCACAAGACATCAATGTTATCGTAGAGGTCTCTCTTGGTGGACAACCAATAAAATATGAGATGGACAAAAAATCGGGAGCATTATTTGTTGACCGTTTCCTTCATACATCAATGGTTTATCCTGGAAATTATGGTTTTGTCCCCCATACCCTTTCAGATGATGGTGATCCCATTGATGTTCTTATTTGTAATACGCGTCCACTCCTTCCTGGTTGCGTTATTAATGTTCGTCCCATCGGAGCCCTGATTATGGAAGATGATGGGGGTAAAGATGAAAAAATTATCGCTGTCCCTACCCCAAAATTAACAAAACGTTATCTTAATATCCATGACTATACAGATCTTCCTGAAATTACACTCAAACAAATTGAACATTTCTTCGCCCATTACAAAGATCTTGAACCTGGAAAATGGGCTAAAATTGAAGGTTGGCGAGATAAAAATTTTGCCTGTGAACTGATTAAGCAAGCCATGGAGCGTCATGAAAATTTGTGACTTTTTCAAAAATAAAAGCCTGTTTTTTGAATGGGCTTTTATTTTGAGGTGTAATCACCTAAAGATTGCCATATTTGCTTTAGCTCTTCTAAGTGTCTTGAAAAATAAAGTTGTTTGTAACGGGATGTCGCGCCATTTTTAAGAGAAATACAAGACGTTGGAATTTTCCATTGCTTCGCTAAAAATTTGATGAGTGCCTTATTTGCTTTTCCATCTTCAGGAACAGCACGCAAGCGTATAACCAAATACTGTTTTCCATTATCTCTACATTCAACACCCATTATGCGATCTACAGACGATTTTGGAATGAGATATACAAATAAAATTAAACCATTCGCGTCAAATTGATGAAACATTTTTATTCATCTCATACAATATCTTTACTGATACATATCTGCGTAAACCCGCCACATAAACATACGAATAAAATAAATAATAATAAACACGACAACAGGTGAAATATCAATTGTTCCAAGATTTGGCAAAAACTGCCGAATACGGCTTAAAACTGGTTCTGTTAAGCGATGCAAAAAGCTTCTTATTAAAACAACAAAGCGATTTCGTGCATTTATGATGTTAAATGCATAAAGCCAAGAAAAAATGACATTTGCGATTAAAATATCAATATAAATATCCAAAATAAGATCAATCACTTGAAGCAATGCATAAACCATGCCTTATCCTTTTTTCCACTCAAGAAAGAGAAGATCTTATAGAAAACTTTCATTAAAATAAGCTTTTTTGTTAAACAACAGTTTTATACTCCAACATTTTTTTCACAAATGAAAGAATCTAAACATCTCAATTCTTCACTTTTATCATCATGGTGAATTTCATAATCGGAATAAAAAACGATTTAGCAAAATAAAAGTACAGTCAATAGCTCTGAAAATCTTCAAAAAACTTTGAAAACTTCCTATGTAACAACCCCGTTGTTTTAATCGTAAGCTTACTACAAGAAACGCTCAGGCTAAAAACGGCCTTAAAAGGCCGCCTTTTTTATATTCCATAGATTATTTCTGCAAAGCAGACAAACGATTAAGAGCATTACTAAAACCATTCAGTTGAACGAACAAATCATTCAAAGGTGGTTCGCCTGGAGCAGCAATCGTCATAGCGAGCTTCAAATGCTTTCCAGAGCGTAAAGCTGCTACATGATTTTTGTCAAAAACTATTGGGACAATGCAACCTGCTGGTACACAAGTGCGAATACCGGTCTCGATAACAGCTTTCCCTTCATCGACTTGTAAACGAACAGGCTTAGAAACTAAAATACCAAAAGGAACCGTTAAATTACCAGATACCACACCATCAGCATTAAGCATAACGTTCATAGCCACTACCACGCGACCTTGATCATTCACTTCCTGACGCCCCATAAAACAAATCTTCTTTCCTTCCTGTATACCACAGCTAATACTCCACAAGCCATAAGTTTCCGTCAAAGAAGAAGCACCATTAGGCAAAGTCGCTGCTGCAGGTTTAGTGGCAGCTGGCTTTGAATCTGATGCAAATGCTACAGAAGAAATACTCCAAAGAGTAAAAACTATAAGTAAATTAAATAACTTTTTCATCTTATATTCCAGTTCTTTACATAAAAGAGAAACATTTTTATTACTATGTTAATGATTATACATAATATCAAGCATCTTCACAAAAAAGAGCCTGCTATCATTATATAGCTTTTATATTTCTCTAAGGCTACTGCGAAATTCGTTGACAACTTGCATATAAACACGCTTTTTAAAAGAGATCACAATTGAGGGAAGGTCTTCCAAATCAGCCCATTTCCACTGATCAAATTCTGCTTTATGACCATTTGGAGGAGGGTTTATAGCGATTTCATGTTGATCTCCTGTAAACTGAAAAGCAAACCATTTTTGTATTTGTCCACGATATTTATTGTTCAATGTACAGCCAACAAGTTCTTGTGGAAAATCATAATGGAACCAATCTTGCGCTTCCTTAATCAACCTTATAGATCGGATTCCCGTTTCTTCGTAAAGTTCACGACATGCTGCATCAAATGGTTCTTCATTCTCATCTATCCCCCCTTGGGGAAGCTGCCACCGATGAGATATATCAGTATCGGGAAGAGCGCATGCCATTAAACGGCGCCCAACCCAAACTTTACCCACATGATTAAAGACAACAATCCCCACAGATTTTCTATAAGGAAGAGCCTTTACATTAACCACCGCATTCATTCAATTACCTCCCAAATGCATAAATTGTACACATCCTTTCTACTTTAAAACACCCTTATTGGAATCTGGTGGAAATGCTGCATTTGCCATTTCACCTCGTAACAGCTTATAAGCCTCATGTAATTGAACATCATCTTTGGGATCTTGCGGAACAAACGCAGCTGAGCCAGAACCTTTATTATTTTCTCGTTTTCCTTTGATATGCCTTTGTAACGCAGATTCACCAACCTTGACGTCATAACCTTTATATTTTTCAGGAAGTGGTTGCTCTACAATAATATCAGGTGTAATCCCTGTGCCTTGAATTGAAGTGCCTGACGGTGTGTAATAAAGTGCTGTTGTTAAACGTAAAGCACCATTTTCACCCAAGGGAATAATTGTTTGGACAGAGCCCTTACCAAAAGATTGTGTTCCTAAAATCGTTGCACGACGATGATCTTGCAATGCACCTGCAACAATTTCAGAAGCACTTGCCGAACCACCATTAATAAGCACAATGAGAGGCTTTCCATTAATGATATCTCCTGGTTTAGCATCAAATCTCGTCACATCACTCTTTTTACGCCCACGGGTTGATACAATCTCACCTTTATCGAGAAAAGCACTCGAAACATTCACTGCTTGGTCTAAAAGACCACCAGGATTAAGCCGTAAATCAAGAACATACCCCTTTAATTTATCTTGAGGAATTTTAGATTGAATATCTTTAATTGCAGCCTGAAGATTCCCAAAAGTTTGCTCAGAAAACTGAATAATCCTTACATAACCAATATCGTTCTCAACACGATATTTCACCGCTTTCACTTTGATGATATCACGAATAACCTTAATTTCGAGCGGCTTATCAACACCAGAACGAATAATTGTCAATGTAATTGGTGTGCCAGGCGCACCCCGCATCTTATTAACAGCTTCATTCAATGTCTGACCATTGGTTTGTACACCATCAATTTTTGAAATGAGATCTCCTGCCAAAATCCCTGCTTTTGAAGCAGGCGTATCATCCATTGGAGAAACAACTTTAATTAAATTTTTCTCCATGGTGACTTCAATACCAAGACCTCCAAATTCTCCCTTCGTAGAATCCCGCATTTCTTTGGCTTCTTGCGCATTCATATAAGATGAATGAGGGTCAAGTGATGTGAGCATCCCATTGACAGCATTTTCAATCAGTTTTTTATCATTTGGAACCGTAACGTATTGCATACGTACCCGTTCGAAAATATCGCCAAATAGAGCCAGCTCTTTATATACATCATTTTCTTTATTCGCAGCAACAGACTGCACCATAATCATTGAACTGGCGCCGAGCAATACCCCAGCGACCAAAAGAATAACTTTACGAATCATTTTGGTTCCTTCTCGTTTTTTTCAGTCCGCCACCAAGAAGTTGGATTTACAGGCTTCCCCTGCTTTCTAAACTCAATGTAAAGCATTGGAACAGTTTTGCCTATATCCAATGCAACACTGTTCGCAATAAATTGCATCCCCATGGTTCCAAGAGGTTCACCTGCAAGAACAAACTGCCCCTGAGTGACATTAATTCTCGACATTCCAGTCAGAACAATATGATAACCATTCCCCACATTGAGAATAATTAATTGTCCATAAGAACGAAATGGTCCAGCAAAAGCAACAAGAGCATCAGCAGGAGATATAACAACTGCAGCTTCTTCTGTTTCAACCATTTCACCAAAGCGTGTAATTTGTGAACTTTTATGGCCATGCCGAACTTTTGTTCCCACAACAGGAAAAAGCAAAGAGCCTTTTTGGCCTTCAAAATTGTTTTGCTCTAACAATTGTAAATTTTTCTGTACCTGTATGGATGTATCAGAACTCAGTTTTGATTGACGGTCAAGTTCTACAATCAATTCTTCCAAAGACTGGGCTTTTTTAGCAAGAACAATGTTTTTTTGTTGCTGTTGTGTAAGTTCTTCTTCTGATCTTTTTTGTAATTTGGCTTTTTCTTCTAACAAAAGCTCTAAACGTTTTCTCTGCTCTGCTTGATTTTGCATTTTGGTCTTTAAGGAAGCATATTCCGCAGAAATTGAATTGCTCAAAGTAGTTAATTCCTTGAGACTCTCTGTTAAATCCCTTGTTTTCTCTTGCATCTGAGGTACAACAGCCCCTAATAAAATAGAACTCCGTACAGAAGCTAACGCATCTTCAGGTCGCACCATAAGAACAGGAGGAGGCTTTAAACCCATACGTTCTAAGATAGCGAGAACTTCTGCAAATTCAGCACGACGATTTTTTAAACTTTGATGAACTTGTGCCCGCTTTTCTATCATTTTTTTTAGCTTTTTTTCCCTTTCAGCAATATCTTTTGCTATCCCACGTTCTAATTGAGCAGTTTTTATGAGTGCATCACTTAAAGCATGTTGATCTTTCTTTAAACGCTCAACTTGACGCGTAAGAAAAGCAACACGTTCACGCGAGATGGAAATATTTTGGCGAATTTCTACCAACTCTTTATTTGCTGTCTCTACACTTCTCACTTTATCCTCAGCATGTGAGAGAGAACAACAAAAAAACATACTCAAGAACAGTACGACAAATATCACGCATTCCTCATATAAATATCGCATTTTTCTATGAAGAAGCTTCTTCATTTACCCAACCATTCAGCATCATCACATAAACTAGAGTGCTTTAAATGATGTCCGCTAAAACAATATTAATAAATACATAAATAACTGCTAAAAATCGCATAAAAATTTTATGCCCTATGATAAGGATGATTACTTGCAATCGTTACAGCACGATAAAGCTGTTCTATAAGGAGTATACGCGCAATTTGATGTGGCCATGTCATAAAACCAAAAGATAACAGAAAATCAGCACGACTTCTTATCTGTTCATTATGTCCATCAGGCCCTCCTAAAGCAATTACGAGATCACGGATGCCTTCATCACGATAAAATCCCAATTTTTCAGCAAAAGCAGATGATGAAATTGACTTTCCACGCTCATCCAACACAATTAAGCGACATTTTTCAGGAAGAAACTCGATAAGTTTTCTTCCTTCTTCTTCCATACGCTGATATGCTGTTTGAGCACGACTTTCTGATATTTCTTGTAGTTTTTTTAAATGAAATCCTACTGCTCCACAACTTTTAGAAAAACGATCCAAATAATGATCAACTAATTTATGTTCTGCTCCCTTTTTCATGCGACCAACAGCAAAAATAGAAATTTGCATGTTAATGATCTCCAAAGAGAATCGATTTTGTATTGTTGAAATCTGGAGCAAGCCACATTTTTTCTAAATTATAAAAGAGACGAATTTCCGGACGAAAAAGATGAACAATAATATCACCTGTATCAATCAATACCCAATCACCTCCAGCCAGCCCTTCTACATTTACAAAACCGCATCTTTTGTCTTTCCAAGTACGTAACAAATGATCAGCGACAGCAGAGACATGACGCTGTGAATTTGCTGAAGCTATAACTATATAATCAGCTAAGGACGACTTCCCCTGAATATCAATGGAGACAATATCTTCTGCTTTTGTATCCTCTAAACTCTTAAGAATAATTTTGAGACCATCTCTCACAGAAAAAACTTTTTTTTCTGTGCATGATGCAATACCGTAAAAGTGTTTTTCCAATGTGTTTTCCAGACCAATATCCTTTCTTATCATTTAAAGTATAAAAAGAACTTCTTCTTAAAAAAGAAGAGAGAATCTTTCGTACTCCTCCTTATCCTTTAGAGCAAAAATCCGTACTCCTCCACCAATCTATCATAAGATTGGTTCAAGTTTGCTCTCCCTCTTAAGCCCTTTGATGGCTTCACTTTATAAGCTTAACTAAACAAGCCCTATCTTGAATGTCCCATTTAACTTCACCTTTTACACTTAATTGATGCAAAAGAAAATTGAAATTATACATAGGCATCATTGTATTTTTACATGTATCAATAAGCCTTATATCATTATCCTGATAAGGTAATATTTTATGGCATTAAAAATCAAATGTTTAAGAAAAATTGTTCTCCTTTAAACGAAGATTCGTTGAAGACTCAAAAGACAAAGGCCCATGCAAATAAGTCCAAACTGGTGGTTTCATAAAAGGTAATCGTCTACTTTCTCTCTCATCTAAACGAAAAGAACGATAAATATGTGCTATAGGAGACGAGAGCGCTGACATCTGTACAAAAGGACGATCAATAACCGCAAGAGGAAGCATAGAGATGATATCATGCCATCGATACCAATGATGAATCGTAGCAAAACTATCTGCACCGATAATCCACACAAAATGGACTCCTCGATAATGCGCAAGAATATGAGAAATCGTATCTACGGATACTTTACTACCTATCGCCTGCTCAAAACCGGTTACACGAATCTTTGGATGATCAACCAGTTGAACACTGAGCCACATTCTCTCTTCTAAAGAGAGTAAGTGTGTACGATCTTTTAAGGGATTTTGTGGTGTTACCATCCACCATAATTGATCAAGATGCAAACGCCGAATTGCAATTTTTGCAACAAGAAGATGTCCCTCATGGGGGGGATTAAAAGATCCTCCAAAAAGACCTACAACATTGGACCTTTCAACATGGGGCATACGATGCTTCCATGGGAAAAAGAGCTGTTTCAACAAGGTCTAACCTGTCCATTTCCCCTAATATGGTACTGAAATGATGTGAGTTGTTCAACACCTATAGGACCACGCGCATGTATTTTTCCCGTGGCAATACCAATTTCCGCCCCAAAACCAAACTCACCTCCATCAGCAAATTGGGTAGATGCGTTATGAAGTAAAATGGCTGAATCCAAATGATTAAAAAATTTCTCCACCATTTCCCTGTCATCAGTAATAATCGATTCCGTATGTCCTGATGAATAACGCTTGATATGAGCGATGGCTCCCTCAATACCTTCAACTGTTTTGACAGAAAGAATGGCATCAAGATATTCGTATGACCAATCTTCTTCACAAGCTAATTTGAAACTTGGCATAAGAGAAAGAATATCTTCTGTTGCACGAATTTCACACCCTTTCTCCTGCAAATCTGTGAGAACAGGAAGAAACTTTTTTAATGCTTTACGGTCAATAAGAACTGTTTCAACAGCACCACATATACCTGTCCGCCGCAACTTTGCATTTAAAACAACCTTGCGCGCCATCTCTAAATCTGCTGATTGATCAATATAAATATGACAAAGCCCCTCTAAATGCGCAAAAGTCGGAACACGTGCATCAGACTGAATACGCGCGACGAGGCTTTTTCCACCACGAGGCACAAGCACATCAATCATACCATCAAGCCCTTTGAGCATTTCTCCCACAGCATCACGATCTGTCGTTCCAACCATTTGAATGGCATCTTTAGGAAAACCAGCTTTCTCTAATCCTCTCACCAACGCACCATGAAGTGCATGGGCAGAATAAAAACTATCCGAACCACCACGTAAAATTGCAGCATTGCCTGCCTTTAAGCACAAAACACTTGCATCAATTGTAACATTTGGTCGACTTTCGTAAATAATGCCAATCACACCAAGAGGTGTCCGAACACGGCTAATATGAAGCCCATTGGGACGTGTCCATTCACTCATCACTTGTCCAACAGGATCAGGCAAATGAACAATTTGGCGGACACTTTCTATAATTGCACACAAACGCGACTCATCTAATTTCAGTCTATCAACCATTGCGGTATTTAAATTATTTTGAGTAGCATTTTCTAAATCCTGACAATTCGCCCGTAAAATTTCAGCCGATTGATCTTCTAAACTTAAAGCTATCATTTCTAATGCTTTGTTTTTTTGTTCAGAAGACATAATAGCCAATGCCGCAGCCGCATGGCGCGCTTTTCGCCCCATGTCCTTCATTTGTTCTTTTAAAGCCATAATATCATCCATTCTGTTAAAACATAAAGAAAGCAAAAGATAACTTTTTTAAGCAGAATCGGTCAAGCAACGTAAAACCATATCATTGCGATGTACCATAGCAGAACGCGCTTCATAGCCTAAGATAAATTCAATTTCTTCACTTTTACGTCCCATAATGCGGACAACTTCATCTTCGTCATAATTCACAAGTCCACGAGCAATCTCAACTCTATTTGTATCAATAATCGCCACCGTATCCCCACGATTGAATTTTCCTTCAACCGCAACAACTCCTGCAGCTAATAATGACTTTCCAGATTCAAGAGCCTTAACCGCTCCTTGATCAATCATCAAAATACCAGAGGGATCCAAATGACCAGAAATCCACGTTTTCCAAGCATTGACCGGCTTTTCACTGGCAGCAAAAAAACTGTTACGTTCTCCCCTATCAAGAGCCGCAAGAGGATTCATACGCTTTCCTGAAGCAATCACCATTGCTGTTCCAGCGGAATTTGCTATTTTTCCGGCATCAAGTTTGGTCTTCATTCCTCCACGAGAAAGTTCTGAAGCAGCAACATCGGCCATTTTTTCGATATCACTGGTGATTGATCCAATAAAGGGAATAAATTCAGCTGTTGGATCACGATGGGGAGACTTCGTATAAAGTCCATCAATATCTGATAACAATATCAAAAGGTCTGAACCCATCATCGTCGCCACACGTGCTGCTAAACGATCATTATCACCATAGCGAATTTCACTTGTTGCCACAGTATCATTTTCATTAATAACGGGCACCGCTCCAAAGCGCAAAAGCACATTAATCGTAGCACGAGCATTGAGATAACGCCGTCTTTCTTCTGTATCAAAGAGAGTGAGTAAAATTTGTCCCGTTTTTAATCCATACCGTGCAAGCGCATCACCATAGGTTTTTGCTAATTCAATTTGCCCTAAAGCAGCACATGCCTGACTCTCTTCTAATTTCAAAGTTCCGTTGGGAAGCTGTAGTAATGTCCTTCCTAAAGCAATGGCTCCTGAAGACACCAGTAAAATCTCCACGCCTTTTTGACGCAATTTGACAACATCACTTATCAAACTGTTGAGCCATTCAGCCCGCAAACCTGTCTGAGGATCAACCAAAAGCGCAGAACCAACTTTGATCACAATGCGTTTATAATGTACAAGCTTTTGCAATCCAACTGCCATCCTCATTAATCCTGCTCTTCTCCACCATCATCCTCTTCACGTGCCATTTCAATCACACGAGCAATAGCACGGAGTACATTTTCTAAACCTTCATGACTAACCGCAGAAAACATCAACACAGGCCTACCCGTTATGCTCTGCAATACCTCTTGTTTGATTTTACGCTCTTCAGCAGTGAGGGTATCTATCTGACTTAAAGCTATAATTTCAGTTTTATCACTCAAATTATTTCCATAAGCCTCTAACTCATTACGCACGATCTGATAGGCTTTCGCTACATCTTTCTCTTGAGCAGAAATTAGATGAAGTAAAACACGACAACGTTCTACATGCCCTAAAAAACGGTCCCCAATCCCTACACCTTCATGTGCCCCTTCAATGAGACCAGGAATATCCGCCAAAACAAATTCACGGGCATCGATACGTGCCACACCAAGATAGGGATGCAGAGTTGTAAAAGGATAATCGGCAATTTTTGGCTTTGCTGCCGTCACAGAAGCTAAAAAAGTTGATTTGCCAGCATTAGGCAAACCAATAAGCCCACCATCAGCAATTAACTTCAAACGAAGCCACAATGTGCGCTCTTCTCCAGCCAATCCAGGATTTGCACGGCGAGGTGCTCGATTCGTAGATGTCGTAAAATGCAGATTTCCAAAACCACCATTCCCGCCTTTTGCAAGACGATAACGTTGTCCTACTTGTGTTAAATCACAGATTAAAGTTTTATTATCCTCTTCAAAAATTTGTGTCCCAACTGGTACTTTAAGGATGATATCATCACCCTTTTCACCCGTCATATTACGTCCCTTACCGTGCCCCCCTGTTTTTGCTCTAAAATGCTGTTGGTAACGATAATCAATCAGCGTGTTAAGCCCATCAACAACCAGTGCCCAAACATCACCACCACGTCCCCCATTACCTCCATCAGGACCACCAAATTCAATGAATTTTTCACGACGAAATGATACTGCCCCTGCCCCTCCATTACCAGAACGAATATAGACTTTAGCTTGATCAAGAAATTTCATTGGAAACGCTCACTGAGGAATCAATCTCTTTACCTTTATAGGCAATACATCGATTTTACCAGTCTCCATTATCAACAAAAAAACATTTCATAACATCACCAACACCACCGAAAACCGTTTAACAATACCCTTATGTTATAAATATGTAAGTAAACTTAAACATGCTAAAAAAAACTATCCTTCTTCTTTTCCTTTAAACCCAAGTGCTAAAAGATAGAGCTCCACGGATTCTGATCGGCTTGCAGGTGGTTTAACATGATGAACTGTTTTAAAATTCTGTTTCAATGTTGTGAGAAGGGTGTTTTCTGCTCCCCCTTGAAAAGCCTTTGCTAAAAAATGCCCTCCAGGCTTGAGCACTGACAAAGCAAAATCAGCAGCAACCTCACATAAATAAATTGTTCTTAAATGATCTGTCTGACGATGACCTGTTGTTGGTGCAGCCATATCAGAAAGTACCACATCTGGCTTCGTTCCTAAAGCACTTATTAATTTCTCTGGTGCATCTGCATGCAAAAAATCCATTTCCAACATCACAACTCCAGGTAATGGCTCAACAGGCAAATAATCAATACCAACTACATTAGGTTTTTGATCACTTGACCCTACAATACGCTTTGCCACCTGACACCATCCCCCCGGTGCTGCTCCTAAATCAATAATTTTTTGACCTTTTTTGAGAAACTTATAGCGTTCATTTATTTCGATTAACTTATACGCTGCACGCGAACGATAACCATCCACTTTCGACTGATGAACATAAGGATCATTCAGATGTCTCTCTAACCATCTTCGTGATGATGCTTTAATGGTCCCTGCTTTCTTCTTTACACGTTGATATAGTTCATGTGATCCTGAACCACCATATCCGCCAGTTGGTGTCTTTATCGTCTTTTTCATTGTTATTTATTCTCTCTATGACTCTAATAACTGCCTTAGCGTTTGAAGCTTTTTCCCTTCCTATGACGACACCATACACCATCGCGTAACATTAACTCTATCAAAATTCCTTCTCTCAATCCACGATCAGCAACTCTTAATCGTTGACTGGGCCAAACTTCTCTAATAACGTCTAGAATTGCACAACCAGCTAAAATTAAATCTGCTCTACCTCTTCCAATACAAGGATTAGTCACGCGTTTTTTCATATCCCATGATAATAAACGTTGCATCATAAGAGTAATGTCTGCATCATTCATCCAAATGCCATCAATTTGCTTCCGATCATAACGCTCTAAATTAAGATGTATGCCTGCTAAAGTCGTAATCGTTCCAGAAGTTCCCAAAAGATGAAACTTTGAACTTTTAGCCAAAGCACCTAATTTATGACGTTCTGAAAAATTATTGAGAAAACTCCGTACATAACTTTTCATCTTTTCAAAATTATCTAAACTCACATGATTTCCCCCAAAACGCTCAGCAAGCGTGACAACACCAACAGGAAGTGAAGTCCACGCAGTAATCTGTTCCGTTAAACGTAAAGAACGCTTCTTAGAAACATCAAGGAGCACAATTTCTGATGATCCTCCCCCAATATCAAAAAGTACAATCGCATCAGTATTCGGCTCAACGAGCGTACCACACCCTGAAACAGCAAAACGTGCTTCTGTCTCCCTATCAACAATTTCCAATTCAAGACCAGTTTCATCCAAAACACGTTGAATAAAATGTTCACCATTTTTCGCTGAACGACAAGCTTCCGTTGCAATTAAACGATAACGCTTAATACGTTTTTGCTTTAACTTGAAATGACAAATCTTTAATGCTTCAATTGTCCGATCCATCGCTTGTGTATTCAGAAAGCCGTTATTTACTAACCCTTCTCCCAATCGTACAATACGTGAAAAAGCATCAACAACGCGAAAATATCCAGGTTTACTAGGAGAGGCAATAAGAAGCCGGCAATTATTCGTTCCTAAATCAAGTGCCGCATAAAGAGGTGGAGATTGTGGTTGAGAAAAATGTGAAAGAAATGGGGATTTGATGCGTTTTGTTTTTTTTACGCCTACAATTTCCCGACCATGCAATTCAAAAACTTTATTTGATTGAATAAATACCCGTTTCTGTTTACCGTGTCTTTTTCGCTGTTGTTTCTCTATATCAACCGAAATAGAATCCCTCTCTATCTGTAATACTGTAGAACAGTTTTTTTTGTTACACTCACGCTTATCAGATAATTGATTTGCTTTCGTATCATACACTCTTTCTCGCTTTGACTCTTTTGAACCATAATCTAATGGGGGCATTTTTCCTATCCTTTAAGCGTTTTCCCCCAATAATAAACGCGAGAACTCTTCTGCTCATTCATAAAGCTAAAATAACAATGCGGTATTAAATGACAAATATCAAGCAAACATTACCTATTTTTCTATCATAAAGCTTTCTACGCTAGCATCATTCAGATGTTGCAATATTTTTTTTTATTCTTAGCGCAGATCTATAATTTTTTATGAACTTTATAATATAAATGACGTATTTAATCTTAATTTTATAATATTCTAACCATCCTTTATATCATTTACTTGGAATACGTCTTTATTTTAGATAGTTCAATTTATCATTTTAGAACATCTCTTAACCACTACCTTTTCTTTGTTCTCATGAGATCACAATATTGTCATTGTAATTACATTTTGTAAAATGACTTATCTCTTCTGCCATTACCCCAAACTGATTATAGCATTTCAATGGGAAGTTATTGATGTCAAATAATGTCATTATAAAATCAGGAAGAACTGTTACAGAAATAAATGCACACATTTCTTTCTTGTTCGAGGAAATCGTATTCTGTCTCTTAAAAAATAGCTATTTTAATGATTTTTACTGTTAATGACTAACGTTAGTAACTCTATAAATTTTATAGAAAAACTTTAACTTCATTTTTCCGTTACATATAGTGACCTGATTGTGATTATAAAGCTGTAAAATGCATTCTTGTTTGAAGTCACCTCTATATCATATCGTGTAGAACTTTTTACTCATGACTCTTCATTTAAATTTGAATTTGCAGCTACATCTGAAATACAACGCAATAATTTGCAAAAAAAACTCTGGAAATACTCTCTATGTCCCCTATCGTTGTAGAGAATTAAGTGCTGCACTTAACCCTTTAAATGGCACAACAAAAGAAAATACCTTTCCTTCTTTTACCTTATAGGAAATCCGCACTTTTTTATCTTGCTCTATTTGTTTACTAAGAACTGATCCTACAAGCGATTGTGCTAAGCAGACTGTTTCATTACACTGCGTATACTGAATAAGAATAGGCTTTTTAACGCCCTCCACAAAAATTTGGATAGGAACATTTTTATCAGCATTTGGCAATGTTCGAAAGAGCATTACTGGTTGACCATTTTTCGTAGAAACAAGAGACCAACTAAATATAGTATTATCCTCTTGATCATGAACTGTCTGCGTCACATTGCATATGCCTCGCTTAAGCTTTTGTTTTTCATCCTGTTTTTCATCACAAATCAAAGTCCAATGAAAAAACTGCATAATAATTCGGCGTGTTTCACCAGCTTCTCCCTTAGGAATAGATAAATGTGGTGGTTGCACTGTATAGGTATTATTTTTCTCGTTAGCAAAACTTTCGCCCTTGCCTAATAAGGCAAGAACGAACAAGATCTTCACAAAAATATTTTGTTTTTTTATCATAATATTCATTTTTTTCATAATCATCTCAGCCTCAGAGTAATTCCTGCGCCTATACCCCAGTGACCTCCAGCACTCGTGACAGATACGTTAGAACGAATATTCCCATCTTCAGATGTATAACCAGCACCGATAGCGAATGCCGATTGGCTACGCCATACACCCGTACCAAATGAAACACTTAAAGATCCTGGTATATCATAGTAACGCAAATTAGAGACAGCCAAACCAATAGCAGCTGCTTGTCTTGCTTCTTTGCGAACATCCTCAATTGCATAATTTAACGTCTCAAACTTCATATCCGTGTAGGCTTTGGATTCATTAACCCCATTGTTTACTAAATCAGTCACACGATCATCCGTATATTTCTTCGCATCATCAAGAACTAACTTCATCTGT